>NZ_JBSGBE010000010.1:0-318140 GCF_053601075.1 Lentzea sp. NPDC004789 | reverse complement strand
TCCTGGTTCAACGGTGACGATCCCGCGCTGGACGCCACCGGCAACGGCCACGACCTCACCGTGACCGGCCTCGATCCGGCCAGGGCAGGTCGCACACGCCTGGCACCGCGACGTCGTCCGGCGCGGGTTCTCGGACTCGGTCCAGGAGCTGATGGCCGACCTCGAACAGGAACTGGGACACCGGCCGATCTTCGAGCTGGAGGTGCTCCAGATCCCGGTCGAAGGGCAGTTCTGGCAGCGGCTGCGCCGCGACAAGGTGCTGGCGTCGGAGGAACTGCTGGCCTCCCGCAACGTCATCGCGCCGCTGGAGTCGGTGATCCGCGACCTCGTCCGATGATCCACCGGACGAGGTCGCACGGCGCCTACTCCGGCGGCTCCATCGCCCCGGTCATGATCGCCACCGCGTCCGACATCGACACCGACTTCGGGTCCACGACGGCCTTGCGGCGGCCGAGCCGCTGGATGTGGATGCGGTCGGCCACCTCGAACACGTGCGGCATGTTGTGGCTGATCAGGATCACCGGCAGACCCCGGTCACGGACCTGCAGCACCAGGTCGAGCACCGCGCGGGACTCCCGCACACCCAGCGCGGCCGTGGGCTCGTCCATGATCACGACCCGGCTGCCGAACGCCGCCGCGCGCGCCACCGCCACGGCCTGGCGCTGGCCGCCCGACAGGGTCTCCACCGCCTGGCCGGGGTTCTGGATCGTCATGATCCCCAGCGCGTCGAGCTGACGGCGCGCCTCCTCGCGCATGCCCTGCCGGTCGAGCATCCGGAACACCGACCCCAGCACACCCTTGCGGCGCCGCTCGCGGCCCAGGAACAGGTTCGCCGCGATGTCCAGCGACGGCGACACCGCCAGCGACTGGTGCACCGTCTCGATGCCGGCGCGGCGCGCGTCCAGCGGCGACGAGAACGACACCGGCTCACCGTCGACGAGGATCTCGCCCTCGTCCGGCACGACCGCCCCGGACAGGGCCTTGATCAGCGACGACTTGCCCGCGCCGTTGTCGCCGATCACCGCGAGGATCTCGCCGGGCAGCAGCTCCAGGTCCGCGCCCGCCAGCGCGGTCACCTTCCCGTACCGCTTCACCAGGCCCGTGGCCTGCAGCACCGGCGTGGTCATGCCTTCACCTTCCTGATCCACTGGTCCAGCGACACGGCCACGATGATCAGCACACCGACCGCCATCGTCTGCCACAGCACGTCCACCCCGGCCAGGGCCAGGCCGTTGCGGAACACGCCGACGATCAACGCGCCGATCAGGGAACCGACCACGGCGCCGCGGCCGCCGAACAACGACGTCCCGCCGATCACCACCGCGGTGATCGAGTCCAGGTTGTCGGTCTGGCCCGCCTGGGGGCTGGCCGAGGCGATGCGGCCGATCAGCGTCCACGCCGCCAGCGCGTAGATCAGCCCCGCCGTCGCGTAGACGCTCAGCAGCACCCGCGCCGTGCGGATGCCCGACAGCCGCGAGGCTTCGAGGTCGTCACCGGTGGAGTAGACGTGCCGGCCCCACGCGGTGTTCTTCAGCACGAACGCCATCGCCGCCACCAGCACGACCAGCATGATCGAGCCGTAGGTGATGCGGGTGCCGGCGATGTTGAACGTCTGCCCGGTCCACAGCAGCAGCTTCGGCATGTCCGTGCCGCGGATCGTGGCACTGCCGGAGTACCAGAGGTTCACCGCGAAGAACACGTTCAGCGTGCCCAGGGTGACGATGAACGGCGGCAGCTTCAACCTCGTCACCAGCACACCGTTGAGCAGGCCGCACAGCGTGCCCACCGCGAAGCCCAGCAGCAGCGCGGGCAGCCCCGGCAGGCCGGTTCCCGCCGCCACCTTGGCCATCACGATCGAGGTGAGCACCATGATCGCCCCGCACGACAGGTCGATGCCCGCGGTCAGGATCACGATCGTCTGCCCCACCGCCAGCGTGCCCACCACGGCGACCTGCTGCAGGATCAGCGAGATGTTGCCCGGCGTCAGGAACCGGTCCGACAGCAGCGCGAACACGATCACCGCCACCAGCAGCACCACCGCGGGCCCGATCGTGGCCTGCGCGTGCAACAGGTGCTGCAACCGGGTCAGGATCGAACGGTCGCGCTGCTCCGGCAGGGGAGCGGGAGGCCGGGTAGCCGTCGTCGTCATGGCTCAGCCCCAGCAGTTCTGCAGGCCGAACGCCGAGTCCTTCGACTCCACGCCCTGCGCCGGCTGGTCGGTGATCAACGTGACGCCCGTGTCGGTGTTCTGCGGCTTCGACCCGTCCTTGGCGAACTTCGTCACCGCTTCCACGCCGAGCTTCGCCATCTTCAACGGGTACTGCTGCGACGTCGCCCCGATCACCCCGGCCTTGACGTTGTTCACGCCGGGACAGCCGCCGTCCACGGAGACGATCACGACGTCCTTCTCCTTGCCCGCCGCCTTCAACGCCTCGTAGGCACCGGCGGCCGCGGGCTCGTTGATCGTGTAGACGAGGTTGACGCCGGGGTCCTTCTGCAGCAGGTTCTCCATCGCCGTGCGGCCACCCGACGGGTCGCCGTTGGTCACGTCGTGGCCCACGATCCGCGGATCGGCCTCGTCACCGATCTTGTTCTTGTCCTTCACGTCGACGCCGAAGCCCTCCAGGAAGCCCTGGTCGCGCTGCACGTCCACGGACACCTGGTTCGGGTTGAGGTCCAGCAACGCGATCTTGGCCTGCTTGCCGTTCGTGGCGAACTTCGCCTTCGCCCACTGCCCGATCAGCAGCCCCGCCTTGTAGTTGTCCGTCGCGAACGTCGCGTCCGCCGCCGACGCCGGCTCCAGCGGCGTGTCCAGCGCGATCACCAGCAGCCCCGCCGCCCGCGCCTTGTCCACCGACGGCACGATCGCCTTCGAGTCGCTCGGCGTGATCAGGATGCCCTTCGCGCCCGAGGCGATCAGGTTCTCGATCGCGTCCACCTGGGTCTGGTTGTCGCCGTCCTGCTTGCCCGCGAACGACTGCACCGTCGCACCCGAGGACGAGGCCGCCTGCTGGGCGCCCTCCTTCATCTTCACGAAGAACGGGTTCGTGTCGGTCTTGGTCACCAGGCCGACCAGCGTCGTCCCGCCCGACGAACCACCGCCCCCGCAGGCCGCCGCGGACAGCGCCAGCACCGCCACCGCCGTCAGCCCGAACGCTCTGCGCGACATGACTCCTCCTACGTCAACGTTGACGTAACCGACCGGACTGGAAGCGGGCGCGGTTACGTGAGAAGTGGGGATTCCTTTACGTCATCGTTGACGCTAGCTTTCTGGGAGAAGACGCGACAAGCGGGCGTTACGCAAGCGTTACCCGGGGTGGGCAGACATGGATCAAGCAGGCGAAAGACGCGAACCCACGATGCGCGACGTCGCGGCACTGGCGAAGGTCAGCACGAAGACCGTCTCGCGCGTCATCAACGGACTGCCCGGCGCGGGCCCGGAGGTCGTCGACCGCGTCCGCGCCGCCGCCCGCACCCTGGGCTACCGCCCCAACCTCACCGCCAGCAGCCTGCGCCGCTCCGACCGCCGCAGCGCCACCATCGGCGTGCTGTTCGAGGACCTCTCCAACCCGTTCGACTCCGCCCTGCTGCGCGCCGTCGAGGACCGCGCCCGGCAGAACGGCGTGCTCGTGCTCGCCGGCAGCAGCGAGGACGACCGCGCCCTGCAGGGCGAACTGCTCGTGTCGCTGTCCGCGCGCCGCGTCGACGGCGTCGTCGTCATGGCCGCGGGCGGCCACCAGGACGCGCTGCAGCAGGAACGCGAACGCGGCACCCCGATGGTGCTCGTCGACCGGCCACCCACCTTCGGCGGCACCGACTGCGTGACCACCACCAACCGCGACAGCTCCCGCGAGGCCGTCCTGCAGCTCGCCGCACTCGGACACCGCGACATCGCGTTCCTCGGCGACCGCCGCACCCTGTGGACCAGCCAGGAGCGCTACACCGGCTACCTCGAAGGCCTCGCCCAGGCCGGGCTCACCCTGCGCGAGGAGCTCGTGCGCACCGACCTGCACGGCGCCGACCTCGCCGAGACCGCCGCGCGGGCACTGCTCGACCTCGACCGGCCGCCCACCGCCCTGTTCACCGCCCAGAACCTCGTCACCGTCGGCGCCATGCGCGTGCTGCGCGCCCGCGGCGTGCAGCACCGCGTCGCCCTCATCGGCTTCGACGACTTCCCGCTCGCCGACATGCTCGAACCCGGCATCACCGTCGTGCGCCAGGACGTCCCCGGCCTCGGCCGCAAAGCCGCCGAACTCATCTTCGCCCGCATCGACGGCGACACCTCACCACCCGTGCACGCCGTCGTGCCGGCCGCCATCGTGCGCCGCGGCTCCGGCGAGATCGCGCCCTCAGCCGACTGACAGCACCGCGTCGACGACCTGCGGACCCGAGCACAGCGCCGCGTCGTTGTGATCGGCACCGGCCACCTCGACCAGCCGCGCCCGTGCCGCGGCCGCCACTTCGCGGCTCTGCGCCGGCGGCACCACCGAGTCCGCCGTGCCCAGCACCACGACCGTCGCGACGTCCACACCGGACACCCGTTCGGCCACGGGGTACTTGTCCTGCAACAACATCTTCACCGGCAGCCACGGGTAGTGGTGCGACCCGACCGCCGCCAGCGACGTGAACGGCGACCGCAGCACCAGCCCCAGCGGCGGGCGGTGGGTCGCGAGCTCGACGGCGACCGCCGCCCCCAGCGACTCGCCGAGGTAGATCACCGGGCCGTCGACCAGGTCCAGCGCCGCCCGCGCGTCGTAGGTCAGCCCCTCCTCCGAGGGCTTACCGGGATTGCCGCCGTAGCCGCGGTAGTCGAACAGCAGCACCGACAACCCGCGCTCGGTCAGCGACCGGGCCAGCGGCACCCGTCCCTCCCGGTTGCCGCCGTTGCCCGGGAACACGATCACCGTCGCCCGCGCGTCCGGCACCTCGAAGTGCCAGCCGTCCAGCAGCAGGCCGTCCGCCGTCACCAGCCGGACGTCGCGCCCGCCGGGCAGCACGTCCGGCGCGGACGGCACCGGACCGGGGGAGGGGAAGTAGACCAGCTTGCGCTGAAAGGCGAAGACCACGGCGACGATGGTGACAACCACCGCCGCCGCGATCAAATCAGCTCACCTCAGCAGCGCTTGTCCGTGTTCGCGAAGTACCCGTACTCGGGGTTGTCCACCATGGTCCCCTGCGCCTGCGTGCACACCGACAACGTGGCCGTGCCCTTCGACCACACCTCGCGGTCGCGGTTGGCGCCCTTGACGTAGCCCTGCGTCCCGTTCGGCGTCAGGACGCCCACGGTGACGTAGTAGTCTTTGCCCTTGTTGTGGTACGAGTCCCACACGTACACGTAGCCCCAGTTCTTGCCGCACCCCTTGAACTGCTTCACCGACGCGACCGGGCCACCGCCCTCGTCGATGTAGGCGGTGCCGCCGATCTGGGTGACCGGACCGCATCCCGGCGCCGACTCCGCGTGCGCCATCCCCGGCGACAGCATCGCGACGAACAACGCCCCGGCCAGCACGAGCGAACGCCTCATCCTCAGCACCTCCAGTCGGTCTCGGCGGTCAGCCAGGTGTCGCTGATCACGAAGTTCTTCAGGGCCCCGACCGCACGGGTGCACTGGGTCAGCGAGTTGGTGCCCTCCGACCAGCCCTCCTGCTGGTTGCGGGGGTAGGTCCGCTGGCCCTTGATCTGCTCGGCCACGTCCATGGCCACCGTGATCTGGAAGTCACCGACCTCACGGGCGAACGAGTCCCACACGAAGATGTACGCGTAGTTCTTGCCACAACCCTTGAACTGCTTCACCGACGCCTTCGCGCCCCGGGAGTCACCACCGATGTAGGCGGTCTTGCCGATCTGCGTCACCGAACCACAACCCGGCGCCGACTCCGCGTGCGCCACCCCGGACGACATCCCGGCCAGCGCGAAGGCGGCCACCGCCGCGACAGAAACGAATCTCACGCCCCGACCGTGCCCGCGACCGGTTACCCGGCGGTAAATCAGCTGGCGGTCGCGTACAGCCACACCGCCAGCGCGACGCCGCAGAGGGCGATGAGCCACCGCATGACGTCCTGACGGACCCGCCGGGCGATCGAGGGCCCGATGAGCCCGCCGACGACAGCTCCCGCGCCCAGCGGTACCGCCGCCTGCCAGGCGACGGTGCCGGTGAGCGCGAACAGCACCGCCGGCAGGACGTCCGACGCCAGCAGGATCACGTTCTTCATCGCGTTGGCCCGGTGCAGCACCGGTTCCTCGGTGAACAGCAGCAGCGCGATCAACAGGATGCCCGAGCCCGCGCCGAAGTAGCCGTTGTAGAGCGCGACCCCGCCGAGACCGCCCAGGACCGCAGGACGGTTCCAGTTCTGGTCACGCTGCCAGCGGCTGATGGCGGGTTGCAGCAGCAGGATGAGCGACCCGGCGAGCACCAGGAACGGCACGATGCGGTCGAAGACCTCTCCCGGCGTGACGACCAGCAGCACCGCGCCGGCCAGCGAGAACACCACGCTCAGCAGAGCCCACCGGCGGATGGTCGCGCCGTGCCCCGCCACGTCCGGCGCCGCCCGGCTCGCGGAGCTGATCCCGCTGCCGAGCAGAGCGACCGAGTTGGTCACGTTCGCCGTCAGCGGCGGGATGCCCGCGGCCAGCAACGCCGGGTAGGCGACGAGACTGGTGATGCCACCCGCCGTGCCGATGACCCCCGCCACCACACCCGACGCGAACAGGAACAACGCGACCAGGACGGCGTGGGACACAGGCCGATCATGCCAGCAGCGTTCACCGGGCACAGCACGCGAGTGCTCGTCTCGCCACGAGGAATTGCGCGCAGAAGAGCGGGCGCCGTTCCCGTTTCACTTCCGCCATCACTCGAACGGTCGCTGGCCGGAATGGGAGGCGCGGGCAGAGAATCGCTTTCCCAATCGGCGTGAAACAAAGGGAAAGATCGTCATGAAGGCAATTCGCGTTCTTGTCGCGCGCGTGAATCGTGCTTTCCGGCCCTCCGCCACTTCCTCGAGAACCCGCCGCGGCCGGCACGCGGCCGCGGTGCTCGCGGTGAGCCTCGTCCTGAGCTCCGCCGTGGCCGCGCCCGCCGCCCACGCGGCCCTGGGCGACCTGGTGTGCACCGGCGCCTTCCAGCTCGACATCGACCCGCCGCTCACCCCGCTGCGGCTCACCTCGACCGCCTACGCCACCGGCGAGTTCACCAACTGCGTGTCGCTCAACGGCAACTACGCAGGCATCCAGTCGGGCGCGATCGCCACCCCGGCGACCGTCAGCGCCAACGGCAGCGCCCTCAACATCTGCCAGCTGCTGCTGACCTTCACCGGCGGCAACGCGGCCGCGAGCACCTTCGTCTGGCAGCCCGGCGCCGGAACCAGCCACTACACCTGGAGGATCAACACTGATCCCACCCAGGGCCAGATCACCCTCGAAGCCGCCCTTTCCAGCGGCCCGATGGCCGGTGACAAGGGAACGGCCGTTCCCGTGCTGGCGAATCCCAACCCGGACTGCGCGGTCAACGGCCTCAAGTACCTGACGGCCGACGTCGGCGCGTTCAATTTCGGCTGACCGAAGGAGGCTCCGCCGATTTCCGGCGGAGCCTCCGATAAGAATTCTCAATCATTGTCACGACGACGCAGGCGCGCTCAGCATCGAATTCCCGAATAACGCGTCACTCGACAGGACGAGGCGTGAACGGCACCAGCACCACGGTGATGTTGTCGTGGCCACCGGCGTCCAGGGCCACCTTCACGAACTCCTCCGGCCCGGACCCCAGCAGCGGCTCCAGGTCCTCCGGCTGCGGCCGGTAGTTGTGCAGCCCGTCCGAGCACAGCAGGAACACCCCCGGCGACGTCGGCTGCAGCGTCACGACCTGCGGCTCCACCCGCCCGGCGTCCGCGCCGATCCACCGCGACAGCACGTGCGCGCGACGGTCCGTCCGCGCCTGCTCCTCGGTCAGCACACCCTCCGCCACGAGCTGCGCCGCCCACGTGTCATCGGTGGTGAGCTGCTCGGAGCCCTCCGCCGACAACCAGTAGGCCCGCGAGTCACCGACCCACCCGACCGTCGCCGAGGAGTCCGTGACCAGCACCGACACGAACGTGCACGACGGCGCGACACCCCGGCCGCCCGCCTCGACCGGCTCGGCCTCCACCAGCTGCTCGACCGCGAAGCACGACGCCGCCACGGCGTCGACCATCGCCTGCTCCGGGTCCGCGGTGTCGATCAACGCGTTGATCAGCACGTCCACCGCCGCGTCGGCGGCCGCCTGCGAGGCCTGCTCCGCCCGTTCGGACGACGCCACGCCGTCGCAGACCACGGCGGCGACACCCTTGCCCGCGACGTGCCCGAACGCCATCGAGTCCTCGTTGCGCGCCCGCCGCTTGCCCCGGTCCGACACCCCGGACACCGCGCCGAGCGTGTACTCGACCCTGTCCCGCGCCGACGGCTGGTGCCGTCCGCACTGGGTGCAGTAGTCCTCGTCGTCGATGTCGGGTGAGCCGCACAGGATGCACGAGGCCTGCGCGGGACCGGTCGGTCCGCCCAGCGGCGTGCGGCGGACCAGCAGGTTGCGTCCGCACGCCTCGCAGAACCGGTCCTCCGGCGCGACGGGCGCGAAGCACTCCGGGCACTTCAGGGTGTCCATCAAACCAACGTCCTAGGCCTTACCGCGTTCGCGCGGTCCACCAATGCGATCCGTTCCTCCGGCGTGGCCGCGAACCGGGCCAGCGTGCGGTAGCGCCGCTCGAGACCCAGCCGAAGCTCGTGTTCGGAGAGTGCACAGTCCAGCACCCTGCCCTCGGCGGCCTGATTGCGGGTCACGTAGTCGTACGCCGCCTCCAGCACCTCCGCCGACAGCTGGGTGTGCGAATGCACGTCGATGTCCAAGGCGTGCAAGCGTTCCCCGGCCGCGACGAGGTCCTCCGCGCCGCAGTCGCCGAGCTGCGCGCGCACCGCCGCGATCTGCGCGGCGAGGTGTTGTGAGGAAGTGTCCGGAACGGACAGCAACACGTCGACCGCTCGCGCACGGTCACCGCACGCGAGCAACACACGCGCCAGCCCGAACGCCGCCGACACGTACGCGTGGTCGGTCCGCCACACCAGCTCGTACCAGCCCGCCGCCGCCTTCAGCTCACCCGTGGCCTCGTAGCACGCGCCGAGCGCGAGCTTGGGCGCCGCCTCGCCCGGCACCGCCGAGCACACCGCGTCGAAGAACCCCAGCGCGTCCCGCGCGCGTCCGTCGGTCAGCGCGGCCAGACCCCGGTACCAGTCGGGCCGCCAGTCCTCCGGATCCAGTTCGGACTCGTCGAACATCGACGGCGCCGTCAACGCCTCCAGCTCGCGCATCGCCGCCTCGGTGTCCCCGGACTCGATCAGCACCCGCACGATCCGCAACCGGACCTCCACGGTGTACTCAGGAGCCTTGCGCAGGCCTGCCGGATCCGACGTCGTCGCCGTCGCGAGCCACGACGCGGCCGCGTCCGACGTGCTCACGCTCGGTGCCGGCAACGCCAGCGCCACCTCCGCCAGGTCCAGCGCGCCCTCCACCCCGAACCGGCGGCGTTCCGGCGTGAACTGCCGCGACAGCCCGGGCCGCTGCTCGCCGTCCTCGATCGCCAGCACCTCGCGCAGCACGCCCGTGAGCTGCTCGGCCATGTCCTCCGCGGAGGAGAACCGCAGCTCGGGGTTCGGGTTGGTGGCGCGCAGCAGCAGCCGGTGGAACGACTCGAACCGGCCCAGCAGCGGTTCCTCGTCGATCGTGGGCAGCCGGTCCTTGCAGCGGCCGCGGAAGTCGAACGGGAAGCTCATCACCGCCAAAGCTCGCCCGATCGTGTAGATGTCGGAGAACACCGACGGGCCGATCGTGCCGATCTCCGGCGCCTGGTAGCCGATCGTGCCGTAGATGGGGGAGTGGTGGTCGTCGATGCGCCGCACCGCGCCCAGGTCGATCAGCTTGAGCTGCTCCTCGGTGTGGATCATGTTGTCCGGCTTGAAGTCGCAGTACAGCAACCCGACCCCGTGCAGGTAGCCGACCGCGGGCAGGATCTCCAGCACGTACGCGATCGCCTGCGCCAGCGGCAACGCCTCGTCGCCGCGGCCCTCCCGGCGCCGGCGCGTGATCATGTCCTTGATCGACTCGCCGCCGACGTACTCCATCACGATGTAGTCGACCAGGTTGCCGCTCTTGCGGTCCGCGTGCCGGATGAAGTTGTGGATCTTCACGATGTTCGGGTGCTCGACCTCGGCCAGGAACCGCCGCTCCGCCAGCGCCGCCGCCATCGCGTCCGCGTCACCGGAGTCGAGCAGGCCCTTGAGCACCACCCACCGGTCGCTCACCGCGTGGTCCAGCGCCAGGTACAGCCACCCCAGACCACCGTGCGCGAGACACCCCAGCACCTCGTACTGGTCGTGCAGCAGCTCACCCGGCTCCAGCTTCGGCGTGAACGAGTACGCGTGCCCGCACTGCGGGCAGAACCCCTCCACCCGGCCCGGCTTGCCGTCCTTGCGCCGCCCGACCTTCTTGCCGCACCTCGAGCAGAACCGCTTGGCCTCCGGCACCTCCGGGTTCTCCAGCACCGCGGTCTTCGGGTCCCGGTAGGGCACCCGCGGCACCTCGACCAGCCCGGCACCCAGCCGGCCGCGGCTCATCGACCGGCCGCTGCCCCTGCGCGCACGCCCCGAACTCGAGCGCGACAACCCCCGCGAGGCCTCCTGCGACACCGACCAGGGTGCGGTCCCCGGCGACGTCGCGGGCCCCGTGACGGGCAGCTCCAGATCCTCACTCATCTCGCGACCCTCCCTAGTCCCGATAACGAGCGACGGGCGGCGTCGGTGCCGGACCCAGCCGGTTGAGCCACCGCGAGTAAATCCCGGTCCACGTGCCGTCGCCGCGCATCCGCTCCAGCACGCCGTTGACGAACCTGACCAGGTCCTCCTGCCCCTTGGGCATCCCCACGCCGTACGGCTCCTCGGTGAACCGCGCCCCCACCACCTCGGTGTACGGGTCCTGCGCCGCGAGGCCCGCCAGGATCGTGTCGTCGGTGGAGATCGCGTCGGTCTGCCCCTGCTGCAGCATCACCAGGCAGTCCGTCCAGTTCGGCACGCTCACCGTCGTCTTCGCCCGGCCCACGACGTTGCCCAGCGACGTCGACCCCGTCGCCACGCACACCTTCTTGTCCTTCAGGCCGTCCACGCCGGTGATGCCCGAGTTGCCGCGCACCAGCACCCGCTGCCCGGCCTGGTAGTAGACCTGCGAGAAGTCCACGTCCGCCAGCCGCTGGCAGGTGATCGTCATCGTGCGCACCACGACGTCGACGTCACCGTGCTGCAGCACCGGGATCCGCTCGGCCGCCGTGACGACCTTGAACTGCACCTTCTTCTCGTCACCGAAGATCGCCTTGGCGATCTGCCGGGCCACGTCGACGTCGAAGCCCTCGATCTCGCCGGTGAACGAGTTGCGGAACCCCATCAGGTACGAGTTCTGGTCCACCCCGGCGATCAACCGGCCCCGCTTGAGGATCCGCTCCATGTTCGAACCCGCCGGCATCTGCCCCGCGGGCGGCAACGGGCCCGGCCGCAGGCTCGCCGTCGCGTCGCACGACGGCGCCGGCCCCGCCGAGCTGCTCGGCGCGGCCGTGACCGTGCTCGCGTCGCCCGGCTGCGGCGCCGGAGCGTTGCGCGGCACGACCTCGCTGGGCGCCGGACCCGCCGAGCACGCGCCCACGAGCAGGACCGCCGCCAGTGCCAGTCGCCTCATCGGTACTCCTTGAGCCGCTGCCACAGTCCCATCGTCGACCCCACCGCGCTGATCACCGCCAGCACCAGCACCCCGACCACCGTGCCCGCGAGCGCCGCCCGCGCCACCGCCACCTCGTCGCTGAAGTCCTGCCGCGCCCGGCCGATCGCGCGCACCAGGTCCTGGTCCAGCGAGTCGAAGAACGGGTTGTCGATCAGCGCCACGGCGTCGTTGTACTGACCGGCGTCGTCCGCCGCGCGGATGCGCTGGTGCACCTGCTGCCACTGCCGGAAGTGCCGCATCGCCTGGTCGACCGCCTCGCTGTTCTCCTGCTGCTTCGCCCGGTCCAGCAGGCCCTCCAGCCGTTCGGACACCTCGACGAAGTTCTTCTCGTACGTCTGTCCCGATCCCCGCGCGACCAGCGTCAGCGTCTCCTCACCCCGCGCGGTGAGGGTCGCGATCCGCGCCTGCGCCAGCACGTCGACCTTCTCCGACGCCGACCGCGAGCCCGCGACGTCACGCATCACCAGCACCGACACCGTCGTCGCCCACAGCAACGACACCACCGCCGCGGCCGTCGCCACCAGCAGGCCGATGTTGAGCAGGCGGTTCGTCCTGCGGGTCAGGTAGACCTGGGTGAGCACCAGCGCGACCACGAACGCCAGCGCCACGGTCACCGAACCCCACGGGAAGTTCGCCTCGTCCTGCGCCCGCGCCACCCGGTCGGTCTCCGCCCGGTACAGCTCCTGCGCCGACGGCAGCAGCTGCGTGCGCATCAGCCCCGAGGCCTCCCTCAGGTACGCGGCGCCCACCGGGAAGCCCTGCCGGTTGTTCGTGCGGGCGGTCTCGATCAGCCCCGTGTAGACCGGCAGCTGAGCCGCGAGCGTCGCCGTCAGGTCGGGAGAGGAGGCGGTGGCCACCGACAGCGCCGCCTGCGCCTGCGCGATGTCCGCCTCGTAGCGTTCCCGCAGCTGAGGAGGCTCCAGGCCGCCGGACAGGAACGCGCTCGCCGCCGTCGCGTCCGCGTCCTGCAACGCCCGGTAGACCTCCTGCGCGGCGTGCGCGAGCGGCTCCGACCGCGTCGCGAGGTCCTCCAGCGCCTGCTGCTGCCGGTTCACGCTCCACGTCGTCAGCCATCCGCTGGCCAGGCTCGCCACGACCAGCACCACGACGATCAGGCTCAGCCGCCCCGGTGTCGACCGCGCCAGGCCGGTGACCCGGCGCACCAGCGCCTGCCGCGGCTGCGAGTCGATCACCACGAGCGGGCCTCCCGACGGCAAGTTGATCGGCGTGGCGTAACTGTAGGCATCCGGACCACACCGCGTGGGAATTAGCGGCTCATCCCGCGAGGTGTCACCAGGCCGTAACCACCCGATCAAGCTCACGACCGCACCGCCAGGGGCCACCGGACGGCACACGTCCGCCTCCTGCACCGCGAACTCACGTCCGCGATTGAAGTTTCGGACACGGTCGGCGTGCATTGACAAGAAGCCGTGCACTGGATGACAAGAACGCCGAATTCCGCTCTGGCACTCTCGTGGTGTGGCAACCAAGAGCATTGTCAAGCGAACTCGACACGGGTGCCTTCGGTGAACAGCGTCACCGTTTTCTGCGGAGCGCATCCAGGGCGTGCCGAGGCTTATGCGAATGCCGCGGCCGAACTGGGCCGGGCGATCGCGCAGGCGAATCTCCGGCTCGTCTACGGCGGGGCCGGATTCGGGCTCATGGGGATCGTCGCGGACGCGGCGCTGAGCGCGGGCGGCACCGTCGTCGGGGTCATCCCGGAGAGCCTGGGCGGCCGCGAGGTCGCACACACGGGACTGACCGAACTGCACGTCGTGCCCGACCTGCACCGCCGCAAGGCCCTCATGGCCGAGCTCGGCGACGCTTTCGTGGCACTTCCCGGCGGGCTGGGCACCGCCGAGGAGTTCCTCGAAGTCCTCACCTGGTCCAAACTCGGCCTGCACCGCAAACCCTGCGTGCTGTTCGACGTCAACGGCTATTACCGATCCCTGCTCGCCTTCCTCGACGATGCCGTTCACGAAGGCTTCTTCGTCCCCGACTCCTCTCAACGCGTCATCGTGTGCCAGAAAGCCGACCAGGTCCTCGCGGCACTCGACGGAGAAATGGGAAACCAATGACCACCACGACGGAAAGTCATGCGCGCGACGACTACGAACGCACGCTGAAAGCGCATTGGGACGCCAAGACGGCCGACGACATCAATTTGTTGCTCGGCGCCGAGGACGACCTGTACCACCACCACTACGCCATCGGCGACTTCGACCACTCGGTCCTCGACGCGCCCGCCGACCGGCGCGAGGAGCACATCCTGCGCGAGCTGCACCGCATGGAGAGCGAGCAGGTCCGGCTGATCCTCGACGCCCTCGGCCCGACCCCGGCCACCGCGCGGGGCATGGACGCCGGATCCGGGCGCGGCGGCACGTCGTTCACGCTGGCCCGCGAGTTCGGCTGCCGGATGGACGGGGTCAACTTCTGCGACCACCACGTCGAGTTCTCCGAACGGATCGCCCGCAAGCGCGGCTGGGACGACCTGGTCCGGTTCCACCTCGGCAACATGCTGCAGACCCCGTTCGACGACGGCACGTTCGACTTCGTCGTGTCGAACGAGACGACGATGTACGCCGACGCGTTCGAGGCGATGCGGGAGTTCTCGCGCGTGCTGCGGCCCGGCGGGCGGTACGTCATGACGACCTGGTGCCGAGACGACGTGGTCGACCCGCGGTCGGAAGCCACTCAGCGGATCGACACCCACTACGTCTGCAAGATGCACCGGCGCAGCACCTACTTCGCCGCGTTCAAGGCCAACGGCCTGGTGCCCTACTACGCCCAGCGGTACACGCGTGAGGCCATGCCGTACTGGGAGCTGCGCAACCACAGCAGCCTGTGCACCGGCGTGGAGGACGCGTTCCTGGAGGGCTACCGCGACGGGTCCCTCAACTACCTGGTCGTCGCGGCCGAACGCGTCTGATCGCCCGGAAACCCATCTCTACCAAGGAGTGACGCAGAAATGTCGCAAATGGACGTGGTCACGCTCGGCGAGCACGACGCGGAGCAGCGGGGCTACTGGGACGCCAAGCGGTCCGACGACATCAACCTCCTGCTGGGGGCCGACGACGGGCTCTACCACCACCACTACGGCATCGGCGACTACGACCACGCCGTGCTGGACGCCCCGGCCGAGACGCGGGAGGAGCTGATCCTGCGCGAGCTGCACCGCCTGGAGGGCGCCGAGACCGAGCTGATCCTCGACGCGCTGGGCGACGTGCGGCCCGAGCACCGCGTGATGGACGCCGGGTCCGGCCGCGGCGGCACGTCCTTCATGATCGCCGACCGGTTCGGCTGCCGCGTCGACGGCGTGAACTACTGCGCCCACCACGTCGAGTTCACCCAGAAGCTGGCGCGCGAGCGCGGCAGCGCCGACCGGGTCGGGTTCCACTTCGCGAACATGATGCAGACCCCGTTCGAGGACGACACGTTCGACTTCATCGTGTCCAACGAGACCACGATGTGCGTGGACCTCGACAAGGCGTTCGCCGAGTTCGCCAGGGTGCTGCGCCCCGGCGGCCGCTACGTGGCCGTCACCTGGTGCCGCAACGACGTCGTCGAGGACAGGTCGGTGGCCTCCCAGCAGATCGACGACCACTACCTGTGCGCGATGCACACCCGCAGCAAGTACTTCGAAGCCTTGTCCGCCAACGGTTTCGTGCCGTTCCACGTGCAGCGCTACACCGACGAGGCGATTCCCTACTGGGAGCTGCGCGAGCACTCCACCATGCGCACGGGCGTCGAGGAGCCGTTCCTGACCGGCTTCCGCGAGCGCAGCATCGACTACCTGGTCATCGCCTCCGAGCGGCTCTGACGGTCAACATCGAGAGGAGTGGGGTGACGGGCGATGACAGAAGCGCCGGAGCTGTCACTGGATTTGCGGCGGGACGGGCTGGACCCGGTCGAGGAGCTCGCCAGGGCGCGCGACGACGAGGGCGTCGTGCAGGTGCCGACGTTGTTCGGCGTGCCCGCCTACCTGGTGTGCCGGTACGAGGACGTCCGCGAGGTGCTGGCGGACTCGGCCCGGTTCAGCATCGCCCGCACGCCGCTGTTCGGACTGGCCGAGGGCGGTGACGTGAGCGAGGAGGAGCTCGCCCGGATGCGGGCGGGCAACCTGCTCGGCTTCGACCCGCCCGAGCACACGCGGCTGCGCCGGATGCTCATCCCGGAGTTCACGGTGCGCCGGATGAACCGGCTCGAACCGCGGATCGTGGAGATCGTCGACGCGGCTCTGGACGACCTGGAGCAGGCCGGCAAGCCGGCCGACCTGATGACGCACTTCGCCCTGCCGGTGCCGTCACTGGCGATCTGCGAGCTGCTGGGCGTGCCCTACGCCGACCGCGACGACTTCCAGGACCGGTCCGCCCGGCTGCTGGACCTGTCGCTGCCGCCGGAGGAACGGATCGCGGCACGGCGGGAGGACCAGCAGTACATGATCGACCTGGTCACCCGCGCACGAGCCGAACCGGGTGACGACACGCTGGGCATGCTGGTGCGGGAGCACGGCGACGAGCTGAGCACCGACGAACTGGTCGGCATCGCCAGCCTGATCGTGCTCGCCGGGCACGAGACGACCTCGAACATGATCGGCCTGAGCACGCTGGTCCTGCTGCGCGACCCGGACCAGCTGGACCTGCTGCGCACCGACCCCGCGCGGATCGACTCCGCCGTCGAGGAGCTGCTGCGCTGGTTGTCCATCGCGCACTCGCTGCCGCCCCGCACGACCACCACCGAGGTCGAGATCGCCGGGCACGTCATCCCCGAGGGCTCGTTCGTGATCCCCTCGATCCCCGCCGCGAACCGCGACCGCGCCTTCGTCGACGATCCCGACACCCTCGACCTCACCAGGGAACCCGGCAGCCACCTCGCCTTCGGCCACGGCGTGCACTTCTGCCTCGGGCAGCTGCTGGCGCGGATGCAGCTGCGCATCGCCCTCCCCGCCCTGCTGCGGCGCTTCCCCGGACTCGCACTGGCCGATCCGGACGAGGAGATCGAGTACCGCGCCTCCAGCCTCGTGTTCGGCCTCAACTCGCTGCGCGTGACCTGGTGACCAGCGGCGAGGAGGGGAGGAGGTCGACATGGCGATGACGATGCTCGAACGCACGGCGAGCGATGCCGACCGCAGCGTGAAGTACGCGTGGTCCCTTTCGGACGGTTCAGTGGTCGAGTCGGTCGCCTTCTGGAAGGACGCGTCGTGGGTGAAGCAGCAGCGCGACCGCGGTGAGGAGGCAGACGTGCTGCACGTCTGCCTCTCCTCCCAGGTCGGCTGCAACGTCGGTTGCACGTTCTGCGCCACCGGTCTGCAGAGATCGCGGCGCAGCCTGACCGCCGCGGAGATCCTCGAGCAGCTCGACGCCGTGCTGGCCGACAGCCCGGGCGTCCGGGACGTCGGCGTCACGTTCGCGGGCATGGGCGAGCCCCTGCTCAACTTCCGCGGCGTGACCGAGTCGGCACGGCGGATGATCGCCGACGACCGGATCGCCAACGTCTCCCTGTCGAGCATCGGCATCGTGCCGAACGTCTACCGGCTGGCGGACCTGCGGCTCCCGTTGCGGCTGTTCCTCTCCCTGCACGCCCCCGACGACGATCTTCGCGAGCGGCTGATCCCGTTCAACAAGCACTTCCCGCTCGACGAGGTGATCGCCGCGGGCCGCGCGTACGCGGACCGGACCGGGTCACGCGTCGAGGCCAGCTACCTGCTGCTGGCCGGGGTGAACGACGACGAGGAACAGGCGCGCCGCCTGGCGCGGCAGCTCGACCCCGACCGGTTCAACGTGCAGATCCTCATGTGGAACAAGGTGCCGGGGTTCGACTTCGAGCGGGCCACCGACGAGCGGGGCGAGCGGATGGCCGCGGTCTTCCGGGAGTTCGGCTTCCACGCCTATGTGATGGGGTCCAAGGCCCGTGAAATCCAGGGCGCCTGCGGGCAGCTCGCCGGCCGCACGACAGTTGGAGGGAGACGGGATGACCACGTCCGTGACATTCGGCTACGACGACCTTCCTGACCTGATCGCCCGGATGACCGGCGACGAGCGGCACTCCTTCTCGTCGTCGTCCACCAAGGACGTTCTCTGGGTGCTCTACGACCGGGTGCTGAACGTGGCGCCCGACCGGCTGGACGACCCGGACCGCGACCGCTTCGTGAACTCCAAGTCGCACGGCCCGATGGCCTACTACGCGGTGCTCGCCGCGAAGGGGTTCATCCGGCCGGAGGACCTGGACGACTGGGGCGCGTTCGACTCGCCGTTCGGTTACGTGCCGGACCGGGTCAAGGTGCCGGGCGTGGAGCTGTCGGGCGGTTCGCTCGGCCACGGCCTGCCGGTCGGGGTCGGGATCGCGCTGGCCTGGCGCGTGCAGAAACGGCGTGCGCCCAGGGTCTTCGTGATGATCGGCGACGGCGAGTTCGACGAAGGCAGCAGCCACGAGGCGATGGCCTTCGCCGGCAGGGCGAAGCTGAACCAGCTCACGGTCATCGCACTGGACAACGGGACGTCGAGCCAGGGCTGGCCGGGCGGGATCGACCGGCGGTTCGCCGGTGAGGGCTGGGACACCGCCGTCGTCGACGGCACGAACCACGACGAGATCTACGCCGCGCTGACGCAGGAACACCCGGACCGGCCGCTCGCGGTCGTGGCCACCGTCACCCGCTAAGGAGTGGATCACCATGGACATGTGGAGCGCCTTCGGCGCGACGATGTCGAGCGCACTGGACACCGACCCGCGGGCGGCCGTCGTGCTCGCCGACATCGGCACCCACTTCTTCAAGCAGGCCAAGCAGAAACACCCCGATCGGGTGATCAACGTGGGCATCCGGGAACAGCTCATGATGGGCGTGGCCAGCGGGCTCGCGATGTGCGGCCTGCGGCCCGTGGTGCACACCGTCGCCTCGTTCCTCGTCGAGCGCCCGTACGAGCAGGTCAAGCTGAACTTCGGGCAGCAGAACACGGGAGCGGTGCTCGCGAGCTGGGGTGCCTCCTACGACCTCTCCGAGTTCGGCTGGTCGCACTACACGCCAGGAGACGTCGCGGCACTCGACTCGCTGCCGAACTGGACGGTGCACGTTCCCGGGCACCCGAAGGAGGCCGGCGAGCTGCTGCTGCGCTCGCTGTCCGGAGACGACCGGGTGTACGTGCGGCTGTCGAGCCAGGCCAACGAGGAACCGCACGGCGTGCCGGGCTCCTTCACCATGATCAAACAGGGCGACCGAGGGGTGGTCCTCGCGGTCGGCCCGACCCTGGACCGGGTGCTGGCCGCGACCGCCGCGCTCGACGTGACCGTGCTGTACGCGTCGACGATCCGGCCGTTCGACTCGACCGGGTTGCGCACCGCGGTGCTGGCCGGGAGCCAGTCCGACGTCGTCCTGGTCGAGCCCTACCTGGCCGGCACGTCGGCGCACGAGGTGGCCTCGACCCTGGTGAACGTGCCGCACCGGCTGCGCTGCCTGGGCGTCCGGCGAGACGTCGAAGTCCGCCGCTACGGCACGCCCGAGGACCACGACCGCCTGCACGGCCTCGACGCGGCGAGCCTGGGCGAGCAGATCAGGTCTTTCTTCATCCTCTAGGCAAGGGGGACCGTCTGATGCTCGTGCGCGCGATCGTCGGCCCGACGGGAATCGGGAAGAGCGCGGTGGCGACCGAACTGGCCTCCGCCACCGGAGCGCCCATCCTCGTGGCCGACCGGATCCAGTGCTACACCGATCTGACGGTGTCGAGCGCCCGTGCCGAGAGTGCGGAAGGGGTGCACCGCGTCTGGCTGGCCGAACGAACCGTGGGCGACGGTGACTACCCACCTGGCGATGCGGCGGAAATGCTGCTGACCAGGCTCTGCGACCTCGTCGAACACCATCGGCTCGTGGTGCTGGAGGGCGGCTCGATCTCCGTCATGCTCCGCTTCGCCGAGAACGTCGGCCGGCTGCCGTTCCCGGTGTCCGTGCAGGTCCTGCGCATCGGGGACAAGCGGGACTACGTGGCGCGGCTGCGGGCGAGAGCACGGAGCATGCTCTTCCGCGACCAGCTCGGCAGAAGTGTCCTCACGGAGTTCGTCGCGGCCTGGACCACACCGGGACAGCGACTCTTCACGGCGTCGCTCAGCGGGATGGACTCCATTCTCGAATGGTGCGCGAAATATTCCGTGCCACCGGAGGACATCGCGGACATCGACATTCCGCCGGAGAGGTTCGACGAGCTGGCGGGCATGATCGGCGAGCGGTACGCCGAGCACGGTTTCGTGCAGGACAAGGTCTTCGCGGAGGTCTTCGGCCGACATGCTGGACATTGACGGAAAGTGGCACACCGACGAAGCCCGGCTGACGAGCGCGGCCGATGACTTCGGGCATTGCGTCCACGCGAAGCCCGCGGCGGTGCTCGTGCCCGGATCAGCGGCCGAGATCAGGGAAGCGGTGTCGTTCGCGGCAGCGAGAGGCCTGCCGATCGCCGCACGAGGCGCCGGGCACTCGACCTACGGTCAGGGCCAGGCCGCCGGCGGGCTCGTGGTGGACATGACCGGCCTCAACACCGTGCACGAGGTCGAGCGCGGCCACGTCGTGGTGGACGCGGGAGCGCTGTGGTCCGACGTCGTCGACGCCGCGCTTGCGCAACTGCGGACACCACCCGTGCTGACCGACTTCCTCGGCACCACGGTCGGCGGCACCCTGTCGGCCGGCGGTTTCGGCGGAGCGAGCCACCGGCACGGCCTGCAGACCGACAACGTGGTGGCCCTGGAGGTCGTCACCGGGACGGGCGAGCGGATGACGTGCTCCGCGACCGAGAACCGCGCCCTGTTCGACTGCGTGCGCGGCGGCCTCGGCCAGTTCGGCGTGATCACCAGGGCGACCGTGCGACTCGCGCCCGCGTCCGACCGCACCCGCTGGTACAAGCTCTGGTACGACGACCTGGCGGTCTTCCTCTCTGACCAGGCACGTCTCGTGCGTGAAGGCCTGGCCGACCACGTGGAGGGCAGGATCGTCGCGGGGGAGAACGGCTCGTGGCGCTACCGGCTCGACCTGGCCCAGCACTTCTCCACCGATGACCGCACCCTGATCCGGAGTCTGCGGCACGAGCGCGCCACCGAGCACGCCGAGGACCTCCCGCACGCGGACTTCCTCGACCGGATGGCCGCCGGTGAACGAGAACTGCGCAGGACCGGGGAGTGGTTCCACCCCCATCCGTGG
This sequence comes from Lentzea sp. NPDC004789, assembly GCF_053601075.1. Taxonomy (NCBI): domain Bacteria; kingdom Bacillati; phylum Actinomycetota; class Actinomycetes; order Pseudonocardiales; family Pseudonocardiaceae; genus Lentzea; species Lentzea sp. NPDC004789. The sequence goes on along the minus strand of NZ_JBSGBE010000010.1, from coordinate 297,180 downwards.
CTCAACCTCCTGCTCCCCGCGAGCACCGCCGAGCCGTTCATCCGGCACGTTCTCGGCGGACTGACCGCGGCCGACATCGGGAGGTCGGGACTGGTCATCGTCTACCCGATGCCGACGGAAAGGCTGAGAACACCACTCGTCCGCAAGCCGGCCGGCGCGATGGCGTTCATGTTGGCTTTGCTGCGCACGTGCCCGCCCGGCGAAGAGCCCTCGATGATCTCGACCAACCGGAGCATCTACGACCAGGCGCTCACCGCGGGCGGGGTGGCCTATCCGGTCAACGCGCTGCCGATGTCGCCCCAGGACTGGTGCCGGCACTTCGGGCCGAGATGGCACGACTTCGTCCAGGCCAAACACCGCTTCGACCCGCACGGGATCCTGACGCCCGGCCACGGCATACGAATTCGAGGCCTCGCATGACCGACGTCGCGCACCCTTCTGCCCGCCGGCGCTGGCCGGCGTTCGCCCTCCTCGCCATGACGCAGTTCGTCGTGGTCCTGGACATCACGATCGTCAACGTCGCCCTGCCGTCGATCGAGACGTCCCTGGGCTTCTCCCGCGCGGGCCTGGCCTGGGTCATCGACGCCTACCTGCTCACCTTCGGCGGGTTCCTGCTCCTCGGCGGCCGGGCGGCGGACCTCTTCGGGCGCAAGCGGGTGTTCCTCACCGGCCTGGCGATCTTCGGCCTCGCCTCCGTGGCCTGCGGTCTCGCCGCGACCGGCGGCCAGCTCGTCGCCGCCCGCGCCGTGCAGGGCCTCGGCGGCGCGATCCTCTCACCGGCCGCGCTGTCCCTGGTGACCGTGACCTTCCCACAGGAAGCGGAGCGGAACAGGGCCATGGGCATCTGGGGCATGGTGGCCGGCGCCGGCGGCGCCACCGGCGTCGTGCTCGGCGGCGTGCTCACCGCAGCCCTCGGCTGGGAGTGGGTGTTCTGGGTGAACACACCCCTGACCCTCGGAGGCGCCCTGCTCGGCCTCAAGCTGATCACCGGCACCGAAGCCCGGCGCGGCACGCCGCTGAGGGAGTTCGACGTGCTCGGCGCGATCACCGCCACGGCCGGACTGTCCGCGCTCATCTTCGGGCTGATCCAGATCGGCGAGCACGGCGTCGGCTCGGCCCAGGGCCTGGTCGCGTTCGTCGTGGCCGCGGTGCTGCTCGGCGCCTTCGCCGTCACCGAACTGCGCGTCCCCGCACCGCTGGTCAGCTTCGGCATCTTCCGCTCGCGCCCGCTGAGCGCGGCCAACGGCATGATGCTGATCTTCATCGCGGGCGTCGTGGCCACGAACTTCTACGTCACCCTCTACTGCCAGCAGGTCCTCGGCTACGGTCCCGTCGCGTCCGGTCTGTCGCTCCTGCCACTGGCGCTGGGCCAGATCCTGTTCTCGCAGCTCGCCCCGCGCGTGCTCGCCCGGTTCGGCGTGCTCACCGTGCTGGTCATCGGCATGGGCGCCGCGATCCTCGGTTTCTGCTGGTTCTCGCTGGTCTCGCCCGGCGGGTCCTTCCTCGCCGACGTCCTCGGCCCGGCGATCCTGGTCTCCGTCGGCGGCGGCTTCGGCTTCGTCGTGCTCATCGTCATGGCCGTGTCCGGGGTCGAACCGCGGCAAGCGGGCCTGGCCGGCGGCCTGATCAACATGTCGCAGCAGGTCGGAGGCGCCCTCGGGCTCGCCGTGCTCGCCTCGCTGGCCACCTGGCGGACCGCCCGGCAGATCGAGGCCGGCGTGGCCGTGCCCTCCGCGCTGACCGGCGGCTTCCAGCTCGGCTTCCTGGTCGCGGCCGGACTCGTCCTCGCGGGCCTGACCGCGGCCACCCTGACCCTGCGGCCGGTCAGCCGCGTGCGGCGATCAGCCGCGCGACCCCGTCCAGGATCATCTCCAGACCGAACTCGAACGAGTGCTCCGGGCTGAACGCGCTCTGGTGCGCCTGCCCGACGGCGTCACCGACCCGTGCCGCGACGGGATAGCGCGCCGGGTCGAACACCGTCATCAGGAACGGCACCGCCGCGTCCCACCACTGCTGGTCGGTCAGCCCGGTCTCCTGCTCGGTCACCGCCGCCGCGGTCAGCCCCCGCGCCGAGTTCTGCACGTGTCCGAGCACGAGGTTGAGCACCGAGTCCATCTCCACGTCCGACAGGCCGATGCCCTCCAGGCCGCGCAGCTCGAAGTCGTACTTCGCCGCCACCTGCGGGCCCAGCACCGTCCGCGACGGCGCCACCTGCAGCAACCACGGGTGCCGCCGGTACAGCGCCAGGTTCTCCCGCGCCACGTACGTCAGGTGCTCGCGCCAGCCCTCGACCACCTCGCGCCCGGTCGCGGCCTGCACGGTGTCCACCATGACGTCGATCAGCTCGCCCTTGCCGGGCACGTAGGTGTAGAGCGACATCGTCCCGACGCCCAGCGACTCGGCCACGCGCCGCATCGACAGCGCCTTCAGCCCGTCGGCGTCGGCGAGGGCGATGCCCGCCTGCACGATGCGGTCCACGCTCAGGTCGGGCTTGCCCCTGCGGCTGGTGCGCTCCTGGGTGCGCCACAGCAACGCGAGCGTCCGCGCCGGGTCACCGCTGCCGGTGTGTTCGATCACGAGCGCGACCCTACCGTACCGTATGCTGTACGGTACAAGATATGTTCGGTCAGCTCAGGGGGAAAGCCCTGCTCGAAGCCCTACCCGACGCGCTGAACGACTCCGGTTACTGGGGAGTGGCCACCGCGACGGCGCTCAACCTCGTCGCCCGCGGCCGGATCGTGCCGAGCGTGACGGACGACGGCCACGACACCTGGCGGATCGGACCGCTCGACCACGCCGACGAGGTGCACCTGCGGCAGCTCGCGGCGCACGGCGACTACAACGAGCTGCGGGCGTTCCTGGACGCCGTGGCGGACGTGCTGCCCCGTGGTGGCGAAGGCCCGTTCGCCGACCCGGAACCCCACCACGTGCCCGAGCTCAAGGCGTGGGCCGACGGGCAGATCAGGCTCTCCCTGCGTGTCGAGACCACCGACGACCTGCGGTTCCGCGCGATCGTCCAGATCCGCGGCATCACCGACCCCTACCCGCGCGACGTGCGCGGCTCCGGCCGTGAGCTCGACGCGATCCGCGCGATCGGTCGCGCCACCTGGCCACCGCTGCACCGCCTGCTCGACCAGGCCGACCTCACCGACGACGAGGTCGCCGAGCTCCTCGGCACCGACCTGGAGGTCCACTGGCCCAAGAACCTCACCACGTCGTTGTCCGCGAAAGCCGTCATCGGCGAGCCCAGCGGCAGGTTCCGGGCCGACGACCTGCTGAGCCTCGACTGGCGGCTCGCACTCGGCGGCGACGAGCTCACCGACGCCGAGAAGGACGTCATCGCCGACGCCGCCCGCCCGGTCGTGCGGCTGCGTGACCAGTGGGTGCTCGTCGACCCGGAGCTCAGGGAGAAGGTCCGGCGGCGACTCGGCCCGATCACCGCGGTCCAGGCCGTGACCGCCGCCCTCACCGGCTCCGCGCTGATCGACGGCGAGCACGTCGACGTCGCCCCGCACAGCCTCACCACCGCCATCACGACGATCCCCGAGATCCCGCCACCGGCCGGACTGAACGCGATCCTGCGCGACTACCAGCTGCACGGCCTGCGCTGGCTCGCCCACCTGACGAGCCTCGGCCTCGGCGCCTGCCTCGCCGACGACATGGGCCTCGGCAAGACCGTCACGCTGATCGCCCTGCACCTGCACCGCGACCAGGAGCCGACGCTCGTCGTCTGCCCCGCCTCGCTGCTGGGCAACTGGGAACGCGAGATCCGCCGCTTCGCCCCCGGCACCCGAGTCACCCGCTACCACGGTCCACAACGGACACTCGCGACCGACGGCATCGTGCTCACCACCTACGGCACCATGCGCCTGGACGCCGAAGCGCTCCGCGACCACACGTGGGGCATGGTCGTCGCCGACGAAGCGCAGCACGTCAAGAACCCGCACTCCGGCACCGCCAAGGCACTGCGCTCCATCCCGGCGGGCGCCCGCGTCGCACTGTCCGGCACCCCGGTGGAGAACTCGCTGGCGGAGCTGTGGTCCATTCTGGACTGGACGACACCGGGCCTGCTCGGCACGCACCGCGCGTTCCGCACCCGCTGGCCCGAACCCGACGACACCCTCGCGAAGGTCGTCAAACCGTTCCTGCTGCGCCGCCGCAAGTCCGACCCCGGCGTCGCCCCGGAACTGCCCGCCAAGACCGAGACCGAGCTGCCCGTCTCGCTCACCACCGAGCAGGCGGCCCTGTACGAGGCGCTGACCAGGGAGACCCTCGACCGGATCGCGCACAGCGACGGCATGGCCCGCCGCGGTCTCGTGCTGAAGCTGCTGACCGGCCTCAAGCAGATCTGCAACCACCCGTCGCACTACCTCGGCCACCCCGAGCTGCGCGGGACCTCGGGCAAGCTCGACCTGCTCGACGAACTGCTCGCCACGATCGTCGCCGAGGGCGGCTCGGCGCTGGTCTTCACCCAGTACGTCGGCATGGCGAGGCTCCTGGAGCAGCACATCGGCCACCCCACCCGGTTCCTGCACGGCGGCACCCCGATCCCGCGGCGCGAGCGGATGGTCGAGGACTTCCAGCAGGGCAGAGCACCGGTGTTCCTGTTGTCGCTCAAGGCCGCCGGCACCGGCCTCAACCTCACCAGGGCCGACCACGTGATCCACTTCGACCGCTGGTGGAACCCCGCCGTCGAGGACCAGGCCACCGACCGCGCGTACCGCATCGGCCAGACCAGGCCCGTGCAGGTCCACAAGCTCGTCACCGAAGGCACCGTCGAGGAACGCGTCGCCGCGCTCCTGCAGGACAAGCGCGACCTCGCCGACGCCGTCCTGCACGGGGGAGAGGCCGCGTTCACCGAACTGACCGACGCCGAACTCGCCGAACTCGTCCAGCTCAGGAGCGCCTGATGACCGCACGCGGGTTCGCCGCGTTCCCCAAGGTGAAACGCCGCGTCGCCACCACGTGGTGGGGCAAGGCCTGGGTCAGGGCGCTGGAGGACACCGCGCTCGACACCGGCCTGGTCCGGCTCGGCCGCCGCTACGCCCACGCCGGCGTCGTCGGCCCGATCACCGTCAGCCCCGGCCGCCTGCACGCGCAGGTCCACGACGACGACACCGTCCACAGCACCACGGTCCACGTCCCGCAGCTGCCGGAAGTCCACTGGGGACGGTTCCTCGACCGCGTCGCCGAAGACGCCGGCCACGTCGCCGCCTTGCTGGACAACGACATGCCGCGCGATCTCGTCGCGGCCGCGGAAGAGTCCGGTGTGGACCTGCTGCCCGGCATCGGCGACCTGGAACCGGAGTGCGACTGCGACGGCTGGGAGCTGCCGTGCCGGCACGCGGCCGCGCTGGCGTTCCAGGTCGGCTGGCTGCTCGACGCCGACCCGTTCGTGCTCCTGCTGCTCAGGGGCAAACCGGAGCAGGAGCTGCTCGACGCGCTCCAGCAGCGCGTCGCCGGACCCGTCGGCACCAGAACACCTGTGGTGGTTTCGCTCGAACCCGCAGGTCAGCTGCCCGCGAAACCCGGGCTTCCGGCCACCACACCTGTGGTGCTCGCGGTCGAACCGCCGCCGGGAGTCGATGCCGAGCAGCTGACCGCGTTGATGGAGACAGCCGCGAGGAGGGCGCGCTCGCTGCTGCAGTCCGGCACTCTCGACGGATGAAGCGCACCGCCGCGGAGCCGTTGGTCCTGCTCGCGTTGACGGCCATTGCCCTGATCGTGTCGGGCATCGGCCCCTACAGCCGCACGACCTGGTACCTCGAAGTGGCTCCGGTCGTGATCGGCGCCGTCGTCCTGGTCGCGACGTACCGGCGCTTCCCGCTGACACCCCTGCTGTACCGGCTGATCTTCCTGCACGCGCTGGTACTGATCCTCGGCGGTCACTACACCTACGCGCGGGTGCCACTGGGGTTCTGGCTGCAGGACCTGCTCGACCTCGGGCGCAACCACTACGACCGGCTCGGTCACTTCGTGCAGGGCTTCGTGCCGGCGATCCTCGCCCGCGAGATCCTGCTGCGGAAGACGCCATTGCGGCCAGGCGGCTGGCTCTTCGTCCTCGTCACCTGCGTGTGCCTGGCGTTCAGCGCGACCTACGAGCTGGTCGAGTGGTGGACGGCCGTGCTCGGAGGCTCGGCGGCCGACGACTTCCTCGGCACCCAGGGCGACGTCTGGGACACGCAGTGGGACATGTTCATGGCCCTGCTCGGCGCGCTCACCGCGCAGCTGACCCTGGCCAGGGCCCACGACCGGCAGCTCGCCGTCAGCGCGACGGGAGGTAGATCGACGCCAGCCGCCGCACCGCCGTCGTGACGTGGTCGCGCAGCTCCGGCGGCGCCAGCACCTCGACCTCACCGCCCATCCGCAGCAGCATGCCCGTCGCGTGCCCGATCGACTCGATCGGGATCGTCACCCGCACCCACTCGCCGTCGTCCACAGCGGACTCCGCCGCCGCACGCGCGACCGCGGGCAGCACGTGCGAGGAGAACGACGCGAAACCGCGCGCGGACAGCCTGATCACCGCCTCACCGGTGTACTGCCGCGCCTGGAAGTCCTCCAGCGACGCCGCCCAGTGCGCCGCCAGGTCGAACCCGGAAGGCCGCTCGAACGACTCGTCCAGCACGGTCACCGCCTGCATCTGCGACACCCGGTACGTCGAGATCCGCGACGACCCCCGCGCGACCAGGTACCAGCGCCCGGCCTTCAGCACGAGCCCCAACGGCCGCAGCGTCCGCGTCACCTCCTCCGGCGCCTGCCACCGCCGGTAGGAGACCTCCAGCAACCGTTCCCGCCACACCGCGTCCGCCACCAGCTCCAGGAACGGCGCCCGCTCCGCGTCGTAGTACCAGGCAGGCGCGTCCAGGTGGAACCGTTCCGCCATCCGCGAGGCCCGGTCGCGCATCGGCGACGGCAGCGCCGCCATCAGCTTGAGCTGCGCCGCCGACACCGCGTCCCCGAGCCCCAGCTCCGCGGCCGGACCCGGCAGCCCGGCCAGGAACAACGACTCCGCCTCCTGCTCGGTGAGCCCGGTCAGCCGCGTGCGGTAGCCGTCCAGCAACTGGTAACCACCGGCAGGTCCCGCGTCGCCGTACAGCGGCACGCCGGCCGCGTGCAACGACTCCACGTCGCGGTAGATCGTGCGGACCGACACCTCCAGCTCGTCGGCCAGCGCCTGCGCGGTCATCCGCCCCTTGGTCTGCAACAGGAGCAACAATGACACCAACCGGCTCGCACGCACGCGAACACACTGCCACAGGATGTCAGTGATAGCTCATATGTTCGACCCATGGCTTTCTACGAGAAGCAGCTGGCGGTCAAGGAACCGCTGGTCGTCGCGGGCAGGCACGTCAAGCGCTACGAGGTCGTCACGCCCGGCCTCGAGATCACCGACGACATCCGCGCGGCCGCCTACGCGTTCCTGCCGAAGATCTACCCGGACTTCGCCGATCCGACCCCGCTCGCCACCGTCACGGTCCTGCACCGCAGCGCCGCGGGCATGTACCTCAACGCCTACAACTGGGTGTGGGACAACGTGCTGCACTGCCGCACCGCCGTGTCCGGCGACCAGCCGTTCCTCGGCTCGACCGACCCGGACCTCACGCACTTCAGCGTCATCCCGAAGGACCTCATCGGCTGCGTGTGGGAGCTGCCGCCGCTGTCGCACGAACGCACCGCGTGGGTGCGGCACGTGCTGGAACCCGACGAGCCCGACTTCGAGGCCTACCTCGCGGACACCATGGCCGAGGGACCGGTGGGCAGATGAGGGACTGGCAGGGCGCGCCCTCGCGCTGAAATCGGGTGGACGGCGTGGTTACGGTCGCAGACATGACCACACCGGAAAACGTTGTGCGCGTGCTGGCCGAACCGGCGAGGCTGCGGGCGTTCGCCGCGGTCGTCCTCGGCGCGGGGACCCTGGCCGACGTCGCCGCCGCCTCCGGGCTCAAGGTCAAGGACGCCGACACCGCGCTGCGCAAGCTCCGCGAGGCCGGGCTGGTCGAGGGGGACCCGGCCCGGCCGGCCGACCTGAAGCCGCTCGCCGCCACGCTCACCGAGTCCGTGCCCGCCGACGGCCTCGCGCCGTTCGTGCGCGGCGACAAGCTGATCTCGCTGCCGGTGGCGTTGGAACGGCGCCGCAAGATCCTCGAACATGTCGCGTCGAAGGCCTTCGTGCCGCAGACGTACTACGAGGAGAGCGAGATCAACGAGCGGCTGCAGGCGTGGTGCGACGGGGGAGAGGTCGACCACGTGACCATCCGCCGCTACCTCGTGGACTTCGGGTTGCTGGAGCGCGGCGGTGGTTTGTACCAGGCTCAACCTCTGCCGATGTAGGGCATCGTCGTGGCCATCACGGTCATGAACTGCACGTTGGCGTTCAGCGGCAGCTGAGCCTGGTACAGCACCGCGTCGGCCACGTGCTGCACGTCGAACGTCGGCTCCGGCCTGGTCTCGAAGTTCGCCTGCAGCACGCCCTGGCCCATCCGCGCGGTCATGTCGGTCGCGGCGTTGCCGATGTCGATCTGCCCGCACGCGATGTTGTGCGCGCGGCCTTCCAGCGACAGCGACTTGGTCAGCCCGGTCATGGCGTGCTTGGTCGCGTTGTAGGCGACCGCGTTCGGGCGCGGCACCGACGCCGAGACCGAGCCGTTGTTGATGATCCTGCCGCCGCCGTGGGTCTTCATCACCTTGAACGCCTCACGCGCGCACAGGAACGCACCCGTCAGGTTCACCGCGACGACCTTCTCGAACGCGCTGAGGCTGAACTCCTCGATCGGCGTGGCGCTCACGTTCGTGCCCGCGTTGTTGAACAGCACGTCCACGCGGCCCCACTGCTCGACCACCGCGGCGAACAGCGCGACGACCGAGTCCTCATGCGACACATCGGTCGGTACGACCAGGGCGCCGTCGGTGAAGCCGGAAGCCGTCTCCTGCAGCGCTTCCGCGCGCCGCCCGGCCAGCGCCACCTGGAAACCGGCCGCCAGCAGGGTGCGCGCCACCGCGCGACCCACTCCGGAACCGGCTCCCGTCACGACCGCGACTGTCATCGGTGATGTCCCCTCGATTCAGCGATTGCGGCCAGTGTCCCCTGTGGAGTAATTACCTTGCGTGGAGTGTGAAGAGGACACCTGCCTGCTCTGCGCGGGGTCCGGAACCATGACCTGGCAGCAACCTGTTCCCGGGCCGCAAGGCCTTGTGCTACATGAGATGTCGCATCCGTGCCCACGTGGCTGTTCGGGCTGGTGGAAGCTCCCGCACGGCGAGGGCGGAACCGTCGTTCCCGGTCTTGTCGCAGGCAATGTCGCACGTGCCAACGAAATTCCGGCGGGACCGTCCACCTCGGCCTGATCACCGAGCGTGAACGATGGGGGTCACCCATTATTGCCGGGACGGTCCCTGCTTGGCGGCTGCGTCCACTCGGAGTAGAGGCGGACACTGATCCTCTGTGAAGGAGTGCAGCCGTTGCCTTGGTTCCGGGCTCAACGAGGACCGGACCGCCTGCCGGGTCTGCGGTGGGCTGGGCCAGGTCCCCGACCGCTAGGACTATTTCTTCGTCATCAGGGTCGGGCCGAGGATCCGGCGGGCGATCCGGCGGGTGAGCGACTTGCGCGGGCGCGCGGGTGCCTGCGCGGCAGGGGTCGCCGGCACTGTCGGTTCCTCGGTCGTGATCTTCGCGAACACCTGGGTCTCCGGCTCGACACTGCCGGACTGCTGCTGCTCGATCGGCACGCGAAGATCTTGCCATCGGGGTCGTCCACGCCTGCCGTGAGGGGCGGATCCCTCCGCGCCGCGTGACGGGCGTCACGCAGCACACTGGGCGCTCCCGGCCCCAGGCGGAGTGTGATGACTGAGACGACCGAGCGCGCGGACGTGGGGCCGCCGCCGGACGCGCACCTGTGGGACCGGATCGCCCAGGGCGACCACGCCGCGTTCACCGAGCTGTTCGAACGTCACGCCGAGGCGGTGTGGAACTACGCCTACCGGCTGACCGCGTCCTGGTCGCAGGCCGAGGACCTGCTGTCCGCGACGTTCCTGACCGCGTGGCGCAAGCGCGGCCAGGCCCAGCTGGTGCGCGACTCCGCCCTGCCCTGGCTCTACACCGTGACGGCCAATCTCGCCCGCACCGAGTGGCGGGCGTCGCGCCGGGCGCTGCGGCTGGTGGCGAGACTGGCCCCGCAGCACGAGCGCGACCACGCCGACGAGGTCGCCGCCCGCACCGACGCCCAACGACGGCTGGCGGAGGTGGTCGCCGCCATCGCGAAGCTGCCGCCGTCCGAACGCGAGATCGCTCAGCTGTGCCTGCTCGGCGACGTCTCCACCGCCGACGCCGCCACGCTGCTCGGCATCGCCGAGTCGAGCGTGCGCGCCCGCGTCGCCCGCACCCGCACCCGCACCCGCCTGCGCGGCCTGACCTCCGAGGGCGACGAATGATCCGCCAGCTGCCCGAGCGCTGCCGCTCCTTGCTTGCCCGGCGACGCCCGCCTGCGCGACCTGACCTCGGAGGACGGCGAATGATCCGCCGGCTGCCCGAGCACCGCCACTCCCCGCCTGCCGACGTCCGCCCGCGTGACCTGATCCCCGTAGGACGACGAATGACCGACCACCTGTCCGGCGACGTCCGCCCGCGTGAGCTCACCCCCGAGGACAACGAATGATCGACCAGCTGCCCGAGCACCGCCCCCTGCCCGACGACGTCCGCCTGCGCGCCCGCCGCCGCCTCGCCGAGGGCATGGACCCCGCCGCCTCCAACCGCACCCCCGCGCTGATCGCCGCCGGCGTCAGCCTGCTCGCCGCGGGCGCCGTCTTCGCCGGTCAGGCCCTCGTCGGCGGATCCGCGGAGCTGGCGGACCCCACGGTGCAGCACAACGGCGAGTTCGTCGGCAAGGACCGCGCGGTCGTCAACCACGTCGAACGCGGCGCGGTGAACCCGGATGCGCTCGCGCGGTGCGTCGCTGCGGCCAAAGGGCACCCGCCTGCTGCTGAGTGGCAGGCCATCGCCACGAGCCGCCAGAACGGCACGACGCTCACTGCGTTCCGCGGCCCGACCGGAGTGTTCTTCTGCGCGAACACCGTCACCACCACCACGATCTCCGCACCCGACCCGGTGAAGGTCGAGGACGGCCGGCTCAAGGTGAAGGTGCTGTTCAGCACGCCTACCGGGGCGATGGCGGGCCTGGTGTCGCCGGACGTGAAGTTCCTCAGCCTGTCCCGCATCGGCGACCAGGGCTGGAACACCACCTCGCCCGCGCTGGTCGACGGACTGTTCCTCGCCCCCAGCGGTTTCACCAAGGCCGAGAACGGCACCCAGGCGCTGGTCAACGGTGAGGAGATGGCGCTGCGCGGCGTGCCGAAGCCGACCCCGTCGGTCGCCGATCGGCCGCTGCCGCCCGCCGTGCGCGACACGCCGGAGGCCGCGCGGTTCGCCGAGTGCCTGAAGGACCGGCCGGTGCCGGACGCCGACCAGTTCTGGCTCGGCGTCACGGCCAACGTCAGCGCCACCGACACGATCGTGCTCGGCCGCTTCGGCGACGTCCTGGTGTACTGCCTGGACAGCGCGCAGCGGCCGTTGCGCGGCATGCTCTACGAGCCCGACGGGATGGACGAGGTCCACGGCCGGACGATCGCCGCGGCGCCGGCGTTCTACGACTTCGTCAAGCGCGAGGACGGCTCTTCGGCCAGTTCGAGCCTCGCCGTCGTCGGCCTGGTCCTGGACGAGAAGGTGGCTTCGATCACCTACACCCGGCCCGGCATGGCCGACGTGCCCGCCTCGCTCGCCAACGGCACGTTCGTGCTGGCCGCGCCGCTGATCGACCATCACCCCGATGCGCGCGTCGTCGTGCGGGACGCCTCGGGGACGGTGCTGGAGACGATCAAACCGTAGACAGGTTGTTTAGCATGGCGAAGTGACGTTACAAGCGGAGGCTCCGGCCGGGTACAAGTGGATCGCGCTGTCCAACACGACCCTGGGCATGCTGATCGCGACGATCAACTCGTCGATCGTGCTGATCGCGTTGCCCGACATCTTCAAGGGCATCGCGATCAACCCGCTCGACCCGGCCAACACCGGCTACCTGCTGTGGATGATCATGGGCTTCCTGGTCGTCACCGCGGTGCTGGTGGTGAGCTTCGGGCGGCTGGGCGACATGTACGGCCGGGCCCGCATGTACAACCTGGGCTTCGCGATCTTCACGTTCTCGTCGATCATGCTGGCCGTCACGTGGTTCCACGGTGACGCCGCGGCGATGTGGCTGATCGGGTGGCGGGTCGTGCAGGGCGTCGGCGGGGCCTTCCTGATGGCGAACTCCTCGGCGATCCTGGCCGACGCGTTCCCGGTCACCCAGCGCGGCATGGCGCTCGGCATCAACGGTGTGGCCGCGATCGCCGGCTCGTTCCTCGGTCTGGTGATCGGCGGCCTGCTGGCGCCGGTCGACTGGAACCTGGTCTTCATCGTCTCCGTGCCGTTCGGCCTGTTCGGCACGGTCTGGGCCTACCTGAAGCTGCACGACACCGGCGAACGCCGGCACGCCGAGATGGACTGGTGGGGCAACATCACCTTCGCCATCGGCCTGATCGCGGTGCTGGTCGGCATCACCTACGGCATCCAGCCGCACGGCACCTCCCAGACCGGCTGGACCAGCCCGTTCGTGCTGACGTGCCTGATCGGCGGGGTGCTGGTGCTGGCCGCGTTCGTCGTGATCGAGCACCGCGTGCCCAACCCGCTGTTCGACCTGCACCTGTTCCGGCTGCGGTCGTTCACCTGGGGCAACGTCGCGAACTTCACCTCGGCGCTGGGCCGCGGCGGGCTGCAGTTCATCCTGATCATCTGGCTGCAGGGCATCTGGTTGCCGCTGCACGGCTACTCCTACGAGGAGACGCCGTTGTGGGCGGGCATCTACATGCTGCCGATGACCGTCGGGTTCCTGCTCGCCGCGCCCACCGCCGGCATCCTGTCCGACCGGCTCGGCAGCCGGATGCTCGCCTGCGCGGGCAACCTGGTCGCGGCGCTGACGTTCGCGCTGCTGATCGCCCTGCCGGTCGACTTCCCGTACTGGGCGTTCGCGCTGATCCTCGTGTTCACGGGCATCGGCATGGGCATGTTCTCCTCGCCCAACCGCGCCGAGGTGATGAACTCCCTGCCCGCCAACGCCCGCGGCTCCGGCAGCGGCATGATGACCACGTTCCAGAACACCGCGATGGTGCTGTCGATCGGGTTCTTCTTCAGCCTGATCATCGTCGGCTTCTCCCAGTCGCTGCCCGGCTCGATGCGGACCGGTCTGGTGGAGCACGGCGTGTCCCCGGCCGCCGCCGCGCAGGTCGCGTCGCTGCCCGCGGTGGCCGTGCTGTTCGCCGCCTTCCTCGGCTACAACCCGATCCAGCAGCTGCTCGGCGACCAGCTGGCGACCCTGCCACCGGACCAGGCCGCGTTCCTGACCGGTCGCGGGTTCTTCCCGAGCCTGATCGCCGGACCGTTCGCGCAGGGGCTCGCGATCGCGTTCGGCTTCGCGATCGTGCTGTGCCTGGTGGCCGCCGCGGCGTCACTGCTGTGCGGTAAACCGGTGGACAACCGGGGCACGATTTCGTCGTGGAAACCGAACGACTGACGCTGCGCCCGCTCGGCGAGTCCGATGTGGACGAACTTGACGCTCTCCACGCCGACCCCGAGGTGATGCGGTTCCTGGACCCCGAACCGGTCGAGCACTACCTCGGCGACAGCTTCCTCGCCGCGCACGAGAAGGACAGCGGCCGGTTCGTCGGCTGGTTCGAGTTCAAGCCCGTCGGCGACGGCGTGGCCGAGCTCGGCTACCGGCTGCACCGCGAGTTCTGGGGCCGCGGCTACGCCACCGAGGGCGGGAAGGCCCTGATCGCACGGGGTTTCACGACCGGCGACGTGCGGCGGGTCGTGGCCACCACGATGTTCATCAACGCCGGGTCGCGCCGCGTGATGGAGAAGTGCGGGCTGCGGCACGTCCGCACGTTCCACGTCGACTGGCCCGAACCGCTGCCCGGCTCCGAGCACGGCGAGGTCGAGTACGCGCTGACCCGGGAGGAGTGGCGGAGCGTCGCCCTGTGGCAGACGGACCTGGTGGACCTCGACGCGTACTTCGAACGTACCGGGGCGTCGGCGTCGAGCTCGCTGACGGAGCTGCACGAGAAGCACGTGCGCGCCATCCCGTTCGAGAACATCGACGTGATGCTCGGCCGTGTGCCGTCGCTGGATCTGGCCGACATCCAGGCCAAGATGGTCGGCCGTCGTCGTGGCGGCTACTGCTTCGAGCACCAGCTGCTGTTCACGGCGGTGCTGGAACGTCTGGGCCACACCGTGGCGCGCCGCATGGGCCGGGTGATGACCGGGCCGCGCACGCACTTCATGTCGATCGTCGACGACCACCTGCTCGATGTCGGCTTCGGCGCCGGGATGCTGCACCCGATGCCGCTCGTGGACGGCGCCGTCGTGGACCAGGCGGGGTGGCCGCACCGGCTGCGTTTCGCCGAGGGGTGCTGGGTGCTGGAAAAGGAGACGGCGGAGGGGTGGCGGCGCATGCACGCGTTCGAGCCCGACGTCGAGCAACTGCCGGTCGATTACATGATGGCCAACTACTACATCGCCACGCATGAGCGTTCACCGTTCAGCCGTCAGCTCGTTGTCATGCGTCTCGAACCGGGACTGAGCCGTCGATTGGTCGGATCGACCCTGACCGTCGAACGCCCTGGTGAGAAACCTGAGAATTCTCAGGTTGAGGACCTCGGGAAAACGCTGGAATCGCTGGACATCACGCTCACCGAAGGGGAGCTGAGTCACATCGGCGCAATTGCGGGAACAATCGCGGGCGCACGTTCGTAGTACTGGGCATAAGGGGATCGCATATCGGAGGTGTTGCACAAATGACCACCGCGACTCCGTTCACCGCGGGTGCCGACACCGGCATCAACGCACTGCCCACGCCGCCCTCGGGCTGGCCGATCGGTTCGTACGCCACCTACGAGGAGGCGCAGCGGGCCGTCGACCACCTGGCGGACAACGACTTCCCGGTCGCCGACGTCACCATCGTCGGCGTCGAGCCGATGATCGTCGAACGCGTCACGGGCCGGCTGACCTGGGGTCGCGTCCTCGGCGCCGGTGCCGCGTCGGGTGCCTGGTTCGGTCTGTTCGTCGGTCTGCTGCTCGGCTTCTTCTCGACCGGCGGCGCGCTGGCCCCGATCATCACGGGCCTCGTCGTGGGTACCGTGTTCGGCCTGGCCGGCGCCGCGATGCGCTACTCGGCCCAGCGCGGCCGCCGCGACTTCGCCTCGACCACCCAGCTCGTGGCCGGCCGCTACGACGTGCTCAGCCAGCCGCGCAGCGCCGAGCGCGGCAAGGAGATGCTGGCCACCCTGGCCTGGCGGTCCTGACCACCACCTCATCCGAAAACGCCGTCCCGGCAGCCGGGGCGGCGTTTTCCGCATACTGGCCAGGTGTGGATCACTGGGGTGCGTGCGAACTGGTGGCGTTTTGCGTTGGGTGCCGCGGGACTGGCCGTCTCCGCGCTGGCTCCGGATTCCAGGTTGTTCGGCATCCTGCCGATCCTGTTGTGGTGCGTGCTGGCGCGGACCCGGCGGACCGGGCTCGCGGTCGGGCTGGTCCTGCTGGCGCTGCAGGCGTGGTTCGTCCTGCCGCGCGGCCTGGGCTGGTCCGGGCCGTGGGTGCCGTCCGCGCTGGACGGGCTGTGGCTCTACCCGGTGCTGACGGCGGTGGTGAGCTCGGCCGGCCTGCTCGTGGACCGGCGGTGGCTCGCCGGCGTCATCTGGCTGGCGGCCTTGGCGGGGCTGGGATTCCTGAGCGCCGCGTTCGTGGTGGTGGTCGTCTACGAGGGCGCCGCACCGAATGACGAAGGCGTCCTGCCCGGACCGGCCGGGGTCCGGGTCAAGGAGGTCGACGGCTGGTGCGGTTCCGGCCACGGGGCCAACTGCGCACGGGTGCTGGAGGCGACCGGTGACCGCGCCCACGACGTGATGCGCGCCCATCTGCAGTCACATGGCTACACCTCGGCGACGCCGTTCAACACGGACGAGAGGTTGTGCCGGAGGACCGGGCTCGTGTCGGTGCAGGAGGTGTGCGCCGACCTGAAAGACCTGTCGGCGACCAGCGTGCGGGTCACCTGGTACGTCAACAGGACCTGACCCGAGCCGCCATTTCCGCAGGGCGTACGGTATTGTTTTCGTATGGCCTACGGAAATGGGGTGGACGGATGGCCGCCGAACGCAGCGGCGGGGGAGACCCGGTCAGGACGCTCGCGCTGCTCTGGCGCAGACCGCCGGAACCGAAACCGGTCGGCAGGAAGCCCAAGGTGAGCGTCGACCAGATCGTGACCGCGGCGATCGCGGTGGCCGACCGCGAAGGGCTCGGCGCCATGTCGATGGCCCGCGTCGCGCAGGAGCTGAGCGTCGGCACGATGTCGCTCTACGGGCACGTGCCCGGCAAGGCCGAGCTCATCGACCTGATGGCCGACACGGTGCTGCAGGAACGCGACCTCACGCCGGAGGGCACCTGGCGCGAGCGCGTCCAGCACTACGCCGACCGCACCCGCGCCGTCTACCAGAAGCACCCGTGGATGCGGGACGTGTCGATGGTGCGCCCGCCGCTCGGCCCGGGACTGATGGACGGCCAGGAGTTCGTGCTGGCCGCGCTCGCCGACGCCGGTCTGGAGCCGCGGCAGGTCACCGTGGCGCACGTGGCGATCGAGGGGTTCGTCCACGGCGCGGCGGCGTCCGAAGTGGACGATCGGCAGCTGGAGGAGAAGACCGGCGAGTCCGGTGACGCGTGGTGGCGCGAACGGCAGGTGTTCTGGGACGACTACTTCGACGTCGAGCGCTACCCGACGATGACGAGCCTGTGGAACGCGGGCGCCTACGACACCGGCGGCACGCTCGCCGACACCGCGCGGAGCTCGTTCGACTACGGCTTGGCGAGACTGCTGGACGGAATCGAAGGGGCACTGCGATGACGATTCTGGTGACCGGCGCGACGGGCAACGTGGGCCGCCTGGTGGTGCGCGGCCTGGCCGGACGAGCCGAGGTGCGGGCAGTGAGCCGCAAGCCCGCGACGGGAACGGTGTACGGCGACCTGGACGACCCGGACAGCATTCCGTTCGACGGCGTGGAGAGGCTCTACCTGTTCGCCTACCCTCCGACGGCACAGGAGGTCGTCGACCGCGCGGTGAAAGCGGGCGTGCGCCGGATCGTGACGTTGTCGTCGGGCGCGGTGACCCACGGCTACGACACCAGCCACCACCTCCCGGTCGAGCAGGCCGTGGAGGCGTCCGGAGTCGAGTGGACCCACCTGCGGCCCGGCGAGTTCGCGGCCAACAAGATCGACCTGTGGGGTCCGTCCATCCGCGAGGACGGCACGATCGTGCATCCCCGCCCCGACGACTTCGGCCAGCCGATCCACGAGGCCGACATCGCCGAGGTGGCGGTGAAGGCGCTGCTGGAGGACGGGCACGCGGGCAAGGCCTACGACCTGACAGGCCCGCCGCGGCTCACCCAGCGGGACATGGCGAAGGCCATCGGTGAGGCGATCGGGCGCGAGCTGACGTTCCGCGACGTCACGGCCGAGGAGGCGCTCGCCTACTACGTCAGCGTGGGCTGGCCGGAGGAGATCGCCCGCTACATCCTCGGCCTCGGCGGCTACGAAGGCGGCGACCCGGACGACTTCACCGGCTACGAGTTCGTCGTGTCACCGGACTTCGAGGCGGTGACCGGCAAGCCCTACCGCACGTTCGCCCAGTGGGCGCGCAATCACGCAGCCGACTTCACGGCCTGAACCGGGCTGATCATCCGTCGATTCCGGCCCCTCCTCGTTCGACGTACGGGTAACAGCGAACGAGGAGGCCCGGTGCGGTTCATGGTGTTCGTCAGAAGCCCGAAACCGGTGGCGGCACTGCACGGGGACGCCCTCCTGCGCGCGGGCGTCCTGCTCGACGCGGGCGATCTCGTCCCGCACGCCTGCGGGGTGTCCGGCTACTGGCTGATCGACGTCCGCAACCGCGAGGAGGCCGTCGAGCGGATCAGGCGCATCCCCCTTCCGGCGTGCGTCGTGGAAATACGGCAGGTGGCTGTGGTCTGATGCCCCCATGGGGGCTACTACCTCGGTGCACCGCACCATCGACGCGGTCTGGCGGATGGAGTCGGCGAAGGTCATCGCCGCGCTCGCCCGGTACACGCGTGACGTCGGCCTGGCGGAGGAGATGGCCCAGGACGCCCTGGTCGCGGCACTGGAGCAGTGGCCGGCCGAAGGCGTGCCGCGCAATCCCGGGGCGTGGCTGATGACGACGGCCAAGCGCCGGGCGATCGACCAGATCCGGCGGCGCGAGAACTTCAACCGCAAGGTCGAGGAGATCGGCCGCGAGGTCGGGGAGGCGACGCCGGACGCCAGCGAGGGCGTCGACGACGAGATCGGCGACGACCTGCTGAGCCTCATCTTCACGGCCTGCCACCCGGTCCTGGGCACCGAGGCGCGGGTCGCGCTGACGTTGAAGATGCTGGGCGGCCTCAAGACCGAGGAGATCGCCCGCGCGTTCCTGGTCAGCGACGCGACCGTGGCCCAGCGCATCGTGCGCGCCAAGAAGGCGCTGGCCGACGCCGGGGTGCCGTTCGAGGTCCCGGAAGGCCCCGAGCTCGCGACCCGGCTCGCCAGTGTCCTCGAAGTGATCTACCTGATCTTCAACGAGGGCTACTCCGCCACGCAGGGCGACGACTGGATGCGCCCGGAACTGTGCGCGGAGGCCCTGCGGCTCGGCCGCGTGCTCGCCGAGCTGGCGCCGAAGGAGGCCGAGGTCCACAGCCTGGTGGCGTTGATGGAGATCCAGGCCTCCCGCGCCAAGGCCAGGACCGGCCCCAACGGTGAGCCGGTGCTGCTGCTGGAGCAGGACCGCGGCAGGTGGGACTGGCTGCTCATCGGCCGCGGTCTCAAGGCCCTCGAACGCGCCGAGGCCCTCAACCAGCCGCCCGGCAACTACTACGTGCAGGCGGCCCTCGCCGCGTGCCACGCCCGCGCCCGCAGGCCGGAGGACACCGACTGGCAGCGCATCGCCGCGCTCTACCAGGTGCTCGCGGAGATCTCGCCGTCGCCGATCGTCGAGCTCAACCGCGCGGTCGCGTTGTCGATGGCGTTCGGTCCCGCCGCCGGTCTCGCGCTGGTCGACGAGATCTCCGGCGAGAAGGCGTTGCGGGGCTACCACCTGCTGCCCAGCGTCCGGGGCGACCTCCTGGCCAAGCTCGGCCGCACGGCGGAGGCGAAGGCCGAGTTCGAGAAGGCCGCCTCGCTGACCCGCAACGAGCGCGAGAAGACGCTGCTGCTGGAACGTGCCGCCGCCTGCGGTTAGGTCAGCGCGAGCTTCGCGCCCAGGGCGGCGAACGACGCGGCGAAGAACCGGCGCAGCCACACCACCACGCGCGGCCGGGCCAGCACCCGGTCGCGCATCGACGCCGCGAACACCCCGTACACGGCGAAGACCACGAACGTCAGCGCCATGAACACCGCGCTCAGCGTGACCATCTCGCCGAACCCCGTCGCGAACTGCGGCAGGAACGCCACGAAGAAGATCGTCAGCTTCGGGTTGAGCAGGTTGATCAGCACGGCCGACACGACGATCTTCCGCGCGGACGCCGGCGCCGTCCCGGGATCGACCACCAGCTCGCTCTTGTCCCGCAACGTCGTCCACGCCAGGTACACCAGGTACGCCACACCCAGGTACTTCACGATCTCGAACGCCACCGCGCTCGCGTGCAGCAGCGCCGCCAGTCCCGTGACGGTTGCCAGCACGTGCGGCACAATCCCGAGGGTGCAGCCGAACGCGGCGATCACGCTGGCTTTGCGGCCGTGTGCCAGACCGGCCGACAGGGTGTACAGCACTCCGGTGCCGGGCGTGGCGACCGCGATCAGCGTCGTGATCAGGAAGGCGAGGCTCATGCCGGTGACTCTGCCGCCAAAGCGGTCCAGAGAGCAGAGCCAGAACTCGTCTTCGAAGTTGGACCACTTCGGATGTCGAGAACCCGTCCGCGACTCCGTCCCAGCGGCATGACCATCAAGAGCATGCACCACCTCGGCATCACCGTCACCGACCTCGCGGCCGCCGTCGCGTTCTTCACCGACCTCGGCATGGAGCTCGAAGGCAAGGCCCACATGGAGGGCACCTTCGTCGACAACGTCATCGGCCTCGACGGCTCCGACAGCGAGATCGCGATGATGCGCACCCCGGACGGCCACCACCGCATCGAGTTCAGCCAGTTCCAGACCCCGTCCGCCATCGACGGCGGCTCCCGCAGCCCGATCAACGCGCTGGGTCTGCGGCACGTCGCGTTCGTCGTGGACGACCTCGACGACACGCTGGCCCGGCTCAAGCCGCACGGTGCCGAACTGGTCGGCACCGTCGAGACGTACGAGAACATGCTGCGGCTGGTCTACGTCCGCGGTCCCGAGGGGATCATCGTCGAGCTGTGCGAGTACTTCAGCTGAGTGCCCGCGCATAGGCCGTGGGAGACACACCAACGGTCTGGGTGAAGTCCCGCACGAGGTGGGCCTGGTCGCTGTAACCGAGGTCGGCGGCCAGCCGAGCCCACTCCACCTCGGACTCGGCGCGCTCCAGCGCCTCGTGGATGCGGTACCGCAGGATGACCCACTTCGGGCTCACCCCGACGTAGTCCGCGAACAGCCGTTGCATCGTCCGCACCGACACGCCCGCCTCCCGCGCGAAGTCCGCGACCCGGCGGATCTCCCGGTCGTCGCGGATCCGTTGGACCAGGTCCATCGCCAGCGTCGCCTGCGGGTCGGCCACCGGTCCCATCGTCAGCAGGAACCGGTCGAGCGCGGCCACCCGGTCGTCCTCGTCGAGCACCAGCGACGAGGAGACCTCGGTCAGCCGCACGTGCCGGCCGGTCCACTCCGACACCGGCTCGGCGCGGAACGGCCGGAACCCGCCGGGCCGGAACTGCACTCCCGCCACCCGCACCCGCCCGCGCAACGTGCGGCTGAACAACCCGAGCCCCACCCCGGCGATCTCCGGGTGCGCGTACCCGTGTTCGAAGACGATGTTCACCGATGGATGCGGCACGACGTGCGAGGTGTACGGCTCGTCGAGCACACCGTCGATCAGCCAGTAGTGCTCCAGGTACGGCTGCAGCTCCGCGCACGGCAGCCGGCGGCGGAACCGCACGCGGGCGAACAGCTCGCGCGCGGCCACGATCCCCCGAGTGTCCCGGCGCGGCCCCTGCACAGCGCCGATCCTAGGTTGGCGCGTTTCTTCAAGAGCGGGGAACCTCACGGGCCATAGCGTCGAGCCCATGAAGCTCAGTGTTCTGCTCGACCGCGCCCGCGACCACGCGTTGCCCGTCATCGCGTCCATCCGCGACGAAGACCTGACCAAGCCCACCCCGTGCGCCGACTACGACGTCCGCGCCCTGCTCGATCACCTGCTGCACGTCGTCGTCGAGTTCCAGAAGCTCGCCGTCAAGCAGGACGCCGACTTCAGCCACACACCGTCCTATCCGGACTGGCGCACGCGGTTCCCCGCCGAGACCGCGAACCTCGTCGAGGCGTGGGGCCGGCCCGGCGCGGACGAGGGCATCGCCGGCAACATGCAGCTGCCCGCGCAGACCGTCGGCGGCCTCGCGTTGCTGGATCTCACGATCCACGCCTCCGACCTGGCGAAGGCGACAGGCCAGACCTTCTCCCCGGACCCCGAGGTGTTCGCTGAGGTCGCGAACCTGGTCGAGCAGATGGGCCCGACGGCCATCGAGTGGAACGTCTTCAAGGCCCCCGTCGAGGCCCCGGCCGATGCCTCGGACCTGGACAAACTCCTGGCTCGCACCGGCCGAGACCCGCGCTGGAACGTCACGACTCCATGAGTGCGTTGATCGCGTCCTGATCGACCTCGCGGAGAACGGCCAGGTCGCGGAGATCGTCGCGGAAGTCCATGACGGCCTCTCGGCTCGGACTTCGCTGCAGGACGTCGCGCGCCACCGCCGCGGCCTGGTCGTACTCGTGCAGCGCGGCGTGGTAGACCGCGATGTTGAAACGCTCGTGGGCAGCGTTGGGATTTTCCTCGACGTACTGCGCCGACAGGCCGATCGCCGCGCGGATGTCCGCCTCGTCGCCCCGCGCCAGTCCTCGGCTGTACCACGCCCAGCCACTGGCGGGGCGCAGGTCGACAGCGCGGTCGAGATCGGCGATGGCAGCCTCCTGATCACCGCTGAGCAGGAGGGCAATGCCTCGATTGGTCAGTGCCCAGCCGTCAGGATCGAGTTCGACGGCCCGGCTCAGGTCGGAGATCGCTTCTCGGTGACGGCCCAGCGCCATCAGCGTGCGGCCGCGCATCTCCACCGCCCAGTCGTAGTCAGGCTCGAGTTCGACCGCGCGGTTGAGGTCCGCCAGGGCCTCGTCGTGACGGCGTTCCCCGCGCAGGGCGTGCCCGCGGTGGGCGTGGAACGACGCGGAATCCGGCTCCAGCTCGATCGCGCGAGTGAGGTCCGCCATCGCCTCGGCCTGGCGGCCCGCCGCGCGGTGGGCGATGCCGCGCTGGAGCCATGTCCAGCCGTTGTCGGGGTCGAGCTCGATGGCCCTGTCGTAGTCGGCGATGGCGTCGTCGTACCGGCGCAACGACCAGTAGGTCGCAGCTCTGCGGGTCAACGCCCAACCGTAGGCCGGGTTCAGCTCGATCGCGCGGGTGAAATCGGCTATCGCCCGCTCGTGGTCTCCTGCCAGAAAGTGGGTCTGGCCGCGTCCGCCGAGGGCCCAGCTGTAGTCCGGGTCGAGCGCTATGGCTCGGTCGTAGGCGGCGATCGCCTCGTCGTACCTGTCCAGCAGCCGGAGGGCTTCACCCCGGCTGGCGAGCACCCAGTCCGTGGGCTCCAGCTCGATCGCGCGATCGAAGTCCGCGAGAGCTCGGTCGTAGTCGTCCATCCGGATGCGGATGGTGCCGCGCTGGGCGATGGCCCAGTGGTAGTCGCCGTCCAGCTCGATCGCGCGATCGAAGTCCGCGAGCGCCTCGTCGAGCCTGTCGCTGGACAGGTAGGTCATCCCCCTGTGTGCGAGAGGCCACGAGGCAGTCGGGTCCAGTTCGATGGCTTTCGTGAAATCTGCGATCGCGTCGCTGTACCGCTCTGCCTGGCGGTGGCATTCGCCCCGCATGGAGAGGTACCACGCACTCGTCGGGTCGAGTTCGAGCGCGCGGTCGTAGTCGGCGATGGCGAGGTCGTGGTCGCTGTTCGACGAGTGCACACCACCGCGGCTGCCCACGATCCAGATGCTGGTGGAGTCGAGCTCGATCGCACGGGTCAGGTCGGCGAGGGCACGGTCGTTGTCGCCCATGGCGTGGTAGGTCTGGCCGCGGGTGCCGATGGCCCAGCTGTCCGAGGGGTCGAGCTCGACGGCCCGGTTCAGGTCGGCGAGCGCTTCGTCGTGGCGGCCCATGAGCCGGTAGGTCTCGCCACGTCCCGCGATGGCCGACTCGAAGTTCGGATCGAGCGCGATGGCCTGGTCGAAGCCCTGGAGCGCGGCGTCGTACCGTTCCGCGTCGCGATGGGCCCTCGCCCGCATCCGGATGGCTTCTTTGCGTGCCGAGATGTCCAGCCCGCCGTCGTCGATCAACGCGGTGAGGTAGGCGACGCCGTCGTCGTTCTGGTCGATCGCCTCGGTGAGGCGCTGTGCCCACGTCCGGGCCTGCTCGATGTCGGAGTCCTGGCCCGCGGAGAACAGCACCTCCGCCCAGCGGCGGGCCATGGCGGTGCTGTCCCACACCGCGAACACCGCGTGGTTCAGCGCGACGGGCAGCGCGGTCGCGGGGTCCGCGCAGACCTCGTGGTAGGTCTCCTCCAGCCGGTGGTCCAGCCAGGCCGTGTCGAGCCAGCAGTCCTCGCCGTGGACGGGCAGCGCTTCGCGTTCGGCCTTGAAGTGGGCGGCCAGCTTGTGGTGGTGGGCCCGCCAGCGATGCGGGGACTGGGTGCGCAGCAGGCGCAGCATCGGGGCTCTGGCCACGTCGTGGTAGCGCCAGTAGCTCGCGGTCTTGGTGACGAACGGCAGGCCGCGCAGCCAGCCGAACATCTCGCCGGGCGACTCGGTGTCGCACAGGGCGCCCACGACGTCTTCGTTCAGCTTGCGCGGCAAGGCCCCGGACAGGGCGATCGCGCGGCGGGCCTCGTCCGGTTCCCACTTCAGGAACCGTTCCACCGCGCCGTCGGTGGGGTCGGTGACGTCGTCCTCGCCGGCCGGCGGGCGGTCGGCCAGGGTGGCGAGCCACAGCGGCAGGCGGCCGGACAGGGACAGGATCAGCTGGACCACGTGTTCGTCGTGAACACCGCGGGCGGTGAGGAGTTTGCGGGCTTCCTCGTCGGTGAACGGCACCAGCGGCACGTCGGCGACGATGCCGCGGTACGGCGCCCAGCGGTTGGAGCCGAGTGCCTTCTGGCCCGCGATGGTGATCACCAGCTGGCCGGGCAGCGCGCCGTAGCGGGAGTTCAGCAGGTCCAGCAGCCAGTCCTCGAGGAACGGCGCTGTGCGTTCGTAGGTGTCGAAGAACAGGGCCACCGGGCGGTCGTGGGCGAGTTTGCGCAGGTCCGAGACGAAGAACTTGCTCAGCGACTCGGCCGGGGACAACAGCAGCTGCACGTCCTCGGAGTTGCGCAGCTTCTTGCTCAGGTGCGCGCGCAGCCGGTCGACCTGGTCGGCCGTGGCTTTGGCGTCCAGCGCGCCCGCCGCCGTCCCCACCACCGGCACGATGCGGGCCGCGGCCAAGCCGATCTCCACGGCGGAGCGGGTCACGCCGCTCTGCGCGGCCGGGTCGGCCTCCAGCTCGTGGCGGCGGCGGTGGTAGACGGCCAGCTTCTTGTCGAAGCTCTTCAACGGCAGGTCCTGCGCGGCGAAGTCGGCGGCCAGGGCGGTCATCGTCTCCAGCACGTCGAAGCAGCTCTCGTCGGCGTAGCCGCACAACGCGTCGACCTGGGTGGCCACCCGGCGGAACTGGTGGGTGAGGAAGGTCTTGCCCACACCGGCGACGCCGTGGACGTTGAACACGAACCGGCGGCGGTGGTCGGTCAGCGGCAGCCGGAGGTTCTCGCTGAACTCGACCAGGCGCTTCTCGCGACCTACGAAGTCGGACTCCTGCCGTCGTCGGATGATGTCCTGGAGGCTCAGGCCCTCATCGACCACGTCGACCCCTTCCCACGCGCCACACGTTCGGCATCTTATGGAAGGCCGTCGGCCGGAAAATGCGAATCGGTCAGCGCCACCCGAATGCTTGACTGGGTGCATGCTGACCATCGGGATGCTCGGCGGGATGAGCTGGGAGAGCAGCGCGGAGTACTACCGGCTCGCGAACGTGATCGTGCGGGAACGCCTGGGCGGCCTGCACTCCGCGAAGATCGTGCTGCACTCGGTGGACTTCGCCGAGATCGAACGCATGCAGGTCGAGGGCCGCTGGGACGACGCGGGCAAGGCGCTCGCCGACGCCGCCGCACAGGTGGAGGCGGGCGGCGCGGACTTCCTGCTGCTGTGCACCAACACCATGCACAAGGTGTTCGACCAGGTGCAGGCCGCCGTGAGCATCCCCATGATCCACCTGGGCGACACGACCGCCGAGGCGATCAAGGCCGCGGGCCTCACCGCGGTCGGACTGCTCGGCACCGGGTTCACGATGGACCAGCCGTTCTACCGCGAACGCCTGGAGTCGCACGGTCTGCGCGTCCTGCTGCCATCCACTGAGGACCGTGCGACGGTGCACCGGATCATCTACGACGAGCTGTGCCTCGGGGTCGTGCGCGACGAGTCCCGCCGCGCCTACCAGGACGTGATCGCCCGGTTCGACGGTGCGCAGGGCGTGATCCTCGGCTGCACCGAGATCGAGCTGCTGATCACCCAGGACGACGTGCCGCTGCCGGTGTTCCCGACGACCCGGCTGCACGTCGAGGCGGCGGTCGAACGGGCGATCCGGCCGAATCTGTGAATATGTGATGTGAAACCGGTTGCAGCGCGATCACGGTGAGAAGTGGTTCTAGTCGGTGAGAGCTGACATCTCCACTGTGCACCACGGGAGTTCGCGTTGAAACGATCACATCTCGCCGCAGGGCTGACGGCTGTCGTGGTTGCCGCCACGGCAGCCGTTCCTGTTTCTGCGGCAGCCGAGCCGCAACAGCAGGTGCGTGCCGACGGGCTGACCACGAAGGTCACGCTCCTCACCGGTGACGAAGTCACCGTCACCAGCGGAACGGTCCGAGTCAGAAGGGCGCGCGGCAGACAGGACATCGCGTTCCGGACCTTCACCGACCCGCGGGGCGACCTCCACGTCGTACCCTCGGACGCCCAGTCGCGACTGAGCTCCGGCGAGCTCGACGCACGGCTGTTCGACGTCTCGCTGCTGGCCAGATCCGGGTACGACGACGCGTCCAGCAAGACCATTCCGCTGATCGTGCAGGGGCAGGGGATCAGCGCCGCCACCGCCAGGGGGTCCTTGCCGAGCATCAACGCGCACACCGCGAGCGCGGACAAGAACGGCGGCTTCTGGTCCGGTGCGCGGGTGGCGGACACCGGGAAGGTCTGGCTCGACGGCAAGGTCACCGCGTCACTGGACCGCAGCGCCGCGCAGGTCGGCGCGCCAGAGGCGTGGGCCAAGGGCTTCACCGGGGCCGGCGTGACCGTCGCCGTGCTCGACACCGGCGTCGACGAGACGCACCCGGACCTCGCGGGCGCCGTCGTCGAGTCGAAGAACTTCAGCGGCAGCGACACCACCGACGACCGCTTCGGTCACGGCACGCACGTCGCATCGATCATCACCGGCGAGGGCAAGTACAAGGGCATCGCGCCGGACGCCAAGCTCGTCAACGGCAAGGTGCTCGGCGACTCCGGCGACGGTAGCGAGAGCGGCATCATCGCCGGCATGGAGTGGGCCGCCACCAGGGCCAGGGTCGTCAACATGAGCCTGGGCAACTCGTGGCCGGACGAGGGCACCGATCCGATGTCGCTCGCGCTCAACCGGATCACCGCCCAGACCGGTGCCCTGTTCGTGGTCGCCGCCGGCAACTCCGGCGGCCCGATCGGCTCGCCCGCGTCCGCCGACGCCGCCCTCACGGTCGGCGCCGTGGACCGCGACGACAAGCTCGCCGACTTCTCCTCACGCGGCCCGCGCTGGACGAACAACGCGATCAAGCCCGACATCACCGCGCCCGGCGTCGACATCGTGGCGGCCAAGGCCCGCAACGGAAAGGTCGGCACGCCCGTCGACGAGGGGCACGTCGCGTTGTCCGGCACGTCGATGGCCACGCCGCACGTGGCCGGCGCGGCGGCGATCGTCGCCGCCCAGCACCCGGCGTGGCGGGCGGACGACATCAAGGCGGCGCTGATGAACAGCGCCAAGCCCAACCCGTCGTCGACCGTCTACGAGCAGGGCGCCGGACGGCTCGACGTGGGTCGCGCGGCGTCGTCACCGGTGAGCACCACCGTGGGCAGCCACTCGCTGGGTACCGCGTTGTGGCCGCACGACGACGACAAGCCCATCACGCAGAAGCTGACCTACCGCAACAGCGGTTCGTCCGATGTGACCGTGGACCTCAGCGTCGCCGACGTGAAACCCGCCGCGTCGGGCCTGTTCAGCGTCTCGCCGGCGAAGCTGACGATTCCCGCCGGCGGTTCCGCGGACGCCGTGCTCACCGCCGACACGCGTGCCGCCGTGCCCGACGCGATCTACGGCGCCGCGGTGGTGTCGTCCGACGGCGTGCGCGTGGTCGTGGGTGTGGTGAAGGAGGTCGAGAGCTACGACGTTAAGCTGACGTTCCTCGACCGCAACGGCGACCCGACGCCGAACCACACCTACCGGTTCGTCGACGTGAACCAGCCCAAGGCGTACTTCCAGTCCGACCCGTCGGGCACCCTCGTGCAGCGCCTGCCCAGGGGAACGTTCTTCCTCGACGGCTCGATCTACACCCCCGCGCCCGACCCGGCGCAGGGCGGTGTGACCACCGCCCTGACCGAACCGGCGCTCGAGATCACCGCCGACACCGACCTGGTGTTGGACGCCCGCCAGGCCAACGAGCCGTCGATCACCGTGGACCAGGGGGACGCGGCGCCGGTGAGCGCCGAGCTGCACTTCGACATGCAGGCCAACTGGGGCCCGACCGGCGCCAGCTGGATCGTGTCCCGGCTCGCGGGGTTCTTCGTCCGCCCGTCCAAGACGTCGTGGCCGAAGTTCCAGTTCCACGCCCAGCAGGTCATGGCCAGGCCGGACGGCAAGGGCCACTTCGACGGCAGCCCGTACCAGTACCACGTGCGGATCTCCGAGGACGGCCGCGTGCCGGCGGACGTCCAGCGCTCGGTCCGCGACCGGGACCTGGCCCACGTCGACTCCGTCACGCACGCCCGCGTGCCGGGCTCGACCGGCCAGCGCGACGAGGGCGCCTCCGGCCCGCTGCCGTTGCGGCTCAAGGAGTTCTACACGCCCGACGTCGACTGGGCCGGCTCGCTCAGCGAGTTCGTGAAGCTCGGCGAGTACCCGAGCCTCAGCTACCAGTCCTCGGTGCGGCCGCGCGTGTTCAAGCTCGGTCGCACCGTCACCGAGCACTGGAACAGCGCGGTCTACGGGCCCAGCCTGCCGAACGACCCGCGTTACGTGCAGCACGCCGGCCGCCTGGGCAACACGCTGCGCCTGGACGTGCCGATGTTCGGCACGGACGGTATGAACGGCCGCAGCCAGCACACCGGCCGCACGGTCGTGACGCTCGACGGCAAGGTCATCTACGAACAGGCCTACGCGGGCTCGGCCTTCATCCCGGACGTGCCGGCCGGGAAGAAGCGCTACCAGGCCCACGCCGAGGCCACCCGCGACTCGCAGACCTCGCGGCTCACCACCGACTGGACGTTCACGTCCGAGAACGTGCCCGGCGAGGAGTACAAACCGATCCCGCTGCTCGCGGTCCGGTTCACGCCGCGGCTGGACGAGTACAACCGGGCCGGCCGGGTCGTCACCGTGCCGATCACGGTGGAACGCAACGGGACCGGTGTCGTCACCGACATCGAGGACCCGGCGGTGGAGGTCTCGTTCGACGAGGGCGGGACGTGGAAGCCGGTGCCGCTGCACCGGACGCGCAACGGCTGGCAGGTCACGTTGTTCCACCCGCACGGGGCCAAGAACGTGTCGTTCAAGGCGCGGGCGGCGGACGCGGGCGGTGAGGTCCAGCAGACCATCATCCGCGCGTACGACCTGAAGTAGTCGTGGGTGAGGGGCCGGGTTCGCTCAGGCCCGTCACCGCTTGAACAAGCGCCGAGCAACTGACCACAGGCGCCCTCAGCCCGATACGCCGGTTCCCCTCTCCACATGTCGTGCCGAGGGGAACCGGCGTATCGGACCTGGGCTACTTCTGGTACGGCGCGAACGTCTCCGGGTCCTCGGTCGGCGGCCCCATGATCGGGTGCACCTCGATCGGCGCGTTCATGATCTTCCCGCCGGGACCGGGACACGCCGAGGCCCGGCGGGCGATCTCCACGACCCGCTCGTGGCTGTCCACGTCCACCACCCAGTACCCGGCGATGACCTCCTTGGACTCCGCGAACGGCCCGTCGACCACGATCGGCCTGCCGTCGTCACCGCCGCGCACCACGAACGCCCGCGCCGGGCCGCTCAGGCCCTCGGCCTGCAGCAGCTCGCCGTTGGCCTCCAGCTCGGCGTTCAACGCGTGCATGTAGTCGACCATGCGGTGCATGTCCTCGTCCGACCACGCGGCGATGCCCTCCCAGTCCTCCTGGTTGCCGCCGAAGGTCACCAGCATGTACTTCACTTCCACTCCCCACCGGTAGCGCGGGCCTTGATCTCCTGCACGGCCCAGCTGTTGCCGTCCGGGTCGTCGAAGAAGATGAACGACCCTCCGTCCATTTCGTTCATGCGCACGATCTCACCGACCTCGACGCCCCGCTCCACCAGCTGCGCGCGGGCCTTCTCCAGGTCGGAGACGACCAGCTGCACACCCTTCAACGAGCCGGGCTCGCCCTTGACGATGCCCTTGCCCAGCACGATCGAGCACCCGGAGCCGGGCGGGGTGAGCTGCAGGACGCGGGTGTCGGTGTTGAACGTCGTGTCGTGGTCGACCTTGAAGCCCAGCTGCTCGGAGTAGAAGTGCTTCGCGCGGTCCAGGTCGGACACCGGTACCACGATGACTTCCAGGGTCCAGTCCATGTCGAAAGTTCCTCTCAGCGGCTGCCTTGCACGGATCCGTCGAAGGGCGCGGAGACTTTTCGACACGGGGTCCGGGTCCGCATACCGGCTCACTCCTCGACGGCGCCGCCGATCTTGCGCAGGTGCTCGCGGAACGTGAGCCCGCTCGCCAGGTACTCGGCGAACCGCAGCTGACCGCGCAGGGACTCACCCTGCCGCACTCGGTCGGCCTGCGCGCGTTCGACGTCGCGGATTCCGGCGGCCTTGGCGAGCACGACCTCCACCTCCGACGCCGGCACGAACAGCACGCCGTCGTCGTCACCGAACACGACGTCGTCGGAGGTGACGGTCCACTGGTCGACCTGCGCCGTCGAGAGAGCCTCCGGTGCGCGGTCGCGCAGGCTCAACGGGCCCGTCGGGTTGCTGCCGAGGCTGAACACCGGCAGGCCGATCGCCCGGATGTCCGCGGTGTCGCGGTGCAGACCCCAGATCACGACCCCGGCCAGGCCCGCGGCCTGCGCTTCGAGCACGATCAGGTCTCCCACGCAGGCCTCGTCCACGCGGCCGTCGTTGTCGACGACCAGCACGTCACCGGGCCGTGCGCGGTCGATGGCCTCCAGGAAGACGTCGACGCTGCCCGCGTGCCGGGCGGGCAGGACGCGGCCGGACGTCCTGGTACCGGGGACGACCGGCGCGAGCACGGCCGTGCGGACCGGGATGCCCACGCGGATGCAGGCGTCGGCCAGGTGTGCGGTGGTGAGATCCAGTGCAGCCAAATCCATGCCCGACAGTCTTACGCGGACACCCGCTCCTCGGCGGGTTCGGCTCGCAACACGTTCGCCGAGAGCGCCGCGACCACGCAGAACGCCACGGGCAGCAGGAACGCGATGTTGAGCGGCACGACGTGTGTCAGCCAGCCGATCACCGCAGGTCCGGCCAGCACGCCGAGGTAGCCGAGCCCGGCCACCCGCGACACGTTCGCCGCGGCCGCGCCGGCCTCCGCGTGCCCGGCCGCGCTGAACAGCTGCGGCACCGTGCCCGACAACCCGGCGCCCGCGACCGCCCAGCCCGCGAGCGCGAGCCAGACCCACGGCGACAGCGCGGCCGTCGCGATGCCCGCCGCGCCGATCACCGCGCCCCAGCGCAGCACGGCCACCGAACCGACCCTCGCGGTGATCCGGTCCGCGAGCAGCCGGCCGGTCGTCATCGTGGTGGCGAACGCGCCGTACGCGAGTGCGGCGATCTGCGGTGCGGCGCCGAGGACGTCCTGCAGGTGCAGCACGCTCCAGTCGTTCGCCGCACCCTCGCTCAGCATCACCAGGCCCGCGAGCACCGCCATGACCCAGATCCGGCGCGGCACCTTCCGCTCGCCGGTCGGCTGCACGTGCTGTTCTTCCTCCCCGTCGAGCAGAGCTTTCGCCGTCACGAGGCTGATCACGACACCGAGCGCGGCCGCCGCGCCCATCGTCACGGCGGGGGAGAGCTGCCAGCTGAGTGTGCGCGCTCCGGTCAATGCCGCCGCCACACCGCCGAGCGACCACGTCGCGTGGAACGCCGACATCACCGGCCGCCTGTAGTGCTGTTCCAGCACCACGGCGTGTGCGTTCATGCTGACGTCCATCAGCCCGTTGCCGATGCCGAAGAGGAGCAGCGCCGCACCGAGCGTCCACTGGTCGACGGCGAGCCCCGGTAGCAGGGCGGTCACGCTGCAGAAGACACCGGCGACCGGCACCACGACCTTCACGCCGGCCCGATCGGTGACCTTGCCCCCGATCCGCATGCCGATGAACGCGCCCAGCCCGAGCAGGAGCAGCAACCGGCCGAGCTCGGCGTGGTCGATGCCGGTGCGCTGCTCGACGGTCGGGATGTGCACGAGCCACAGCCCGAGCAGGAACCCGTTGAGCGCGAAGTACGTGAAGGTGGCCACCCGCGCGGCCTTGAGAGCGTTCACTTGCCCCACGCTAACGAACGAATACCGTGTTCGAAAGTTTGTGTTTCGAACACCACTGATGTTCAATCGCGTTCGTGTCCCGCTTGAAGCAGATCACCGAGGCCGTCCGCGACGCCGGCTCCCTCGGCGTGGCCGAGCTCGCCGCGCTGACCGGCGCGTCCGAGATGACCATCCGCCGCGACCTGGAGGTTCTCGCCGCCCAGGGTGTCCTCGAACGGTTCCGCGGTGGCGCCCGCAGCCTGCTGCTGCGCGGCTCCGAGCCGCCGTTCGCGCTGCGTTCCGACGAGAACACGGACGCCAAGCGCCGCATCGCCGCCGCCGTCGCGGGCCTGATCGCGGACGGCGAGTCGGTCGTGCTCGACAGCGGTACCACGTGCCTGGAGGTCGCCCGGCTGCTGCACGACCGGCGCCTGACCGTCGTGCCGTTGTCGCTGCACGCGGTGAACGCGCTGGCCACGTCCACTTCGTTGACGCTGCTGGTGCCCGGCGGCCGCCCGCGTCCCGGCGAGCTGGCGCTGACCGGGCCGTTGACGCTGGCGTCGTTGCAGGCGCTGCGCTTCGACACCGCCGTGATCGGCTGCTGCGGCCTGTCCGCCGCGCAGGGGCTCACCGCTTTCGACCTGGAGGACGCCTCGGTGAAACGTGCCGCCATCGCCTCGGCCCGGCGCGTGATCGCCGTCGCCGACGCGTCGAAGCTGACCCGCACCGCGCTGGCGTTCGTGGCCCCGGCGTCCTCTTTGGACGCGGTGGTGACCGACGCGGACGGCGACGAGGACCTCACGGCCGCCGGTGTCACGGTGGTGGCCGCGTGATCGTGCTGTTCGACATGTTCGGCGTGATCGCGCGGGAGCAGTCGCCCGAGGTCATGGCCTCGATGAGCGCCGATCCGAAGTTCTGGGACGCCTACTGGGCCCACCGTCCCGCGTACGACCGCGGTGACGTCACGGCGCAGGAGTACTGGCGGCTCGTCGGTCACGAACCGCTCGTGGAGGCGGACGTGGCGAGCTGGAGCCGGGTCGACTACGAGATGGTCGCGTTGCTGCACGAGCTGCACGGTGCCGGTCAGCGCATCGCGTTGCTGTCCAACATCCCCGAGGACCACGCGCGCAACTTCGAGCGCACGCACGCCTGGCTGGAGCTGTTCGAGGTGCTCGGCTTCTCGTGCCGGATCGGCCACGCGAAACCGGACCGCGCGGCCTTCGAGTGGTGCCGCGACCGGCTGGGCGGCGACGACATCCTGTTCGTCGACGACAAGCAGGAGAACGTGCTGGCCGCCGAACTGGTCGGCATGCGCGGTCACCACTTCACCGGGATCAACGGGCTGCGCGCGGTGCTGGGCTAGCAGCCTATGTTCAGCACCGGCTGTATAGTTCAGCCTATGCTGACGTGTGAGACCAGGGAGACCGCGCTGTCGAGGCTGGGCAAGGCGCTGGCCGACCCGACCCGCTGCCGCATCCTCGTGGCGTTGCTCGACGGACCGGGCTATCCGGCCCAGCTGGCCGAGAAACTGGGTCTGACCAGGTCGAACGTGTCCAACCACCTGTCCTGTCTGCGCGGCTGCGGCCTCGTCGCCGCCACCTATCAGGGCCGCCAGGTGCGCTACGAGCTGGCCGACCAGCGCCTCACCCGCGCCCTCACCGAGCTCGCCGACGTCGTGCTCGCCGTCGACCCGCAGCCGGAGTGCGTCGATGACTGACCTCCGTCAAGCCGTGCTCACCCGGCGCGTCCGGCTCCTGGTCGCCGCGACGATCACCTACAACGTCGTCGAGGCGGTCATCGCGCTCGCCGCGGGCACGGTCGCCTCCTCGACCGCGCTGATCGGGTTCGGCCTCGACAGCGTGATCGAGGTGGCGTCGGCGGCCGCGGTCGCGTGGCAGTTCTCCGGCAGCGATCCCGAAGCACGCGAACGCACCGCGCTCAGGGTGATCGCGGTGTCCTTCTTCGCCCTCGCGGCCTACGTGACGTTCGAGTCCGCCGCGGCCCTGTTAGGCCAGGACCGCGCCGAGCACTCGACCACCGGCATCGTGCTGGCCGCCGTCTCCCTGCTGGTCATGCCCGTGCTGAGCTACGCGCAACGCCGAGCCGGCCGCGAGCTCGGCTCGGCGAGCGCGGTGGCCGACTCGAAGCAGACGCTGCTGTGCACCTACCTGTCCGCGGTGCTGCTGGCCGGCCTCGCCGTCAACAGCCTGTTCGGCTGGTGGTGGGCCGACCCGCTGGCGGCTCTGGTGATCGCCGCGGTGGCCGTGCACGAGGGCAGTGAGGCCTGGCGCGGCGATCACTGCTGCTAGACCAGCGTCGACCAGTAGAACCAGAACGCCTGCAGCACCCCGGCCGCGATCACCAGGTACCACAGGATCAGCACGACGCTGTGGTACTGGAACGACGGCCGGAGGTTGCGCAGCGTCGTGTACCAGAAGATCGGGATCGTCACCGCCCACACGACCATGCAGTACGGGCACAACGCCCCGATCTCGTACAGCGACTGGTAGATCAGCCAGTGCACGAACAGCACGCCCGCCGTCACGCCCACCTGCAGCCCGATCCACACCCAGTTGGGCAACGACACGCCGGCGAGGAGCAACACCCCGAGCGTCGTCACCACCGCGAACCCCGCGATGCCCAGCAGCGGGTTCGGGAACCCGAGCACCTCGGCCTGCGGCGTCCGCATGATCGAACCGCAGCTCAGCACGGGGTTGATGCTGCACGTCGGCACGTAGAACGGGTCCTTGAGCAGCGCGATCTTCTCGACCGTCAGCACGAACGAGGCGACCAGCCCGACGAACCCTCCGATCGCCAGCACCCACGACACGGGCCTCACGACAGCGCCCGCTCGATCGCGGCCTTCAGGTTGGCGTAGCTCGGCGCGCCGCTGAACTTGGTGCCGTCGACGAAGAACGTCGGCGTGCCCTGCACCCCGGCCTTCGCCCCCTCGGTCCGCTCGGCGAGCACCCGCTCCCGCAGCGCGCTGTCGTCCAGCCCG
Source organism: Lentzea sp. NPDC004789 (assembly GCF_053601075.1). Taxonomy (NCBI): domain Bacteria; kingdom Bacillati; phylum Actinomycetota; class Actinomycetes; order Pseudonocardiales; family Pseudonocardiaceae; genus Lentzea; species Lentzea sp. NPDC004789. The sequence continues at coordinate 262,085 of NZ_JBSGBE010000010.1, read as the reverse complement.
GCCTCGAACTTCGCCTGGTCGAGCCCGAGCCGCTGCCCGAACCCGACGAACACCGCCCGTTGCGACGTCGGCTGCCCGCCCCACTCCGGCTGCGACTCGAACATCAGCTTGATCATCTCGTCCCGCTTCCCCTGCTGCGCGGCCGCCTCCACGGCGACGGCGGCCAGCTCACCGTTGCGGTGACTGGGAATCGGGAAGTGCTTGACGACGAACGTGACCCGGTCTCCGTACTCGACCTTGAGCTTCTCCACGCCGGCATACGCGGCACGGCACGACGGGCACTCCATGTCGAGGTACTCGACCACGGACACCTTGCCGTCACCGGACCGCGGTGCCGCAGTCGTGTCGTTGCGGGAGAACAGGAGGAAACCGGCGACCACCACCGCCACCACGGCGACGATGATCAGGGACAATCGAGCGTTCTTGGACATGGCAGAACTCCACGAGGGTTGGCGCGAACAGGACCGGAGAACGGGTCCGGTCTAGGCGCGCAACACGCAGAGCTGTGCCAGCCGCACTTCCAGCCGACGTGACGGACTCGACCACACGGGCGAAGGCACCGGCGGAACTCGGAACGCCCCGTCCCGCCGCAGCGCGGCGAACCCGATCAGCACGGCGAACCCCGCCACGAGGAACGCGCCCGCCAGCAGAACGGCGTCGAGCCAGCCGGTGTCGTCGACCTGGTCGGAGTGCGCCACCACCTGGGTGCTCGACGTGGGGCACTGCGCGGTCCAGGCGATCTCGGTCCGGCACGGGGCGCCCTGCATCATCGCCACCGCGGCCACCAGCGCGAGCACGGCGAACAGCCGCGCGAGGTTCGCGCGGGTTCGTGAGCTGCGGGTGCCGGGCACGTGATCCAGGGTAACCAGTGTCGCCTACGCTGGGTCACGTGGGGGAGAAGTTGCACGAATCGGACGCGTCGGCGCCGCTCGATCCTGACGCGGGCAGCGAGATTCCCAGGCTGCTGCGCCATGCCGCCGGGACAGCGCGCCGAGGTCCGTGCGCTCGCGGCCGCGTTGCCGCAGCAGGAACGCACCAAACCCACGCGCATCGCCAGGCCGGCAGGTTCGACGCCGGGGCAGATCGTCCTCGGTCTGCTCGCCAACCGGAACCTGACCCTGAGCGTCATCGCGAAAGCGGTCCACGAGGTGGGCCGAGGCCGCCGGTGTTGGGCCGCTTCCACAACTCACGCCCGACCTGCTCGGTGACTTCGCCGTACTGCTGAACATCCCCGCCGACGAGCTCGAAGCGCTGACCGGCATCGCTCCGCAGGGCACGCCTGACCCGGAGGTCGGCGAGCTCGTCTGGGAGCTCCGGCGCCTCACCCACGACCAGGTCAGGCACCTTCGTGAGTTTGGAAGTCCGCCAAACAGCATGCTTTCAGGTTGATCTGCGTTGAACGGGTGGAGCCAAACGGAGCGCCGGTTCTACCGTCCCCGCATGCCTTTGCGGAGATCCACGGTGCGCGGCCGCGAGTTCGGCGACGCGATAAGGGCGCTGCTGCGGGCGGCAGATCTGACGAATCGTGCCGCCGCCGATTTGCTGGGCTGGCAGGAGGCGAAGATCTCGGAGCTGGTCAACGGCAAGGAAGGCACCACCGACATCGAACTCGCCAAGCTTCTCGGGTTGCTGCGCACGCCGCCCGCCGAGTTCGACCACCTGATGGCCCTGCATCACGACACGAACGTCCGGGACTGGTTGCAGCCCACCAAATCCGGCATGACCGACCGTGCCCGCACACTCCGCGAGCACGAGAAGATCGCCTCCAACATCACCGGGTGGTCGATGAACGTCGTGCACGGCATGTTGCAGGTTCCCGACTACACGCGCCACCTCGCCCTCGCTAAACCGTTGGCACCAGAGGAGGCACAAGCGCTGGTGGAGAATCGGACCGCCCGTCAGAAGGCGGTTCTCGACGGCTACCGAACCGTCACGATCTTCATGCATGAGCAGGCGCTGCGGCTGCCGGTCGGGAGCCCGGGGATCATGGCCGAGCAGTATCACCACCTGCTGCGTCTGTCCGTCCGGCCGTACCTCACGATTCGCTTGATTCCGACTGCATTCGGACCGCATGCGGGTCTGGCCGGTGACTTCGATCTGCTTCAGTTCAAGAAGATCCCACCGATCGTCTACGTCGAGAGCGAGGGAGCTAACGTCTTCCTCGAAGATCAGCCTTCTGTCGGTCTCTACGACACCGTGGTGACGTCACTCAGTCGGACGGCGTTGGACGAGTCGCAAACGAGGAAGCTGATCACCGACATCATCGGTGAGGAGGCTCGTGATGACGACCAGGTGGCGCAAGAGCAGCTACAGCGCTAGCGACGGCAACTGCGTCGAAGTGGGCCGCGGCGTCGGCGTCCGGGACAGCAAATCGCCGTCGGTCGAACTCCCGCTCACGGCCCACCAGTGGACGCTGCTGCTGCGCCTGGTCAAGTCCTGACGTAGAGGTTCATGCCGGTGAAGTCGAGCGTGACGCTGTAAGGCTTCCAGAAGCACTGGAAGAACGCGGCCGGCACGTCGAACCCGAGCCCGGCGGTGTCGGCGGTCGGGTGCGATTCGCAGTAGATCTCCTTGGCGACGGCACTGCCGACACGGAGTTCCTTGGGGTAGCACGGGTAGACGACGGTCGGCGTGCTGTGCGCGGACGTCTCCAGCGGGCGGCCGCGGTCGGTGCGGACGCCGAGGCGTTCGGCCGTGTCCCCGAAGAGGACCGCGGCCATCTCGCCGCTGCCGCCGAAGTTCGTGCCCACCACGCGCGTGCCGGAGCCGGCGACGCTGCCGAGGCTGTGCAGGTAGTGGTCGGCGGCCAGCCACAACGGCAGTGGTTTGGCTCCCGTGCGCGCCTCCCTGATCGCTTCGGGGGTCGGACGGCGCAGGACGAGGGCTCGGTTCGCGTAGTCGAAGGTCGTCAGCAGGTGGTAGAAGACCCACGTGCCGATCATGCCGTCGTGGTCGGTGTCGACGTCCTCGCCCGACTCGGTCGCGGACCAGCCCACGGGGACGTTGCGCAGTTCGAGGCCGCCCAGCTTGAACGACTCCAGCACCCCGTAGTACGCCCAGATCTTGCCGCCCTCGAAGTCGATCTCCTGGCTGGCGACGGCCTTGAGTCCGGCTTCCTCGGCGAGCGTCGAGGTCAGGCTCAGCGTCGGGGCGCCGGTGTAGAACGTGAAGCGCTTCGGCGGTCCGCCGTTGACCGAGGCCTCCACCTGCGGCATCGGGTCCAGCTTCTGCAGCTCGGCCCGGCCGACGTCGCCCTGGATCTGGTACGGCTCGCCGCGCACCGCCGAGAACCACTTGGCGTAGGACTCCTCGCCGATCGCCCGCCAGTGCGGCACGGAGAGCGCGAGCTTGTCCTGCCGCAGGTAGCAGTCGGCCAGGAAGCCGTGGGCGGCCTGGTCGCCGGGCGCCAGGTCGAGCGCCGTCTTGAGGTACTTCTCGGCGTCGGCGAACCTGTTGGCCAGCAGGCCCACGTAGCCGCGTTGGCGGGCCGCGTGCACGTTCGCGGGATCTGTTCGCAGGATCTCCTCGTACGCGCGGCCCGCCTCCTCGAACCTGCCCGCCTTGAACAACGCGTCCGCGCCACCGCCCAGCGCCGTGGCCACTCCGCCCAGCAACGGTGTTGCCGCGGCGGCACCGGCCACCGCGGCAACACCTCGCAGCAACGAACGCCGGCTCCACTGTCCCCCAGTAGTCATGCGATCAGCGAAGACCGGGAACCGTTGCGGGGACGTATGCGTTTTTCGATACGCCCGCGATAGGTCAGGCGCGTTTGGCCGGGGGCTGCCAGCCGCCGGTGACCTCCTTGACGGGCTTGTGCGGGAACCGGCGCCGGGCGTGTTCCCGCGCCGCCGAGCCCGGCAGGACGTAGAGGGTCTCGGTCTTGTCCTGGAGCGGGCGCAGCACGGTGTCCATGAACGTCCTGCGGTCGTCGAGGTACGGGCCGAGGACGTCCTCACCGGCGGGGCAGACGGCCACGCAGTAGCCGGACTTGTAGCCGGGCGGGGAGGCGAGGCTCTGCCACATCGAGGCGCTTTCGGAGTCGGTGACGCGGGAGCGGTAGTCGGCGGCGTCCTCGCTGTCGGCCACGGTCTGCACCCAGTCGGTGAACCCGCTCATGAACTCGCGGTAGTTGTGCGTCGCGCAGGCCAGCGCGTCGAACTCGCCGGTCTTGCGGATGGCGCCGACCGGGCACGCGGCGACGCACAACTTGCAGTCGATGCACGGGTTGTAGTCCAGTGCCTGGCCGTACTCGCTCACCTCCGCGTCGACCAGCACGGTGGCCAGCAGCACGAAGCTGCCGAACTTCGGGTGGATGACGTTGCGGTGCAGGCCCATCACACCGAGCCCGGCGGCCACCGCGACGGTCTTGTGCGCGACCACCCAGATGCGTCCGGGATAGCGGTCCATCTCCTGCGGGAAGCCGACCGACGGGTTGAGCGCGCGGTGGCCGGCGTCCTGCAGCGACCGGGTGATGGTGCGGGCGGCGTGGTTGGCGAGCTCGTCGGTCTGGTGGAACTCCTGGTTCGCGACGCTGCGCGCGGGGGAGCGGCAGTTGTCGCGGTTCATCCGGAACGCCATCGCGACGAGCGAACGGGTGCCGGGCAACGCGGCCAGCACGTGCTCGCGTTCGCCGGCCAGGTCCGGGTGGTCCAGGCTGACCACGGCCACGTCGTCCGCGCCCGCCGCCAGGCACAGTTCGCGCAACCAGGCCGCGTCGATCACGGCCGGCGGGCTCGGCCGGCGCTGGGCGAGGACGGCGCGCACCGACGGGTGCGCGGCCAGCTTGGGCGGGAGCTTGGCGGTCATCTGCACCTCGTGGTGAGCGTGTTGTGTTTTCCTACCGACCTGCCGTGACGGTAGGCCAGTAAGTTGGAAAACACAACACACCACGGTTAAGCTGAGACGATGACCGAACCGCAGCCCGGAATCCGCATGGCGGACCTGCCCGTGGGGGTCCGCCCGTGCTCACTCGCGGCCGCGCTGGAGATCCTCGGCGAGCGCTGGTCGCTGCTGGCGCTGCGGGAGATCGGCTACGGCGTGCACCGCTTCGCCCGCATCGCCGGCTACACGGGCGCGTCGCGCGACATCCTCGCCGAACGGCTGCGCAAGCTGGAGGCCGCCGGGGTGATCGAGCGACGGCTCTACAGCGAGCACCCGCCGCGCCACGAGTACCACCTCACCGAGGCCGGCCGGGAGCTGTTCCCCGTCATGCTGGCGCTGGTGCAGTGGGGCGACAGGTGGGCGGTGGACAGTCCCGCCGTGCTGCGCAGGCACTCGTGCGGCGAGCTGGTCCAGGTCGACCTGGTCTGCCACCACTGCGGCGATCCGGTCACCCGCGACACGATCCACACCGAGCTCGCTAGCTGACGCCGACGTCGTTCCACGAGGCGCGCACGACGCCGGCGACCTCCGCGCCGAACAGCGACTGGGCGGACGCCACCGTCGCGGCAGCGGCCTCGGCGAAGTCGGAGTTCACCCGCAGCTTCGTGGTGAGCGCGTCGAACCAGAGCCTGCCCGCCCGCTCCCACGCGTTGCCGCCCAGCCGGGTCGCGGTCAGGTAGAAGGCCTTGTTGGGGATGCCGGAGTTGATGTGCACGCCGCCGTTGTCGTTGCGCGGGTTGCCGTCGTCGGGCAGGTCGGCGTACGCGCGCATGTGGGCGGGCTGGCGGTCGAGCTGGTGCGCGGTGCCGGGGTCCTTCATCGACCGCAGCGCGACGCCCTGCAGCTGCGTGCCGAGGATGCCGGCGCCGATGAGCCAGTCGGCCTGGTCGGCGGACTGGCCGAGCGCGTGCTGCTTGACCAGTGAGCCGAAGACGTCGGCCATCGACTCGTTCAGCGCGCCGGACTGCTTGTGGTAGCGCAGACCCGCGGTGTACTGGACGACGCCGTGGGTGATCTCGTGGCCGACGACGGAGGTGTCGCGGGCGAGGGCGCCGGGCTGGAAGATCTTGCCGCTGCCGTCGCCGTAGACCATCTGCGTGCCGTCCCAGAAGGCGTTGTCGAAGCCGCGGCCGAAGTGCACCGACGAGACGAGCTTGAGGCCGTTGCCGTCGACGCTGTGGCGGCCGTACACGTCGCGGTAGAAGTCGTAGGTCCGGTCGGCGTTGTCGAACGCGTCGTTGACGGCCGGATCGCCGACGACGCCGTCGCCCTCCTTGCGGCGCATCACGCCGGGCAGGTTGCGCTCGTCGCCGCCCTGGACGTCGTACACGGCCTTGAACTCGGCGGCGGGCGTGGGCAGCTGCCCGGCGTCGAGGCCGAGGAACTGGATCGCCTCGGTGAGCGTGGCGCGCTGGGCGCGCAGGGCGGCCGAGGCGAGCAGCGTCGGAATGGCGTCGCGCAGCTCGATGTTGCCGGCTTCCGCGAGCTCGATGACCAGGTGCGCGGGCAGGATGAAGCAGACCATGGTTCCCCCTTCTGGCTCCCCTTGTACCAGAGGAGGAGTCGCCGCATCGCCCGCAAATACGTGACGGTCCGCGGTTCGGCGTCGTCATATCGGCCGTGAATTGCTCAATTCAGGTCTTATCGCCGAGCCCATTGAGTGACGACGGGAGTGCCGTCCTCGGCCGTCACCCGGACGCGCACCAGCCCCGGTGGCACCTCCGTCGCCGTGAACCAGCCGTCGTCGATGGGCACCGCACGGCGTGACCGCGGCGTCTCCACCACCGCCTCCCCCTCGGCACCCGTGACGAACCCGCGCACCGTGGTGTCGCTGATCTCCAGGCTGACCGCGACCCGCTCCGACTCGAAGGCGAGCGTCGCCGGGCCGTCGCCGCGCACCAGGGCCTCGGACTCGACGAGCTCGGCCAGTTCGGCGTCCAGGGTCCGCAACGCCAGGGCCGCGCTCGCGTCGCGCAGCACACCGGCCGGCACCGGGTCGAACTCGTCGGCGGCGGCACGCAGGACGTCGAGGAAGTCGTCGTCGTTCATGAGCGCTCCTCCAGCACTTCGACGCCCGCGACCAGCGCTTTCAGCCTGCCGAGGCAGCGCTGCCGGATGGGTCCGATGCTGCCGACCGGCATGTCGAGGGCGAGCGCGACCTCGGCGTAGGCCGGTGGCGGCGAGGCCATCAGCACGCGCAGCAGGCTCCGGCAGCGGTCGGGCAGCTCCTCGAAGACGCGCCAGAGCGCGGCGTTGCGTTCGCGGACCAGCAGCTCGTGGTCGACGGCCGGGGCGGGGTCGGGGGAGTCGGCGATCTCCTCCGCCGGTTCCGGCAGGCGGCCGTTGCGGCGCAGCAGCTGCAGGCACTCGTGCCGCGCCGTCGTGGACAGCCAGCCCGCGAGGCGTTCCGGCTCGGTGATGCGGTCGAGGTGTTCGACCAGCTTGATCCACGTGCACTGCACGACGTCGGCCGCGTCGGCGTCGTTGAGGCGGTAGGCGCGGGCGATCGACCACAGCAGCCCGGTGAACTGTCTGACCAGGGCGTCCCACGCGCTCTGGTCACCACGCGCGGCCGCCGCCACCAGCGCCGGTATGTCCATGTGAACATGATGCCCCGCGATCGGGCCGTGATTCGCTATTTGCACCCGATGGTTGTTCGGTTCCTGACGAACCCTGAGCAGGGGTCATCAGGAACCCCGATCGGCCGCTCGTGAAGGACGACCCGCCGAAACCTTTCGTTTGGCGTAATTGCCGCCCAATTCGTGCGTCTCGGGTGCATCCTGGTCTCCGACAGCTCAACCCGAGGACTGATGACCATGACGAGTGCGACCGCGTCCTCCCGCCACAACTGGGAGTCCGACCTGGAGCGCTACCGGACCAGAGCGGTCCAGGTGCTCGACACTCACCTGCCCGCGACGACCGGGTGCACCGAGTGCGGTGACCCGTGGCCCTGCGCCCGCGCCTGCACAGCCGAGCTGGTGCTCGAACTCTGATCAGGACTCCACCCGCGCGAGGAACGCCGCCACCCCGGTGACGATCCTCGCGGCCTGCTCCTCCTGCGTGATCGACTCGCGGAACCGCGAGCCGGGTCCCGCGCTCTTCTTCCCGCGCAGGTACAGCGAGCACTGCAGGTCGGCGCACACGTAGGCACCGACCGAGTTGCCCAGTTGCCCGGACTTCCCGGCCTTGCGCGCGGTCATCAGCGACACGCCGTCCCCTGAATGCGTGGTCAGGCACCACGCGCACATCGTCTTGCGCGCGTGCCCGGTCTGCGCCGCCCTGCGCAGCGCGATGCCGACGGCGCGGCCTTCGAGCTCGATCACCAGGTACGCGCGGTCGGGTGCGGCCGGGTCGCGCCAGCCGAGGAAGTCCAGGTCGTCCCACGGTCGTTCGGCGAGATCCCTGGGCACGTGCATGCGCTTCGCCTCGCCCTTGGTGGAATTGACGAAGGACGCGCGGATGTCGGGTTCGGTCAACGGCTTCACGACCAGGGACGCTAGGCTTACCTAGAGGTCCTAGGCAAATTATTAAGGACCCTAGGAAGGGTGGCGCATGGCACGCGCGGGGCTCACCGCCGACCGCCTCACGCAGGCGGCCGCGGAGCTGGCGGACGAGGTCGGCTTCGAGAACGTGACGGTGTCCGCGCTCGCCCGGCACTTCGGCGTGAAGGACGCGTCGCTCTACTCGCACATCCGCAACGCCCACGACCTGCGCGTTCGCCTCGCGGTGCGGTCACTCGCCGAGCTGGCGGACCGGGTCGCGGACGCGCTGGCCGGCCGTTCGGGCAAGGACGCGCTGGTGGCGTTCGCCCACGCCTACCGCCGATACGCCCACGAACACCCCGGCCGGTACGCGGCGACGCAGATGGCGCTCGACCCGGACACCGCGGCGACCAGCGCGGCCGGTCGGCACGCCGAGATGACCCGCGCGATCCTGCGCGGCTACGACCTGTGGGAACCCGACCAGACCGACGCCGTGCGGCTGCTGCACAGCACGTTCCACGGATACGTCTCGCTGGAGCGCGCCGGGGCGTTCCACAGCCACCCGCGCGGGGTCGAGGCGTCGTGGACACGTGCCCTGGACGCGCTCGACTCCCTGCTGCGGGCCTGGCCGACCGCCTAGCTCCTGCGGCCGCGGAACGTGCGGCGCAGGTCGCTCACCCACGCGTCGGGGTTCTCCCACGGGATGAAGTGGCCGCCGCGATCATGGGCGTTGACGTTGACGTGGTTGAACCAGCCGGCCGGCGGACCCGACTTGAACGCCCGCACGCGCTCGTCGGCGGTGTGGACGCCCGGCGGGTTCTCGTAGGTGACGAAGGTGATGCCGACCGGCGCCTGCACGACCGGGGTGCGGTCGTGGGACGGCGTCCACGGGTAGCGGTTGGCGTTGGCGTAGTAGCGCATCGACGTGGCGATGGAGTTGTTCGCCCAGTAGATCGTGGCGTGCGTGAGCAGGTCGTCCTTGGTGAACACCGACTCGATGTCGCCGCCGTTGTCGCTCCAGTCGTGCCACCGCTTGAGCAGCCACGCGAGCAGTCCCGCGGGTGAGTCGCTCAGCCCGTGCGCGAGCGTGGCGCCGTCGAGCACGTGCACGGCGAGGTGCGTTGCCCAGCGGTGGTCCTGCTCGATGACGCGGGCGCGGATCTCGGCGGGCTGGTCGTCGGTGAGAGGCCGGTTGCGGGCGAAGTCCCAGGCGCGGTCGCCGGTGAAGAAGTCGAGCGGCAGCCCGGAGCCGATGTGGATGCCGTACAGCGCGTCGGCGTACTTGTGACCGAGCTGGCTGGAGACGATGCCGCCGATGTCGCAACCCCCGGCCGCGTACTTCGGGTAGCCCAGCGTCTCGGTCATCAGCGTGTGCCAGAGATCGGCGACCTTCCAGAAGTTGACGTCCGGGAAACCGGTGAGCGGACCGGGAAACCCGAAACCGGGCAGCGACGGCACGATGACGTCGAACGCGTCCGCCGGGTCGCCGCCGAACGCGGCGGGGTCGGCGAGCGGGCCGATCACCTTCGACCAGTGCCAGAACGTCCACGGCCAGCCGTGCGTGAGGATCAACGGGACGGGGTTCGGGCCGCGGCCGGGCTTGCGCAGGAAGTGCACCGGGACACCGGCGACGGTCACCTGGTGGTGGTCGTGGGCGTTGATGGCGGCCTCGGCCCTGCGCCAGTCGTACCCGTCCCGCCAGTAGGCGACCAGCTCACCGAGGTAGGCGGCGGGGACGCCGTAGGACCAGTCCTCGTTGCCCTCGTCCAGCGGCGCACGGGTCAGCGCGAGGCGGGTGCGCAGGTCGTCGAGGACGGCGTCGGGGACGTGGATCGGGGTGGGTTCCATGGTTCCTTCCGGTTCCGCTCAGCGGTCTCGGGACTGCGCCGGTGACGCGCGCGCTGCTTGGATGAACGCCATGCGCGCCCTGCTGCTCTCCGTGCTGCTGACCGTGTCGTTCGCGATGCCGGCCCAGGCCGCCGGCGGGTTCGTCGTGCTGCGCGACGTCGACCCGACGATCATGCACGACATCCGCTACTTCACCGCCCACAACTTCGTCGGCACCCGCATCGACGGCTACCGGCAACCGCTGTGCATCCTGACCAGGCCCGCGGCGCTCGCACTGCGGTCGGTCCAGCGGGAGATGCTCAAGCAGGGGTACACGCTCAAGGTCTACGACTGCTACCGGCCGCAACGCGCCGTCGACCACTTCGTGCGGTGGGCCCGCGATCTCGCCGACCAGCGGATGAAGGCCGAGTTCTACCCGAGGGTCGACAAGACGCGGCTGTTCGAGGACAGCTACATCGCGGAGAAGTCCGGGCACAGCCGCGGGTCGACGCTGGACCTGACGATCGTGCAGCTGCCGCCGCGCCCCCAACGCCCGTACGTGCCGGCGGAGCCGCTGGTGAACTGCTACGCGCCCAACCGGTTCCCCGACAACACCGTCGACATGGGCACCGGGTACGACTGCTTCGACACGTTGGCGCACACCGACGACCCGCGCGTCACCGGGCAGGCCCGGGAGCACCGGCAGCTGCTCAAGTCGGCGATGGCGCGGGCCGGGTTCCGCAACCTGCCCGAGGAGTGGTGGCACTTCACCCTCAACGGCGAGCCCTACCCGGACACCTACTTCGACTTCCCGGTGTCCCGCCGTCTCGGCTGACCATCGCGGCGCCCCGAGATCACAGGCGCGGCCGGCTCAGCAACCGGGAGAGCACGATCGCGCTCTCGGTCCGCTGGATCGGGGCGGTGGCGCGGACGCGCTGGATGGCGTGTTCGAGGTGCGGGATGTCGCGGGCCAGCAGGTAGAGCATCGCGTCGGCGGCACCGGAGACGGTGCACGCCTCGACGACCTCGGGGATGTCCTCCAGCGCGCGGCGCAGGTCGGCGGGAGTGGGGTTGCCGGCGCAGTAGACCTCCACGAACGCCTCGGTGTGCCACGCCAGCGCCTGCGGATCGACCACGGCGGTGAACCCTCGGATCGCACCGCTCGCCACCAGGCGATCCAGGCGCCTCTTGGCGGCGGACGGCGACAGCCCGGCCGCCTTGCCGATCTCGGCGTACGTGGCGCGGGCGTTGTGCAGCACGCACTGGATGACCGCTTCGTCGATGGTGTCCACGTCGCCGAGGATGCGGCATGCCGCAAAGATTTGCCACAACACGGCAATTTTTGCAAAGAATCCGGCATGATGCGCCGGAAATGGCAATTGTTTGCATCGTTCACGCGAACCTAGTCTCACGGCTCATGACGACGAGCGAGGTGGAGGCGGCCGCCCTGGCCGCGGTCGACGAGGCGGCGATCGGCCGGCTCCTGCTGGAGCTGCTGGAGGTGCCGAGCGTGACCGGCAGTGCGGCGGAGTCCGAGCTGCAACACGTGCTGGCCGGGCACCTGGAGCGGGCCGATCTCGACGTCGACCTGTGGTCGATGAACCTGCCCGAACTGCGGGCGCACCCCGACTTTCCCGGCGGCGAGGCCCCGCGCACCGAGGCCTGGGGCCTGGTGGGCAGCAGCCAGGGCGACGGACCGACGCTGATCCTGCAGGGGCACGTCGACGTCGTTCCTCCCGGCGACCCGGCGCAGTGGGCGGGCGACCCGTTCCGCCCGCGCGTCGCCGGAGACGTGGTGCACGGCCGCGGCGCGTGCGACATGAAAGCCGGTGTCGTGGCGATCCTGGCCGCACTGGCGGCGATCCGCGCGGCGCAGGTGAGGCTGCGGGGGCAGGTGTCGGCGCACTTCGTCGTCAGCGAGGAGGACGGCGGCCTCGGCGCGTTCGGCACTCTCCAGCGCGGCCACACCGGCGACGCCTGCATCATCACCGAACCGACCAGCGGTGCCCTCATGACCGCGAACGCCGGCGCGCTCACGTTCCGCATCGAGGTCCCGGGCCGCGCCACCCACGGCAGCACCCGGTACGTGGGCGTCAGCGCGATCGACGCCTACCTGCCGATCCACCAGGCGCTCGCCCGGCTGGAAACCCGCCGCAACGTCGACCGCGACCCACTCATGGCCGACTACCCCGTCCCGTACCCGCTGTCCGTCGGCACCGTGCGGGCCGGCGACTGGGCCAGCACCGTGCCCGACCTGCTGGTGGCCGAGGGACGACTGGGCGTGCGGCTGGGGGAGGACCCCGCCGGTGCCCGTGCGGACCTGGAGCAGTGCGTGGCCGAAGCCTGCGCGGCGGATCCGTGGCTGCGCGCGCACCCCGCCACCGTGACGTGGCCCGGTGGTCAGTTCGCGAGCGGCCGCCTCGCTGCCGGGCATCCGCTCGCGGACCTGGTCGGCGCCGCGCACGCGGAGGTCACCGGGGCGCGGCCTGCTGAGCGCGGTGCTCCCTACGGCAGTGATCTCCGGCTGTACGCGGGGGCGGGCGTCCCAACGTTGCAGTACGGGCCCGGTGACGTCCGCCTGGCGCACAGCCCGCACGAGCAGGTCCGCGTGAGTGAGATCGTCACGGTCACTCAGGCTCTGGTGCTCGCGACGCTGCGCGCGGTCGGTACCAGGTAGGCGCGGTTCACGGGCCGATCCAGACGTGCTGCGGCACCCGTGCGTACTCGGTGATGCTTTCGACGATCGCCGGGAACTGCGGGTGCTGCGGTCCGATGATCCGTTTCGCCTGGTCCAGAGGCTGTCCGGCCAGCAGGGACGACAGCTCCTCGAACGCCTCCTCGGTGTGCCCGCGGGCGTTCCACAGCAGGCACGGTCCGGGCACTCGGGTGGAGACGCGCTGCCCCAGCGCCGTCACGATGATCTGCGGACCGCCCAGTTCGCTGTCGAGCAGGCACAGCGACGCGCCGGTCGACAGCGCCAGCGTCGCGAAGGTCTCCCGGACGGACGACGAGATCAGGAACAGCCGGCTCTGCGAGTTGGTCGCGGGCATCAACCCGAACCTCAGGTGGTCCGGCAGCAGGGCGTGGGTGTCGCTGATGGTGAGGTAGATGTAGCCCACCACGACCCGGCCGCCGCGATCCAGATCCATCTCGTCCTGGTAAGCCCGCAACGGCTCGTCCACCGGGAAGCAGAGGGACAGGTCGAAGCTCTCCCTCGCACCGTCGGTGATGGCGACCGTTTTGCCGCTCACGAACCCATGAGTGCCTGGCAACCGCACCGATCCGCCGTCGGGGAGAAGCACGTTGGTCCATCGTGTCCCTTGCGGGTCGCAGAGCTCCGCGACCGCCGCCAGGAAGCGGCCGGAATCCCGCCGGTGCACGTGGAACTCGTAGTCGAAGTCGATGCCCATGTGTCCCCCACGCCGGTCGGTGTCCCCGTGCAAGATCATGCCGTCTGATGTGGCTACGTGACGTAGCGCGTGGCGAGCGCCGGCGACTGGCCGCCGAAGGCTTTCAGGTCGGCGGTGAAGACGTCCTGCAGGAGCTGGTCGTCCTCGACGCCGGGGGCGATGACCCGTTCGCCGAGTTCCAGGCCGCGCAGGGCACCGGAGACGACGTCGTCCGCGCTCATGCGGGGAACGGCGCTGAGGTCCAGCCCCTGCGAGGAGTGGAACTCGGTGGCCACCACGCCGGGGCAGACCACCGCGACGGTGACGCCGGAGTCCTCGACCTCGGCGGCCAGGGTCTGGGTCATCGCGACCAGGTACGCCAAGGTACCCGCGTACACGGCGCGGCGGGGCAGGACGCTCTTGTCCGCGGGTCCGGAGAAGGCGATCATGCCCGCCACGTTCAGGATGGTGCCAGTGCCGCGCTGCTGCATGGGGCCGACCGCGGCGCGCATGAGCTGGGTGGGCGCGAGAACCTTGACGTTGACGAGTTCGCGGGCCTTGCCGGCGGGCAGGTCGGCCAGCGGCATGTAGTGGGAGACGCCGGCGTTGTTGACGAGCACGTCCAGCGGTTCGGTGGCGCAGATCGCCGCGAGGGTGTCGATGCCCTCCTCGGTGGAGAGGTCGGCGGTGACGGCGCGGACGGTGACGTCGGGGTGGGCGGCGGCGAACTGTGCGAGGCGTTCCCGGCGGCGGCCGGCGATGATCAGGTCGTAGCCGCCGGCGGCGAAGCGTTCGGCGAAGGCCTCGCCGATGCCGGAGGTCGCGCCGGTGACGAGAGCGAGCTTGCGCGTGAGGGGGGTGTCCCCGGGAGCGTTCTTCGATGCTGGTGTTCCGTTCACGAACGCAGCGTCCGCACCATTCGCGCCAATAGCCAGTAGACGCTCTTTCCTGGGACCATCAGTACCAGGAAAGAAATAATGCCCTTTTGTCACAATGACGCCATGGCCTCCAGCGAACTCGGCGAAGCCCTGCACACCTGGCGGGACCGCGTCACGCCCGAGCAAGCCGGCCTGCCCGGAGGTGGCCGCAGACGCGCCCCAGGGCTGCGGCGTGAGGAACTCTCGCAGCTCGCCGGGATCTCCGCGGACTACCTCATTCGCCTGGAACAGGGCCGGGCCCACAACCCCTCACCCACCGTCGTCGAAGCCCTCGCCCGCGCGCTGCGCCTGGACTCCGGTGAACGCGAACACCTCTTCCGCCTCGCGGGTCTCGCCGTGCCCGGTCCCGGCATGATCCCCCGCCACATCACCCCCGGCGTTCACCGCGTCCTCGACCGCTTGGCCACCACTCCGGTCGCCGTCTACGACGCCACCTGGACACTGCTTCTAGCCAACCCGCTCCACACCGCCCTCATGGGGGAGTGGACCGGTCCCGACCGCAACGCGGCCTGGCGTGCCTTCGTCACCTCCACCACCCGCGTGCGCCACACCCCTGAATCCAACGGCGCTCTCCAGCAGCTCGTCGCGGCAGACCTCCGCCGAACCAGCGCCCTCTACCCGAACGACCAGGCCCTGAACGACCTCATCGCCCAGCTGCGGCGGCGCAGCACCCGCTTCAGCGAACTCTGGGACACCGGCAGCGCCGCCGAGCACGAAGCGAGCCGCAAGACCATCGACCACCCCGCCGTCGGCGCGCTCACCCTGGACTGCGACGTCCTCCACGTCGCCGGCAACGACCTGCGCATCATGGTCTACACCGCCAAACCCGACACCGAGGACGCAGAACGCCTCGCCCTGCTCTCCGTCATAGGGACTCAGGTGCTCACCGGGGCGTGATCTTCACGTCTCCGCCGGCTCCTGGTCGTCGCGCCCTTGCTCCCGCGCCCAGGTGATCGCCCATTCGTCGAGCGGACGGAGGGCATCTCGGAGCGCTGTCCCCAGCCGGGTCAGCTCGTAGCCATCGGCCGAGGCAGCGATGATCCCGCTCGAGGTGAGTTCGCGGAGCCGCTGGTAGAGGACGCTGGACGACAGCCCTTCGCACCGTGCCAGCAGCGCGCGGGCGCCGAGCGGACCCGCGCGCAGTTCCCACAGAATTCGCAGCGCCCACCGACGGCCGAACAGGTCCATCGCGGCCATGAGGGGATGGCCGGTGGTCGATCCGCGAACCGGTGTTCCTGGACGCGGTGTCGCCATGGACCCTCCTTGCGTTTCGTTATTCGAAACACTAGCATCCAGTCGGCGTTTCTGATTTCGAAACGACTCGACGGGGAAGCACTCGTCCCAACACCGGAGAGGTTCCATGCCCAAGGGCTACTGGGTCAGCGTCTACCCCACCATCGAGGACCCCGAGAGGCTTGACGCCTACAACGGACTGGCACGTCTGGCCGTCCAGGCCGCAGGCGGGCGGGTCCTCGCCCGCGGCGGCAGCCGGGTCGACCCGCACGAAGCCGGAATCGCCGAGCGCGTCGTCCTGATCGAGTTCGAGAGCTTCGAACAGGCGGTCGCCGCACGCGCGAGCGCGGCCTACCAGGAGGCGCTGGCCGAACTTCCCGACGGCTTCGAGCGCGACTTCCGCATCGTCGAAGGCATCGCCTGACCGATGTCCTGGCCGAACGTCACGGTGGTCGACGCGTGCGTGCGGCGCGACGGCAGCGGCGGTAGCCCCACAGCCGTCACCGACGACGACCCGGCGGCGACGGACGCGGACCGGCGTGCGGTCGCCGCCGCGGCCGGCACCTCGCACGCGGCGTTCCTCGGCCTTGGGCGGACGCGGGACGGTGGCCGGCCGGTCCGGTTCTTCACCGCCACCGCCGAACTGTCCGGCTGCGGCCACGGCACGGTCGCCGCGCAGGCCGTGCGGTTGACCCGCACCGCGCTGGACGAGCTGAACGACCGCCAGCACACCGGCGGGCGCACGTTCGACACCGTCGCGATCCGCCGCCCCGCCGGTATCGAGGTGTGGTTCGACCAGGGCCTCGTCGCACTGCGTCACCCGGAACCGGACGAGCGCGCTGAGATCGTCGCCGCGCTCGGGCTCACCGCGGACGATCCGCATCCGGCCGACGTGCCGCGGATCGCCGCGCCCGGCGCACCACGCGTGCTGGTACCGGTCCACGACCGGTCGGCGCTGCTTCGAGTCCGCCCACATCTCGGCCGGCTGGCAGCGGCGTGCCGGCGGTACGGGCTTCTCGGCTGTTTCGTGTACGTACCGCCGGTGGATGACCGACCGGCCGCGGCGCGGATGTTCGCGCCGGCGATCGGTGTCGACGAGGACGTCGCCAACGCCAACAGCACCGGCTGTCTGGCCGCCCACCTGCTCGACACGGCAGGGGCGCAGACGGTCTCGATCGAGGTGGAGCAGGGCGACAGCCTCGGTCGGCCGTCCAGCGTGCTCGCTTCGGCCCGGCGCGGGCCGGCGGGCATCACGGTCCGGCTCGGAGGGTTGGCGGTGGTCCGGGCCGGCTCGGACGGCTGAGGCGGAAAGCCTCTTCATGTTCCCAGCCGACGTCGTAGACCAACCACGCTGCCGGATCACATCCAGAGTCCTGACCGCCGATAATGTTCACTTATCGGCGGTCAGACTTTTCGTGCTCAATTGGGTAGCGTTGCGTTGAATAACGTAACTGCACACGTAACTCTGCTACGCTATTGCGGTGGAGACGAGCTGCAACTTCCCCGGCTGTGAGCGCCCCGTTTTCCGAGGTGGCGGGCCCGGCAGGCCGTCGGAGTACTGCGACCTGCCCGAGCACACGCGCTGGCGGGCGTGGCGGGAGCGGCAGCGGCTGGCCGCGGAGCCCGAGCAAAACCTGGAGGTCGTCACCGTGACGAATCTCCCGAGGGTCTCCGGTACCGCCAAGATCAGGGCCGAAGAGCTCCTCGACCGCTTCCGGGTGCTGTCCGAGCAGATGACGCAGACGCTCGGGCGGGCCGTGGGTGAGCTGAACGCGATGGCGGATCCGAGCGTCGCGGAGAGCATGGTCCAGGCGGCGGAGGCCGAGGCCGCGCGACGGGTCGCCGAGGCGCAGTCCGAGCTGGCGGCCGCCGAACGTCGCCGGCACGAGGCGGAGCAGGCCCGCAAGGCCGCTGAGGAGATGACCGAGCAGGCGGTGCGGGCGGCGGAGGAAGCCGACGAGGCCGCGGACAGGGCGTTGACCGAGCGGGATGAGGCCCAGGAGGCGGCGCGGGTCGCCGGTGAGCAGGCCGAGGCGGCGATCGCCGAGGTGCGGGTGCAGGCGGCGGCTGTGATCGAGGAGATCCGGGCCGAGGCGGACGCGAAGGTGCGGGAGGCGCTGGAGGCGGCGGAGCAGGCGCGGGCCGATGCGGTGAAGCACGCCGAGCAGGCGCGCAGGCAGGCCGCGAAGGAGATCGAGCACGCCCGTGCCGAGGCCAAGGCGGAGGCTGACCGGGCGCGTGAGGCGGCCGAAGCCGATGCCGAGGTGCAGGTCGAGCGTGCTCGGGCGGATGCCGCGGCCGCCGACCAGGCTCGTGCCGAGGCCGTCGCGCAGGCGGAGCTGGCTCGGCAGGAGGCGGCCGAGACCGTCAGCCGGGCGGCCAAGGCTCGTGACCAGGCGGTGGTGCGCGCGGAACGGGCCGAGCAGGCCGCCGCGGACGTCCGGGCGGAGCTGGAGCGGTCACGCGGCGAGCTCGACGCTCGGCTGGCGCAGGTCAGGCAGGAAGGTGCGGACCAGGTGGCGGCGGTGCGGCAGGCGCTGGCCGCGGTGGAGGACGCGCGGGCGCAGACGCTGGCCCGTGCGGAACGGGCGGAGCGTCAGCTCGACGAGACGGCCGCCGAGCTGCGGGCGTTGCGCCAGGCAGGGCGGCGGGAGTGAAGGTGCGTAGGCTGATCACCGATGGATGAGCTGAAGGGCGACTGCGCCAACTGCTTCGGGCTGTGCTGTGTGGCGCTGCCGTTCGCGAAGTCGGCGGACTTCGCGGCCACCAAGGACGCCGGGACGCCGTGCCGCAACCTGCTGGCCGATCACCGCTGTGGCATCCACGACTCGTTGCGGCAGAAGGGATATCCCGGCTGCACGGTCTACGACTGCTTCGGCGCGGGCCAGCGGGTGTCACAGGTGGTGTTCGGGGGCGACGACTGGCGCACCGGCGAGCGGCAGAAGATGTTCGCGGTGTTCCCGGTCGTGCGGCAGCTGCACGAACTGCTCTGGTACCTCGCGGAGGCGCGGCGCCTCGATCCGCACGACGATCTCGGTGAGGCCTACGCGGAGGTGGAACGGCACACGGTCGCGGACCCGGACGAGATCCTGCGGCTCGACGTCGCGGAGATCCGCGCCAAGGTGAACGTGTTGCTGCTGCGCACGAGTGAGCGGCTGCGGGCGAGCGCGAAGTCGTACCGGGGCGCGGACCTGATCGGCGCGCGGCTGCGGAACAGGAACCTGAGCAACGCCGACTTCCGCGGCGCCTACCTGATCGGCGCGGACCTCGCCAACGCCGACCTGTCGCGGGCGGACATGATCGGTGCCGATCTGCGGGGTGCCGACCTGTCGGGGGCGGATCTGAGCACCTGCCTGTTCCTGACGCAGCCGCAGGTCAACGCCGCGCGCGGAGACGCGAGGACGAAACTGCCGAATTCGTTGACCCGTCCGGCGCACTGGAGTCAGGCAGGTGCCGGGAAAAGGCGCTGAAACAGCGGGCCGGTCTCAGACGAGATCGTCGAGAATCAGCCGCATGTCAGCTTTGACGGCGTTGGCGAGGGCGGGGTCGTTGATCTGGGAGTCGGCGATCCGGAAGTGGTCCTTGGCGGCGCGGTGTTTGCCTTCGGGGTCGATGACTTCGGTGGTCTGCGTGAACGTAGCGGCGTTCTCGTCCCATTTGTAGAACACGTGGTTGTTGTGGGCGCGAGTCAGCGTGAGGTGGCATAACTCCCAGGGGTCGCTGTCGACCTTGGTGTTCGAGACCGGTGATTTGGTGATGGTGATGTGCGCCTCGAACACCTCCTTGCCGAGTGTCACGAGCATGCCTTCGAGATACACCCACGCTCCGTTGCCGCTGTAGTTGACGGCGACCTTCTTCTCGTCGAACGAGATGGTGTTCAGCTTGTTCTTGAGGGTGTGCCGGAGTTTCGGCCAGTTTTCGGCGCTCGTGTGCGTCGAGGGCATTGCCCACCTGCTTTCGCGTAGTCGGTCAATGCGGAAGTCGCCGTGAATCGTGGGCCGTTACACCGATTCCGGGTGAGGTGTCAGCGCGATGTCAGTGGCCGGTGCGAGAGTGCCGATCATGAAGAAGGCACTACTGATCACCGCCGCCGCGGTGTCGACGCTGCTCGTGCCCGGTGTGGCGCAGGCGGAGACGCCGCCGGGCTGCTCGTCGGCCCAGCAGATCGGCTCGACCGCGTACGTGAAGTTCGCCGACGGCACGACCGCCGCGTCGGTCAAGCAGTTCGCCGGCTGCGGCACGAACTGGAGCTACGTGTTCGTGTGGGCGGACTGGGCCTCGCGGCACGACGACTTCCACGTCGTCACCGCGGTGACGACCGACGACAACGTCGACCACGGCAAGGTCACCGGACGGCTCAACCAGCGCGAGGTGTGGTCCAAGCCCACGAACACCGTCAACCGGTGCACGCGGGCCATGGGCCTGGTCGCGCTCGGCGAGGACGGCTGGAGCGCCTACACCGGCCGCCGCTGCTGAGGTTCTAGACCGACAGGCGTTGCTGGGCGACCGCGCGGGCGAAGCCCTCGACGTTGTCGATCATGATGTTGTGGCCGGTGTTCGGCACGGAGATGACCTGGACACCGGCCGCGGTCAGCTCGCGGGCACCGGAGGGCGGGGCGTCCTCGGGGTGCAGGAAGACGCGCGGGATCTCCAGTTCCAGCAACAGCTTGCGCATGGTCGGCGAGGTGCCGCGGACGAGGTCGACGGCGCTGCGGTAGAGGGCTTCGCGGCCGGCCATGCGCATGGTGGCCGCCCAGTGCGGGCCGACGTCGCGCAGGACGCGGTCGAAGCCGTGCGAGAGGAAGTCGGCCTCGCCGTAGGCGGCGATGCCGCGGCTGCCGGGGGCGCCGAGCGCGGGTGTGGCGGGGTCGACGTGGGGGTCGACGAGGACGAGCGAGCGCACCATCTCGGGGTGGCGGGCGGCGAGCACGATGGCGACGGCGCCGCCCATGCTGTGGCCGATGATCTCGCTGCGGCGCAGCCCGATCTTGGCCAGTGCCACCGCGAGCGCGTCGGCGTGGCCCTCCAGGGAGTAGGCGAAGCCGGTGGGGCGGTCGCTGATGCCGAAGCCGAGCATGTCCATCATCAGGCTGCGGCGGCCGGCGAGCAGCGGGTGCGCGACGGCTTCGGCGTAGTAGGGCGCCGATGACGCGCCGAGGCCGTGCAGGTAGACGCGAGCGGGCGTGGCGCCCGGTACTTCGACCCAGCGGATCCGGACCCCGGGTCTGATCTCGACGGCGCGCATTTCTCTCCCCGCGTGAATTCGGTGCCCGGACCCTACCTCGCGTCCACGGCCGGTGAGACCGGTTTCGAGACCGGGTTCTCACCTCGTCGACGCTGATCCTAAGTCGGCATGTGGGCGCGTTCGGTCAGCTGATTCCCAGCGCGGCGCACGCGGCTTTCACAGTCGCCGCCTTCAGTTCGTCGAACGGCGCGTCGGGGAACTGCATGGTGCAGTCCTGCGTGCCGCCGAACGCCAGCACCGCGCGGGTCTCCTGTTCCAGCGTGGGCTCCGGTCCGAACATCATCCGGGTGAGCCGGGCCCGCCAGGCCAGCACGGTGTCGATCAGGCCGAGCTCGGCGAGGGTGGTCATCTCGGTGAGCAGCAGCAGGACGTCGGCGCGGTGGCGGTGGTGGAAGTCGAAGAAGCCCTCGACGAGCTCGCGGGGTGGCACGTCGCCGCGTTGCTCCATGCGCGTGAGGAACTCCTCGCCGTCGTCGAGCAGCGGGGTCACGATGCTGCGGATCAGCTCCTCGCGTGAGGAGAAGTGGTAGTAGAGCGCGGGTTTGGTGATGCCGAGGCGGTCGGCGATCTCCTGCAGGCTGGTCTGCTGCACGCCCTTGGTGGCGAACAGTTCGCGCGCGGTCTGCAGGATCCGCTGTCTGGTGTCGGACTGTCTGGCCACGGCCGAATCTTACTTAACGGTCGGTAAGTGTGGGTGTAGGCTCGCGGACGGGTCACTTACCGACCGTTAAGTAAGGGGGGTTGAGGTGCGGATTCTCGTCTCCGGCGCCAGCATCGCGGGTCCGGTGCTCGCCTACTGGCTCACTCGCCACGGGCACGAGGTGACGGTGGTGGAGAGGTCACCGGTGCTGCGCAAGACCGGCGGGCACGCGGTGGACCTGTTCAAACCGGCGATGGACATCTCGGAGAAGATGGGCGTGCTGCCGCGCATCGAGTCGCTGGCCACCGGTACCGAGCGGCTGTCGTTCCTGCGCGAGGGCACGCGCAAGCCCATCACCGGTGACGTCACGAAGATCTTCGCCGCCGCGTCCGACCGGCACGTCGAGGTGATGCGCGACGATCTGAGCGAGATCTACTACGACGCCGGGCGGGAGGACGTCGAGTACCTGTTCGGCGACTCGATCACCTCGATCGGCGAGGACGGCGACGTCACGTTCGAGGTGGCGCCGGCGCGGCGGTTCGACCTGGTCATCGGGGCGGACGGGTTGCACTCGAACGTGCGGCGGCTGGTGTTCGGGGAGGTCGCGAAGACGTTCACGGGCGCGTATCTCGCGGTGTTGTCGGTGCCGCGGGAGCTGGGGGTGCCGGGAGCGATGTCCGGGCACATCGGGCCGGGGCGCAGTGCGCAGGTCTACGGGGCGCGGCACATCGACGACGCGCGGGCGGTGTTCCTGTTCCGCTCACCCGAGCTCGAGTACCACCACCGGGACGTGGCGCGGCAGAAGCAACTGCTGCGGGAGGCGTTCGCGGGTCTGCACCCGCAGGTCGACGAGTGGCTGAGCTACCTCGACAGCGATCGGGTGTTCTACTTCGACTCGATCACGCAGCTGCGGGAGGACAACTGGTCGCGCGGGCGGGTCGCGCTGGTCGGCGACGCGGCCTACTGCCCCGGCCCGGCGATCGGCGGCAGCACGAGCCTCGCGGTGCTGGGCGCGTACGTGCTGGCCGGTGAGCTGTCGTCGGGCTCGGACCACGAGGCGGCGTTCGCGCGCTACGAGCACGAGATGCGGGACCTGGTGCACGCCAGCAGGGCGTTCGCGCTGGGGGTGGCGAAGACGCTGATCCCGACGACGCGTGCGGGTGTGTGGACGCTGGTGCGCGGCATGCAGCTGGTGACGTCGTTGCCGTCGTGGCTGGTGCGGCCGCTGGCCAAGCTGAACTCGAAGGGCATCCGGCTGCACGACTCGATGGACGTGAAGGACTACGAGCGTCAGGGCGCCGGCATGCCGACGCCCTGACCCCGTCACGTCAGAACTGCAGGCTCCACTTGTCGAGGAACCCGGTGTCCTGGTTGGCGTTGTCGTTGACCCGCAGCTGCCAGGTGCCGTTGGCGACCTCGCTGGAGGCGTTGACGGTGTAGGTGGTGTTGATGTTGTCCGTGCCGCCGCCGGTGCGGTTGTGCAGGACGTAGGAGGTGCCGTCCGGGGCGATCAGCTCGACCTTCAGGTCGCCCTGGTAGGTGTGCTTGATGTCCACGCCGACCTTGAGCGTGGCCGGCGCGTTGCCGGTCACCTCCGACACCGTGATCGGCGAGTTGATCGTGGTGTTGTCGTTGATCGGGAAGTCCGTGGTGTTCTCGAAGTACTTGCCGGGGTTGGGCGGGGTGATGCCGCAGTACTGCTGCTCCTTGCCGATGGCCTTGTACGGGCAGTCGGCGCGTTCCAGCAGCTGCAGCACGGCCTCCTTGTTGCGGGAGGTCTGCGCAGGGATCACCTCGTCGGGCGGGTAGAAGCCGCCGCCACCGGACGAGCCGGGGTACATCTCGAAGGTGTAGGCGAACACGCCCTGCGAGCCCCACAGCCAGTCGGGGATCGAGCCGTCGGTGATGTACAGGTCGCTGGACTGCTCGGGCGTGTAGCCGTTGGTGGCGGCCATGTCCTGGCCGATCTTGGCGAACGTGTCGCGCTGGTCCTGGGTCAGGCCCGGTGCGACGTCGTCGTAGGTCCAGCCCCACGGCCACAGGATGAGCTCGCTGTAGGTGTGGAAGTCGATGGACGCGGTGATCTGCTGCTTGCCGCCGACGTTGCGGCCGCGCACGAAGTCGGCCACGACCTTGACCTCGGGCGCGGACTCCGCGCTCGGCCCGCGGTAGGTCTCACTGCCGGTGCTGCCCGACGAGCCGCCGCAGCAGCCCCACTTGTAGTTCCAGTTGCGGTTGAGGTCGGTGCCGACGTTGCTCGAACCGGCGTTGGGCTGCCGGTTCTTGCGCCACGACCGGTAGGTGCCGGTCGCGATGTCGTACTCGCCGCCGTCGGGGTTGACGTCCGGGATGATCCAGATCTCGCGGCTGTCGACGAGGCCCTTGATCCGGGCGTCGGTCGCGTACTGGCTGGTGAACTGGTTGAGCAGGTACAGCGCCATCTCGACGGTGAGGTGCTCACGGGCGTGCTGGTGGTGGGTGAACAGCACCTCCGGCTCGTCCTCGTCGACGCCGACGTTGTCGCTGATCTTGAGCGCGACGATGTCGCGGTTCTCGTAGGACTTGCCGATGACCTGCTTGGAGACCAGGTTCGGGTACGCGGCGACGACCGAGTCGATCTCGGCGGTCATCTCGGCGTAGTTGTGGTAGTTCGAGTCGGCGGCGGGGAAGTCGAACGGCCCGATCTCGGAGTTGGCCTCCATCCGCTTGGGCAGCTCGGTGACCTCGAAGCCCTGGGCCTTGAGGTTGCGGACCTCCCGCTCGGTGGCGGTGATCACGACGATGCCGTGTTCCTCGACCGAGTCGATCGCGGCCCCGGACTTGGCGAGCTTGGTGCGCTGGTCGACCGTGCGGACGTTGCTGACCTGGTAGTTCGTGGACGTCTCCTGGGCGCCGGGGGCCGCGCCGGTGGGCACGCCTCCCATGGCGAACACGACGCTCGCGGCGACGGTGACCCCGATCAGGGGTCTGAGGTGGTTCTTTCGCATGCAGGGCAACCCTTTCCTACCACGGCAGGGACATGGCTCCGCCAAGTGAAGTGCGTGTGAAGGGCCACTGTCATCCCGCCATCCGTATGGGGTTATCAGGTGGGATTGGTGACTTTGTGCTCAGACGCGCGCTTCGGGCGCTGTGGGTGCGGTTGCCTGGACGGATGACGCGCTACGACGCTGTGGAGGCCGCCTCGTACCGGGTGGCCAGGGAGATCGCGCTGACGGGGTTGTCGTCGTGGCGGGACGCGGTCGCGCCGTACTTCCTGCCGGGGCGGACGGTGCTGGACCTGGGGGCCGGGACGGGGTTGTTCGTGCGGGCGTTCGGGGCGTGGTTCCCGGACGTGCGGGTGGTCGCGGTGGAGCCGTCGGCGGACATGAGGTCGGCTTCGGGGCTGCTGATGCTGGAGGGGCGCGCGGAGGCGATCCCGTTGCCGGACGCGTCGGTGGACGTCGTGTGGATGTCCACCGTGGTGCATCACGTGCGGGATCTGCCGGCCGCCGGGGCGGAGTTGCGGCGGGTGCTGCGTCCGGGCGGGGTGGTGGTGTTGCGGTCGTTGTTCCGGGAGCGCCACCACGGGATCGGGTTGTTCCGGTTCTTCCCCGAGGCGGTGCGGGGCCTGGCGGGGTTTCCCTCGGTGCGGGAGGTGGCGGACGGGCTGGGGTTCGTCGTCGACCGGCTGGAGGCGGTGCCGCAGGTGACGGCGGAGTCGTTGGCGCAGAAGGCTTCCGACGTGCGGCAGGAGGCGGACACGTTGCTGCGGTCGCTGTCGGCGGCGGAGTTCGAGGCGGGGCGCGCGCGGCTGGCGCGGGCCGCGCTGGTGAAGACCGGGCCGGTGGTCGACCACCTGGACCTGCTGGTGCTCGGATTGCGGAAAATCGGGTCCGGCTCGGCGGGTGCTCTGAAAAGCTGACCGGCATGGCCTCAGATCCGAAAGCCGAACTGCACCGCTATCTCCGCGGCGCCCGCGAGGTGCTGCGGTGGAAGCTCGACGGGCTGTCCGAGTACGACGCCCGCCGTCCGCTCACCCCCACCGGCACGAACCTGCTGGGTCTGGTCAAGCACCTGGCCACCGTCGAGCAGGAGTACTTCGGCGACTGCATGGGCCGCAAGTTCCCCGAGACGCTGCCGTGGCTGGAGCGGATCGTGGACGGCACGGATCCGAACGCGGACATGTTCGCCACCGCGGACGAGTCGCGTGAGGACGTTCTCGCCTTGTACGGCCGGGTCGCGGAGTTCGCCGACAGCGTGATCTCCGAGCTGCCGCTGGACGCGCCGGGGGTGGTGCCGTGGTGGCCGGAGGAACGCCGGTACGTGACGTTGCACCTGCTGCTGGTCCACATGATCGCGGAGACGAACCGGCACGCGGGGCACGTGGACATCCTGCGCGAGGGGCTGGACGGGATGGCCGGGCTGCGCGACGGGGTGTCGAACCTGCCCGACCAGGACTGGGCGGCCTACCGGGAGCGGGTGGAGCGGGCGGCGAAGGCGGCGTCGGGGCGGGCGTGACCCCCTGCCGGTCGGCCGAGATGCTCGCGGCCGGCGGGGCCGACCCGGGATCACCGGAAAATCGGGCGTCCTCCTCGGGAGGCGTTGCTCGATGCCGCGACCTCGAGCAGCGCCCAGCCGAGGAACACCAGGTAGGCCAGCGCGCAGGCCAGCGCAACGGGCGTGGTCCAGGCTCCCCAGTCGTCGCGGTTCCCCGGCAGCCTCAACAACTCGAACAGGGGAATGGTCGACTGCGGCACGTCGCCCGCCCCCACGAGCAGCGCGCTGGCCAGCACCATCGAACCGGACGCGGCCGCCAGCGGCACCCACACGTTCGCACCGAGCCGATCGCGCCCCAGCATCCCCAACGACACAAGGCTGGGCAGCAGCATCATCACCGGCCCGATGATCGACATGGCGAACGCGAGCGTTTCCCACCCGCCCCAGCTCAGTCGCAGGTAGACCGACAGCACCAGAGCTGCGACGTGCATTGCCAGGTTCCGCCCGGTGGTCATGTCACCAGCGTGCGGCACCTCGCGGCGCGATCACATCAGTAGAACTACGCGTCGCTCAGGCCGTCCCGGCCGGAGCTGGTTCAGCACCTGGGATTCACGGCTGACAGGTTCCGCCGGGCCGTCGATACTGCGGATCATGGGTAAGGACTACGAGCGGATCGAGCCTCGGCTGTGGGAGTTCATCGAGAGCCAGAAGGTGTTCTTCGTGGCCAGCGCGCCGCTGGCCGGTGACGGGCACGTCAACCTCTCGCCCAAGGGCCGTGAGGGCACGTTGCGGATCCTCGACGACCGCACGGTGGCCTACCTCGACTTCGGCGGCAGTCACGCCGAGACGATCGCGCATCTGCGGGAGAACGGCCGCATCACGTTGATGTGGTGTTCGTTCGAGGGCCCGCCCACCGTCCTGCGGATCCACGGGCGTGGTGAGCCGGTGTTCCGCGACGACCCGCGGTTCGCCGGGCTGGTGGCGGGGTTCGGTGACGCGGACGGGCCGGCGTTGCGGGCGGTGATCGTGGTGACGGCGGAGCTGATCTCCGACTCGTGCGGGTTCGCGGTGCCGTTCATGGACTACCGCGGCGAGCGCGAACTGCACGCGGACTACTTCGGCCGCAAGTCCGACGAGGAGTTCCGCGAGTACACCGGTAAGAAGCCGTACAACCAGGCGAGCATCGACGGTCTGCCCGCCGTTCCGCTGCCGTTGCCGCCCCGCTGAAAATCTTGGCGCGGGATGTGGAGAACAGCGGGCCGGCCGCGTCCCGGTGGCATGACGACAGAAGAGATCGCCGAGGTCCTGAACCGCCCGCTGAGCCGTGAGCTGCTGGCCCGTGACCTGGCCAGGCTCGCGTACGTGGCCAAGGACGGCACGCCGCGCTCGATCCCGATCGCGTTCACCTGGAACGGCGAGCAGGTCGTGCTGTGCACGTCGAAGAACGCGCCGAAGCTGCACTCGCTGCGGGCGAACCCGGTGGTGGCGCTGACTTCTCGACTCCGAGGTGCACCCGCCGAAGATCCTGCTGATCCGCGGCACGGCCGAGCTGGACCCGGTCGACGGCATCCCGGAGGAGTTCCTGCGGATGAACGGCAGCTACGAGATGTCGGCGCGGCAGCGGGTGGAGTGGGAGCGCGAGGTGCGCTCGCTCTACGACGACGGCATGGTCCGGATCGTGATCACGCCGACGTGGGCGAAGCTGATCGACTTCGAGACCACGTTGCCGACGCCGGTGCAGGAGCTGGCGCAGCGGCGGTCAGCTCGACAGGAAGCGGTCCAGCACGCGGACGCCGAACTCCAGGCCTTCGACGGGGACGCGTTCGTCGACGCCGTGGGCCATGGCGCGGTAGTCGAACCCGGCCGGCAGCGACAGCGGCGCGAACCCGTAGCAGTGGATGCCCAGGCGGCTGAACGCCTTGGCGTCGGTGCCGCCGCCCAGGCAGTACGGCACGACGACCGCGTCGGGGTCCTCGTCGCGCAGCGCCTCGGCCATCGCGGCGAACCACGCGGTGTCGACGGGTGCTTCCACGGGCGGCTGGTGTTCGAGGAACTCGCGGGTGACGCCGGGTTCGAGCAACGCGTCGATGGTCGCTTCGAGCTCGGCGACCGTGCCGGGCAGGGTGCGGACGTCGAGCTGCGCGGTGGCGGTGCCGGGGATGACGTTCACCTTGTACCCGGCCTGCAGCATCGTGGGCGTGGCGGAGCAGCGCACGGTGTTCTCGACGAGCTTGGCGGCGGGTCCGAGGCGGGCGATGGTGGCGTCGACGTCGTCGAGATCCACTTCCACGCCGAGTGCCTTGGCCGCGCCGACGAGGAACGCCTCGACCGTGGGCGTCAGGCGCACGGGGTGTTCGTGGGCCGCGATCCGCGCCAGTGACGTGACCAGGGCGGTCACGGCGTTCTGCGGGTTCTTGCGCGATCCGTGGCCCGCGCGGCCCACGGCGGTGAGCTTCATGTGCGACGTGCCGCGCTCGGCGGTGCCGACCGGGTAGAGCCGCACGCCGTCGGCCTCGAAGGAGAACCCGCCGGACTCGCTGATCGCGGCCTGCACCCCGGCGAAGTGGGCGGCGTGGTGCTCGACGAGCCAGTGCGCGCCGTGCGCGCCCTGGTCCTCCTCGTCGGCGACGAACGCCAGCACCACGTCGCGGCGCGGCCGGCGGCCCTCGGTGTGCCAGCGGTGGACCACGGCCAGCGTCATGGCGGCCATGTCCTTCATGTCGACCGCGCCGCGGCCGTGCACGAACCCGTCGCGGATCTCGCCGGCGAACGGGTCGAAGCTCCACTCGCCCGCGTCGGCGGGCACGACGTCGAGGTGGGACTGGACCAGCACGGCGGGCAGCGACGGGTCGGTGCCGGGGATGCGGGCGAGGACGTTGGTGCGGCGCGGCGCGGGTTCGAGCAGGGTGGTCGGGACGCCGTTGTCGTGCAGGACTTCCGCGACGTGTTCGGCGGCCTCGCGTTCGCCCGCGCAGTCGCCGCCACCGCGGTTGGTGGTGTCGAAGCGGATGAGCTGCGCGCACAGCTGCGCCACGTCCAGCGTCATGCCGTCACCCTACGGTCAGCCGTAGATGCCTTCGATCGCCCCCGCCGCGACGTGGGTGACGACCTTGAACGCCTTCATCGCCTCGGTCATGGACGCCGCGTCGAACCCGACGCGGCGGGGGCCGGTCAGCTCGACGGTGGGCACGACGGCGGCGGCGTCGGCCAGGTGCGTGGCGTCGAACTCGACCTCGACGCGGTGCGCCGACACGGCACCCTCTGATCGTCCGGCGGCCGCCATGGCTGTGGTGGCGGCCTCGGTGATGCGTGCGTGGGCCACGGCGGGTGGCAGGCACACGGCCGCGTAGCGCGACACGCACTCCTTCACCGCCACGAGTTCGGCGTGTGGCGCGTAGGCCGCCGCGTCGGCGCAGGTGAGGTCGTCGCCGGTGACGAGCAGCACCGGCACCCCGTGCTCGGCGGCCAGGGCGGCGTTGAGGCGCCCTTCGGAGGCGTGCACGCCGTCGAGCCACACGCCGGTGATGGAGTTCTCCAGGTAGGTGTGGGCCAGGACGCCGGGTGCGCCGGCGCCGGTGTGGTAGCCGAGGAAGACGACCCCGTCCACGCCGGTGTCAATGCCCTGCATCATCGACAGCGGTTTGTGGCGGCCGGTGAGCAGGCGCGCGCCGGTGTGGAGGTCTTCGAGCAGGAGGTTGCGCTGCGACGAGTGCGCCTCGTTGACGATCACCTCGCTCGCGCCGCCCGCGACCAGCCCTGCGACGCAGGCGTTGACGTCGCCGGTGAACAGCCGCCGGAACCGTTGCCACTGCTCGGTGCCGGGCACGACGTCCCCGGTCCAGGTGACTCCGGTGGCGCCTTCCATGTCCGCCGAGATCATGATCCGCACAGCTGAGTAACGTAGCGGTGGGCTGCTGGGGAAGAGGGGTATTTCGTGCGTGTGAAAGCGTGCGCGTTGCTTGCAATAGCAACGACACTGGGGCTGCTGACACCACCCGCCACCGCTGCGGGGCCGGTGATCCTCAAGGTCGCGATCGTCCAGCAGATCGACTCGATGAACCCGTTCCTGGCCGTGTTCCAGTCGAGCACCGAGGTCGGCCGGTTGATGTACGACTCGCTGACCGCGTACGCGGCCGACGACCAGCGGGTCACCGAGGGCATCGCGAACAAGTGGGAGTCCTCGGCGGACAAGCTCACCTGGACGTTCACCGTCCCGGACGGCAAGAAGTGGTCCGACGGCCAGCCGATCACCGCGCAGGACGTCGCGTTCACCTACAACCTGATGCTCACCAACGAGGTCGCGCGGACCGCGAACGGCGGCTTCGTCGCCAACTTCTCCTCCGTCACCGCGCCCGACGACCGGACCGTGGTGATCAGGACGAAGGCGCCGCAGGTGACGATGCTGGCGCTGGACATCCCGATCGTGCCCAAGCACGTGTGGGAGAAGGTCAGCGACCTCAAGAACTACGCCAACGACCAGATGCCGGTCGTGGGCTCCGGCCCGTTCGTGCTGACCGAGCACGTGCCGGGGCAGTTCATCAAGCTCAAGGCCAACAAGAACTACTGGCGCGGCGCGCCGAAGTACGACGAGCTGCACTTCGTGTACTTCCAGAACTCCGACGCCGCGGTGCAGGCGCTGGCCAAGGGCGAGGTCGACCTGGTCAACCGGATGGCCCCGGCCCAGTTCGACTCGCTGGCGGGCAAGGACGGCGTCACGCGCAACAAGGCGCAGGGCCGCCGGTTCACCGAGCTGCTGATCAACCCCGGCGCGCAGACCAGGACCGGTGAGCCGATCGGCAACGGCAACCCGGCGCTGAAGGACGTGCGGGTGCGCCGGGCGATCGGGCAGGCGATCGACCTCGACGCGCTGGTGCAGCGGGTGAGCCTCGGGTACGCGGAGAAGGGCTCCGGGCTGGTGCCGCCGGTGTTCGGCAAGTGGCACTGGGAGCCGGACGCGCAGCAGCTGCGCAAGTTCGACCCGGCCGCCGCGAACGCCGCCCTGGACGCGGCGGGCTATCCGCGCAAGGACGGCACCCGGTTCACGCTGCGGCTGATCGGCCGCTCTGGCCGGGCCTACGACGAGCAGGCCTCGGAGTACCTGAAGCGGTCGATGAGCGATGTGGGCATCGGGCTGGACGTGCAGATGGTGTCGGACAACCAGCTCAACGAGATGACCACGGCGGCGACCTACGACCTGGCGTTCTCCGGCTGGGCGACGAACGTGGACCCGGACTTCGTGCTCGGCCTGCACACGTGCGCGCAGCGGCCGGGCGCGGACGGCAAGGGCGGCACCACCGACGCCTACTTCTGCGACGAGACCTACGACCAGCTCTACGCGCGGCAGCTCTCGGAGTTCGACGAGGCCAAGCGGGTGGAGATCGTCAAGCAGATGCAGGCGCGGTTCTACGACCAGGCGCCCGCGGTGGTGCTGGCGTACGAGAACGCGCTGGAGGGCTACCGGTCCGACCACTTCGCGCACTTCACGACGCAACCGGCGCAGGGCGGCGTGATCATGGCGCAGAACGGCGTGTGGGGCTACTACCAGGCCGAACCCGCTGTCCGGCCCGAACGCTCCTCGCGCGGGTGGTACGGGCTCGGGGCGTTCGCGGCGGCACTGAGCGCGACGGTGATGGCGATCGTGGTGGCCATGCGCCGGCGCAGCGCCACGGCCGGGGAGCGCGAGTAGGTGCGGCTGGTCGGTCGGCTCGCGGGTGCCGCGCTCAGCCTGGTGATGGTCGCGGTCCTGGGCTTCTTCCTGTTCCGGGTGGTGCCCGGTGACCCCGTGGTGTCGATGACGCGCGGGCGGCCGACCACGGCGGCGATGCAGGCCGAACTGCGGGCGCAGTTCGGCCTGGACCGTCCGCTGCACGAGCAGTTCTGGAGCTACTTCACGGCGTTGCTGCGCGGTGACATGGGCACGTCGTTCACGTTCCGCCGGCCGGTGTCCGACGTGATCCTGGAGCGGCTCGGGCCGACGCTGCTGCTGGTCGGCACGGCGACGGCGATCGCGGTCGGGCTGGGGTTGTGGCTCGGGGTGCTGGCGGCGTGGCGACGCGACTCGGCGTTCGACCGGGCCACGACGGGGGTGTCGCTGACGTTGTGGGCGGTGCCGACGTTCTGGCTCGGCATGCTGCTGATGATGGCGACCGGCGACCTGTTCCCGTCAGGGGGCATGCGCGACACCGACACGCCGCCGGACTTCCTCTCGCAGGCCCTCGACGTCGGCCACCACCTGGTGCTGCCGTCGGTCACGCTGGTCGCGGTGGTGTGCGCGGAGTACGTGCTGGTGATGCGGTCGTCGTTGCTGGAGGAGCTGCACGCGCCGTACCTGACGACGGCGCGGGCGAAGGGCCTGCGCGACGACCTGGTGCGGCGCCGGCACGCCGTGCCCAACGCGGTGCTGCCGGCGATCACGCTGGTGTTCCTGCGGTTCGGGCTGGTGGTGGCCGGGGCGATCACGACCGAGACCGTGTTCTCGTGGCCGGGGCTGGGATTGCTGTTCTACGACGCGCTGACCGGCCCGGACTACTTCCTGCTGCAGGGGTTGCTGGTGGTGACGGCGGGCGCGGTCGTGGTGATGAACCTGCTGGCCGACCTGCTGCACGGGGTGCTGGATCCGCGGGTGAAGGTCGTATGAACGGTGGCATGAGCAGGTTTCTCGCGCATCGGGCGGGCGTGGCCGGTGCCGTGATCCTCGCGGCCGCCGCGCTGGCCGCCGTCCTCGCGCCGCTGCTGATCCCCGCCGACGCCCTGGACGTGACACGGGTGACCGACGCGCCGTGGCAGCCGCCGGGTGCCGGGCACTGGCTGGGCACCGACCACACCGGGCGGTCGGTGGCGCTGCTGGTGGTGCAGGGCGCGGGAACGTCGTTGTTCGTCGGGCTGACCGCGGCGGTGCTCGCGGTCGGCATCGGCACGCTGGTCGGGGTCCTGAGCGGTCATTTCGGCGGGCTGGTGGCGGGTGCGTTGCTGCGGGTGACGGACTTCTTCCTGGTGCTGCCCGCGCTGGTGCTGGCGATCGCGCTGTCGACGGTCCTGCCGCGCGGGCTGGGCACGATCGTGCTGGCCATCGGGCTGACGAGCTGGCCGTCGACGGCGCGGATGGTGCGGGCGCAGACGCTGACGATCGAGGCGCGGCCGTTCGTGGAGCGGGCGCGGGCGCTCGGCGGCGGGCACGGGCACGTGATCGGGCGGCACGTGCTGCCGTCGGTGCTGCCGTTGGTGCTGGTCAACGCGACGCTGGCGGTGGCGTCGTCGATCGTGGCGGAGTCGACGCTGGCGTTTCTGGGCCTGGGCGACCCGACGCGGATCTCGTGGGGCGCGATGCTGCACCAGGCGCAGCTGCACGGGGCGGTGCCGCAGCGGGCGTGGTGGTTCCTGTTGCCGCCGGGGGTGGCGATCGTGGTGGTGGTGCTGGCGTTCACGCTGGTGGGGCGGGCGCTTGAAGCCGTTGTGACGCCGAAGAGGTGACCGGGTTGCTGGAGCTGAGGAACCTCACTGTCCACTACGGACCCAAGCGGGTCGTCGACGGCGTGGACCTGACGCTGGCGCCGGGGCAGACGCTGGGGCTCGCGGGCGAGTCGGGGTCGGGCAAGTCGACGGTGGCGATGTCGGTGCTGCGGCTGCTGCCGAAGTCCGCGCGGGTGGACGGCGAGATCCTGCTCGACGGTGAGGATGTACGGACGATGTCGTGGGGCCGGTTGCGGGCCGTGCGGTGGGCGTCGGCGTCGATCGTGTTCCAGGGGGCGATGCACTCGCTCAACCCGGTGCGGCGCGTCGGGGAGCAGATCGCCGAGCCGATGCGCCTGCACGGCACGCCCGGCAGCGTCCGCGAGCTGCTGGCGCAGGTGGAGCTGCCGCACGACAAGGCGCGGGCGTATCCGCACGAGCTGTCCGGCGGGCAGCGGCAGCGGGTGATGATCGCGATGGCGCTGGCGTGCTCGCCGCGGCTGGTGATCGCGGACGAGCCGACGACGGCGCTGGACGTCGTGGTGCAGGCGCAGGTGCTCAAGGTGCTCAAACGTCTCGTGGCCGAGCAGGACCTGGGGTTGCTGATGATCAGCCACGACCTGTCGGTGCTCGCGGAGACGTGCGCGGACCTCGCCGTGATGCACCGCGGTGAGCTGGTCGAACGCGGGGCGACGCGCGCGGTGATCGCGAACCCCCGGCACCCGCACACGGCAGCCCTGACCGCCGCTTTCCCCACGATCGGCGACCCCGCGTCCCGTCTGGCCGACCCGGCAGACGCCACGCGGGGACCTTCCGTACTCCAGGACCGCACACCGGGCCCCCGCGCGGACCCAGCGGAGGGCACGCCGGGACTCCGCGTAGAGCCCACAGAGGGCACGCGGGGAGCTTTCGTACTCCAGGACCGCACGCCGGGCCCCCGCGCGGACCCAGCGGAGGGCACGCCGGGACTCCGCGTAGAGCCCACAGAGGGCACGCGGGGAGCTTTCGTACTCCAGGAGCACACGCCGGGTCCCCGCGTGGAGCCAGCAGACGCGACGTGGGGGGCTTCCGTGCCGCCGGAACGCACGTCGGACCTCCGCGTGGAGCCGGCGGACGCCGCGCGAGAAGGTTCCGTGCTCCAGGAGCACACGTCGAGTCCCGGAGTGGCGCCCGCGGAGGGCACGCGGGGAGCTTTCGTACTCCAGGAGCGCACGGGAGGGCCCCGCGTGGCGTCGGCGGAGCCGTTGCTGCGGGTGCGGGGGCTGGTGGTGGACTACGGTCGGACGCGCGCGGTCGACGGGGTGGACCTGGAGGTCGGGCGCGGCGAGATCGTGGCGCTGGTCGGGCAGTCCGGCTCCGGCAAAACGACACTGGCTCGTACCATAATGGGGCTGCGGAAACCGTCCTCCGGTCGGGTGATCTTCGACGGCGTCGAGGTGCCGCGCAACGGCAAGGCGCTCAAGGCGTTCCGGCGGCAGGTGCAGCTGGTGCTGCAGGACCCGGCGAGCGCGCTCAACCCGCGGCACACGGTCCGTACAGCGGTGGCCGAGGGACTGCGGGTCCACGGCATTCCCGATGACGAGGAATCGCAGGTCACGGCCGCTGTGGAACGGGCAGAGCTGCGTCCCGCGAACCTCTACCTGGACTCGCTTCCGCACGAGCTGTCCGGGGGCCAGCAGCAGCGCGTGGTGATCGCCGGCGCACTGGTGCTGCAGCCCCGGTTGCTGGTGGCCGACGAGCCGGTCGCGTCGCTCGACGCCTCGGTGCGCGGGGAGATCCTGGCGCTGCTGCTCCGGTTGCGGCGTGAGCTGGGCCTTGCTTCATTGATCATCACGCACGACCTCGGGCTGGCGTGGCAGATCGCCGACCGGGTCGCGGTGATGCATCAGGGGAAGATCGTGGAACAAGGCTCGGTGGAACAAGTGCTGCTCAACCCTTCTCACGACTACACGCGCGCCTTGCTGCACGCGGTACCTCAGGTCTGACGTGATCCCGATCGAACACGCCCGCTATCGGGCGGCGCTGACGCCTGCCGAGATCGGGCGGGGCGGGGCCGACGGCTGGGTGGATGTCGACGACGTGCCGACGCTGGCGTGGCTGGCGTGGAACGACCTGGGCCGCCCGCCAGGAGTCCTGGGCGAACTGGCGGAGGCCACCGAACCGGAGCACGTGCTCGCGTTGTGCCGGATCCTCGCCTCGACCTCCCGCGCGGACACCGCGGCGGTGTGGCGGTACTTAGCCGCGGACTGGGAACGCACGGGGGAGCGTTCCGACGGCAGGCAGCGTTTTCTGCTCGACCGTGCGACACGTGGTGAGGGCATGAACTGGCGCGACTTCTCCGCCCTGATGGGCACCGACCGGCCTGAGGACGTCGACGCGGCGTTCGACCGCGGCGAGGACATGGTCGGCGTCTCGGTCATCGGCTTGTCGTTGTCCTACCCCGACCCGTGGGTGACGCTACGGCGGGTCGCGCGCGCGTTGGATCACAACCGCATCGAGGTCCGCAGGCAGGGCGCGACGGCGCTGGCGCACGTGGCCCGGTTGCACGGGGTGGTGTCGCGGGAGTGCCTGGAGGTGCTGCGCCGGCACCCGAACGAGGTGGCCGAGGACGACCTGTGGACGTTCATCCCGCACCACAAGCTGCCGGCGTGGCTGTGGTGGCGGCGGCTCAGGACGCGGGCAGGGCGTCGAGTTCCGCGCGCACGGCGGTCTCGGTTAGTCGGTTGCGCTGGACCGCGGCCCGCCGCAGCGCGTCCTCGAAGTGCGCGCGGGCCTGCCGGTGCTCGCCCGCGGCCCTGGCGATCCGGCCGCGCTGCACGGCGATCTGGCAGCGCATCTCGTCCGGGCTGTACCAGCCGCCCGGGGTGAGGTCCCAGGCCTGGTCGCAGTGTGCACGGGCGGCCCCGTGGTCACCGCCCAGCCGGGCGAGCTCGGCCAGGCCGAGGTGCGCGCCCGCCTGCACCAGCGGTGCGCCCGCGCGGCGGGCGAGGGCGAGCGCGAGGTCGAAGTCGGCGCCGGCCCGGTCGAGGTCACCGCCGGCGAGGTGGGCGTGGGCGCGGCCGGCGACGGCCTCCGCGGTGTCCTCGGTGGCGCCGAGCTCGTCGAGCAGCCGGCGGGCGCGTTCGACGTGCGCCAACGCGCCGGCGGTGTCACCCGAGGCCAGGGCGATCTCGCCGAGCTGGTTGAACGCCAGTGCCGCACCCCACCGGTCACCGACCTCGCCGAACGCCGCGGCACCCCGTTCGAGCAGCTCGGCACCACCCTCCGGGTCGCCCGCCATGCGTTTGATCAGGCCGTCGCCGACGAGGTCGAGCGCGGCGCTCCACGGGTCGGTGCCCAGCAGCCGGGCGCGGCGGTGCCAGGCCTGGGACTCGTTCTCCGGCGCGCCCAGCGCCATGCCCCACATCATGGTCGTGATCGGGTAGCGCGGCGGGGCGTTGAACGCGGCGAGCAGGTCGTCGGCCTGGCGGATGCGCGCGGTCTGGTCGCCGGTCGCGACCGGCCAGGCCAGCAGCAGGCACAGCGCGTACTCCTGCTCCCGTCCCGGCGGCGCGGTCTCGCCGCACGCGCGCAGGACGGCGTCGGCCTGCTGGGCGGCTTCGGTGCGCAGACCGCGGCACCAGTAGTAGGTGGCCAGCGCGGCGACGAGCTCCAGCGCCAGATCGAGGTCGTGCGCGGTGGCCCAGGTGACGGCGGCGACGAGGTTGTCGTGGTCGGCGGCGAGCGCGGTGAGCCACTCGACCTGTTCGTGGGCACGCAGGTGCGGCTCGGCGAGCTGAGCGCGGGCGAGGAACCAGCGGGCGTGGCGGCGCGCGAGGTCGGGTGCGTGGGCCGCGCAGAACGCCCGGATCGTGTCGAGCATGCGATAGCGGTCGCCGACGGTCTCCACGAGCGACTTGTCCACCAACGACGTCAGAGTGTCCACATCGGACCCGGTGACCTCGGTCGCGGCGTCGAGCCCCGCGCCACCGTGGAAGACGGTGAACCGGGCGGCGAGGTCGCGTTCGGCGTCGGTGAGCAGGTCCCAGCTCCACTCGACCACCGCGTGCAGGGTCCGGTGGCGGGGTGCGGCGGTACGGCTGCCCTTCGACAGCAACCGGAATCGGTCGTCGAGCCGGGCCGCGATCTCGCTGAGCGGCAACGACCGCACGCGTGCGGCGGCGAGCTCGACGGCCAGCGCGATGCCGTCCAGCCGGCGGCACACGTCGGCGACGAGATCATGATCGGCGGCGAACCCCGGCCTGACCGCCTGAGCGCGGTCCAGGAACAACCGGGTGGCGGCATCCGCGTCCAGCGCCGTGACCGGGCTGAGCGTCTCACCGGTGACGCCCAGCGCCTCACGGCTCGTGGCCAGCACCCTCACGTCCGGGCACGCGGCCAGGACCCCGCCCAGCACACGGGCGGCCTCGTCGACCACGTGCTCGCAGTT
Organism: Lentzea sp. NPDC004789; assembly: GCF_053601075.1. NCBI lineage: Bacteria > Bacillati > Actinomycetota > Actinomycetes > Pseudonocardiales > Pseudonocardiaceae > Lentzea > Lentzea sp. NPDC004789. Next base: position 224,096 of record NZ_JBSGBE010000010.1, on the reverse strand, counting down.
GTCCACGACCAGCAACGCACGCCGACCCGCCAGCGCCGCGTGCAACCGGTCCCGCACCCCGAGAGCACCCGCGGACAACAGCCCGGCCTCGCGGACCCCGACGCCGTCGAGCAGCGCCCGTGCCACGTCGGTGGTGGCGCTGAGGTCCACGAACGCCACCTCACCGGGCTCGCGATGAGCGATCTCCACGGCCAGGCGGGTCTTGCCGGTGCCGCCGGGACCGATGAGCGTGACGAGACGGTTCTCCTGCAACCACTTGGCGACCCGGCGCAGGTCGTCGTCGCGGCCGACGAAGCTGGTGAGCTGCGCCGGCACGCCACGATGCGGCGCCTCGGCCCGCAGCACCTCCAGATGAGCCTCGGCCAGCACGGGGGAGGGATCGACACCGAGCTCGTCCGCCAGCAGGCCCCTGCCCCGCGCGAACACGTCGAGCGCGTCGGTCTGACGGCCGTCACGGTGCAACGCACGCATCAACGCGGCCCGCACGTCCTCCCGCAACGGATGCCGCGCCAGAACCTCACGCAGCTCGTCGGTGCTACCGCCGGCCAGCACGCACTCGATGTACACCCCGGTCAGCCGCTCCCGCGCCTCGTCGGCGAACGGCGCGTCGACATCGGCCAGCGCCGGACCGCGCCACAACGCCAGCGCCTGCACACCCCGACCCGCCGCGAGCAGCTCCCGACACCGGTGCAGGTCGACCTCAGCAGGCCCGGCGACCAGGCGATACCCCGCGGCGTGATGCTCGATCACCAACCCCGGCACGGCTCGGCGCAACCGCGACACCTGCGACTGCAACGCGTTCGCCGCCCCGGCGGGAGGCCGCTCGTACAAACCGCCGATCAACCGGTCGTGCCCCACGATCCGCCCGGCGTCGAGCGCGAGCATCGCGATCAGCGCACGCTGGCGCGGCGCCGCCACCTCCACACCACCGACCTGCACCGGACCGAGCACCCCGAACCTCACGGGCGGTGATTCTTCCCGAGTTCCAAGATCCACAAGACCGGAACCGGCTCCGAACAGGTCGTCCACCGACGCGTCGGCTCACCCTCCGAACAGATCACCCGCCGAGCCCACCCGCTCCAGCACCTCGTCCGCCGTGAACACCAGGTCCTCCACGACCTCGCAGTCCTCGACCTCGTCCCACGTCACCGGCGTCGACACCGTCGGCCGCTCCCGCGCCCGCAACGAATACGGCGCCACCGTCGTCTTCGCCGGGTTGTTCTGCGACCAGTCGATGAACACCTTCCCGGTCCGCTGCGCCTTCGCCATCGTCGCCACCACCAGCTCCGGCATCTCCTTCGCCAACCGCTGCGCGACCGCCTTCGCGTACTCAGAGGTGTCCTTCGCCGGGGCGTACGCGTACACCTGCATGCCCTTGTTCCCCGACGTCTTCGCCCACGCGTCCACACCGTCGTCGTCCAGCACCGTCCGCACCTGCTCAGCGACCCGGCAACACTCCACCACCGTCGCCGGCGCACCCGGATCCAGGTCGAACACCAGCAGATCCGGATCCCGCTTGCCCCCGCGCGGCCCCACCGTCCACTGCGGCACGTGCAACTCCAGCGCCGCCAGGTTCGCCAGCCACACCAACGTCGCCAGCTCGTCCACCATCACGTAGTTGACCGTCTCGTTGCCCCGCGAACTGCCCGGCGACTCCAGCCGCATCGTCCGCACCCAGTCCGGACGGTGCTCCGGCGCGTTCTTCTCGAAGAACCACTTCCCGTCCACACCGTTCGGATACCGCTTCAACGTGACCGGCCGGTCCTTGAGATGGGGGAGCAGCACCGGAGAAACCCGCGTGTAGTAGTCGATGACCTCGCTCTTGGTGAACCCGAACTCCGGATACAACACCTTGTCCAGGTTCGTCAGCTTCAACACCCGGCCCTCGACCCGCACAGTTGCGTCACTGCTCAACGCGGCGCACCTCCTCGGGCGACTTGTCCGGCCGCAACCCCCGCCACGCCGGAAACCGCATCCGCCCGTCCGGCGTCCACTGCCGGAACACCACCTCCGCCACCAGCTCCGGCTCCACCCACTTCGCGCCCTTCGCCCGTTCCCTCGGCATGTCCGTCACGAACGGCGACGTCCTGCGCGCCAACGCCTTCAGCCGCGGCGTCAACACCGCCAGCTCCGCGTCGTTGAACCCGGTACCCACCGAACCCGCGAACGCCAACCCGCCGTCCTGCGGAATACCCAGCAACAACGCACCGATCACCCCGGCCCGCTTGCCTTCACCCATCCGCCAGCCACCGATCACCACCTCCTGCGCCATCAGGTCGGTGATCTTGCGCCACACCGGCGACCGCACACCCGGCTGATAGGCCGAATCCAGCCGCTTGGCCACCACCCCCTCCAGCCCCTGCTCCCGGCTCGCCGCCAGCACCGCCGCACCATCGGAGTCGTAGGACGGGGGAGTCAGCCAGTTCGGGCCCTTCAGCTCCAGCTCTCTGAGCAGCTCGCGACGTTGACGAAAGGGCAGCTGCACCGTCGACCGGCCGTCCAGGTGCAGCAGATCGAACAACAGAAGCGTGATCGGATACTGACGAGCAGCCCTGCGCGCCGCCTCGGACTTGCTCACGTGCATCCGGTTCTGCAACGCGCTGAAACTCGGCCTGCCGTTCTGCAAGGCGACGATCTCACCGTCGAGGAGAGCCTCCGTGGACCCGAGCTGCTCACCCACACCCTGCAACTCCGGATAAGCCACCGTGATGTCGTTGCCCAGCCGCGACCACGCCTGCACCCGCCCACCCTCGACCCGCAGGATCGCCCGCACACCATCCCACTTGAACTCATAAGCCCAAAGATCATCATCATCGTGGGGGAGAGGACCCGGCACCGCCAGCATCGGCTTCACCAGCTCCGGCAACGCCACCCAGTCCGGCCGCGCCGGCGCGTGCCGACGCTTCACCATCCAGTTCTTCCCGTCCCCACCCGACCGGAAGAACACGAACTGACCCTCGACCCGATGCCCCCGCAACACCACGTCGACCTCGCGGTCCGACCACTTCACCGTCTCGTACCGGCCGCGGTCCCAGATGAACATCTCCCCGCCGCCGTACTCACCCTTCGGGATCCTCCCCGAGAACTCCGCGTACTCCAGCGGATGATCCTCGGTGTGCACGGCCAGCCGGACCACATCCGTCGTAGGCGGCAAACCCTTCGGCACCGCCCACGACACCAACACACCACCACGCTCCAACCGCACATCCCAATGCAGGCTGCTCGCGTGATGCTCCTGAATCACGAACGTGTCGTCATTACCCCTCGGCAACTCGTCAGCACCAGGCACGGGCTCCGGCGTCCTCGCCGGATCCCGCTTGCGCCGGTACTCGTCGAGCCCGGCCATCTACGCCGACGAAGCCTTCTTCTTGGGCGGAGCCTTCTTCGCACCCTTCCGCCCGGCCTTCGCCTTCTCCACACTGCGCTCCAGAGCCGTCATCAGATCAATGACATCGCCCTTGTCCTCAGCCTCAGGCTGCTCGGGCAACTCCGCACCCTCCGCCTTCGCCGCGATGACCTTCTCCAGCGCATCCCGGTAGTCGTCGGTGAACGTGTCCGGATCGAAGTCACCCGCCATCGACTCCACCAGCGACGTCGCCATCTTCAACTCCTGCGGCCGCACCTCCACGTTCTGGTCCAGGAAGTCGAACTCCGCCTTGCGGATCTCGTCCGGCCACAACATCGTGTGCATCACCAGCACGTCATCACGCGCCCGAATCGTCGCCAGCGTCTCCTTCTGCCGGATCGTGATCTTCACGACCGCCAGCTGACCCGTCTTCACCAGCGCATCCCGCAGAAGAACGTACGGCCGCGCCGCCGCCTTGTCCGGCTCCAGGTAGTACGTCTTCTGGAAGTAGATCGGATCGATCTCCTCCGCCGGCACGAACTCCAGGACGTCGATCGACTTGTCCGTCTTCACCGGCAGCTTCTCGAAGTCCTCGTTCTCCATGATCACCATCCGGCCGTCGTCCAACTCATAGCCCTTGGTGATGTCGCCGTACTCCACCTCGTTGCCGCACACCGAACAGACGCGCTTGTACTTGATGCGCCCGCCGTCCTCCCGGTGCACCTGGTTGAAACGGAAGTCGTGCTCCTCGACAGCCGTGTAGAGGCGCACGGCGATCGTCACCAACCCGAAGGAGATGGCCCCACGCCACACGGATCTCATTCTCATTGGGTACCCCTGAAATGCGGTTTTCGCACTATCAGGTCACCCACTTGGCCTAACGATCCGGCAACTGAGCGACCCCCGGCTTCCGATGCCTGCGCCGAGAGTGCCGTGCCGCGGTCGAGCGCCGCTAGATGTCCCTCAGCGCCCGATACGTTCGATTGCTCGCCACCGCCGCCCGCCGCTCCCGCGCCGTCGCCTCGATGTAGTTCTGACTCGTCGCCAAACTCGCATGCCCCAGCAACGCCATGATCTCGCTCGCCGACGCACCGTCCTCGGCCAGCCTCGTCGCGAACGTGTGCCGCAACGCGTGCAGATTCGCCCCCGTCGGCACCCGGTCGTTCAACCCCGCCCACCGGAAACACGACTTCACCAGGTACTCCAGCCCACCCCGGCCGATCGGCTCACCATGACGATCCCGCAGCAACGCGCTGTCCCGGTCGAACCGGCCCTGCGGAAAACGCCGCCGGCAACTCTGCAGGTACGCCTCCACGATCCGCTCCATCGGCGGCTCGATCGGCACACTCCTGTCCCGGTTGCCCTTGCCCTTCACGTGCAACCGGCGATCACCCTCCCGCCCGACGATGCTCGCCAGCGTCAGAGTCCGCATCTCGGCACTGCGCAGCCCCGCCACCAGCCCCAGCGCGATCACCAGCACGTCCCGCTCCGGCCACGGGTCACGCCCCTTCCGCGCACCCTCCGCGGCGGCCGTCAGCAGCTGCTCGGGCGTGTCCTCACCCCGCAGCGGCTTGGGCACGAGCGGAGGGGTCTTGGGACGGGCGACGGCGCCCATCGGGTTGCCCGCGATGAGGTCCTCGGCCACGCAGAACGTCAGGAACTGGTTCCACGTCGACCAGGCCCGCAGCACGGAGCTCTTGGCGTGGGTGTCGGCGAAGAGCCCGAAGGCCTGCCGGAGGTTGGCGCCGGTGAGGTGGGCGGTGGTGAGGTCCTCGACAGGGGAGTGGAGCGTCTCGGCCAGGAGTGTGTTCACCCCGGCGAGATCGCGCTGGTAGGCCGCTGTCGTGTGCGGCGAGTCCTTGCGCGTCCGGCGGGCGAGGAAGAAGGCGTCCTGAGCGGCGAGCACGTGCATATGGATCTTGTACCGCACAGCACCGACAATCCCGTGCGCCGTGCTGGATAATGGCGATTATGCATGAAATGTCCGTTTCGCCCGAAGTTCGTCAGGCGCTGCGCCGGGTGGCGTCACTTGTCGGGGATCGTGAGCGTAATGGCGCGCCCCTGCGTACGTCTCACTGACGAAGTCGTCGGTGTCGACCGCGCTCCGACATCGCCGGTGTTGAGGGTGTTGTGGCGTCTGCAAGGGCGGCCGGCCTGCCCGCGGGTGGTGCTTGCAGACGCTCAACAGCAGCCGTTTCGACCCCTTCTGAGGACGATCTTCGCAGGTCATCGTTTCGCCGATAATCTACATTATGTCAAGTAAGGCGAATCCGGGCCTCCCCGCGGGCTGCGCACCAGGTACACGTCCACCGGATCCTCGGCCTCGACGATGAACTCGTGACGCTCGTACAGCCGTTGGGCCGAACTGCCCTGCAGGACGTTCAGGCGGACGACGACACCCTCGCGGTCGCACCGCTCCAGCAGTTCGCGCAGCACGCCCGAGCCGACACCGTTGCCCTGGACTCGCCGGTCCAGATAAAAGTGCTCCAGCCAGTGGGCGTCCTCGGCCGGCCGCAGCGCCACGCAGCCGGCGAACACCCCGCCGACCTCGATCACCCACGTGTGGGCCGCGTCGAACCCGTCGCGCAGCCGTTGCCGCACGCGTTGTGCGTCGTACCGGCCGAGTCGTTCGAGGTCCGGCCGCAGCACGGCCGCGCGCAGTTCGGCGATCGTCTCGACGTCGGAGGTCGACGCCGGCCGCAGTGCCCAGTCCGCCATGATCGTGAGGGTAGGCGGTGCGGGGTTTCGTCACCGTGGCGATAGCGGCTGGAGTCTCATGATCGACGAGTTCGCCAAGGGATATCTGCACAGCGATCTGCGTGAGCTGCGTGAGGTGATGTTGTGGAAGCTGGACGGCCTGTCCGATGAGGACGTCCGGCGGCCGCTCACCGCGAGCGGCACGAACCTGTTGGGTCTGGTGAAGCATCTGACGTTGACGGAGTCGCGTTATTTCGGTGAGGTGTTCGACCGGCCGTTCCCCGGGCCGCTCCCCCGGTGGGACGACCTCGCCGCGCGCGGGAAGGACTTCTACGCCGCCGAGGACGAGTCTCGTGAGGACATCGTGGAGCGGTATCGGCGGGCGTGGGTGCATTCCGACGCGACGATCGAGGCGTTGGCGGTGGACTCCCCCGGTTTTGTGCCGTGGTGGCCGCGTCCTGAGGTGATGTTGTTCAACGTGCTGGTGCACGTGTTGGGTGAGACGGCCCGGCATGCGGGGCATGCGGACGTCCTGCGGGAGCAGATCGATGGTGCGACCGGGGTCGGGCCGTGAGGGGTGCCCCCCCGGTGATCAGGTGCTCAGGCCTCTGAGCAGGGTGTCGAGGTAGCGGCGGGCGGTGGGGAGCCGGTCGGCGGGGGTGTCGCTGTGGACGTAGGTGGCGTAGGCGATGCCGCACATGAGTGGGACGAGGTCGCCGTCGGCGAGGTCGGCGTGGACCGCTCCGGCGGTGCGGGCGCGGGTGAGCAGTTGGGTGCCGGTGGCGATGATCTGTTGTTTGAGCTCGGTGGTGCGGGGCAGGGTGTCGTGGGCGGTGGCGGCGACTTTGGCGAGTGAGGGGTCGCTGACCTGGGCTTCGACGAGCCGGGTGAGGTAGTCGGAGAAGGCGTGCCAGGGGTTGTCGTCTTCGAGGGCTTGGCGGCCGTGGGTGGCGAGGTTCTCGAGGCAGGGTGTGGCGACGGTTTCGAGGAGTGCTTCGGTGGTCGGGAAGTGGCGGTAGACGGTGCCGACACCGAGGCCAGCGCGGCGTGCGACGTCGTTGAGTTGTAGTGGGGTGCCTTCGTCCACTAGTTCTCTGGCGACGGTGACGATCCGGTCCCAGTTGCGGGCGGCGTCCTTGCGCTGCGGGGTCATTCTTCCAGCTTAATTGGATACCCCATCCGGAACGTGGTGGATGGGGGCGTGCTGGTCGGTGAGCCTGCGCACGGCGGCGATGACGCGTGGGTCGCGTGCGGCTTTGATGGGCGTCACGGGGGTGGCTTGTGGTCCGATCAGCAGGCCGGTGGGCAGTGGTGCGGTGGCGGCGGTGATGGACGACCGTGCCGCGAGGGCGGCGGGTCCGGAGGTGGACCGTTCGAGCTTGCGGCGGACCAGTGGCCAGAACAGGCGCAGTGCGGGTGAGACGACCTTCAGTTTGCGGGTCCTGCCGTCGGTCATGTCGGTGGCGGCGCCTCCGGGGTCGGCGGCGTAGACGGACACGCCGCTGTCCTTCAGGCGTTCGGCGAGGTCGAGGGTGTGGGCGAGGTGGGCGAGCTTGGCTCGTCCGTACCAGTGGAAGCCGTAGTAGCCGCCGGGTGGTTCGACCTGGTCGAAGACCTTCTTGGCGAGGACGACGGCGCCGGTGGTGACGTTGACGATGCGGCTGGGTGCTCCTGCCTTGAGTGCGGGGAGCAGGAGTTCGGTGAGCAGGTAGGGCGAGAGGTGGTTGACGACGAACGTCGCTTCGACGCCGTCGAGTTCGGTTCGGTCGGCGAACATGGCGCCGACGTTGTTGACCAGGACGGCGAGCTCGCCTTCCGCGGCGAGGTGTTCGGCGAGCCGGCGGACCTCGTCGAGTGAGGCGAGGTCGGACTGGAGGAAGCGTGCGGGTTCTCCTCCCCCGGCGTTGATCCTGTCGACGGCGCGGGCGCCTCGTTCGGCGTTGCGTCCGACGACCGTGACGGCGAAGCCGGCTTTCGCGAGTCCGAGTGCCGTCTCCAGCCCGATGCCGCCGGTTCCCGCGGTGACGACTGCCTTGCGTGTCATGACACTCCCCTGATTCGGATAGTCGATCCGGTTTTGACGCTACCACAGATCTGGATGCGTTATCCGGTTCATGTCGTGGAGAATGCGGCGGTGGATCTTGGGGTGATCGGCCAGGCAGCCGGCATGTTCGCGGTGACCAACGTCGACGACCTCGTGCTTCTCGCGCTCTTCTTCGCGCGCGCCCGTTCGGTGTGGCAGGTGATCGCGGGCCAGTACCTGGGCTTCGGCGGCATCCTGGTCGTCGCGGTGCTGGGCGCGCTCGGCGCGGCGCTGCTGCCCGCGCAGTTCCGGCCGTGGCTGGGGCTCATCCCCCTGGCTCTCGGTCTCAAAGCGGCTTGGTCGCTGTGGCGCGGCGACAGCGACGACGACGAGCCGGACGCCGCGCCCGGCGTGCTGGCGGTGGCGGGCGTGACGCTCGCGAACGGCGGCGACAACATCGGCGTCTACGTGCCGGTCTTCACCGTCGCGGACTCGTTGTGGGTGTACGTGGCGGTGTTCCTGGTGCTGGTGGGCGTGTGGTGCCTGGCGGGCTGGTTCCTGGCGTCACGTCAGGTGGTGGCCCGCGCTCTGGCCAAGTGGGGCCACATCGCGCTGCCGGTCGTGTTGATCGCGATTGGGCTGTTGGTGTTGTTCTCGGGCTGAGCGCGCGCCTGGTCGTGTAAGAAGCTTCGGGTGCGAAGGACGTACAGCTACCGCGAGGCCGTGCAGATCCTCGGCGGCAAGGACCACCCGACCGTGGCCGCGCTGGACAAGCTGCTGGGCGGTGCGCTGCTGGCGGGCTCGCTGGGGCTGGGCCAGGTCCTGGACCTGTTCGACGCGAAGCCGGACTTCACCAGGCTGCTCTCCGATCTCGCGAACAAGGTGTCGGAGAAGCGTCGCGGGCTCGACCGCTACAGCCGCACCCAACGCCTGCACGCCGCACACGCGGTCATCGTGATCACAGCGTTCTTCGAGGCGTTCCGCGAGCTGGAGCTGCCGTTCTCGTTCACGGCCGAGGACGACGAGCACGTCGTGCAGTACAACCCGTTCGAGCAGGACCTGCCGCTGCCCTCAGCCGGCCTGTCCTACGAGTCGAACCTCAGCACGATCCACGACTACTACATGAGTCTCACTGAAGACGTGCTGGCGACGGCGATGGCGCTGGCCGCGTGGGACCGGCTCAACGAGACCGAGGCCGGCCGCGTTCAGGCCACGCTGGACCAGCTGCCGGCCCGTGCGGTGGACCGGTACCAGGAGCTGTTTCGCAGGCTCGCGGTGGACTTCCCCGAGGTGGCGTTCTGGTGCTCGGTCGAGGATCACCGGGCGACGCGGGCGGCGTTGGCGCGGTTGGAGGACGTGCTGCGCGAGACCACCGCGGACCAGACCCCTGACCGGCGGCAGGCCGAGCTGGTGGGGTTGTACGCCTCGGCGTTGGCGCGGCCGCTGATCCAGTCCGGCGAGCTGCGGACACCCGCGCTCGGCGAGGCGTACGTCGATCCGCGGTTCCAGCTCATGGCGGTGACCGGGCGGGAGACGGTGCCGTCGACGGCGGAGTTCTGGGAGAGCAGGCCCGAGCGGCAGGCCCTCTACGCCTACCTGGCGGGGTATCTGACCTCGGTGGAGTCGTGGCGGACGCCGTTGCTGGTGCTGGGTGATCCGGGTTCGGGCAAGTCGGTGCTCACCGAGATGCTGGCGGCGCGGTTGTCCGCGTCGGGTGTGCCGGTGGTGCGGGTGGAACTGCGTGGCGTGCCGGCCGAGGCGGACCTGCGGGAGCAGATCGAGCACGGTCTGCGGAGGCTGCTGGACGAACCGCTCGGCTGGGGCGAGTTCTCCCGCGACACCGGCGGCTCGGTGCCGGTGGTGATCCTCGACGGGCTCGACGAGCTGATGCAGGCGACCGGGGTGAGCCAGACGCGCTACCTGACGACGATCGAGCGGTTCCAGGAGGAGCTGCTGGCCAAGAACCGGCCGGCGGCGTTCGTGGTGACGAGCCGGTTGAGCGTATGTGCGGGGCTGGCGTTGCCGCAGCAGTCGCACGTCGTGCGGTTGCTGTCGTTCTCCGACGATCAGGTCCGGCAGTGGCTGGCGGTGTGGAACGCGTCGGACTCCCCGCTGCCGGCCGAGGTCGCGCTGGAGTACCGGGAGCTGGCCCAGCAGCCGCTGTTGTTGCTGATGCTGGCGTTGTACGACGCTGTCGACGGCGCTTTGCAGCGTGATCACGCGTCGATCAGCCGGGGGCAGCTGTACGAGCGGCTGCTGGAGCGGTTCGCACGGCGCGAGGTCACCAAGTCGGCGGTCGAGCGCACGGAGGACGGTGTCGACGAGGACGTCGAGTTCGAGCTGGACCGGTTGTCGGTGGTGGCGCTCGCGATGTTCAACCGCGGGGTGCAGTGGGTGACCGGGCAGCAGGTGACCGAGGACCTGGCGGCGTTGCTCGACGTCGGCACGCCGGACCGGGCGGTCGGGATGCGCACTCCCCTGTCGTCGGGAGATCTCGCACTGGGCCGGTTCTTCTTCGTGCAGAAGTCCGAGGCGGTCCGCGGTGACGACACGAAGCTCGCCACCTACGAGTTCCTGCACGCCACCTTCGGCGAGTACCTGGTGGCGCGGTTCGTGTGGAAGACGTTCCTCGAACTGAGTCGGGAGGACGCGGCCCGGTCGCGTCGCAAGTCCACTGTGGATGACACGGAGCTGTACTCGGTGCTGTCGTTCATGGCGCTGACGACCAGCAAACCGGTGCTGGACTTCTTGAGGGAGTTCGCAGGGAGGTCCGATCGGGACGGCCTGTTCGACCTCGTGGTGCGGCTGCTGGAGCGGCGCGACGACGGGAGGCTGTCCCGCGGCGACTACCGCCCGGTGCCGTCGGCGGACTCGGTGCGCGACGCCAGGTACGCGGTGAACCTGGTGGTTCTCACGCTGGTGCTCCGTCACTTCGTCTTCGCACAGGACCTGCGAATGGACCTGGACGACTGGCGGCGGGCCGCGCTGTTCTGGAAATCACGGCTGCCGTCGAGTGAGTGGGACAGCATCGTGACCTGGTTCTTGGTCAACCGCGACGAGGAGCGTCACTTCTTCGTGGAGCTGAGCGACCGCACGCAGCAGGTCGACCGCGACGCACACGACGAGCGGCGGCTGATGTCAGAGCCGTACGTGACTCTCGACGATGTCGGTTTGACGTTGTGGGATGTCCTCACGCCGATGGCTGCGATGTACACCGTCCCGGTGATGGCTGCCCTGATCAAGCTGATGGCCACGCCGATCGCGGAGTGCGTACCGGCCCTCGTGCGGTTGGTGGAGTCCGATCCTCCGCCGCTGGTGCTGGCTGAGGAGACGTGTGCCCGGCTCGGCCGAGGAGGAGATGATCACGCAATCCTCATGACGTCTGGCAGCTACGACATGCCTTACACCTCTGTGACGTTGGACGGCTGGCTGCGGCTGCACGAACAGGGTTTCCGGTTCCCGGACGACCGCGACTACCCAGGCCTGCGCGAGTTCCTGGCCATGGTGCCGTACGAGGTGTTCGAAGGCAGGCAGGATCTGGTCAGGCGGGCCACGGTGGCGGCGGCTGAGCTGGGTCTCGAATGGCAGCCTCCAGAGAGCTGGCCAGAGCGCCGAGGTCCTGTTCGCTGAGGTCGCGCTCCCCCACCCTGCGCAGGATCTCCGTGCGGGAGCAGACCACGACGGCGCCGGTGTAGCCGCCGAGCTCGGCGGCGGCCACGATCTCGGTCGAACCGTTGTGCACCACCAGGATCGGGTCCGGGGTGTCGGTGTAGAGCAGGCGCTCGATGTCCCGTCCGGTGATGGCCATGTTCAGTCTTGTACGGCGCGGGCGTAGCGGGCCGCAAGAGTGCGAACGTGTGCCACCAGCTCCGGTGGTGAGGTGACCTCGAAGTCGAAGCCGAGCAGGCCGATCCACACCGCGAGCGACTCCACGGAGTCGGAGCCGGTGACGAGCACGCACGTGGCCGGGTCGACGGCTTCGACGGTGCCGATGGCGGCGTTGACGCGGGCGGCGACGGCTTCGGCCGGGGCGTGGACGAGGACGCGGGCCTGGAAGCGCCAGGCGGCGGAGGTCACCCGGGATGCGACGTAGGTGGTGGCGTCGAACTCGCGTGGGGTGAAGCGGGGACCGTGCGGTGGTACGGGCTGGGTGATGCGGTCGACGCGGAAACTGCGCCAGTCTTGCCTGTCGTCGTCCCAGGCGACGAGGTACCAGCGGCGGCCCCAGTTGACCAGGCGGTGCGGCTGTACGCGGCGGCGCGACGGGGTGCCGTCGTGGGCGTGGTAGTCGAACCGGATGGTCTCGCTGTCGCGGCAGGCGGCGGCCAGGGTGGAGAGCAGCTCGGCGTCGACCGCGGGGGCCGGGGTGTCGCGCGGGACGGACTCGACGGTCTGCAGGGCGGAGACGCGGTGGCGCAGGCGTGAGGGCAGGACCTGTTCGAGCTTGAGCAGTGCGCGCAGGGAGACGTCCTCCAGACCCGTGACCGGGGTGGTGCGCAGGGAGACCGCGACGGCGACGGCCTCGTTGTCGTCGAGCAGCAGCGGGGGCAGTTCGGCGCCGGCGCCGAGGCGGTAGCCGCCGAAGCTGCCGGTGGTGGCGTTGACCGGGTAGCCGAGCTCGCGCAGGCGGTCGATGTCGCGGCGGACGGTGCGCTGGCTGATCTGCAGCTCGTCGGCGAGTTCCGAGCCCTGCCAGTCGCGGCGGGACTGCAGGAGGGCGAGCAGGCGCAGCAGGCGTGCCGACGTTTCCAACATGGACGGAACTTTAGGACAGGAGGTGGCCGCAATGGGTCATAGCCTTGGTGTCATGACGGAGATCAGGGAATTCCACATCGCAATCGACGAAGCCGACGTCGACGAGCTGCTGCTCCGTTTGGCGCGGACGCGGTGGACCGACCAGGTGCCGGGAGCCGGCGCGCGCTACGGCGACGACGTCGCGACGGTGCGGGAGATGGCCCGGTACTGGGCCGAGGAGTTCGACTGGCGGGCGGTGGAGCGCAGGCTCAACTCCTTCCCGCAGTTCGTCACCGAGATCGACGGCGCCAACGTGCACTTCCTGCACGTGCGCAGCACCAACCCGGACGCGTTGCCGCTGATGCTCATCCACGGCTGGCCGGGCTCGGTCATGGAGTTCGTGGACGTCATCGAGCACCTGCGCGACGAGTTCCACCTGGTGATCCCGTCGATCCCCGGTTTCGGGTTCTCCGGGCCGACGACCGACACGGGCTGGCACTCCGGGCGCATCGCGAAGGCGTTCGCGGAACTGATGGCGCGGCTGGGCTACGAGCGGTACGGGGTGCACGGCAACGACGCCGGGGCGATCATCGCGCCCGAGATCGGCCGGGTCGACCCGGAGCACGCGGTGGGCGTGCACGTCACGCAGATCTTCTCGTTCCCCTCGGGCGACCCGGCGGAGATGGAGGGGCTGACCGAGGACGACTTCCGGCGGCTCGGGGTGCTGCAGAACTTCTGGGAGACCATGTCCGGCTACGCGAAGCTGCAGCAGGCGCGGCCGCAGAACGTCGCGTTCGCGCTCGCCGACTCCCCCGTCGGCCAGCTCGCCTGGGTGATGCAGCTGATGGGCGAACCCGCCGTCACCAGGGACTTCCTGCTGGCCAACGTGTCGATCTACTGGTTCACCGGCACGGCGGGGTCCTCGGCGCGGCTGTACTACGAGGACGCGCACCGCGAGGACACCCCCACCGAGCCGACGACGGTGCCGATCGGGGTGGCGATCTTCCCGAACGACTTCCAGACCATCCGGCGCTTCGCCGAGCGTGATCACCAGAACCTGGTTCACTGGTCGGAGTTCGACACCGGCGGCCACTACTCCGGGCACGACTCCCCCGAGCTGCTCGCCGGTGATCTCAAGGTGTACTTCGCGAAGATGTAGGACATCCCCGGTAAATGCCACAGTGGATCGAAGCGGGTTTGTGGGGTCTGGCAGGCGGCGGCGCGCTCGTGGCGGGCGCGCTCGTCGCCTGGTTTCTGCGCGTGCCGCGCGACGTCGTCGCGGTCGTGATGGCGTTCGGCGCGGGCGTGCTGACCGCGGCGGCGGCGTTCGAGCTGATGGACGAGGCGGAGCGCAACGGCGGCCTGCTCGCCACCTCCACCGGGTTCCTCGGCGGCGCGGTGGTCTACGTGCTGGCGAACGTGCTGCTCGCCCGGCACGGCGCCCGGCAGCGCAAGCGCAGCAGTGACCAGCCCACGGAGGCCGAGCAGGCGGGCAGCGGCACCGCGATCGCGGTCGGCGCGCTGCTCGACGGCGTGCCCGAGTCGGTGGTGCTCGGCGTCTCACTGCTCGGCGGTGGCGGGATCGGCGTGACGATGCTGGCCGCGGTGGTCATCTCGAACGTCCCGGAAGGACTGTCCAGCGTCGCGGGCATGAAGCAGGCCGGTCGCACCGCGCGCTACGTGTTCGGGGTGTGGGGCGCGATCGCCGTGGCGAGCGGGATCGCCGCCGCTCTGGGCAACCTGCTGCTCGACGGCGCCTCGCCGCAGGTCATCGCGGTGATCACGGCGGTGGCGGCGGGCGCGATCCTGGCGATGATCGCGGACACCATGATCCCCGAGGCCTACGAGCGGGCGCGGCTGTACACCGGGCTGTGCACCACCGCGGGGTTCCTGACCGCGTTCGTGGTGGAACGGGTCGGCTGACGGTGGCGCGGTAGCGAGCTCGCAGTGCCGCCGTCCCACCGGGCAGCGTCCGGTGGAACGGCTCGGCCCGTTCACTGGCGCCCGCGACCGGCCGGCGGTAGGACGGCACCCATGAGCGTTCCGCTGGTGGACTTGACCGGGTGGTTCGACGGCACGCGGCGTGCCGAGGTCGCGGCGCGGGTCGACGCGGCGTTGCGGGAGTCGGGGTTCCTGCTGATCACCGGGCACGGCGTCCCGGACGAGCTGCGCCACCGCACCCGTGAGCTGACAAGGCGGTTCTTCGCGCTGTCCACGGAGGACAAACAGCCCTACGCCGTGCGCACCGGCGGCCGCGGCTGGATGCCACCCGACGTGCAGGCCACCGGGCGCGCCGACGGCGGCATGGCGCCACCGGACCTGAAGGAGACGCTGGCGTTCGGCTCGGACGACCCGGCGGGCGGTGACCCGTTCTTCTTCCGCCCCAACGTCTTCCCCGCCGAGGTGCCGGAGCTCGAACCGGCCGTGACGCAGTACGTGCGGCGGATGCGGGCGCTGGCCGACGAGCTGCTGACGATCTTCGCCGTCGCGCTCGGCGCGCCGGAGGACCTGTTCACCCGGTACACGCGCACGCCGTCGTACACCCTCAACGTCAACCACTACCCGCCGTTGCGGCAGGTCGGGGCGGCCGGTCCCGGCCAGTTCCGCATCGGCGAGCACACCGACTTCGGCACGGTCACGATCCTGGACCGCCAGCACGGCGTCGGCGGGTTGCAGGTCCGCAGTGCCGCCGGGGTGTGGCAGGACGCGCCGTTCGACCCCGGCGCGTTCACGGTCAACATCGGTGACCTCATGGCCCGCTGGGTGTCGGACCGCTGGCGGTCCACGCCGCACCGCGTGCTGCCGCCGGACGCCTCGGCCCCCGACGAGGACCTCGTGTCGCTGATCTTCTTCTACAACACCGACGCCGACGCGCGGATCGTGTCGCTCGACGGCCGCTACCCCGAGGTCGGCGGCGCCGAGTACCTGCGGGCCAAGCTCGACGCCATCTCGGTCGGCTAGACGCGCCAGACCGTCGCGCTGCGGGTCTCGGTGCTCTCCAGCGTCAGCGGCACCGGTACCTCGTAGCGGGCCTGAGCGGTGAACCGGTCGCGCGGCAGGTGCGCGCGGTCCGGGTCGCCCACCAGCACGAGCGCGCCCCGCGCGGCGGCCCTGGTCAGGAACGGCAGCACCAGCGCGGTGATCTCCGCGTCGTAGAAGACGTCTCCGGCCAGCACCACGTCGGCGCCGTGGGCGTCGGTGTCGAGCTGGTCTCCGGGCACGGTGCGGACCGCGACGCCGTTGGCCGCGGCGTTGAGTTCCACCGCGGCCAGCGCCAGCGGGTCGATGTCGTTCGCGGTCACCGCGTCCGCTCCGGCCAGTGCCGCGGCGATCGCCACCAGGCCCGAGCCCGAGGCGAGGTCGAAGACCTTCCGGTCGCGCACCAGGCCGGGGTGGTCGAGCAGGTGCCGGGCCAGCGCCTGGCCGCCCGCCCACGGGAACGCCCAGAACGGCGGCTGGTCGTGGTCGGTGAGCTCCCACAGGTCCATCGCCTCGGCCGCGCTGTGCAGGACCACCTCGGGCACCAGCGGCACCGGCGTGAGGGTCGTGTTGGCGAGCACGAAGTCCGTGAGCGTGGGCGCGGGCATGACGGAGAAGCTTAGGGCCCGCCGCACGGCGCCCGCAGAGGCGAAAGTCCGTGGCTCACGTGCCGCCGGTGACGCGCAGGATCGCGCCCGTGGCGTAGGAGGCCTCGTCCGACAGCAGCCACGCGATGGCGTTCGCGATCTCCTCGGCCTCACCGGGCCGGCCCATCGGCACCCGTCCCGCGACCCGGTCCGGGCGGTCGGGCTGGCCCGACAGCTGGTGGATCTCGGTGCGGATGGTGCCCGGCTGCACGCCGTTGACCCGGATCCCGCGCGGCGCCAGCTCCTTGCCCAGCCCGATCGTCAACGCGTCCACCGCGGCCTTCGTGGCGGCGTAGTGCACGTACTCGCCGGGGCTGCCCAGCGTCGCCGCGCCCGACGACACGTTCACGATCGCCCCGCGGGTCATCCGGCGGGCCGCCTCACGGGCCACGAAGAACGCGCCGATCACGTTCACGTCCACCACCCGCCGCAGGTCCTCCGTGCGCAGCTGCGCCAGCGGCCCGGACGGGGAGGTGATGCCGGCGTTGTTGACCACGCCGGTGATGTCGTCGCCCGCCTCGTCGAACAACCGCGCGACGTCGTCCTCGTTGGCCGTGTCGGCCTGCACGGCCACAACCCCGAGCTCCTTCTGGAGTGCGCGCGCCTCGTCCACGGCCTGGCGGTAGCTGATCACGACCCGATGCCCGTCCCGCACCAGCCTGCGCGCGGTCGCGGCACCGATACCCCGGCTTCCCCCGGTGATCACCGTTGTCATACCCGCCACCCTAACCCGTATACTCGGCACCGGATATACGGGAGCGGATATGACCTTCAAGCGGACCAACCCCCTGGCACTGGCCGTGCTGGCCCTGCTCGCGGAGCGGCCCATGCACCCCTACGAGATGGCGCAGACCATGCGGGCACGCCACCAGGAGCAGGTCATCAAGCTCAACTACGGCTCCCTCTACACCGTCGTCGAATCGCTGCGCCGCCACGAGCTGATCACCGCGAACGCCACGCAGAAGGCAGGCAACCGCCCCACGCGCACCGTCTACGCGATCACCGACACCGGCACCGACGAGCTGCACAGCTGGCTGCGCGAGCTGATCTCCGTGCCCGCCAAGGAGTACTCGCGGTTCGAGGCCGGCATCTCCCTGGTCGGCCTGCTGTCCCCGGACGAGGCGCTGACGGTGGTCGACCAGCGGCTCGACGCGCTCGGCGAGCAGCTCACCGCGCTGGCCGTGCTGCTGGAGAAGCTCGCCGGCATGGGCCTGCCCCAGCTCGCGTGGATCGAGCTCGACTACCGCATGGCCATGCTGCGCGCCGAACGCGCCTGGCTCACGTGGTTCGCCACCTCCACCCGCGACGGCACCGTCGGCGGGTACGCCGACTGGGAGGGCAAACACCGATGAGACTGCTGTTCGAGGTCTCCGGCGTCGTGCACGCACCGCTGGAGGACGTGCGGGCGCGGCTGTTCGCCGACGCCGGCGAGTCCGGGTCGCACCGGCTCGTCGACCGCGACCGGGGCGTGATCGCCTACTGGGGCGACTGGTGGTACCGCGGCGAGGACTCGCTGCACCCCCACCCCGAGGGCGCGCTGCTCGTACACCGCGTCTACAACATCGCCGCGCAGGGCAACTGGGCGCCGTACCTGGCGAACAAGCTGTTCATCGGCTACCGCGCCCGCCTGCGGGCCGCTCTGCGGCAGCGGATCGCCCAGCTGGAAGCCCAGCAGTGACCCCGTTTCGGCACGGCCGTTGCGGTGAAGCCAGATGCCATGTCACCCACACGGTGAAGTAAGGATGCCCTTAGTCCTCACCCGAACGGCCGTATAGAGTGTGCAGATGAGGTGCTCGACGCTCTCCGGTGCCGCCGGCGAACCGCTGGCCGGCACCGCCGCGACCGCCACGGCCTGGCTGTGCCTGGAACAGCCGGGACCCTGGGGCCGCGACGCCGTCGTGCAAAGCCACCTCGACCCCGAGCTCGGCGCCGAGCTCACCCGCCGCGCGGCCGGCACCGGCGTGCGCATCCTGCTCATCCGCCGCCCCGGCAAGCACGCCGACACCCACATCGGCGCCAGCCGCCGCGTCTACCTGGCCTCCACGACCCCCGGCGCCTCCTGGCTGGAGCAGGCCGACCTCGCCGCACCCGAGGAAGCCCTCGAACTCGACTTCGCCGCCCTGGGCGAGGGCCGCTCCACCGCGTTCGGCACGCCCGTGACCACGCCGCTGCTGCTCGTGTGCACCAACAGCAAACGCGACGTCTGCTGCGCCCTGTACGGCCGGCCGATCGCCACCGCGCTCAACCTCTGGGAGTGCACCCACACCGGCGGCCACCGCTTCGCGCCCACCGGCATCCTGCTGCCCACCGGCCACCTGTACGGGCGGCTCGACCACGAGCTGGCCGAACGCGTGGTCACCGGCGGCATCACGGCCGACCGGTGCCGCGGCCGGTCCTGCTTCACCCCGCACGGCCAGGTCGCCGAGGTCGCGGTGCGCGCCCGGCTCGGCGAGACCCGCGACGTGCTGACCGTGGTCGGGGAGACCGCGGACTCGGCGACCGTGCGGCACGCGGACGGCCGCGAGTGGCGGGTGACGCTGGCCGAGCGGACGGTGCCGGCGCGGCCCGCGAGCTGCGGGCAGTTCCCCGACGTCGCGGTCGCGCTGGTCGCGACGGCGATCGACGAGCTGGTCCGCGTCGGCCGCTAGACCCGCGGCGAGGTCGACCGGCGCATCGGGGTCGCAGGCACACCGCGGGCGTGGTGAACACATCCCGCCGGTGCCGCAGAATCGGGCCGGTGCCCAGGCTGATCCACCTCAACGGCCCCACCGGGGTCGGCAAGTCCACCATCGCCGCCCGCTACGCCGCCGAGCACCCCGGAACCCTCGACCTCGACGCCGACGAGATCGTCCGGCTCGTCGGCGGCTGGCAGGACGACTTCCCCGGCACCGTCGGGCTCGTCCGGCCGCTCGCCCTGGCCATGGCGCGCACCCACCTGTCGTCCGGTCACGACGTGGTCATGCCCCAGCTGGTCACCGACCGCGGCCAGCGGGCCCGCTTCGCCGCGGCCGCCGCCGAGGCCGGCGCGGACTACGCCGAGTTCGTGCTGCTCGCCCCGCCCGAGACCACGATCGGCCGGTTCCGGCGGCGCGGGCACCACCTCGACCCCGCGGTCGAGGCACTCGGCGGCGCCGCGGCGATCCGGCGGATCCACGACCGGCTCGTCGCCTACCTCACCCCGGACACGACCGTGATCGACACCGCCGGGCACGACACCGGGCAGACCTACGAGGCACTGATCGCGGCGTTGTCCGGGCACCCCGGCAGGTAGGTTGATCGAATGGGTCCCCTGCTCAGCACCCACTCCGTCGACACCGGCCGAAGACGCGTCCTGGGCCGCGTCCTGCTCGTCGTCGCCCTCGCGAGCGCCGTGCTGCTGGCCGCGATGTTCGTGATCGACCTCCGCGGTGCCCAGTACACCCTCGTGTTCGCCGTCTTCCCGCTGCTGATCGCCGGGCCGGCCGCGGTGGTGCTGCTGCGCGGGAGCGGCAGGCCGGAGCTGATCGAGCTCTACCAGGACGGTCTCGCGCACCACTTCGGCGGCGTGCGCCGGGAGTGGACGTGGGACCAGGTCGCGGCCGTCGACGTCACCGAGCGCGGGGTCTCCTCCTACACCGGCTCCGACCTGGGCTGCACCATCCGGTTCTCCGACGGCGCGCTGCTGCACTTCACCGGCCTGACCGAGAACGGCAGGGCGATCGTGGCCGCGCTGGCCAGGTACTGCCCGGCGGCGGCCCGCGTGCCGGTGCGCAAGGCCCACAAGGCACGCGCGGCGGCGGTGCTGGGCGGCGTCACGCTCGCCGGTGGCGGGGTGGCGACGTGGGCGATGCTCACCGTCGCGCGCACACCCGGCGGTGGTGACCAGTTCGGCCTGGCCATGCTCGCGGTGGCGTGCGTGGTGCCGGCGGTGATCAGCCTGATTCTGCTGATCGCTGTTCTGGTGACCGGCCGGCGTTAGGCACGGTCGCGGAGAACACGCCGATGCCCAGCGCGTACGGGTCGTCCAGGCCCACGGTCTCGAGCGTGTCCACCGGCAGCGCCAGCAACGAGATCGCCACGCCCAGGAAGTAGGCGTCGAGCAGTCCCGTGTCGCGCACGGTGGAGGGCAGCCCGGCCGCCTGCTGCAGCGCCGCCCCCGCCTCGGCGTTGGCCAGCACCATGCCCGACAGCGCCTCCCGCACGCCCGGCCGGCGCACCGCCTCCAGGTACAGCTCCACCATCGCGAGCATCTGGGTCGGGTCGTCGGCCACCGCGCGGCGCAGCAGCGCCGGGTACAGCTCGGCCACGTCGGAGGCGGAGATGTCGGCCGGCGTGGTCTCGCGCAGGCGGTCCACGGCGGCGCGGTGCAGGGCGGTCATGCGGGCCGCGCAGGCCTCGAGGATCGACTCGCGGGTCGGGAAGTAGTTCTTGGTCGTGCCGATGGGGACACCGGCCTCGCGGTCGATCGCGCGGTGGGTCAGTCCCCGGCCGCCTTCCACCGCGAGGATCTGGATCGCGGTGTCGCACAGAAGATCACGACGGCTCACGATCCGGGACACTAGCAAGATCACCACGGGTGTGGTGAACCGGGGCGAACGTGCTGGTCCCGGCGGTCGCGGCGACCACCCCGCGTTCCACGACCAGGAACAGGCCGCAGACGCAGCGCACGTAGGACACCGGGCCGTGGCAGGAGACGGCGGACGAGCAGGGCCAGCGGCAGGCGGGGCAGGTGGCGATCATGCACCCCAGCCTGGTGTCATGGTCTAGTGCATTTCAACCCTTACGGCGGTGCGGCCGCGGAGCTCGCCGCGAAGCTGGTCAACGCCGACCCCGCCACACCCCTGATCGACGTGCTGAAAGCGTCCGGCTACAAGCCGCTCGGGTCGCTGGACGCCCGCCAGGAACGTGACGTACGAGACTGGGTCGAGCGCCTTCGCGAGGCGTTCGCGGCCCCCACCGTGGAGCTGCTCAACGAGCTGCTGGCCGAGTCGTCCACCACGCACTACATCTCCACCCACGACGGACGCGCGCCGCACCTGCACTACGCGCGCGAGGACGCCCCCACCGACGTACGGGTCAAGGCGTACACGGCCGCGGGCATGGCGGCGTTGTTCTGCGAGGACGCCCAGCGCATCGGCCGGTGCGACCGCGAGGGCTGCGGCACGGTGTTCGTCGACACCAGCCGCAACGGCCGCCGCCGCTTCTGCTCGACGAAATGCGCGAACCGCGTGGCGGTGGCCAACCACCGCAGCCGTCAGTCGGCGTGAACGCGGTGCCCGAACCGGGTGTTCTCGAACGACGACTCGCCGCCGAACGCGGCGTCCACGAAGTCCTCCCGGCCGCGGAACCACGTGCCGGCGAACGTCACGGCACCGGCGAACCAGGCACGCCGGAACAGCGCGCGGCCGCCGAAACGCACACCCGAGCAGTCCACGTCCGAGCCGAACCGGGCGCACGTGAAGTCCGCCCGGCCGGAGAACCGGGTGCCGCGCAACGTCACCGGACCGGCCACGTGGATGCCCGCGAGCTCGCCGTTGCCGGACACCGTGACGCCGCGCAGGCCCAGGCCGCGGGCGAACACCGACTGCGTGAACAGCACGTGCCGGCCGAAGAACGCGCCGCGGGCGTCGAACTCGCCGAGGAACGTCGTCTGGTCGAACCGCGTGTCGCCCAGGAACCGGGTGCGGCCGAACCGGGCGCCGCCCAGCCGGCAGTGCGACAGGTCGAAGTCCACCAGCGTCGTGCCGCGCAGGTCCAGCTCGCCGCCCAGCCAGAACCCCGGGCCCGGCCGCAGGTGCGCGGTGAGGCTGGCCTGCAGGACCATCCGCCACCGCTGGTCGACCTCCGTGCCGGGCCACGGCAGCTCCCGCAGCGCCTCGCACAGCACGTCCAGGGCGGGCTGCCGGTGGTGCACGGACCGTTCGCCGTACTCGACCCAGTCCCGCAGCCCGCCCAGCCGCACGTCGGCCTCCGGCGCCAGGAGCCGGTCGCGGATGTCCTGCAGCGGTGTGCGCTCTGTTCGCGGTGTCGCGACCTCGGTGTCGTGGTGCAACGTCAGGCGGCGCCTGCCCAGTGTCACCGCCGCCACGGTCAGAACAGAGGAAGTCGCTGTGAGCCAGCGCGAGAGAGTGGACATGACTCGATGATGTGACCGGGGTCATTACATCGGACAGTGGTGGAGTTCAACGCCGCGTTCAACCTGGGGCCCACCGGCCGTCACGGGAGGTCTCAGCCGGTGACGTTCTTGAGCTTGCGCGGGTAGTACCCGTCGGTGCCGCTCAGGCCGTAGGTCAGCACGCGGTGGGTGGTGCCGTAGACGTCGCGCTGCTCGTAGGCCCAGTACCCGCTCTTGTAGGGGTCGGCCCACTTCTCGAAGATCACGACGTGGCGGGTGGTGCCGGTGCCGTTCGGGTCGACGACGATGTCGCCCCACTGCATGTCCTTCGCCGCGATCGAGGTCGAGTAGGTGTCGTAGAGCTCGACGGTGCGCTGGCCGGGCGCGCCGAGCTTCGCGGCCATCGACACGTAGCCGGAGCAGTCCTGCCGGTAGCCCTCGGTGCCCCAGTAGCTGCTCTGGCTGTACGGCACGGGCCCGCCCTTGTTCGCGGTCAGCCACGTCCTGGCACGGGCGATCAGGTCCGCCCGGCTGATGGTCGCGGCCTGTGCGGGTGCCACCAGCGTGCTCAGGGCGACGAGGACGGCGGCGGTCATCGCGAGGACTCTCATGCGTGCTACTCCCATTCCGTAGATCACCGGTCGGCGCTTAGGGTCGGTTCATGGAGCTGACGGAGCTGTGTTTCGGCGGGGTCGCCAGGCAGGCCCAGGCCGTGCGGTCCGGTGAGGTGAGCGCCCGCGAGCTCGTCGCCGGGCACCTGGACCGCATCGAGCGCCTCGACCCGCAGCTCAACGCGTTCCGCCTGGTGTTCGCCGAGCAGGCCCTGGCGCAGGCCGAGCAGGCCGACGAGCGCCGGGCGCGCGGGGAGGACCTGCCGCTGCTGGGCGTGCCGATCGCGGTCAAGGAGGACATCGCGGTCGAGGGCCTGCCCACGACGAAGGGCACCAACGCCGCCCGCACGCCCGAACCGGCCGACTCCGCGATCGTGCGGCGCCTGCGCGCCGCCGGGGCGGTGATCATCGGCCGCACGCGCATGCCCGAGCTGGGCCTGTGGCCCTACACCGAGAGCGGCTGGGCGGGGCCGACGCGCAACCCGTGGTCGCTGACCCACTCCCCCGGCGGCTCCAGCGGTGGTTCCGCCGCGGCGGTCGCGGCCGGGCTCGCGGCGGCGGCGATCGGCACCGACGGCGCGGGCTCGATCCGCATCCCGTCCGCGGTGACGGGCCTGTTCGGGCTCAAGCCCCAGCGCGGCCGCGTCTCCCTCGCCCCCGAACGCGAGGTGTGGGGCGGCCTGGTCGTGGCCGGGCCGATCACCCGCACGGTGCTGGACTGGGCGCTGGTCGCCGACCAGATCCACGGCGCGGTGCCCGGCGACCCGCACGTCGCCCACCCGCCGCGCACCAGCTTCACCGAGGCCGCGACCACCGACCCCGGGCGGCTGCGGATCGGGGTGTCGCTGCGGCCGTGGGGACCGGGCATCGGCGTCGCCGACGAGGTCCGCGACGCCGTGCAGGACACCGCCGCGCTGCTCACCGACCTCGGCCACGACGTCGTGCGCCTCGACCCGCCGATGCGCGACGTCGTCGCCTCGACCCAGTTCGCCGTGCGGTACCTGCACAACGCCCATCTGGCGCGCCACGGCCTGCAGCTGCCGGACCTGGTCGAGCCGCGCACGCGGGCGGTCGCGGAGCTGGGCCGCCGCCTGCCGCGCGGGCTGGTGCGGTGGGCGACGAAGGACGACGACGCGCTGACGACGTACACGAACCGGATCTTCACCTCGGTCGACGTGCTGCTCACCCCGGCGCTGACCCGCCCGCCGATCCGCGTGGGCGAGTGGGACGGCCGCAACGTCGTCTCGGCGCTGCTGGCGGCCTCGCACTACACGTCGTTCCTGCAGCTGTGGAACGTGGTGGGCAACCCCGCCGCGGCCGTGCCCGCCGGTCGCACGTCCACCGGCCTGCCGCTCGCGGTGCAGCTCGTCGGCCGCCGGCACGACGAGTGCACGCTGTTGTCGGTGTCCGCCCAGCTGGAGCGCGCTCGGCCGTGGGCGGACCGGACCCCCTCCGGCCTCGGTCATGCGAAGTAGGATAGTACGAGTACGGACTATCCGAAACGGAAACTGTCAAAGTCCTCGCCGGGACAGCTCGTCCAGCAGCTGACGGTCCGCCACGTGCCGCGACTTGATGTGGTCCAGGTAGTCCGCGAACGCGTCGGGCTGCAGCCCGCGCAGCTGCTCCAGCCACTCCACGACGAGGTCCTGCTCCTCGATGCCGCGCCGGGCCAGCTCGACCTCGACGATGCGGCGGTACACCTCGACCGCGAGCCGGCTGCCGTCGCGCACCAGGTGCTCGATCAGCTCCGCGCGCAGCGGCGGCCACTCGTCGGTGTGCACGACCAGCGCACGGACCTTGAGGTAGAGGTCGAGGTTGGGCCGCGCGAAGAACGCGTCCCGGCACACCGCCACCGCCCGCTGCGGCGCACCCCGGCGCAGGTGCTCCTCCACCGCCAGGTCGATCAGCCGCGGCGCCGCCCCGCGCCCGCCCACGGCCCGCAGGCCGCGCTCGACCCACTCCAGCGCCTCCTCGGAGCGGCCGTTGTCCCGCAGCACGGTCGCGACCTGCAGGTAGTGCCAGCCCGAGGACAGGTCCTTGCCCAGCACCAGCAGCTGCAGGTCCACGTCCTCGGTGTACTCGGCGAGCTCCTCCATGACCCGCAGCAACGCCCAGCGGGCGCGGTCGTAGCGGCCGGTCTCCCCGAACCCGATCACCGGCAGCGGCGCGAACAACGCCACCGCGCGCTCCCGGTAGTGCGCGAGCCCCTCGTCGTCGAGGGCGTCGGCGTAGGCGGCGAGGCTCACGTCGGGAGCCTCGGGGTGGCGCAGCTGCAGGTCGAGCAGCCAGTCCGCGAGGCGCACCGGGTCCGGGCGGGTCTCGGCGCACGCACGCGCGTGGGTGCCCAGGACGCGGTGCGCGAGCTCGGCCAGCTCGACCCGGTGTCTTCGGCTGCCCGCCACCCCGTCGGCCAGCTGGGTGACGATCTGCTCGATCAACGCGACCAGGTCCGGGCCGGGGTCGGTGACCAGCAACGACTGCAGCTCGACGGAGACCGCGGTGAGCGCCTGCCAGCGCTGCGGCCAGTCGGTGTTCCCGCTGTCGGGCTCGGCGAGTGCGGAGGCCACGGTCGCCGGCAGCGAGTTCATCACAACATCATTCCCGCGTCGCCCGGTCGAGGGCCACAGATGTCGCCCTAACGGATTTAAGGTTCACTTCCCGTCGCCGCCGTTCGGCACGCGGGGACCTTTCGTACTCTCCGAGCGTACGAAAGGTCCCCGCGTGGATCACCCGAACGTGGGGCTAGAGGTGGGGCAGGAAGTTGAGCAGCACGCCGGTGAGCAGGACGACGTAGGACAGCATCGTCACCACGCCGGTCGAGATCAGCGTCGCCTTGATCGGCTGCCGGACGCACTGGTAGGCGATCAGGCCCGGCACGATGAAGCCCAGCGTGCCGTGGGAGAACAGGAACGGCCGGTCGCTCGACAGGAACAGGAAGATCGTCAGCTGCAGGAACACGCCCAGCAGCAGCACCGTGGCGAACAGCCTCTTGCCGTACAGGATCACCAGCCGTTGCAGCAGCCGCGTGCCGAAGTAGGTCGCGACGGTGACCCCGGCGATGATCCACAGCCGGCGCGGGTCGGTGATCAGGGCCAGGCCCAGCCAGCCCGGGGTGATCATGCCGCCGGGCGAGAGGTTGGACACCAGGTAGCAGCCCAGCGAGAACACCAGCCCGATGGCGATGCCCAGCACCGCCACCTCGGGCGTCAGGGTGGCGGTCAGCACGGTTGCACCGCCTGTTCCAGGTGGTGCAGCAGCAGCTCGCCCTGGCCGTGGATGTTGCCGATGGCGATCAGCGACGCCTCGCCGTCGATCTGGTCGACGATCGTCTTCAGGATCTCCTCGACCGGACGGTTGCCGCCGCCCAGGTCGAAGGCCTCACCCCGCCAGCCCGACGGGACCTTGGCCAGCGCCGACCGGCTCGGGTGGCCGATCACGAAGAGCTTGTCGGTGAGCAGTTCGGGCACGATCTCGCCCATCTGGCCGTTGCGTTCGACCCGGTCGGGCCGGCAGTTGATCAGGGTGAAGATCGGCGCCGCGATCTTGCCGCGCTCGATGAGCTGCTGCACGTTCATCACGGTCGACCTGGGATCGTTGGCGGCGAAGACGTTGGCGAACCGCAACGTCCGGGCGCCGAAGCGGTAGGACTCGACGGTGAGCACGCCGGGATCGGGCGGCGCCTGCCACATTCCTTTCAGCGCCAGGTCGCGCGGAACCCCCGCCAGGCGGGCGACCTCCAGCGAGATGGCGACGTTCTCCTTGAAGGAGTGGTAGGCGAACCCGTCCAGCTCCTCGTCGGTGACGTCCTCCGGGTCGACGACGATCAACCGGCACGACCGCCTGTCCGCTTCCTCCCGCAGGACGTGCAGCAGCTCGCGTTCGGCCGTGACGCACACACCGCCGACCGGCATGGACCGCGACAGCGACCGCGCCACGTCCGGAAGTGTCGGGCCCATCTCCTGCAGGTGGTCCTCGCGGACGTTGCTCAGCACCCCGATGGTGGACTGGATGAGCTTGGTCTGGTTGACCTCCTGCAACGGCGGCATGACCGCCATGCACTCCATGACCAGCACGTCCGGGCGGGCCGCGGCGGCGCGGCGGACGATGCCGATCTGCTCGACCACGTTGGCGATGCCGAACTTGCGGTACACCGGCTCCTCGGTGGCGTCGGGGTGGATGAACCTCGCGGCGGTGCCGGTGGTCTTCGCGACGACGGTCAGCCCGCCGCCGCGCAACGCACCGGCGCACAGCCGGGTGACCGAGCTCTTGCCCCTGATGCCGTTGACGAGGATGCGGGTGGGGATGCCGTGCAGGGTGCGCAGGTGCCGGCGTTGCTCGGCGATCCCCGCGATCAGCAGCACGCCGAGGACCACGCCGAACACGGTGTAGAGGAAGTACATCAGGCCCTCCCGAGCAGGCCGCGCCGGACGCGTTCGAGGTCGCGCGCGACGAGGCCGAGGTGGTCGTAGCGGCGGACGATGACCGGGGTGGTGAAGTCGCCGGCCGCGATCCGGCCGGCGTCGCGGGCCAGTGCCCGCAGGGGGCTGATGACGACCGCGTAGAGCCAGCCGAAGATCACGACGGTGAAGGTGGCGATGAGCACGCCGAGCAGTGCGAGCTCGTTGCGTTCCGCCGAGTGCGGCAGCGTCAGTGAGAGCTCGGGCCGGTCGGTGACCACGGTCAGGCCGAGCTGCCGGGTGGCTTCCGGTGAGGTGACCGGCGCCCAGCTCACGACGTTGCGCCGGCCGTCGACGGCGTGCACGGCGGCGCCCGCGCCGGTGGCGCGCGCGGACTGGGCCGCCTGGTCGAGGTCGGGCCGGATCAGCGGTTCGAACGCGGTGAAGCCGGACGTCGCGCCGATCACCAGCCGGTCGAAGTTGAGCAGCCGCGTGTTGCCGGGACCGGCCAGGGCCAGTGGCTGGATCAGCGCCTCCGGTTTGAACTCGGCGACGATCCGGCCCGCCCGGTCACCGGTGACCGGGACCGCGACGTAGACCCGCGGGGACACGCCCTGGGGCGGCGCGGCGGTCAGCACCGGTTTGTCGGACACGGTGACCGCGGCGACGTCGATGTCGTCTCCCGCCTTGGCCAGCACGGCACCCCCGGAGGCGAGGTAGGCCGCCCCGCGGTAACGGGTCCGGGTGGCCAGCAGCTGCGTGAGCAGACGCCCCGCCGTCTCGTTGTCGTCGAGCTTCCGGATGCCCGCGGCGACCGCGTTGAGGTCGGACACGCCGCTGTCGAGCGACCGTTGCAGCTGACGGGCGGCCAGCGCGGTGCGCGTCTGCTGCTCGGTCACCACGCTCTGCGGGATGTCCTCGACCAGCCAGGACGACGGGGCGGTCGCGATGCCCGCGCCGAGACCGAGCAGCGCGGTGGCGCCCACGGCCCAGACGATGGCGGCGAGAGAGAACTGGCGCCGACGGCGCCGCTGTGACCTGGTCATCGCCGTCCTGCCATCGTCTCGTGGTCCGTGCGGCCGGACATGGTTCTGCGGGCTTGGGCGAATGCGCGCGCGATGCGTCCGGCCTCGCCGTGCCTCGGTCCGCGCGCCGGGGACCTCGTCTCGTCCAGCACCCCTCTGAGCTGCCGGATCGGGCGTTGCACGACCAGGTACAAGGCCGCGAACACGACCGCGGTCAGGGCCGCCAGCATCCCGCCGGCGGTGACGGCGCGGCGCCGCGTGTCGTCGGCGGCCATGGTCCCGGCGTCGGTGACGGGTTTGACCGACACCACGGTCCAGCCGAGCGCGGTCGCCGGTCCCCGTCCGGTCAGGGAGGCCCAGGCGAGCACGTCCAGCCGGCTGCCCAGCCGCTGCGCCTGGCTGCCCGCGACGCTCTCGCCGGGGTCCGCGGCCGGCGGGACGAACGCCTGCGGTGGTTTGCCGGTGCCCACGCCCTCGATCACGGCACCGGACCGGTCGACCAGCCAGGCGCCCTCCGCGGCCGCCGGGGACAGCAGGTCGCGCAGGCGGCTCACGTCGAGGTGCCCGACCAGCAGGTACTTCGCCTCGGCCGGCTTGCCGACGGGCGTGTACTGCATGACCTGACTCGCGGTGCCGACCTGGCCGGTCCGCATGCCGGCCTCCGCGGGCAGGGGCTCGCCGAGGACCGCGGGCTGCGCGGACTCACCGACCTGGGCGACCACGGCCCTGCTGGTCCGGTCCAGGACGTAGAGCGACTTCCACATCCGCGCCCGGAACGGGGCCAGCAGCGCCCGGTTGCGCTGCTTGAGCGACTCGTCGACGACGGTGGCGATCTCGGCCAGGCTGGTCAGCCCGCCGTTGAGCGAGCGGGTGACCGCCTGCGCGGCCGCGGTCGTGCTCTCCCGCCTGGAGTCGAGCACGGACTGGGGAATCGGGGACACCTCCCGCGGGCGCGCCAGGTAGGCCGTGGCGCCGCCGGCCAGCAGGGAGAACAGGATCAGCCCGGTGAGCCAGGGTGCCAGCACACCGGGTACGCGGGCGCGGCTCATCCGCCGGCCTTCTTCCCGGCGAGCGCGGACGCGACCTGGTCACGGGCCGAGGGCGTCTCGCGGAGGTCCTTGGACACCTCGACGTGGACGAACTCGGCCTTCTGCTCGGCGGAGTAACGCGCCTGCACGTTGGTGGTCGCCTCCAGACCGGGGCACCCGGTCACCCAGGGCTTGCACACCGACAGGCCGG
The DNA here is from genome assembly GCF_053601075.1 of Lentzea sp. NPDC004789. Classification (NCBI taxonomy): domain Bacteria; kingdom Bacillati; phylum Actinomycetota; class Actinomycetes; order Pseudonocardiales; family Pseudonocardiaceae; genus Lentzea; species Lentzea sp. NPDC004789. The sequence continues at coordinate 194,304 of NZ_JBSGBE010000010.1, read as the reverse complement.
CCACCTCCAGCCGTTGCGCCGTCTGCAGCGCGAACGTGCTGCTCAGCGGTGGTCCGGCGGAGACGACGACGTCGCTGTCGGGGGCGGTGTCGTTGGCGAACCCGTGCAGCTGCACGACCGGCACGCCGCGGGCCACCAGCAACTCGTGCAGTTCCTCGAAGACGCTGCCGGTCGTGTGCGCCATGTCGGCCACCCGGTTCTCCGCGGCACGGCGGTGCGCCCCGGCGATCACCAGCACCGAGCCGGGGGCCTTGCGGAACAGCTCGACGCCGAGCGACTCGCTGTCCTGGTCGGCCTTGGGGTGCGGGATCTCGACGCCCAGGCGGGAGGTGCCCGAGGAGTCGATCATGATCCGGCCCCAGCCGCGGGACACCGCGGCGTTGTCGGAGATCTCGTAGAACGCGCGTTGCGTGGCGATGTCGACGCGTTCGCGGATGGTGTAGGCCACCTCGGCGAGCACGTCCCCGGCCTTGTCCGGCACGTTGTCCAGGACGCGCTGCACGCCGTTGCTGATGGCGGCGCGCTCGGCCTGGGTGGGCCGGGTGTAGCCGGTCTCGGCGGACATGGCCTCGGTGAACCGCCGCACGTCGGACAGCAGGTCGGTCCTGCTCGCGTCGGGTTTGCCGGGTCCTGGTCCTGGGTCCTTTCCGCCGGTGGGAAGCAGGTGCAGCACGAGCCCTGCGGCGGCGACCGCGGTCACGATCGCCACGGCCGCCCGTGCGGTCGAGCGGAATCTCTTCACGAGCCGAACGTGACACGGCCACCGGGGCCGACGCCGGGCGATGTATCTATCGTCCAGTCAGCACTGGACACCCGGATGGCTCACCACCGGTCACCCGGTCGGCGGTGGTGTCCCGTCAGTAGTTGTCCTCGGCGTCGTAGGCGATCATCGCCAGCTGCACCCGGTTGCCGCAGTCCAGCTTCACCAGCATGCGGCTGACGTGTGCCTTCACCGATCCCTCGCTCATCTGGCAGGACCGCGCGATCTCGGCGTTGGCCAGGCCCTGGGCGAGCAGCCGCAGGACCTTGCGTTCGAGGTCGGACAGGGCGGCCAGCCGGGTCCGGGCCCGGTTGGCGCGCCGCGGGTCCCGCTCGCGGAACGTGGTGAGCAGCGACCGGGTCACCTGCGGGGCGAGCACCGCGTCGCCGCCGGCCATCGCCCGCACCGCGCTGATGAGCGCCCGCGGCTCCATGTCCTTGAGCAGGAACCCGACGGCACCCGAATGCAGCGCGCTCTGGACGTAGCGGTCGTAGGTGAACGTGGTCAGCATCGCGACCGCGGTGTCCGGCACGTGCTTGCCCACCATCTCGGCGGTGGCCAGCCCGTCGCCACCGGGCATGTGGATGTCCATCAGCAGGAGGTCGGGCCGGTGCAGGTGAACCAGCCGCAGCGCCTCGGAGCCGCTGGCGGCCTCGGCCACGACCTCGATGTCCTCCGCCGTCTCCAGCACGCCCCGGATGCCCGCTCTGACCAGCTGTTCGTCGTCGGCGACGACCACGGAGATCACTTGACGTCCACTCCCTGCTCGAACATCGCGGTGACCGCGAACCCTCCGTCTTCCTGCGGCCCCCAGCTCAACTGGCCTCCGCGGGTGCGCACCTCCGCGGCCAGGGTGGCGAGCCCGCGGCCGGTGCCTGTCCCGCACGTCGGCGGCGGCTGTGCGGGTGGGCTGTTGCGGACGGTCAGCCGCGGCCTGCCCCGCACCGGCTCGTACTCGATGACGACGTCGACCGGTCCAGCGTGTTTGTGGACGTTGGTCAGCGCTTCCTGCACCACGCGCCGCACGGCGTCGGACAGCTCGGGCGCGAGAGCGTCGAGGTCATCGGGCAACGCCGACCTGACCCGCAGGCCCGCGCGGCGCGAGCACTCGATGAGCTCCGCCACCGGTACCGGTCGCGCGTCCAGCACGCTGATGATCTGGCGCAGGTCCCGCATGGCGGCGCGGCTGGTCCCGCCGAGCAGCTGCGCGGCCTCGGTGTCGGTGCCGGCGAGTTCGAGCTTTCCCGCGTGCAGCGCGATGAGGCTGAGCTTGTGGCCCAGCACGTCGTGCATCTCGCGGGCGATCCGGTCGCGTTCCCGTGCGACGGCCTGGTCGCGCTGCATCGCGACCATCTGCCGCGAGTGGCGGACGTACAGGCCGATCGTGAGCGGGAGCAGGATCTGCAGCACCAGCTCCGACCCGACGACGGTCAGGCCGAACGGTTCCTCGTCGTCCCACAGCGGCAGCAGGTAGCCCGCCGAGGCCGCGGCGACCGCGAGCGAGCCCGGGACGACGCGGGCCTGGGCGCCGACCGTGTAGAGGGCGCAGAACACGGCCGCGAAGACGGCACCGGGTGTGACGATGTCGACCGCGGCGACCAGCACCGCCACGGTCGCGGGGAACTTCCGGCGCATCGAGAGCAGACCGGCGGCACCGATCGCCCATGCCGTGCTCTCAGGGCCGTACGCCGACACCACGTCGATGCCGCCGCACGCCACGACGACCGCGACATCGGCCAGCAGGTCCCGTCTTCGCCCGCCGAGGCCCTGCCACCGCGCCTGGACCCTCTTGATCACGGAACTGTTCACGCTCACCGGATTCACTCGTGCCGACGACAGGGCTGCGCCACTGCTCGCTACTACGTGGCGGCCCAGTGTGCGGGTTCAGTCTCCGGGTGGCAGGAGATCCGCGAGCTTGCGGGTCAGCACGGCGCGTTCGCGTTCGTTGCCGCACAGCCGCACGGCCGTCTCGAACTCGGTGCGCGCCTCGTCGAGGCGGCCGAGCCGGCGCAGCAGCTCGCCGCGCACACCGGGCAGCTGGTGGGAGTCCTTGAACGCGTCGCCGGTGGCCAGTTCGTCGACGATCGGCAACGCCGCGGCCGGTCCCCGGGCCATGGACACCGCGACCGCGCGGTTGAGCGCCACGACCGGCGACGGGGCGAGCCGGCCCAGGGCGTCGTAGAGCGCGACGATGCGGTTCCAGTCGGTCTCGGCCACCGACGGGGCCAGCGCGTGGCATTCGGCGATCGCGGCTTGCAGCCCGTAGTAGCCGTAGCCGCGGCCGATGGCGGTGGCCTTGGCGAGCGCGGCACGGCCGCGGGCGATCGCGGACCGGTCCCAGCGGCGCCGGTCCTGGTCCTCCAGCAGCACGGTCTCGCCGTCGGGGCCGCGGCGCGCGGGGAAGCGGGCGGCGGTCAGCTCCAGCAGCGCGAGCAGGCTGTGCGCCTCGTGCTCGTCGGGCATCAGCCGCGACAGGATCCGCGCGAGCCGCTGCGCCTCGCCGGCCAGGTCGAGGCGGATGACCTCGTCACCGGAGCTGGCCGACGAGCCCTCGGTGAAGATCAGGTAGACGACGCTGAGCACCTGCGCGAGGCGGGCGGGGCGTTCGTCGGCCGGCGGCACCTCGAACGGCACGCCCGCGGCGCCGAGGGTCTTCTTGGCGCGGGTGATGCGGGCCTGCACGGTCGCGGTCGGCACCAGGAACGCCCGTGCGATCTCGTCGCTGGTCAGACCGCCGACCACGCGCAACGTCAGCGCCACGCCCGCTTCCCGCGACAGCACCGGGTGGCAGGAGGTGAACATCAGGGCGAGGGTGTCGTCGTCGATCTGGTCGGGGTCCCACAGCACGTCGTCCGGCGCGGGTCCGGGTTCGGTGGCGCCGGTGAGCGCGCCGCCCTCCGGCAGGTGGTGGGCGAGGGCGGCGTACTTCTCGTCACGGGTGCTGCGGCGGCGGAACGCGTCGATCGCGCGCCGCCGGCCGACCGTGAGCAACCATCCGGCCGGGTTGTCCGGCACGCCGTCGCGCGGCCAGGTCACCAGGGCCTCCGCGAGGGCTTCCTGGGCGAGGTCCTCGGCGAGCGAGAAGTCGCCGGTGTAGCGGGTGAGCGCGCCGACGATCCTGGCGGAGTCGATGCGCCACACCGCGGCCACGGCCTTGCGTCCGGTGGGGTCGCTCATGGGCGGTTATCAGATCAGAGCTGGCCGTTGGCCTCGCGCCAGGCCCGTTCCTTCTTGATCCACTCGTTGTCCTGCGGGAACTCGTCGATGGTCGGCACGCGGCGGATCTCGGTCTTGAAGCCCGGTCCGGTCAGCGGGGTGCGCTTGGCCCACTCGACGGCGTCCTCGATCGTGGGCACGTTGATCAGGTAGAAGCCGTTGAACAGCTCCTTGGTCTCGCCGTAGGGGCCGTCGGTGACCACGGGCGGTTCGCTGGAGAAGTCCACCACCACGCCCTCCTCGGCGGGCGCGAGACCTTCGGCGGCGAGCAGGACACCGGCCTCGATCAGCTCCTCGTTGAACCGGCCGACGGTCTCCAGCATCTGCTCGAAGTCGACGGCGCCGAGCTTCTCCCAGGCGTCGGCCTCGGTCTGGCGCCAGATGAGCATGAACTTCATGTGATGTCACTCCCCAGTGGGATCGGTGGGTCCGTTGTGGACCCTTTCACGCTCAGGTCGAACGGGCACACCGTTCGATCGACACACGCCCGCGAAAAGTCGAGCGGCCCGCCCCGGTGCTCGGGACGGGCCGCTCGGCGGGCTGCTCAGACCTGGTCGTCGGGCTGGTGCAACGACCGCGGCTGCTCGGCCTCCAGCTCCGGCACCGGTGAGGCGGCGGCGACCGAACGCGCGGTGCTCAGCGGGCCGGGCACCTCCTTGCGCGCCACGGCCTCCGCGGCCGCGACGGCCTCGGCGACCTTCGGGTCCGGTGCGGTGTCGAACCAGTCGGCGATCGACTCGTCGTCGTCCTCCGGCTTGGGCCGCGTGGCGTTGTCGGCGGGCGGTTCGTAGCGGAAGACGCCGTCGTCGCCGGGCGCGCCGAGCATGCGGGCGAACCCTTCCAGCGCCTTGCCGTAGTCGGACGGGATCATCCAGACCTTGTTCGCGTCGCCCTGCGCCATCTGCGGCAGCGTCTGCAGGTACTGGTAGGCCAGCACCTCCGGCGTGGGCTTGCCGTCCTTGATCGCGCCGAAGACCTTCTCGATGGCCTTGGCCTGGCCCTGGGCCTGCAGGTAGCGGGCGGCGCGTTCACCCTGGGCGCGCAGGATCTGCGACTGCCGCTCGGCCTCGGCGGCGAGGATGGCGGCCTGCTTGGCGCCCTCGGCGGCGAGGATCTGCGACTGCTTCTGGCCCTCGGCGGTCTTGATCGACGACTCCCGCTGGCCCTCGGCGGTGAGGATCATGGCGCGCTTCTCGCGGTCGGCGCGCATCTGCTTCTCCATCGAGTCCTGGATGGACGGCGGCGGGTCGATGGACTTGAGCTCGACGCGGGCCACGCGCAGGCCCCACCGGCCGGTCGCCTCGTCGAGCACGCCGCGCAGCTGGCCGTTGATGTGGTCGCGGGAGGTCAGCGTCTCCTCCAGGCTCATGCCACCCACGAGGTTGCGCAGCGTCGTGATGGTGAGCTGCTCGACACCGACGATGTAGTTGGAGATCTCGTACACCGCGCTGCGCGGGTCGGTGACCTGGAAGTAGACGACCGTGTCGATGGACACCGTCAGGTTGTCCTGGGTGATCACCGGCTGCGGCGGGAACGACACGACCTGCTCGCGCAGGTCGATGCGGGCCCGCACCTTGTCGATGAACGGGACGATGATGTTCAGGCCGGGTGCCGCGGTGGTGCGGAAGCGGCCGAGGCGTTCGATGACGGCGGCCTGCGCCTGCGGGATGACCAGCACCGACTTGACGGCGATGGTCAGCACGAAGATCGCGATGACGGCCACGACCACAGCGGTGATCGGGTCCAACTCGGTTCACATCCTTCTGGGTCACACAGCCGCTATGACCACGGCGGTCGCACCCGAGATCTCGACAACGGTGACGGCTTCGCCTTCTTCGACCACGGACCCGTCGAGGGTGCGCGCGCTCCAGGTGTCGCCGCCGATCTTGACCTGCCCGCCGTGCTCGTCCACCCGGGACAACGCGACGGCCCTGCCGCCGAGCAGCGCCTCGTGGTGCATCCTGATCCCCGAGCCGAGCTGCAGCCGCTTCTTGACCAGCGGCCGGGCCCCGACGATCAGGCCGACCGACGACGCCGCGAACACGAGCACGCTGACCAGGTCGGCGGCGCCCAGTGCGGACACGCCGGCCGCGGCCAGTGCGGCGGCGCCGAGCATGACCAGCACGAAGTCACCGGAGAGAACCTCGGCGACGACGAGCAGTATCCCGACGATCAGCCAGATCAGCGCGGCCATGCGCCCATACATACACCAACGGGGAGCACCCGGCTCCGAGATTCACCGTGGTGGGCCCCCGACCGTAACGAAATCGATCAACGGCCGATGTCGAAAGCCGGATCGGCCGTTCGTGTAGCCCGCGACACCATGTTCTCGACGAAGGGGTTACGGCGATGCGTTCGATTTCCGCGACGATGTTCATGACGCTCGACGGTGTGGTGCAGGGCCTCGGGCACGCGGATGAGGACACCCGCGGCGGTTTCACCTGCGGCGGCTGGGGTGCCCGCTACCAGGACGAAGAGCTGGCCGCCGAGATGGGCAAGGGCATGGCGCGCACCGGCGCGATGCTGTTCGGACGGCGGACCTGGCAGGACTTCATCCGGGTGTGGGCGTCGGCGACCGACGGCAACCCGTACACCGCGCACATGAACGCGGTGACCAAGTACGTGGTGTCGGAGACGCTGCCGGACGCGCACGCGTGGCGGAACTCGGTGCTGCTGCGCGGGCTGGACGACGTCAAAGGCCTCGACGGCGACGTGTCGATCGTGGGCAGCGCGGCGCTGGTGCGCTCGCTGCACGCGGCAGGGCTGGTCGACCGCTACACGCTGGTGATCCACCCGCTGACGCTGGCCAGCGGCGCGCGGCTGTTCGAGGGTCCGGCGCCGTTGACGGAGTTCGAGCTGACCGGCAGCGTCACCACGTCCTCGGGCCTGATCATCGCCGACTACGCGCGGGTCAGTCCTGCGGCACCGTGACGAAGTCGATCAGCCGCTCGACGGCGCCGAGCAGGTCGGACTCGATGTCGCGGTAGCTGCTGACGGCACCGAGGACGCGCTGCCAGCCCTCCCAGGTCTCGCCCCAGCCGAGCCGCTCGCAGACGCCTTCCTTCCACGGGACGTTCCTGGGGATCACCGGCCACGCCTCGATCCTGACCGCCTGTGGTTTGACGGCCTGCCAGATGTCGACGTAGGGGTGCCCGGTGACCAGGACGTTGTCGTCGTGGATCTGCTCGACGATCCGCTGCTCCTTGGAGTGGGCGACGAGGTGGTCGACCAGCACGCCGAGGCGGCGGTGCGGCGCGGTGCCGAACTCGGCGATGCGCCGGGGCAGCTCGTCGACGCCGTCGAGCGGCTCCACGACGATGCCCTCGACGCGCAGGTCGTGGCCCCAGACGCGTTCGACGAGCTCGGCGTCGTGCTTGCCCTCGACCCAGATGCGGCTGGCCTTGGCGGTCTGCGCCCGCAGCCCTTCGACCCGGACGGAGCCGGACGCGCTGATGCGGGGTTGCTGCTTTTGCGGCGCGGGTTTGACGAGGGTGACCGGCTGGCCGTCGACGAGGAACCCGGCGGGGCGCAGCGGGAACAGGCGGTGGCGGCCGTGGCGGTCCTCCAGCACGACCTGGCCGTGCTCGAACTTCACGACGGCGCCGCAGAAACCGCTGGCGGGGTCCTCGACGACGAGGCCGGGCTCGGCGGGGATCTCGGGGACCTTCTTGCGCTTGGGGGTGGAGAGGACGTCGCGGCCGTAGTCGTGGGAACGCACGGTGGCAGACCCTAGCGCGGTGATCACGGTCGTCACCACGCCGAGGCCGGTGTCGTTGCCCCGGCCTGTTGTCGGCTGTGGAAGTCGTAGAGGGGTTTGAAGGCGGCGATCCAGTCGTGGACCCGGTCGAGGTCTACCTCGGCGCCGTGCAGGTCGTGGCCGTCGTGCACGAGGTCCATCCAGTCGAACGCCGGGTCGCCCACGCACGCCTGGGGGTCGATGGCGACCGGGCCGCGCGGACCTTGCAGGACGTTGCCCTGATGGATGTCCCCGTGCAGCAGCACCTGTTTGACGTCGTGGGCGGCGAGTTCGCGGGCGCGGCGGTGTTCGGCCGGGTGGTAGCTGCCGGTGAGGTTCGTGATCACGACCTCGTACAGGAAGTTGACGTGGGCCGTCAGCGGCGGGAAGCCGGCCGGGTCCGCGGCGTGCAGTTCGGGTACGACGCGGGCGGGGTCGGGCGCGGGCGTGCCAGGGGTGATCGCTTCGAGCAGGAGGGCGCCTTCGGTGAGGTCCTGCTCGAGCAGCCCGACCATCGCGGGGGTGTCGGCCCAGGCGGTGAGGGCGCGGGCTTCGCGAGCGGCGACCTCGTGGTCCGGGGTCAGTTTCAACACCGCGTTCGCCCGGTCCGCCTCGCACAGGAAGACCGCGCCGTTGCCGCCCGGCATGAGCTTCACGACGGTGAGGCCCCAGCGGGCGGTGAGGGTGTCGACCAGACCGGGCAGCGCGTCGATCCACCCCGTCACGCCGTCGCCGAAACGGCGGGTCAGCCACTCGCGGTCCGCGTCGCCGATCACGGGGACGACGCTAGCGGCATGGCTGCGGCCTGGCGGTGGTTCGCCGTGGATCGTTCCGTTCTCAGCCGTGGAAGGGCTTGAAGGCGGTGAGCCACTCGTGGCCGAACTGTCGGATGAGCCGGGATCTGGCGTGCTCGTCGATCACCGGTTCAGGCCAGCGAGCCGGCTCCGGCCTGCCGTCGGGACTGGTAGTCGGCCAGTGCCGGACGCCAGAGCGCGTTGGCGTCGAAGCAGGTGGTGAGCAGCCGCAGGTCCGCGCCGTCACCGGCGACGGCGACCTTGCCGTCGACGACCCATCTGTTGACCGGCAGCAGCGGGACGGGCCAGCCGACCACGACGAGCCGGTCGCACACGAGGCGTTGCAGGCGGCCGCCGTCGTTGTCGACGATCACCGCGGGGGTGTCGAGGTCGAAGTCGCGGACGATGGCGGACGGGTAGCGCCGGACGCCGATCTCGGCGAGCGCGTCGGCACCGGGGCCGATCAGGTGGACCGGCCCGAATCGCCGTGCCAGGCAGGCGGCCGCGCGTGCGCCCAGATCGGCCGCGCCCACCACCACGATCCGTTCGGAAAAGGCCATGTCCCCGCATTCACAATTCAAATGTTTCCGCAGGTCAGAACGTATTCATGAAGATAGGGGCACGGCGTTCGGCGCGTCAATCGCGTCTCATTTGGCTGATGCGAAAAGCGCGGGAGGTCAGAAAGCGGGCCAGGGGATGGCGGGCCAGTCGCCGGAGGGCTCCGGGTAGATGCCCTCGGCCAGCAGCTTGTCCGCGCGCTCCCCCACGGCCCTGACCTCGGCGCGCGTCAGGTGGTCGTGCAGGGACTCGCCCAGCGCGCCGTCGAGCGCGGATCTGAGCCGGCGCAGCGCCTCCAGGACCGGCGCGGGCAGTGGTTCGCGGGCCCAGCCCCACAGCACGGTGCGCAGCTTGGGTTCGGTGTGCAGGCAGATGCCGTGGTCGACGCCGTAGACGGAGCCGTCGACGGCGTGCAGGACGTGGCCGCCTTTGCGGTCGGCGTTGTTGACCACGACGTCGAACGCGGACATCAGGGCGATGCGCGGGTGGTCGGCGTGCACGAGGACGGCGGGGTCGCCGAAGCGGTCGTGGGCGTGGAAGACGGGGATCCAGCCCGGCCGGACGTCGTCGACACCGACGATGTCGACCAGCTCGTCCTCCTCGCGGGTGTCGACCCACAGCTGGACCATGCCGGAGCCGAACGGGCCCGGCCGCAGCACGGTCGGGGGCACGAGGTCGAGGCCGGCCGCGGCGGAGATCAGGTAGGTGGCCACCTCGCGGCCCGCGAGCGTGCCGTCGGGGAAGTCCCACAGGGGACGTTCGCCGCGCACGGGCTTGTAGACGCACTGAGCCTCGACGCCGTCCATGCTGATCTTGCAGAACAGCGTGGCGTTGGAGGCGTCGACGAGCCTGCCCTCGACCTCGATGCGGCCGTGGGTCAGCAACTCCAGGGCCGCGGCGGTGTCCACGTCAGTCTTCTTCTGTGCGGCGGTAGCCGTTCTGCCGCGGGCAGATGTGGCCGTCCGGGTCGAGCGGTTCGGCGCACAGGGGGCACGGTTTGCGGCCGGCGTTGACGACGCGGTCGGCGCGCTCGGCGAACGCGCGGGCCGCGGACGGGGAGAGGAACACCCGCACGGCGTCGGGACCTTCCTCGGTGTCGTCGAGCACGACGGCCTCGTCGACCTCCTCCTCGGAGATCGCGAGGAGCTCGATCACGACGGCCTTGGACTCGGCGTCCCACCCGAGTCCCATGGTGCCGACGCGGAACTCCTCCTCGACGGGCACGTCGAGCGGTTCGGTGTCGAGGTCGTCCGGTGGCGCGTCTTGCGGCACGTCGGTGCCGAAGCGGCGGTGGACCTCCTCGAGCAGCGAGCCGATGCGCTCGGCGAGGACCTGGACCTGCTGCTTTTCCAAGGCGACGCTGATCAGCCTGCTCTGCTCGGAGGCCTGCAGGTAGAAGGTGCGGTCGCCGGGCTGCCCGACGGTTCCTGCGACGAACCGGTCGGGTGCGCGGAATACGTGGATGACACGAGCCATGGCCCTTACGACCCTAGGCCACGCGGAGATCGTCGGCAGGTCCTCCCCCACCAAACACTCCGCGTATAGGGTCGGGCTGTGGTGAAGATCGCTTCGTACGGGACCTGGGAATCGCCGATCACGGCCGGTGACACCTCGAAGCCGGGCGGTGGGTTCCAGTGGGCCGACCTGCACGGCGAGCGGGTGTGGTGGGCGGAGAGCCGGCCGGCCGAGGGCGGCCGGGTGGCGCTGGTGCGCGACGGCGTGGACGTGCTCCCCGCTCCGTGGAACGCCCGCAACCGGGTGCACGAGTACGGCGGCCGGCCGTTCGCGGTGCTGTCCGACGACCGGGTGGCGTTCACGCACTGGGACGACCAGCGCGTCTACGTGTTCGACCCGGACGCGCCCGCGCCGACGCCCTTGACGCCCGAACCCGAGCGGCACCACGGGGTGCGGTACGCCGACCTGTCCGCGGGCCCGGACGGTGAGGTGTGGTGCGTGCGCGAGACGATCACCGGTGACGCGCGCACCGACGTGCGCCGCGACCTGGTGGCGATCACCGCCGGCGGCGAGGTGCGGGTGCTGGGCGCCTCGCACCACTTCATGACCGGCCCGAAGATCAGCCCCGACGGCACGAAGTTCGCGTGGATCGGCTGGAACCACCCGCAGATGCCGTGGGACGGCACCGAGCTGTGCGTGGCCGAGGTCGGCTCGGCCGGGCACCGGGTGGTGTCGGGGTCGCGGACCGAGGCGGTGTGCCAGTTCGAGTGGGAGGGCGAGTCGCTGCTGGCGCTGACCGACCCGGACGGCTGGTGGAACCTGTTCCGGGTGGGCCTGGACGGGTCGCGCCGCAACCTCGCGCCGTGCCGGGAGGAGCTGGGCGGCCCGATGTGGCGGCTGGGCAACCGCTGGTTCGCGCCGCTGTCGCCGGGCCGGTACCTGGTGGTGCGGTCGGGGCATCTGGCGGTGCTCGACGAGCGCAGCGCGACGGTGACCGACGTGCAGACCGACCTGCCGACGTGGGCGCCGGACCTGTCGGTGCGCGACGGCGTGGTGGTGTGCGGCGCGGCCGGGCCGACCCGAGAGTTCGCGGTGGTGCGCCTGGACCTGTCCAACGGTGAGCTGACCTACCTGACCGGTGGCGAGGCCTCCCCGCAGGACGCCTACCTGCCGCAGCCGGTGGAGCGGATGTTCGGCGAGATCCCCGCGTACGTGTACCCGCCGTCCAACCCGGACTTCGCGGCACCGCAGGACGAGCTGCCGCCGTACGTGGTGCACGTGCACGGCGGCCCGACGGGGCGGGCGTTGCCGAAGCTGGACCTCGACATCGCCTACTTCACCAGCCGCGGCATCGGTGTGGTGGCGGTGAACTACGGCGGTTCGACCGGCTACGGGCGGGCGTTCCGGGAGCGGCTGCGCGAGCAGTGGGGTGTCGTGGACGTGGAGGACTGCGCGTTCGTGGCGCAGCAGCTCGCGAAGGAGGGCACGGCGGACCCGAAGCGGCTGGGCATCCGGGGCGGCTCGGCGGGTGGCTGGACGTCGGCGGCGTCGCTGACCTCGACGGACGTGTACCAGTGCGGGATGGTGGCGTTCCCGATCCTGGACCTGAAGGGCTGGACGTCGGAGGGCGGCGAGACGCACGACTTCGAGTCCCGTTACGTGGAGGGCCTGGTCGGCCGGTTGCCGGAGGCCGAGGACCGCTACCGGGACCGGTCGCCGTCGAGCAGGGCGCGATCGGCGTCGGGTCCGGTGTTGTTGCTGCAGGGCCTGGAGGACGAGATCTGCCCGCCGGAACAGGCGGACCGGTTCGCCGCGGACCTGGCGGGGTCGGGGATCCGGCACGCCTACCTGAGGTTCGAAGGTGAGCAGCACGGCTTCCGCAAGGCCGAGACCATCAAGGCCGCGCTGGAGGCGGAGCTGTCGTTCTACGGCCAGGTGTTCGGGTTCACCCCGCCCGGTGTGCCCGTGCTCGAACTGTCCGAGTGAGCGGCGTGCTGCGCGCGGGCGACCGGGTCGCGCTGGTGTCCCCGGCCGGGCCGGCCCTGCCGGGGAAGGTCGCGGCGGGGGTGGCGGTGCTGCGGTCGTGGGGCCTGGAGGTCACCACACCTGTGGTGGCGTCGTGGTCGCTGCCCTATCTGGCCGGCTCGGACGACGCGCGGGCCGCGGAGTTCGTGTCGGCGTGGTGCTCGGACGTGACCGCGGTGGTGTGCGTGCGCGGCGGCTACGGCTGTCTGCGGATGACCGATCTGGTGCCGTGGAAGGACCTGCCGCCGCGCGTGTTCGTGGGCTCGTCGGACGTGACGGTGCTGCACACGGAGCTGAACCTGGTGGGTCAGGCGACGGTGTTCGGGCCGATGCCGGGCACCTCGGACTTCGTCGACGACCCGGTGGCGCAGCAGCGGCTGCGGGCGTTGCTGTTCGAGGGCACGTCGTCGTGGACGGCCGGAACGACCGTGGTGGCGGGAACCGCGCGTGGGGTGCTCACGGGCGGCAACGCGGCGCTGCTGGCGGCGGGTGTGGGCGGGCCGCGGTGGGCGCCGCCGGTCGACGGGGCGATCGCGTTGCTGGAGGACGTCGGCGAGGAGCCCTACCGGCTGGACCGGATCCTGACGCAGCTGCTGCGGGCGGGGTGGTTCGAGCCGGTGTCGGGGATCGTGCTGGGGTCGTGGACGGGCTGCGGGGACGTGGCGTCGGTGTTGCGGGACCGGTTGTCCGGGCTGGGGGTGCCGATCCTGGGCGACTTCGGGTTCGGGCACTGCGCCGGGCAGTGGTCGCTGCCGCTGGGCGTGGCGGCGGAGCTGGACGCTTCGGCGGGGACGCTGAGACTGCTGCCGGCGTGATGGCGGGCTTGGCGCCTCGGCCGCGACTGACATGACCGCGGAACTCGACGCTCGCCAGAGTACGCGGGGAGCTTTCGTACTCTCCTGGAGTACGCGGGGTCCCCGCGTGCAACACAACAGCAGGGAGCGTCAGGCGCGGCGTTGACGTTGCCCCAGGCGTGACTGGGCGTCGAGCCGCACCTGGTCGGTCTGCTCGCTGATGGCGGCGATGCGCTCGGCGAGCCAGGGATGGCCGTCGCGCAACGCGGGGGCGGCCTCGGTCAGCGGCGCGAGCAGGCCGGCCGCGTCCTCGCCGCCGAGGGCCTGTTGGACGGCGTCGTCGTGCGGGCCGACCTGGGCGGCGAGCATCCGCAGCACGCCCGCGTTGCGCCGTGCCCAGGCGGCGACGGCCTTGTCGCCGGCGCGCCGGTCGCGTTCGGCCTGCACGCGTTCGTCGCCGGTGCCGGACTCGCCGGTGCGCCGGACGCGCAGGTAGCGCTTCTCCGCGGCCTGACGGCTCGCGACGCCCAGTGCCGGGGCGAGGTCGGCCCAGCTGGTACCGAGGGCGCGGGCGGCCTCGATGAGCTGTGGTTCCCAGCCGGACAGCTCGTCGCGCAGTTCGCGCAGCAGCATGAGCGCGGCCAGGACCTGGCTGGCGTCGCCGGGTGCGGCGGCGGCCGCGCGGACCGTTTCGTAGTCGTTCCGAGGGTCGTTCTGCGGGTCGTTCGTCATGTCGTCCTTCCGATGACGGCCGTCACTTGTCATCGTTCCGACGACATGCTACAACAGTGGTGCAGCGCATTGACAGTCCAACGAGGGATATCAGGAGGTGTCAGATGTTGATGCGCACTGACCCGTTCCGCGAGCTGGACCGGCTGACGCAGCAGGTGTTCGGGACGCCGGGGACGTGGTCGCGGCCCACGGCGATGCCGATGGACGCCTACCGCGACGGTGAGCAGTTCGTGGTGAGCTTCGACCTGCCGGGCGTGACGCCGGACGCGATCGAGCTCGACGTCGAGCGCAACGTCCTGACGGTGAAGGCGGAGCGCCGGCCGGTGGGCAAGGACGTCGAGATGCAGGTGTCGGAGCGGCCGCTGGGCGTGTTCTCGCGGCAGCTGTTCCTCGGGGACACGCTGGACACCGACCACATCGACGCGAGCTACGACGCGGGTGTGCTGACGCTGCGGATTCCGATCGCGGAACGCGCGAAGCCCCGCAAGATCGCGATCACCTCGGGTGAGGACGCCCCGAAGCAGATCGACGCGTGATTGCGCCAGGCGGGCGGCGGCCGACCGGGTGATGGAAGGTAGGCTTCCGCCCGCCATGAGACCCCAGCCTCAGTGGGCGGCGTTAGACGTCTACGCGTCCAACTCCGACCTCTACGCCGATCCCCGACTGGTGGAACGGGTGGACTACCGGCGTCGCTTCCGGCGGCACCGGCCCCGCACGCCGTCCGTCGTCCTCGCCCCGCACGGCGGTGGCATCGAGGTCGGCACGTCGGAACTGTGTCTCGCGATCGCGGGTTATCACCCGTCCACGCGGGTGCCGATCGGCCAGACGCACGACTACTGGATGTTCGAGGGCCTGCGGTCGGTCGCGAACGACGAGCTGCACGTGACCTCGTCGAACTGCGACGACCGCGTGGCCCGCGACCTGGTGGCCGGTGCCTCGTACGCGTTGGGCCTGCACGGCTGTACTGCCGCGGCGGCGGGTCTGGAGGACCACGACCGGGCGGTGCTGGTCGGCGGCCGGGACGCGTTGCTGCGCATGGAGCTGCTGGCGGCGTTGCGGCGGGCCGGGTTCCACACGATCGACGCGGTGGACCACCCGATACTGGGCGGTTTCGACCGGTCGAACATCGCGAACCGGACGCGGTCGCGCCAAGGCGGGCAGCTGGAGCTGACCACTCCCCTGCGGGCGGCGATGTTCGCGGAGAACTCCCGGTCGGACCGGCGGCACACGACGACCGAGGTGTTCTGGGGCTTCGTGCACGCGTGCCGGGCGGCGCTGGCGGCGCGGGAGGCGTTGAGCAACTGACCTGCGCGCCTGGGGCGGTTGCGGCGGCCACGAGCTGGAACGACTGGCCTCCGCACGAGGGCTGCCGGGCGGCTGCGGCAGCCATGAGCTGGGGCGACTGCCCCGTTCACGTGGCTGTCGGCCGGTAGCGTGCCGGGTCATGGGGACTTCCAGACGTGTGTTTCTCGGGTTGGTGGCGGCGACACCGTTGCTGACGCGCGTGGTGCCGGCGGGGGCGGCCGGTTATGCGTCCTACAGCGAGATCTACCGCGATCCGGCGTTGCGGGAGGGTGTGGACTGGGGCCGGCGGATGCTGCGGCACCAGGCGTTCGGGCGGACGGTGGTGTTCGCGCCGCACGGTGGCGGGATCGAGACCGGGACGTCGGAGCTGTGCCTGGCCGTGGCGGGGTATCACCCGGCGACGCAGCAGGCTTCGGGCGCGGTGTGCGACTACTGGATGTTCGAGGGGTTGCGGGCCTCGGGCAACTCCGAGCTGCACGTGACGTCGACCGGGTGTGATGACCACTACGCGCTGTCGCTCGCGGCGGGGGCGTTCAACGCGGTGGCGTTGCACGGGTGCACGGTCACGGAGGCCGAGCGGAACTGGCGGGCGTTGCCGGACCAGGCGTGTGCGCTGGTGGGCGGCGCGAACGCGGATCTGCGCGGGCGGGTGGTCTCGGCGCTGACCGGTGCGGGGATCTCGGCGGTGGACGCGTCGACGCATCCGACGCTGGACGGCGGGGATCCGGGCAACATCGTGAACCGGACGTTGCTGGACGCGGGGGTGCAGGTGGAGATGACCACGCCGTTGCGCGGCGCGATGTTCACGACGAACACCGCCGCGCAGCGCAAGAACACGACGACACAGCTGTTCTGGGACTTCGTGGGCGCGCTGCGGTCGGCGATCGCGGGTCTGGAGGCGACGCAGGAGATCCTGTGACCGAACGGGGCGGGCCTGGCGGGCCCGCCCCGACCTCGTTCTACAGGTACTTCTTGAGCTCGCGCTTGGCCAGCGACATGCGGTGGACCTCGTCGGGGCCGTCGGCGATGCGCAGGGTGCGGGTGGCGGCCCACAGCTCGGCGAGCGGGGTGTCCTGGCTGACGCCGGCGCCGCCGTGGGCCTGGATGGCCTTGTCGATGACCCATTCGGCCATCAGCGGGGTGCCGATCTTGATGGCCTGGATCTCGGTGTGGGCGCCCTTGTTGCCGACGGTGTCCATCAGCCACGCGGTCTTGAGCACGAGCAGGCGGGCCTGTTCGATGCGGACGCGGGACTCGGCGATCCACTCGTGCACGACGCCCTGGGCGGCGATCGGCTTGCCGAACGCCACGCGGGACGAGGCGCGCCGGCACATGAGTTCGAGGGCGCGTTCGGCCATGCCGATCAGGCGCATGCAGTGGTGGATGCGGCCGGGGCCGAGGCGGGCCTGGGCGATGGCGAAGCCCTCGCCCTCGCCGGCGATCAGGTTCGAGGCGGGGACGCGGACGTTGTCGAAGACGATCTCGGCGTGGCCGCCGTGCGCGTGGTCGGAGTAGCCGAAGACGTGCATGGCGCGCTTGACGGTGATGCCGGGGGTGTCGCGCGGGACGAGGATCTGCGACTGCTGGCGGTGGCGGTCGGCGCCGGGGTCGGTCTTGCCCATCACGATGAAGATGGCGCAGTTGGGGTTCATCGCGCCCGACGACCACCACTTGCGGCCGTTGATGACGTAGTCGTCGCCGTCGCGTTCGATGCGGGTGGCGATGTTGGTGGCGTCGGAGGAGGCCACGTCGGGTTCGGTCATGCAGAACGCGGAACGGATCTCGCCGTCGAGCAAGGGCTGCAGCCACTGCTTCTTCTGCTCGTCGGTGCCGAACATGGCCAGCACTTCCATGTTGCCGGTGTCCGGCGCGGCGCAGTTGAGCGCCTCTGGGGCGAGGTGGGGGCTGCGGCCGGTGATCTCCGCCAGCGGCGCGTACTGCAGGTTGGTCAGGCCCGCGCCGTGCTCGGCGTCGGGCAGGAACAGGTTCCACAGGCCCTGCTTGCGGGCCTCTGCCTTCAGTGACTCCAGGATCGGCTGGCGTTCCCACGGGTCGGCGGCGTCGCGCAGCTGCTGCTCCAGCACCGCTTCGGCCGGGTAGACGTGGGAGTCCATGAACGCGAGCAGCTTGGTGCGCAGTTCTTCGGTCTTGGCGTCGTAGGCGAAGTCCATGTCAGAGCTCCTTGTGGGCCGCGGCGAGACCCTGCCGCACGAGGGGGACGGTGAACGCGCCGAGCTTCTCGAAGCCGGCGCCGACGGTCTTGCCGCTGGCGAAGCGGTAGTGGATGCCCTCGACGATGACGGCGAGCTTGAAGTAGCCGAAGGCGATGTACCAGCCCAGGCCGGAGGTGTCGGTGCCGGTGCGGGCGGTGTAGCGGGCAACGAGCTCGTCGGCGGTGAGGAAGCCGGGCATCGACGGGACGCTGCCGGTGATGGGGTCGTTGTCCACGCCGAGGCCTGCCCAGTAGACGTAGAGCAGGCCGAGGTCGGCGAGCGGGTCGCCGAGGGTGGCCATCTCCCAGTCCAGCACGGCGCTGATCTGCAGGGGGTCGGCGGTGACGAGGGCGTTGTCGAGGCGGTAGTCGCCGTGGATGATCGCGGCCCGCGGCGAGGCGGGGACGGTGTCGGCGAGCTTGTCGCGCAGTTCGTCGATGCCGGGCAGGTCGCGGCTGCGGGAGGCGTCGAGCTGCTTGCCCCACCGCGTGACCTGGCGGGCGAGGAACCCGTCGGGGCGGCCGAAGTCCTGCAGGCCGACGGAGGCGGGGTCCACGGAGTGCAGGTCGGCGAGCACGTCGACCAGCCGCTCCGACAGCGTGCGCGCCATGTCGGGGGTGAGCCACGGGCACTGGGACCGTTCGCGCAGGGCGGCGCCGGGCATCTCCGACATGAGGTAGAACGGCGCGCCGATGACGGAGGTGTCCTCGACGAGCTGGTGGGCGTGCGGCACGGGCACGGAGGTGGGTTCCAGTGCGGAGATGACGCGGAACTCGCGGGCCATGTCGTGGGCGGTGGCCAGCACGTGGCCCAGCGGCGGGCGGCGCAGGACCCAGCGCCGGGTGCCGTCGGTGACGCGGTAGGTGAGGTTGGAGCGGCCGCCGGGGAACAGCTCGCCGGTCAGCGGTCCTGTGCCCAGGTGCGTGGCGAGTGCTGTGAGGTCGAGGCCGGGCAGGTCGGTCACAGGGTCACTCCGAGGGTGGCGAGGTGGGCGCGGGTGTCGTCGGCGCCGGTGTGGCGGAAGGCGTGCATGCCGACGGACTTGGCGGCGTCGACGTTGGCCGGCGCGTCGTCGAAGAACACGGCGCGACCGGCGGGGACGCCGATCTGCTCCAGGGTGTGGTGGTAGATGCGCTCGTCGGGTTTGCGCAGGCCGACGCGGCCGCTGATCACGACGGTGTCGAACAGCTCGATGAGCAGGTCCTTGGGGTAGCCCTCGCCCCAGCTGTTGGACAGCAGCGCGGTGTGCAGGCCTGCGGTGCGGGCCTTGCGGACGAGCTCGACCATGGCCGGGTCGGGGGTGGCGCCGCCGAACATGCGCCGCAGCAGCCCGGTCTCGTCGACCTCGGCGCCGGTGGTGGTGATGAGCTCGGCGGCGAGCAGCCGTTCGAACTCGGGCACGGTCAGCTCCCCGGTCTCCAGGCGGAAGACGGGGTTGTCGGGCAGCGCGTCGCGGCTCATCCACTCGCGCATGACGCGGTTGTACGCCGTGCGGTCGATGGCCTCGGCGTGCAGCCAGGCGCCGACGAACTCGGGCACGGAGACCGTCATGACGCCGCCCCAGTCGAAGACGAGCGCGTCGACGAGCGGAAGTGTTGTGTCACCCACGGAACGGAGGGTACCGACCGGTCGGTATGTCGGCAACCGGTGATCCGGAACATCCACTTTCGTCGGATGGAACAAAGTGCCTTTCGGTGCTGTAAACCCGTTGCGGCGCTCGATACGTTCGACCCCGAAGGGGGTCATCCAACTGATGTCGAAGATTCTGACGGCGGCCGTGGCCGCCGCGATGGCGTTCGCCATCACACAGGTTCCGCCGGCCTGGGCGCACAGCGACAGCCGGGTCGTCCAGACCGACAAGGGCACGGTGTCCGGCACCGTGACCAGCACCTATCGCACGTTCGGCAACATCCCGTACGCCGCGCCGCCGGTCGGCGCGAACCGCTGGCGCGACCCGCAGCCGGTGACACCGTGGCAGGGCGTGCGGGACGCGACGGGACAGAGCCCGGTCTGCGCGCAGAACTCACAGCTGGGCCAGCCACCGTCGCAGACCGAGGACTGCCTCTACCTCAACGTCGTCACACCAGCCAAGCCGTCGCACAAGCCGCGACCGGTGATGGTGTGGATCCACGGCGGCGCGTTCACCGGCGGCGCGGCGGCGCAGTACGACGCGCGGTGGCTGGCGACGAAGAACGACGTCGTCGTGGTGACCGTGAACTACCGGCTGGGCGTGTTCGGGTTCTTCGGCCACCCCGGCCTGCCGGGATCGGGGACGTTCGGCCTGGCCGACCAGCAGGCGGCGCTCAAGTGGGTGCAGCGCAACGCGCGCGCGTTCGGCGGCAACCCGGGCAACGTGACGGTCTTCGGTGAGTCCGCGGGCGGGTTGAGCGTGTGCGCGCAGCTCGCGTCACCGCGCGCCGCGGGGTTGTTCACCAAGGCGATCATCCAGTCCGGCCCGTGCGGGCTCACCTCCCCCGGCTCCAAGCCCGGCGAGTTCGTCGGCGTCTGGCGGCCGCGGGCCGACGTGGAGAAGCTCGGTGCCGGCACGCTCGGCTGCGCGGACCTCGCGTGCCTGCGAGCGCAGCCGGTGGACAAGCTGCTGACGGTGCACGAGCGGTTCAACTGGCCCGCCTACGACACCGCCGTGCTGCCGATCGACCCGGCCGTCGCGCAGAAGACCGGGCGCATGCACCACGTGCCGACGATGGTGGGATCGACACACGACGAGATGACGTTGTTCACCCCGTACCTCTTCCCGCAGCCCGTACCGGAAGCCGGCTACCGGACCGTGCTCGCGCAGTTGTTCGGCCAGAGCACCGCGGACCAGGTGCTGGCCCACTACCCGGCCAACGGCAACAACGACGCGCGCGACGAGATCGCGAGGGTGCTGACCGACCAGTCGTGGTCGTGCCAGACGCAGCAGGCACGCACGGAGCTCGGACGGCACCAGCGGGTGTCCGGCTACGAGTTCGCCGACCAGAACGTGCCGCAGATCTTCCCGCTGCCACCGTTCCCCGGCTACAAGGCCTATCACGGCTCCGAGCTGACGATGCTGTTCGAGTTCCCCGGCGTCACCCTGTCGCCGGGTCAACGCGAACTGTCGGACCACATGATCGCCGCGTGGGGCCGCTTCGCCCGCACCGGCGACCCCGGCTGGCGTTCGGCGGTGCAGTCGCTGGCACCCGGAGCAATCAAGGCCGCCGATTTCGCCCGTGATCACCAGTGCGCGTTCTGGTCGTCCATCCTGTAGCGCATGCCCGGCTACCGCGAGCTCGCCCGCGACGGTGAGTTCCGCGCCCTGTTCGTGGCGCACGTGGTGTCGGTGGCCGGGGACCAGTTCGCCAGGGTCGCGCTGACGGTGCACGTCTACGACCGCACCGCCAGCGCCGGCCTGACCGCGTTGACCTACGCGTTGACGTTCCTGCCTGACCTGGTCGGCGGGCCCCTGCTGTCGGGGCTCGCCGACCGGTTCGCGCGCAAAGACGTGATGGTCGCCGCCGACCTCGCCCGCGCGGCCCTGCTGCTGGCGATGGCGGTACCGCTGCTGCCCCTGTGGACACTGGCGGCACTGCTCGTGCTGGTGCAGTTCGCGGGCGCTCCCCACGGGGCGGCACGAGCGGCGTTGCTGCCGCAGATCCTGCCCGACCAGCGCTACCCGATCGGGCAGGCGGTGCTGAGCACCGTGACCCAGGCCGCCCAGGTCGCCGGGTTCCTCACCGGCGGGGCACTGGTCGCGTGGTGGGGCCCCAACCTCGTGCTCGTCGCCGACGCCGTCACGTTCGGCGTCTCGGCCCTCCTGGTCGGGGTGTTCCTGCTGGACCGGCCCGCCCCCACGCACCCGCACCTGCGGGCGTGGCCCGCCGACCTGGTGGGCGGAGCCCGGCTGGTGTGGCACGACCGGCGGCTGCGCGCCCTGGTCGCACTGGCCTGCGTGTCGGGCTTCTACATCGTCGGCGAGGCACTGGCCGTGCCCTACGCCGCACGGCTGGGCGCCGGACCCGCCGCAGTGGGGGCGATCTTCGCCGCCTACGCCGCGGGAGCGGCCGCGGGCATGCTGCTGGTGGCACGCCTGGGCCAACGACCACAGCTGCGCCTCATGCCGTGGCTCGCCATCGCCGCGTGCGCAGTTCTCGTCCCGGCCGCGCTGCGGCCGGGCCTCGTCGTCAGTGTGGGGTTGTTCGCGCTGTCCGGTGCGGCCAGTGCCTACCACCTGGTCGCGAACACGACGTTCGTGCGCGCGGTACCGGACTCCTCGCGCGGCCAGGCGTTCGGCCTGGCCGTCACCGCGTTGCGGGTCTCCCAGGGCCTCGGCGTGGCCCTGGCCGGACTGGCCGCGGAAACCCTCGCGGCGCACCTGGTCGTCGCCGCCGCCGGAGCACTGGGCGTGCTCGCGGCCGGCGGGGCGGCGACCGCGTGGTGGCTCAGCGCCGCCAGTCGGTCGGACGACCCAGATCAGCGACACGGGCCCAGTCCGTGGGACGCAACCAGTCGGTCGGACGAACCGGACGCGGGGCAGAGGTACGGTTGATCATGACTGCTCCTACGGGTGTTCGTTGCGCTTGAACCAGCGCGGATTTTCGGGGTGCATTCTGTGAGGACTACTCACGGTGAGGTCCCCCACATGGAGCCACGACTTTGAGTTACCCGGTAGCTACAGTGGTTGGTTCCTGGACAGTGGTGTGGGGGTGAACGCGTGCCTTGGCTCGACCCGCGCCGGTGGAAGTTATGGTCGCTTCCTCCTGTGGTGCTGGCCTATGTCGTGACGGTGGTTGTCTCAGCGACCCTCGTCACGCTCGCCACCGCATGGCGTACCCCTGCCGAGGCCTTGACCTGGCCCTGGTTCCTGCTGCTCTCCGGTGGTGCGGTGCTGCACCTGGAGGCCGCACGGGGAATCGAACGGATCCGCGAGATCGGCGCCGAAGGCTCGCCGCACGCCCACATGCAGTCGGTGTGGCTGTTCGCGGGCGTGCTCGTACTCCCGATGCCACTGCTCGTGGCGCTGATCGTCATCAGCTACACGCACTCGTGGTTCCGGGTCTACAAGCGGCGGGCGGTCCTGTTCCGCAAGGTGTTCTCCGCGGCCACTGTCGTCCTGGGCAGTGCCGCGGCGCAACTCGTTCTGGGGTTCTTCCCGGACCGTGCTCTTGACGTTGACGGCCCGCTCGCGCTCCTGGCCTTGGTTACGGCCGGCTTCCTGTACTGGTTCATCAACTACGCGCTGGTCGTGACCGCGATCTTCGTGACCAACCGGCAGAACCCCGTCCGCACCGCCCTGGGCAACGCCTCCGACGTGCTGATCGTGCAGGCGTCGGTCGGCCTGGGCTCCGGCGTGGCGATCATCATGACCTCACGGCCGTGGCTCACGCCGATGCTGCTGCTCACCGTCCTCGCACTGCACATGGGCCTGCTGCTGCCCCAGTTCCGCGTCGCCGCCCGCACCGACTCCAAGACCGGCCTGGTCGACGCGACCTTCTGGCACGACGTCGCCGAACGCGAACTCGCCAGAGCCCGCCGCCTCGTCTCCACCGTCGGCGTGCTCATCCTCGACCTCGACCACTTCAAGCAGATCAACGACGTCTACGGCCACCTCGCCGGCGACCGCGTCCTGCGCGCCGTCGCCGACGCGCTCAAGCACTCGGTGCGCTCCTACGACCTCGTGGGCAGGTTCGGCGGCGAGGAGTTCGCCGTGCTGCTGCCCGGCGTCAGCACCGACGAGGTCCGCGCCACCGCCGAACGCATCCGCCTCGAGATCGCGAGCCTGCACATCGCCGTCGTCGACCGCCTCGGCCAGGACCGGGTCATCTCCGGACTGACCGCGTCGGTGGGCGCCGCGGTCTTCCCCGACAGCGCCACCGAGCTCAGCCCGCTGCTGCTGGCCGCCGACGAGGCCCTCTACCAGGCCAAGAACAACGGCCGCGACCGCGTGGCGACCGCGCAGGTCTTCTAACCGGCCAGGTCTTCTAACCGGCCAGGAACGCCGCGACCTGCTTCGCCACCCGATCCGGATCCTCCACCCACGGGTAGTGCCCCACACCCTCGTGCACGTACAAGGTGGCATCCGGGAACAACGCCACCAGCTCCGCACACCGCCGCACCGGCGAGATCGGGTCCTCCGAACACGCGTACACCAGCACCGGATGATCGAAGTCCATCAACGCCCGCCGCAACACACCCGGCACGAACGCGCCCTCGGCGTTGTACCCCAACGCCACGTGGTACTTCCACTGCCCCAGCTCGGCGTTCGCATGAGCCTGCGCCCGCTCGTCCCACCGCGCGTACAGCAACGGCGACGCGGCCACGCGATTCTCCACCGAATCGTCGCCCGCGGCGTTGCGCGCCAACGCGGTCGTGGCGCCCTCGAACCACGGCTCACCCGCCCGCGCCGCGAGGAACGCGTCCCAATCGCTCTGCTCCGGCGACAACCCCACCGACCGCAACGCCGGAGTCAGCAGCACGAGCTTGCCGACCCGGTCCGGGAAGTCCGCCGCGTACCCCATCGCGATCCCCGCGCCGGCGGAATGCCCCAGCACGTCCACCACGTCCAGACCGAGGTGACGGCGCAGCATCTCCACATCCCTGACCAGCATGTCCCGCCGATACGTGAACGGATCCGCCGGCTCGTCCGACTCCCCGGTGCCCCGGTTGTCCAGCACGACCAGCCTGCGGTGCGCGTCCAGCCCGCCCAGCGTCTCCAGATACTCCGACGCCCTGCCCGGACCGCCCGCGAGAACCACGAGCGGAACACCGTCGCCTGCTTCCCGGTAGGCGAGTTCCGTGCCGTCGAACGAGGTGAACCGTGCCATGCTGCACATCATGCCGAAGATCGCCACCGCCGACCTCGTCGACCGGCCGCAGCTGCTCGAGTTCCTCCGCACCCGCCACCACGGCGTCCTCATCACCCGCCGCTCCACCACCGACGGCGTGCAGGTCTCCCCCGTCTCCTGCGGCGTCGACACCCAGGGCCGCATCGTCATCGCGACCTACCCGCAGCGCGCCAAGGTCCGCAACGCCCGCCGCAACCCCCACGTCACCATGTGCGTGCTCTCCGACGACTGGGACGGCCCCTACGTCCAGATCGACGGCACCGCCGAAGTCCTCGACCTGCCGGAAGCACTCGAGGACTTCGTCGAGTACTACCGCTGCATCGCGGGCGAACACCCCGACTGGGACGAATACCGCGCCGCCATGATCCGCCAGGGCAAGGCCCTCATCCGCATCACCATCGACAGCTGGGGCCCCGTCGCCACCGGCGGCTTCCCACCCGAGCTCGACACCACTAGCTGACCCAGTTCCCGCCCCACCCCTTCGGGTGCTCCAGCAACGCGCACCGACCGCCGTGCGGGCCCTCCACCGACGCCGTCACCCCGACCGGCGCCGACACGGGGCCCGACCACACCCGACCGTCCAACTCGGACACCCGCGCACACGCCGCCTCGACGTCGTCCACCGCGAAGAACACCGTCCACCCGGAGCCCGCACCCGCCACCGGACGCGGATCACCCTGCCGCGACGACGTGAAAAGACCAGCACCCCCATCAGCCCGCGCGGCCTCCCAGCCCAGCTCCCGCCGCCAGAACACCTCGTTCTCACCCGGCAGCTCCACCCAGCACGGCTCACCGTGCCGAGGCGCCGGCGCCCACGGACCGTGCAACACCCGACCACCGTCCACAGAGGAACCAGCCGTCAGCTCACGCGGCTCGTCACCACCGAAGACGACCCGCCAACCCCCTTGCCCCGCAACAACCTGCGCCGCGAGCCGATCACCCACCCAGCCCGTGAAAGAACCACCCGGCTCGGCTATCACCGTCCACCCCAGCACCGCGGCGAAGAAGTCCACCGACAGCTCAGGCTCGGCAACGCTCAACTCAAGACGACGCAGACCACAAGACGACACGGGCATCCCATCAAGGCGGTGATCAGGAGCGCGCACCATCCTCTGCTCCGACCACCTGAGACGACAATGCGCCATTCGGCGGCATGCGCTCCGCGTTCACCACGTCACGCAACGGCACCGGCCTGCCCAGGTGAAAACCCTGCCCCACCCGCACGCCCAGCCCGCGCAGCACCTCCACCTGCGACGGCCGCTCCACCCACTCCGCCACCGACGACAACCCCAGCCCGTTCGCGATCTGCACGATCCCCGACACCAGCACCGCGTCCGCGTCGTTGGTCTCGATGCCCTTCACGAACTCGCCATCGATCTTGATCCCCGTGATCGGCAAATGCTTCAGATGCACAAAAGACCCGAAACCCGAACCGAAGTCGTCCAACGTGATCCGGCACCCGAAACTGCGCAACTGCGTCGCCAGCGACACCGCAGCGTCCAAATTGGTCACCGCGGCCGTCTCTGTGATCTCCAGCCCCAACCGGCCCGGCGCCACCCCCGCCGACCCCAGCCGGTCGAGCACGAAACCACCGAAATCAGGATCCTCCAACGTCCGGCCCGACACGTTCACGTTGAACCGCAACCGCGAATCCGGCTCCGCCACCAACGCGTCGATCGCCGTCGACAACACCCACCGGTCGACCTCCAGAATCAGGTTCGACCGCTCCGCCACCGGAAGGAAATCCGCCGGACCCAGATAAGGCTCCTGCTGATCCTCCAACCGCAACAACAACTCATGCCCCAACGTCGTCCCCGACGCCAGCTCCACCATCGGCATCCCGTACAGCGCCAGCCCGTCCCCCGCCAACGCCGCCCGCAGCCGATCCAGCACGCTCACCCGCTTCACCGTGTCCGCGTAATGGTTCGGCTCGTACACCGTCACCCGGTCCCGACCCGCCGCCTTCGACGCGTACAACGCCAGATCCGCGTTCGCCAGCACCAGCTCCCACGAGTCACCCGGCCCGAACTCCGCCAGCCCCGTGCTCACCGTGATCCGCGCCGGCGTCCCGATCCCCGCCAGCGGAAAACCCGCCACCGCCTCCTTCAGGTTGTCCGCCACCCCCGACGCGTCCTCCAACGACGCACCCGGCAACACCACCGCGAACTCGTCACCACCCAGCCGCGCGATCAACCGATCACCCAGCCGCGACTGCAACGCCGACGCCAGCATCCGCATCACCCGGTCACCCACCGCGTGACCCCGCAGATCGTTGACGTCCTTGAAGTTGTCCAGATCCAGCACCAGCAACGCACCCGAACCGTTGTTCGCCAGCTGCTGCTCCAACGCGCGCGTCAACGCCCTGCGGTTCGGCAGACCCGTCAACGGATCCTGCTCCGCCATCCGCACCAGCTCGTCGTGCACCCGCGACGACTGCGTCACGTCGTGCGCCGTCCCCAACGCCCGCACCGGCGCACCCGACTCGTCGAGCTCCACCTCACCGAAACACTCGAACACCCGCTCCGCACCGTCCGGACGCAACATCCGATGCGTGTAGGTGAACACCGAACCCGTCTTCAACGCCGCGTCCAGCGTCTCCTCGATCATCGGCAGATCGTCCGGATGCACCAGCTGCGAGTACAGCTCGAAGTCGAACGCCATCCCCGGCGCGAACCCGAACATGTCCAGCAAGGTGTCCGACCAGGTCACCCGGTCGTCCGAGATGGACCACTCCCACGTGCCCATCCGCCCCAACGCCTGCGCACGCCGCAACGCGTCCGCCTCCTGCGTCACCGTCAACTCACGATCACGCCACGCCGACACGTCCACGACCTCGTACATCAGGTCGTCACCCAGCTTCGAGCACCGCACCTCGAGCCACTTCGGACCCGGAGCCAGCACCTCCCGCGCCGGCGCGGGCACCTCGGGCACACCCGGAAGCAACGCCGGCAACGACCGCCCGTACGCCTGCTCCACCGCCACACCGAGCACCACGCCCAACGCGCGGTTGCACCACAACAGGTTCCCGCGCGCATCCGTCACGGCATAGCCGACATCCGCCCGGTCCAGCACCGTGCGGCTAAAGGAGGTCACGCGCGTCATGATCGTCCGATCACCGGACGTAAGCAACCCGCTACGCCGGTCAGTTCGCTGATTTGCGAACGGCTACCGAAGCCGCTCCAAGCCCTTCGCCGACTCCACCAGCTCCGCCGCCAGCTTCCGCAGCTCCTCGTTCTCGGCCCCGTCCTGCGCCGCCGTCACCACATCCTCCGCGGCACACCGCAGCTGGAACAACCTGTCCTGCAGATCCGCGAGCTCCGCGGTGGAGAGCACGACCGCGTCCTCCGGCAGACCACCCCGCTGCAACGCCGCCCTGCGCTCGTACGCGCGCTGACGGCACGGCTGCGCGCAGTATCGCCTCGGCCGGCCGATCCGCCCACTCCCCGGCAACCGCCGCCCGCACCACGCGCAGTGCCTGGGCTCATCCGCCTCCATGGAGCGCTCCATGGCGCGCGACGGTAGCGAATGGCGGCGGGTGGTCTCCAGCGACGCGCCAGAAAGCCCGACCTTCGTAGGGATCCGGACAGTACCGGTACGGCGATTGGTGTTGTTTTCGGGTGGGGTTTGGTCGTTCTGCCTTGACTGATCGCGCTTCAACGAACTCTCCCCACCACGGCACGGATGCGCCACTTCGATGACGAAACCGGGCCTGGGGTTCCGTTGCGGGTTTTTCTGCCCGTTGTTCTGCCGGTCCGGATGACTGGTAGGTTTTGTTTCAGGCTGCACTGAAGAAATAGAGACCAAGAAGAAAGTGTCCCGCCACCCACTGTCCACCCCGAAGCCACGCCCGGCAGGCACACTCACGACGTGACCCACCCGTACCTCGCAGGCCCGCACCCCCGAGCCTTCGCCCACCGCGGCTGGCACGTCGACGACCTCACCGGCATGGAGAACTCGCTGAGCTCGTTCCGCCGCGCCGTGCAGGAGGGCTACCGCTACATCGAGACCGACGTGCACGCCACCTCCGACGGCGAGGTCGTCGTCCACCACGACCACACCCTCGACCGGACCACCGACGGGCAGGGCCGAGTCGCCGACCTGCCGTGGACCGAGGTGCGCCTGGCCCGCATCGGCGGACGCGAACCCATCGCCCGGCTCGCCGACGTCCTGGAAGAACTGCCCGACACGTTCTTCAACATCGACGTCAAGACCGACAGCGCCGTCGAACCGATCCTCGCCCTGCTGCGCAAGGCCAAGGCACTGCACCGCGTCTGCCTCGCGAGCTTCTCCGACAACCGCCTCGCCCGGCTGCGCCGCCGCGGCGGACCGGAACTGCTCACCTCCATGGGACCCCGCTCCGCCGGCGCGCTGTGGGCGGCGGGCCGCATCCCGCTCGCCGGACTCGCCGTGCGCGGACAGGTCGCCCAGGTCCCGGTCACCCAGGGACGGCTCACCGTCGTCGACGCGCGGTTCGTCCAGGCCGCACACCGCCGCGACCTCGAAGTGCACGTGTGGACGATCGACGACGAAGCCGACATGCGCGCCCTGCTCGACCTCGGCGTCGACGGACTCGTCACCGACCGGCCCGACGTCCTGCGGCAGGTGCTCCGCTCGCGCGGCACCTGGTAACAGGTTGGACAGTCGATCATCGGCCGTGTCGGCGGACAAGTACAGTCCGCCGACATGAAGGTCAAGGGCGACGACGCCGCCGACGCCAAGACAGCCCGCCGCCGCGAACAGCGCGGCTGGGTCTGGTACGACGTGGCGAACTCCGTGTTCCCCACGTCCGTGGTCACAGTCTTCTTCTCGCTGTACCTCACGAGCATCGCGAAGAACGCCGCCAAGGCCGACGCGGCACTCAACGGCGCGAATCCCTGCGCGGGCGACAACGCGTTCGACCACTGCGACGTCACGTTCCTCGGGGCCCAGTTCCCCGCCGGATCCCTCTGGGGCTACCTGCTCTCGCTCGCCACCGTGATCCAGGTCGTGGTGCTGCCGGTCATGGGCGCCATCGCCGACCGCACCCAGAACAAGAAGAAGATGCTCGCCTTCTTCGCCTTCACCGGATCCGCCGCCACCATCGCGCTCGCCGCCGTCCAGGGCACCAACTGGACCCTCGGCGTGCTGTTCTTCATCCTCGCCAACATCGGCTACGGCGCCAGCGTCGTCGTCTACTACGCCTTCCTCCCCGAGATCGCGACGCCCGACGAACGCGACGCCCTCTCCAGCCGCGGCTGGGCGTTCGGCTACCTCGGCGGCGGTGTGGCACTGGCGATCCAGCTCGCCATCACGCTGTCCGCCGACTCCCTCGGCATCACCGCCGCCGACGCGGCGCGCATCGCGTTCGTCATCTCCGGCGTCTGGTGGGCGGGCTTCACGTTCATCCCGCTCACGCGTCTCGCCCAGCACCAGGCACCGCACGGCGCCGAGCACGGCGGCTCGGTGATCTCCGCCGGCTTCAAGGAGCTCGGCACCACCCTCAAGCAGGCCAAGGCCTTCCCGCTCACCCTCGCGTTCCTCGGCACGTACCTGATCTACACCGACGGCATCGCCACCGTCGCGAACGTGTCGGCCCAGTACGGCAGCGTCGAGCTGAAGTTCGAACAGCAGACGCTCATCACGGTGATCCTGATCGTCCAGTTCGTCGCGTTCGTCGGCGGCGTCCTGCACGGCGTCGTCGCCAAGCGCGTCGGCGCCAAGAAGACGATCCTCGGCTCGCTCGTGGTGTGGATCGTCGTGATCACCGCCGCGTTTTTCGTCAAGGCGGGCGACGAGATGCAGTTCTACCTCGTCGCCGCGGGCATCGGCATCGTGCTCGGCGGCACGAACGCCTTGTCCCGCAGCCTGTTCAGCCAGATGGTGCCGCCCGGCAGGGAAGCCCAGTACTTCTCCCTCTACGAGGTCGGCGAGCGCTCCACCAGCTGGCTCGGCCCGCTGGTGTTCGCCGGCGTCGGCCAGGCCACCGGCAGCCTCCGCCCCGCCATCATCTCGCTGATCATCTTCTTCGTCGCCGGCTTCGTCCTGCTGATCTTCGTGCCCGTCCGCAGGGCCATCAAGGCAGTCGGGAACCCAGAACCGACGCTCGTCTGACCGGTGCGGCGGCGCTGGCCAGCCACAGCGCCGCCGTCACCACGACGAACCCGCGCCACTGCGGCGGACCGTCCACATACGACACGACGAGCCCTCCCGCGAACGACCACGCGAAGATCGACAGCGCTCGTCCCAGCGCCACCTCCCCGCGCACGTAGGCGTAGATCCGCACGCCCAGCACCACCGCCGCGAGCACGGCGTCACCGGTCCCCCACGCCAGCAGCTCCCCCGCGCCGACGAGCACCGCCGCCCCGCTCCACCACAGCAGCGGCCGCGCCGGCGGGACCGGCGCCTCCCGGTGAAAACCCAGGCACAGGCACCCGAACGTCACCAGCGCCGGCAACTGCCACAGCAGACTGCCGACGCCCGCCGGACCGTCGTCCGTGAGCACGTTGGCCAGCCACGGCACCAGCGCCGCGCCCGCCACGACCTTCGCCCACGTCCGGTAGCCGCTCACCAGCAACCCGACCGCCACCAACGGGGCGAAGTGGCCCACCGTCACCCACCACGGCGCCGGCACGAACTCCGGACTGCTCAGCTGCACGATCCGGCCGTAGACCGCGGGCACGAGGAACGTCAGCCCCAGCAACAACCCCAGCACGCCCAGCCACCGCACGACCTCCCCCAGCCGCACGGCGTTCACCGGCGCGGCGGTGGCGGCCAGCCGCGTGCGGACCGCCAGGCCCAGCATCGCGCCCGTCTCGCCCCAGCCCGGCCAGCTGTGCTCCAGATCGAGCTCGTCCGTCCGGTCGGCCAGGAACAGCCCGACCATCTCCTCCTCGCGGTCCTGCCGGTACCACGCGGGCAGGACCCTCAACAGCCACCGGTAGCGCCGCTCCAGCTCGCTCATGCCCTGTTCGCCCACGGCTGGACACCCTTCCCCCTCAGCACCGCGGAGGCCGCCCGCACGTTCGCGCTCAGCCTCGCGACCTCCGCCTGCAACGCCCGCACCCCGGAGTCGGTGAGCTTGTAGTAGCGCCGCAGCCGCCCCTGGTGCACCTCCTCGCGGTCGCGCTCGGCGAGCCCGTCCGCCACCAGCCGGTCCAGCACCCCGTACAGCGTGCCCACGCGCAGCACCATCCGCCCCTCGGACAACTCCTCCACCGCCTGCACGATCGCGTAGCCGTGCAACGGCTCCTCCGCGAGCGCGGTGAGCACGAGGAACGCCTGCTCCGACATGACCCGACCACTCATGTCGCTGAATATATCGCGCCGCGAGCTATACCGGGAAGCGAGCCATCGGGTCGGTTTTATTTCAGGCAACACTGAAGCTATCGAGGAACTTGAGCCGACATGATGTTTCGACGGCCCGCGCAGTGGCTATGTCTGCGCCACCGGATCCGCGGCTGAGCCGAAGGGACGCAGGATGGACAGCGATACGCCGTGGGGGTTCTTGTTGATCAGGAGTCAGGCACTAGGGTGACCCGCCGTGGACGCCCTCCCCGATCCGACAGATGCCCTGTCCGCTGTACCTGTCGCGGGTTCCCGACGGTCGACTCCGGTGGTGGGCCACCTCAAGTTCTTCTTCGGCCCCATGGACTGCGGCAAGTCGACGCTCGCCCTGCAGATCGACCACAACAACTCGCGGCAGGGCCGCCGCGGGCTGCTGCTGGTGCGGCACGACCGGTCGGGCCGCCCGCAGATCTCCAGCCGCATCGGCATCACGCGGGAGGCCGCGGAGATCCGCGACGACGATCTCCGCCGGCTGGTGCGCTCGGAGTGGGCGGCCGGCCGGCGGGTGGACTACCTGATCGTCGACGAGGCCCAGTTCCTCTCCCCCGCCCAGGTCGAGCAGCTGGCAGAGCTCGCAGACGACGTCCAGGTCGACGTGTACTGCTTCGGGCTGGCCACGGACTTCCGCGGCGAGATGTTCCCCGGCTCGCAGCGGCTCTTCGAACTGGCCGACGAGCTGAAGGCCATCCAGGTCGAGGTGCTGTGCTGGTGCGGGGTGCCGGGACGGTTCAACGCGCGGGTGCGGGCCGGTCGAGTGATTCGCGCCGGGGACACGGTGCTGGTCGCCGACACGGTTTCAGATACGGAACAGCACCGATCGGGTACAGAGAGCAACGGTGTAACCGATACCACGGAAACTACTGTGCGCTACCAAGTGCTCTGTCGGCGTCACTTCCGGTTGGGTGACCTGGGCCCTGACGTCGCACAAAGTGGCCAACTGCGCTTGGCCTAGGCGATTACCCACAGGGGCCGCTAGGCCATTAGAGTGATGCATGAGCGCAGGAGCTTGATAACGCGTCACGATCCTGTGGCGATCGCATCCATTAGTAGGAAGCCTTCGTTGACGAGTGAACGACGTCACTGTGGGCGACCATGAGAGCGAACCGGAAACAAACGGAGCAATCCGGGCGTTGCACACGGTGAGCAAGAAGCCTGGGCCCCGGCCCTGAGCCGAGCGAAAGGACACCGCCATGGCCGACCGCGTTTTGCGTGGCAGCCGGCTCGGAGCAGTCAGCTACGAGACCGACCGCAACCACGATCTCGCTCCGCGCCGGGCAGCGCGGTACGCATGCCCTAAGGGACACGACTTCGAGGTCCCGTTCTCCGACGACGCCGAGCTGCCGCCGACGTGGGAATGCCGCCTGCACGGCACCGAGTCGAAGATCATCGACGGTGTCGAGCCGGAGGTGAAGAAGGTCAAGCCGCCGCGCACGCACTGGGACATGCTCCTGGAGCGCCGGTCGATCCCCGAGCTCGAGGAGCTGCTCGACGAGCGCCTCGAAGAGCTGCGCGGACGCCGCACCCGCACGGCCTGATCTCGCAGACGCTTCAAGCCGTCCCGGTCTCCCGCCGGGGCGGCTTTTGCGTGCTCTGCGCCGTTGGGGTGATGACGGCTGACCGGCGCTAACGCAAGGTCGTAGGTCTTCGAAGCTCGGGATATGACGCCCGTCCAGGATGCCCGCTCCGTCTCCTCGGCCGCGCGGGCGCTCGCCCGAGCGCTGGATGGCCGGGGCACCGACGTCGCAACCGCCCTGGACCGCCTGGAGCTGCACGCACGCCACGTCGTGGAGGACACGGACCGTGGCTTCGCGGCCGAGGACTCCCCCTCGCGGGAGTCGCTGCTGCAGGAGGCCCTGATCCAGCTGGAGGTCGGCGCGACGCTGTGCGCCGCCGAGCAGGCGCGCACGGGCAGCACCGCCGACCTCACGTCCGCCGCCGCCCGGCTCGACCAGGCCGCCGACACGATCGAGGGCGTCGACGGCTCCCCCGACGGGCTGCGGGGCTTCGACGCCGAGGCGTTCACGGGGTCCGGCACCGATGCCGCGCTGCTGGCGCTGGACGAGATGGCGGCCGCCGCCGGCCAGGTCGCGGGCAAGGTGCTCGGGAAGACGTTCAAGCCGCTGCTCGACAAGGTGCCGGAGGAGCTGCGCGACCTGCTCGGCGAGCTGGCCGAGCCCGAGGGGTTGCTGCGCTGGGCGATGCGGGCCGTGCGCAAGGGCATCGAGCTGTTGACGCGACTGGTCGACCTTCCTGTGCTGGAAACCGCGCGGCAGCGCGTCGACGAGGTGCTCGCGCGGCTGGGCCGGGGTGAGGACGCCGCTGTTGTCGCGGGTTCGGCCATCGGGGCCGACGCGGTGCGCGCTCGGCTTCGTGCACTCGGACCGGCGCCGGACAGCGCGGCCCTCGCCGGTGGGACCGGGCAGGCAGCGGACAGCCCGACGGCGGACAGCCCGACCCGCGTCGGCGAGACCGGGCAGGCAGCAGACACCGCGACCCACGCCGACGATCGCGGACCGGCGCCGGACGGCTCGACCCACATCCGTGCGCTCAGGCCGGGAGCGGGCAACGCAATCCTTGCCGGTGGGACCGGACCGGCGCAGGACAGCGCGACCCTCGTCCGCGAGCTCGCGGAGGTCGCCGACCGGTACAGCCGGTTGTGCACGCTGCTCGGCCGCGTCGCGGTGGCCGTCACCGGCCTCGCCGCCGTGCTCGCCGTCTTCCAGATCACCCTGGCGCACGCCGCGGCGATCACCACCGCGGGCCTGGCGATCGTGCTCGGCGTGCTGATCGGGCTCGGACGGGACCACACCGGCGCCAACGACCTGCCGGGCGGCGTGCGCGGTGTCGGGGTGCTGATGCGGGACTGGCGTCGTGCCGCCACCTGACCTGGCCGCGTTGCTGCGCATGCGGATCGCGTCGGAGCAGGCGAGGATCGAGGACCTGCGGCGGATGCTCGCGCTCGTGGGCGACCGGCGGCAGGTCGGCTTCACCGATCGCGTGGCGGCGCACGGCAGGTCGATCGACACCGACGACTGGGACGCCTTCGGCGACGCGATGGCCGGCGCCGGGCCGTTGGTGCAGGAGCTGCTGGCGACCACGACGACCTGGTTGCTGCGCAGGGAGAACCTCGGCGGTGAGGTGTTCGGCGCCGCGGAGGGCCTGCTCGGGCACCTGACCGCCGCCGCGGGGCTGCCGGAGGTCGTCCTGGGGCACACCCCGGGGTTCGAGCAGTCCGACGTCGTCCGCGCCTCGGTGTCGGTCCACTTCCCCGGCGCGCAGCTGTGGGACCTGCCGTTCCTCGCCCACGAGTTCGGTCATCACCTCGTCCCCCGGCTCCCCCACCGCGAACCGGGGCTGTCCGACCGGCGGCCGCTGGCCGGGGTCCTCTCGGCGGTCGCCCGCGCGTACCCCGAAGGCGGGGAGCGGGCGCAACGGCAGGCGGAGGAGCTTCTCGCCGACGCCGTCGCCACTGTCTGCTCAGGGCACACCTACGCGCTGGCCTGCCTGTGCCTGCGGGCTCCCGACGGCAGGACGGCCTCGACCGCGCAGGGTGTTCACCCGTCGTGGCGCGAGCGGGTCGCCACGATGTGCGCGACGCTCGACGCCCTCAGCGAGACGCTGGGCATGCCGCGGTTCCGGATGATGCGCCAGAGCAGGATCGACCCGGTCAGCACCGCGCTCTTCGGCGAGCCGCCCGCGCCGACCGCGCTCGCCGCCGACGTGGCGCAGCAGACCGTCGAGACGCTGTGCGCGCATCGGCCGGGCCTGGTCTACCTGTCCGGGGACGTCGCGGCGACCGTGGGCACGCATCTGGCCCGCGCGGATTCGTGTCCGCCGCCCGGTGCCACCCTGCCCGCCGTGCTCGACGCGGCGTGGGGGTGGCGGATGCAGCACCCCGGCGAGGACGAACGGCCCGTCGCGGCGCTGGCTCTGCGCTACTGCCGCGAGATCGCTCCTGGAGGCGCCTCATGACTTCACCGGACCTCTTGCTGCTGCGCCTCGACGCGCTGGAGTTCGACATCGAGAAGGTGCGGTCGGCGGTGGAGAGCGCCGAGTCGCGCGGCCGGTTCCTCATGGACGCCGCCCAGCAGATCCAGCCGTGCAAGGGCCAGCTCCGGGCGTTGAAGCGCAGGTTGACGGCCCTCTTCGACGCCATGGACGACGACCCCCGCATCTCCGCGCTGCTGGACGAGGCGGAGTCCGGTCTCGACAAGCAGCTGTGCGCCGCACCGGCGCTGGTGGACGAGCTGAAGCAGTCCGTCGACTTCGCCGCGAACTGCCTGCTGCAGGCCGCGGAGATGGTGGTCCAGCTCGACGACAACGCGAACTCGTTGCGGCAGAGCCTGGACCACCGGTGCAACGAGGTGCTGGAAACGCTGGAGACGCTGCGCAACACCGTCCGCGCCACCGGTGCGGACCGGCGCATGGGCCAGTGGGAGGAGTACGACCAGCTGCTGCGGGACATGGCCGAGCCGGTCTTCGCCGAGTACGTCGACTTCCTCGGCGGTCTCACCGTGCGCGACACCGGTCTCGACGACCGGATCTGCGAGATGACCGACGCGCTGCTCACCCGCCGGTTCAAGAGCGTCACCACCCGCACGCTGCCGCTGCCCGCGCGGCGGGCGGCGCTGGGCCGCGCGCTAGACACCGTCGTGCTGCTCGGTTTCCCCGAGTGGTCGGTGTGGGGCATCCCGTTGGTGGGGCACGAGGTCGGGCTCGCCTACGCCCGCGCGGAGGAGGACAACTACCTCGCGCAGCTGATCACCAAGTACGCCGAGCCCGCCAAGCCGGGCGGGCCGACCAAGCCCTACCTCGTCCAGCTGCTGGCCGACGTGTTCGCGGCCTACACGCTCGGCCTCGCCTACGGGTGCGCGGCGCTGCTGCTGCGCCTCGGCCCCCGGTACAACGAGCAGCCCAGCCGCGACATGCCGCGCGACATCGACCGGGCCCGCGTGATCATGATGACGCTGCTGCACCAGGGACCGAACGCGCCGGTGGCGGGAGGTTCGTTCAGCGACACCGTCGGCATCCTCGAGGGGATCTGGACCGAAGGCGTGCGGGCCTACGCGGGTCCGGCGCAGGCGCAGAACGCGGCCGACGAGGCCGCGGGGCCGCCGGAGCACCTGGACTGGCTCGACGACTTCACCGGCGACGCGATCGAGGCGTTCAGCAGCCTGCGGACCATCC
The DNA here is from genome assembly GCF_053601075.1 of Lentzea sp. NPDC004789. Taxonomy (NCBI): domain Bacteria; kingdom Bacillati; phylum Actinomycetota; class Actinomycetes; order Pseudonocardiales; family Pseudonocardiaceae; genus Lentzea; species Lentzea sp. NPDC004789. The sequence continues at coordinate 157,382 of NZ_JBSGBE010000010.1, read as the reverse complement.
GGGCCTACGACAACGAGCGCTGGACCGCGTCCCAGCAGTGGTACGACGCGCTGAAGTCCAGGCAGCGCGCGGAACCGTCGTGGAACCCGCCGGAGAACGCCGTGCCGGACGTGCTGACCGCCGCCTGGCGGCTGCGGCTGTGCGACCACGTCAACCCGACCGAACTCGCCGCCGACATCAAGGACCGGTGGTCGCGACGCAAGAAGGTGAGCTGAGCCGTGGTCGTGTCGAGAGAGCCGGAGACCGGCACAGCGGCCTTCTCCGGGGTGCCTGCGCCCCGGACCGACGCCGCGGAGCTGCTGAAGGAGGTCAGCGACGCCGTCGCCGAAGGACACGAGGGCACCGCGGCCAGGCTGCTGGCCGACAACCTCACGCGGCCGGGCCTGGCTCGGTCCATCGGGATGAGAGCGGTCAACGCGTTGACGCCCGCCTTGCTCTCGTGGACCGGATCGGCACTGGACAGCACGCCGTCGGCGGTCAGCGCGGCGGTGTGGTCAGTGCTCGGCGCCGTTCGCCTGAACGAAGGTGAGCCCGAGGCCGCGCTGCGCGCCTGCACGACGGCGTACGAGCTCGACCCGTCGCCGGCGCTGCTGATCGAGCTGGCGGTGGCCACCCGCGCGGCGCGTGGCACCGGGGCGGCGTTCGAGGTCCTGCGTGACGGCCTGGAGCGCTGGCCGGACGACCTGGAGATTCGCGCGCACGCGGCGCTGGCCGCGCTCGACGACGACGAGGCCGACCTGGCCGAGACGCTGTCCCGCTCGGTGCTCGACGCCGACGAGGACCAGCCGGAAGCGCTGACCGTGCAGGCCCGGCTGCTGCTGGTCGCGGAGGAGTACGACCAGGCCGTCGCCGTGGCCAGGCGGATCGTCACGGCGAAACCGTCCACCGGGCGCGCGGTGATCGCGATCGCCTTCAGCAACACCGGTCGTCTCGACGACGATCCGGGGCTGGTGGAGGCGGTGCTGGCGGACCCGCCCCAGGACGTGTGGCTGCTCGTGGAGTTCAGCAGGCTGCTGTTCGACGACGACCGGTTCGAGCACGCGTTGTCCTTGCTGGACAAGGCCTTCGAACTCGCGCCGGACGATCCGGAGGTGTGGGTCGGCCGCGGCTCGACGAAGCTCTGCCTGGGTGACTACGACGGCGCGGACGCGGACTTCGCGCGCCTGGCCGGGATGCCCGAGTACACAGGCCTCGCCACCGCGTTCCGCGGCGAGGTCGCCGGCTCCAGGGGCGACCTGAGCGAAGCGCTGCGGTTGTTCGGCGAGGTGCCGCAGGAGGAGGCGCCCGACTGGATGTGGCGGTCGCTGGGCCAGGTCGAAGCGGGGCTGGGCCACCACCAGGAGGCGATTTCCGCCTACGAGCACGCGTTGGCGATCGACCCCGTCGACGTCAGCGCGATGCTCGAGTTCTCCGACGTGCTGCTCGAACTGGACCTGCCCAGGGCGGAGCAGCTCGTCCGCCAGGCGATCGCCTTCGCCCCGGACCACGCTCCCGGCCACGCGCGGCTGGGCGAGGTGCTGCGCCGCCGCGACCGGTTCGCCGAGTCGCTGGCCGCGTTCGACCGCGCGCTGGAACTCGCCCCGGAGTACAGCTGGGCGCTGGCCAGCAGGGCCCAGTCGCTCGTCGCGCTCGGCCGGGTCGGCGAAGGCGTCGACCACCTGCGCCAGGCCGTGCTCCTGTCGCCGGCCACCCAGTGGATCGTCGACGAGCTCGTCGTCACGCTGGAGCAGCACGACCCCGAGCACGCCGACGAGGTGCTCAAGCAGCTGCAACGCGAGGTCCTGGAGTCCGGCGGGGACGGCCTGGCGCTGTTCGCGGGCCGGGCGGGTCTCGCCCAGCGCCGCAGGAGGTTCCCCGAGGCCGACCGGTTGTACGCCAGGGCGAGAAGGCTCAGCCCCGAGGACACCTCGCTCATCTACAACCACGTCACCGTCCTGCAGGAGCTCGGCCGCACCGACGACGCGATCGCGTTGCTCGACGAGCGGCCCGACCTGCTCGGCCTGGACGAGAGCCTGCGGTTGCTGCGCGTCGGCGTGCTGTGGCGGGTCGACCGGCTGGACGAGGTGCGCGAGGAGCTGCTGCAGCTCACCGCGCAGGGCACGCCGGACCCGTCCACGCTCGCGGCACTGGCCGACGTCTACCGGACCGACGGCGACCGGCGGAAGGCACGGGAGCTGATCGACCAGGTGCTGCGGGACGAGCCCGACAACGCGTCCGGGCTCGCCTCGCTCGGCGCGTGCGAGATCCAGGACGACGAGATCGAGCCGGCCCGCGAGCACCTGCGGCGCGCGGTCGAGCTCGATCCCAGCTACCCCTTCGCGTGGTGGCAGCTGCTGGCGCTGGAAGCCGACAACGGGACCGAGGCCGAGGTCGAGTCGCTGCTCGCCCGCATCGCCGCGGTCGAACCGCAGGACCAGGACCTGTACGTGATCCGCGCCTACGGGCAGTACCTGCTGGGCGACTACCGCGGCGCCGTGCGCACGGCCGAGGAGTGCCTGGCCGAGCTGGGCGGTCAGGACCCGCTGGTGCTGTCCTGGCGCGGCTGGTCGCAGCTCGCGGCCGGGCACAAGCAACGCGCGGTGCGCAGCTTCCTGCAGGCGTCCGTCGCGCCTCGGGCGCCGAAGGACAACTTCGACGCCGTCCAGGGGCTGCTCGCGGCCGACGGGTGGGACGAGGCGGTCGGGGTCGTCGCGCGCGCCGTCCGCGACGAGGACCCGTTCGCCGGCCCGATGTGCGCGCTGATCTGGGCACACGCCGGGGCGTGGGAGGCGGCGTCGAGCCACGCCCTGCTCGCGCTGCCCCTGCTGGAACGGGACCCGGACCGGCTGCACGTCGTGCCCCGGTCCCTGCGCCTCGGCGGCCACACCGGCACGGCGCTGAGCGTCATCCAGGAGGCCTGCCGCCTCTGGCCCGCCAACACCGACCTCGCCGTGCAGCTCGGCGAAGCCCTCTTCGCCGAGCACCGGGTGGCCGAGGCGAAGGCGGTGTACGCCAGGACCGCCGAACGGCTGGGCCGCAAGGTCCACCTCGGCCCTGACGGGCTCAGCCTGCTCGGGTGGTGCCTGCTGCGCACCGACCGGTACCACGAGGCCGGCGAGCTGTTCCTGCGGGCGCTCAGCACCGCGCCGATCGCCGCCCCGATCCTGGGCAACCTCATCGTGCTGAGCGTGCAGGAGAACGACCCGCACCAGGCAGGCGCGCTGCTCAACCGCGCACGGGACGAGTTCTCCAGGATCAGCCCGGCCACCAGGCGCGGCGTGATCTCCGCCCTCATCTACGACCTCGGCACGCTCACGCTCGACGACGAGGGCCAGGACCACGCCGCGCGGATCGCGGACAGCCTGCGCCGCGACCAGGCGGTGCTCGACGACGTGCTGGACCGGACCAGCCGGAGCGTGCCGCTGAGCCCGCACCAGGAGTGACGGCCCGGCATCAGGTCTGCCCGGTGGTGCGGGTGGTGCGCACCAGCGCCCTGCCCCACCACAGGCCGGCCGCCGCCAGCACCGCCCAGATCGACAGCGCCACGATCGACCGCGGCGAGCCGAGGTCGCGCAACGCGTCGCCCAGCACCGCCGCGAGCACCGTCGACGGCACCAGCCCCAGCGCCGTGCCGACCGCGAAGTGCGCCGCCTTCACCGACGTGACGCCCGCGCCGTAGTTGGCCAGCGTGAACGGCAGGACCGGCAGCAACCTGATCACCAGCGTCGCCTCGACACCCCTGCTGGCGAAGACCCGTTCGAGCGTGTCGAGCCGCTCCCCCAGCCGCGCCTTGACCTCGTCGCGGCCGAGCCCGCGGGCGATGCCGAACGCGATCATCGCGCCCGCGGTGAACCCGGCGATCGCGAGCACACTCCCCCACGCCACGCCGAACAGCAGCCCCGCCCCCGTGGCGAGCACCGGTTTCGGGAAGAACACCGCGGTGCCGAGCGCGCAGACGACCAGGAACACCGCGGGTCCCGCGTCGCGGAGCGCCTCGCCGTCCGGGAGGTCGACGAACTGGGCCGCGACCGCGAGGGTGAGCACGAGCAGCACCAGGACGATGAGGCCGGCGCGTCGCATCGGTCCACCGTACCGGGCATGCTGGGGCGCATGACTGTCGCGCTGCCGTCCGGTTCGGTCATGCCCGCGCTCGGCATGGGCACGTGGATGATGGCGGAGGACCCCGCCCGGCGCGCCGACGAGATCGCGGCCCTGCGCGCGGGACTCGACCTAGGCCTGACGTTGATCGACACGGCCGAGATGTACGGCTCCGGTGCCGCCGAGAAGCTCGTCGGCGAGGCCGTCCGAGGGCGCCGCTCCGAGGTCTTCCTCGTGTCGAAGGTGCTGCCGTCCAACGCCTCCGCCGTCGGCACCGTGCGGGCCTGTGAGGCCAGTCTGCGGCGCCTCGGGACCGACTACCTCGACCTGTACCTGTTGCACTGGCGCGGCAGCGTGCCGCTCTTCCGGACCGTGGACGCGTTCTCGACGCTGGTGGCGACCGGCAAGATCCGGCACTGGGGTGTCAGCAACTTCGACCTCGCCGACATGCGCGAGCTGACGGCGTTGCCGGGCTTCTGCCAGACCAACCAGATCCTCTACAACCTGTCGCGGCGCGGGCCGGAGCACGACCTGCTGCCGTGGCACGCTTCGACCGGGATGCCGGTCATGGCCTACTCCCCCGTCGAACAGGGCCGGCTGCTGGGCTCGCCGGTGCTGGCGTCGGTCGCGGCGCGGCACTCCGCCACGCCGGCTCAGGTGGCGCTGGCGTGGGTGCTGCGGCTGCCCCACGTGAACGCGATTCCGAAGGCGGGGACGGTCGCGCACGTGCGGGAGAACGCGGCGGCGCTGTCGTTGCGGCTGTCCTCCGAGGACCTCGCGGAGCTGGACCGCGCGTTCCCTCCCCCGTCCGGGCCGTCGCCGCTCGCCGTGCTGTAGGTCGATGAACGCGCCGGCACGGTCGTCGACCGCACCGGCGCGGAGCTTCAGCGCGGCTGGTAGGTCAGGCAGTTCGCGTGGTGGTCGCCCGCTCCCTGGCCGACCCGCACGCTCTGCGCCGTGCACTCCAGCGAGGAGTTGTGCGTGCAGTCGGTGCGGGAACAGGCGCCCACCTGCGCGATGACCTTGTCCAGACCGCCCTTGGTGCCCAACGGGATGAAGGTGCCGCAGTCGGCCGCGCCGTTGTCGCCGCGCACGGTGATCGCGAAGGCGTGGCAGCCGTCGTGGTTGTACGAGCAGTCGCTGACGGTGCAGTCGTGCACGGCGGGCATCGCCGGGTTCTCGAGGGTGGTCATGTCCGCTCCTGCCGTGGTGGGAAAGGTTCGGTGATTCGGACCATGCCACCGCGGACGAAAGGCCGCAATTTGAAAGGGAATCAGGCGAGCCTGCCCTTACGGTCCAGCGGGAGCGGCACTGCAGCCGGTGTCCTGTGTGGACCACGACGCTAGCGCGAGCCTCTGACCGCCCAGGCCCTGGCGGTCAGCTCGATCGGACCCGCTTGCGGCAGGCGCGAGCGCAGCAGGTCGCGGATGGCGTCGCGCTGCTCGACCGGCAGTGTCGCGGCATAGGCGGGTGCCGCGCCGGTGCCGCCCTCGAACGGCTCCCAGAAGTCGGCGAAGTCGCGGAACACCGTGGGCACGACGATGCCGGTCACCTCGACGTCGCGCAGCCCGGCGCCCGTCCAGTACGTGCGCAACGGGTCGGGGTCGCTCACGTCCCCGAAGCGCAGGCCTTCGTCCTGGGACGCGGCGGCCGGGTCGACGTCCTTCGCGGCGTCCCAGAACAGCCGCATCATCTGCATGCCGCTCGTGTAGTCCCACAGGTACGCGCCGACGTACGAGCCCACGCGGGCGAACTCGGCGATGGCGCGCGGCACGTCGGGCACGAAGGTGAGCACGAGACCGCTCACCACGACGTCGACCTGACGTTCGCCCAGGTCCATCGCGTTGCCGACCTCGAACGCGGCGCCCGCGACGCGCTGCCTGGCCAGGTCGAGGAAGCCCGAGGACGGGTCGACGCCGGTGATCGAGGCGGGCTGCGCGTGCGCGAGCACGGTCTCGGTCAGCGCGCCCGTGCCGCAGCCCACGTCGAGCCACGTCCGGCCCGGCGGCACGTCGAGCCATCGCAGGAACTCCACCGCGACCGGCCTGCTCCACCGGCCGACGTACCGCTCGTACGCATCACCCGCGTCCCACATGGCGGGGAACGTAACTCAGCTGATCCGGTCCCGCTCGCCCGATCACTTCTTGGAGGACGCGATCTCGCACTCCTTCACGTGCTCCAGGCCGAGCGTGATCGACGCGGCGTCGTTGTTGGGTCCGCCGAACGCGTAGGCGACGGTGTCGGCGCCGGGTTCGTTGCTCACCTCGACGTAGCGGACGCCCTTGCCCCGCAGGCACTGCACGACGCGGTTGGCGAAGTCGAGGGCCTCCGGGTTGTTGACGTCCTTCTCCCACGGCGGCAGCGGCATCTTCGGCTCGCACGCCTTCAGCGCCTTGTCCTGCTCCTCCCTGGTCGGCTGCGGGCGGCCGCTGCCCTCGGCCGCTCTGGAACCCTTCGGGTCCACGCCGAAGCTCGCCATGCACTGGTTGTACGGGCCCAGCAGGGCCTCGAAGTCCTCCGGGGTGCCGTCGATGCGTTCGCGGGGACGCTGTTCCTGGGCCGCGGAGGTCGGGGTGGAGCTGCTGCTGCCGGGCGGCGTGAGCGAGGCGACCTCGGGTGGCTTGGCGGGGGAACTGCAGGCCGCGAGCAACAGCAGCAGGGCCAGGGTGGCCTTCTTCATGGAACGGCTTCCTTTCGTCACGCGGAGAGCGCCTGGGTCGGGGTCAGCCGGGCGGCGCGGATGGAGGGGTAGAGGCCTGCCGCGGCGCCCACGACGAACGCGGCGAGCACGCCGGAGGCGAGGATCGGCAGGGGGATGACGACGGGCCAGCGGTGCAGGGTGGCGTAGCCGGTGACGCCGAGGGTGCCCAGGGCGGTGCCGGCCAGGCCGCCGAGGCCGGAGAGCAGGACCGCCTCGGTGAGGAACTGGGCGCGGATGTGGCCGCGGGTGGCGCCCAGGGCGCGGCGCAGGCCGATTTCGCTGCGGCGTTCCAGCACGGAGATCACCATCGTGTTCGCCACGCCGACGCCGCCGACCAGCAGTGCCACGCCGGCCAGGCCGAGGAACAGGGCGCTGTAGGAGTTCTGGGTGGCGCGTTTGGCGGCCAGCGCGTCGGACGGGCGGCTCACCTGCACCAGGCCGGGGATCTCGCCGTAGAGCGTGGCCGGCAGGACGGTGCGGACGTCCTCGATGGACTCCTCGCGGGCCTTCACGTACACGACCGTCGGGTGGCCGTCGAAGCCGAGCTGGGTGCGGGCCGCTTCCCAGCCGACGAGCACCGAGCGTTCGAGGTCGGGGGCGAGGGGCAGCGGGGCCAGCACGCCGACGACGGTGAACCAGCGGTCGCCCACGAAGATCGCGGGGTGCTCACCGGTGTGCTGGATGCCGAGTCTCGCCGCGGCGACGTTGCCGAGCACCACCGACGGGAAGTCCGGACGGGGCAGGAACTCCCCGCTCGCGATCTTGCCGTTGACGGCGTCCAGCAGGCCGGGGGTGGCGGCGAGCACGGTGAGGTCGGAGCTGTGGCCGGGGTCGAGCAGGTCGTTGCGGCGGACGCGGGCGTGGGTGTTGGCGACGGCCGCGGCCGCGGTGACCGGGCCGATGCGCCGCACCATCGCCACGGAGGACTCGGGCAGGAGCACCGGGTTCTCGGGGCGCTGGGCGGGCTGGGCGCGCAGGAGGTTGGTGCCGAGGGCGGTCAGCTCGTCGAGGAGCGCCCGCTGGCTGGAGGCGGGGATGCCGGTGACCACGATGACGGTGGCGATGCCGAGTGCGATGCCCAGGGCCGAGAGCGCGGCGCGCAGCCGGCGGGTGCGGATGCCCAGTGAGCCGAGGGAGAGCAGGTCGGCCGGGGAGAGGCGGGTCATCGCTCGTCCTTCGTGCGGGGCCGGGGGAACCGGATCGTCTGGTCCCCGCTGACGTCGGAGACGATCCGGCCGTCGCGCAGTTCCACCTGACGGGGCAGCGAAGCCGCGATGTCGCGGTCGTGCGTGATCAACGCGATGGTCGTGCCCTGCCGGTTGAGCTCCCTCAACAGTTCCAGCACCGCCTGGCCGTTCGCGGTGTCGAGCGCGCCGGTCGGCTCGTCGGCCAGCACGAGTGACGGGTTGTTCACGACGGCGCGGGCGATGGCGACGCGCTGCCGTTCGCCACCGGAGAGCTCGTGCGGCCGGTGGCCGATGCGGTGGCCGAGGCCGACCCGTTCCAGCGCGGACACCGCCAGTGCGCGGCGGTCCTTGCGGCGCACACCCGCGTAGAGCAGGCCGGTGGCGACGTTCTCGGTCGCGGTCAGCGCGTCGGACAGGTGGAACTGCTGGAACACGAACCCCAGCCGGCTGCCGCGCAGCGCGGACAGCCTGCGGTCGGTCAGCGACGACACGTCCTGGCCGTCGATCTCCACCGTGCCGGACGACGGCAGGTCGAGCGTGCCGATCAGGTGCAGCAGGGTGGACTTGCCCGAGCCGGACGGGCCGACGATCCCGACCAGTTCCCCCGCGCGGATGCGCAACGAGACGTCGTGCAAGGCCGTGACGCCGCCCGGATAGTGCTTGCTGACCGAGCGCAACGCGAGAACAGGGCTGCTCACTGGCATGATCATTGGGCGGTCACCACTTCGAGGCCGTCGGTGATGCCGTCACCGGAGATCTCGACCAAGTCCAGCGAGTACAGGCCGGTCTTCACGGCCTTCAGCGCGCCGCTGGGCAGCTGCACCGCGTAGCCGCCCTCCTTCAACGCGATCAGCGCCGCGAGCGGCACGGTCAGCACCCCGGTGCGGCTCTCGGTGGTGAACTTGACCCGCACCGGCGCGGTGTCGAGGTCGGCGACGCCGGCGGGGTCGTCCGGGGTGACCGCGATGTCGACCTTCGGGCCGCTGTTGTTCTCCTGGGCGGGGGCGTTGGTGACCGAGGTGACCTTGCCGGGCACCTCGCGGCCGTCCGGGCGCACGACGGTCACGGGCATGCCGGCCTTGACCGCGCCCGCCTCGGAGACCGGCACCTGCAGGGTGATCAGGCGGCCGGTGGAGGTGACCTCGAACAGCTCCTCGCTCGCCGGGGCGCCGAGCTGGGCCTTCACCGCGGCGACGCGCATGGGGCGCTCCAGCACGAGCACGCGGCCGGGCTGCAGGACGCCGTTCTGCTCGACGCCGAGCGCCTTCTGCCACCTCTTCACCGCGTCGATGACGGTCTGGGTGAGCTCGGCCTTCGCGGCGTCCTTGGGGCGGGTGCCGACCTGGTAGCCGAGGGCGGCGAGGTTGTCCACGACCACGGCGACGTCGGAGCCCTTGAGGCCGGGCGTGTCCAACGCGCGGAACAGCGGTGTCGCGCCGATGAACACGACTACCGGCTGGTCGTCCACCCGGTACAGCTCCTTGCCCAGTTCGGCGGCCTGACCGGCCACCGGCAGCTTCGTGACCGTGCCGGTGCCTCCTTTGACCGGCCTGGCCGCGCCGAACCCGAGGTCGCCCTGCAGCACGCGGGTGTTCGCGAGATCTCCTTTCCGCACCGTGGTGGTCTTCGTCGCCGGCGGTGGTGCCGCGGCCGGTTCGTCCGGTCTGCCCCGCGCCAGCAGCACGACGGCGGTGACGACGACCACGACGAGGACCGCGGCCGCGATGACGGTGTTGCGCATGCCGTGGATCTTGAGCGGCACTTGTGAGGATCCTGTGTCGAACCGGTGATCGCCCGGAGGGCGTCCGTATCCTCGGCCCGTGAGCGCTCTCATCCTGGTCGCCGAGGACGACGAGAACCAGGCCGAGCTCGTCCGCCGCTACCTGGAGCAGGACCATCACCGGGTCGTCGTCGTCCACGACGGACGGGACGCGCTCGACGTGGCGCGTGCTCGGCAGCCGGAGCTCGTGGTGCTGGACCTGATGCTGCCGGGGCTGGGCGGCCTGGACGTGTGCCGTGCGCTGCGGGCGGGCAGGGACGAGTCCGGCGTGCTGGTGCTGATGCTCACCGCGCGGTCCACCGAGGACGATCTGCTGCACGGGCTGGGGATCGGCGCGGACGACTACATGACCAAGCCGTTCAGCCCGCGCGAGCTGGTCGCGCGGGTGCGGACGTTGCTGCGGCGCCGCCCGGCCGCGCGACCCGCGCCGATGCTGCGGGTCGGGCCGATCGTCGTGGACCCGGTGCGGCACGAGGTGACCGTGCGCGGCGCGCTGGTCGAGTGCACGCCCGGCGAGTTCGGGTTGCTGGAGGTGCTGGCGTCCGAAGTGGACCGGGTGTTCACGCGAGAGCAGTTGCTGCGGCGCATGCACGGCCTCGACAGCTACCTGACCACGCGCACGATCGACACGCACGTGAAGAACCTGCGGCGCAAGATCGAGACCGACTCGCGCACGCCGGAGCATCTCGTGACGGTGTACGGGATCGGCTACAAGCTCACCGCCGGACGCGTCGATGCGCCGTAGCGTCTTCACGCGCCTGCTGGTCGTCGTGGTGCTGATCGCGGTGTGCTCGATCGCCGCGACCGCGTGGCTCGCCACGCAGCTGACCAAGGCGTCGATCGCCCGCGAGCAGGGCCGGGAGCTGGCGTCGGACAACCGGACCTACGCGGCGTTGCTCTTCTATGCCACCGCGCACCGCGACTGGTCCGAAGTGGACGCCGTGCTGCGGGAGCTGACCGAGGAGCACCCGAACCGGCGGGTCGTGCTGGTCACCAAGGACGGTCGCACGGTCTTCGACCGGGGCGGTGACGGTGGTCAGCTGCCCGCGACGGCCTCGGCGGTGGTGGACGCGCTGGCGGTCGACCCGGTGCTGGTGCCGGACGCGCCCGCGGACCGGATCGACAAGCGGGTGCTGGGGCCGTTCCGCACGCCCATCGACTTTCGCGAGCACGAGGACCGGACCGGGTCGCTGTACTGCCTGCGGATGGTCAAGAAGGAGCGGGCGAAGCTCGACTGCCGGGAGAACGACCTGCCGTTCGACACCGCCGCCGACTTCTTCGCCCTGCTCGACCTGGAGGACCTGGTCAACGCGTGCCTGGCCCGCAGGTCGCTGCCGCCGGTGGACCTCGACCCCGACTACACGCCCGCGCGCAAGCAGTCCACCGGCGTGGACCCGCCGGACGAGCCGGCCGTCGCCGCGTGCGTCGCGGCGTCGCGCAAGGAGCAGCTCGCGCCCTACGTGGCACCGGCGGTGCTGCTGTACGTGACGAACCCGACCGGCCCGCCGACGGCCGGGATCTCGTTGTCGGGCAACGGGTGGCAGGTCGTGGGTGCGGCGGCGGCCGTGCTGCTGGCCGCGGTCGGGGTGACGGCGTTGGCCGGTGCCCGGATCACGCGGCCGCTGCGGGCGTTGACCGCGGCCGCGCAGCACCTGTCGAGCGGTGGCGCCATCCCGCCGGTGCCGGTGCGGGGCCAGGACGAGATCGCCGGCCTGACCAGGGCGTTCAACACGATGGCGACCAACAGGGCGCAGCTGGAGCAGGCGCGCAAGGCGATGGTCAGCGACGTCGCGCACGAGCTGCGGACGCCGCTGAGCAACATCCGGGGCTGGCTGGAGGCGGCGCAGGACGGCGTGAGCGACCTCGACCCGGCGCTGGTCACGTTGCTGCTCAAGGAAGCGCTGGTGCTGCAGCACGTGGTGGACGACCTGCAGGACCTCGCGGTGGCCGACGCCGGCTCGCTGCGGCTGACCCTGGAGCCGGTGGCGGTGCCGGCCGTGCTGGCGCAGGTCCGGGCGGCGCACGAGGCGCGGGCCGGGCAGGCCGGGATCACGTTGTCCGTGTCGTCGGCGGAGGGGTTGGAGGTCGAGGCGGACGCGGTGCGGTTGCGGCAGATTCTGGACAACCTCGTGGCGAACGCTCTGCGGTACGTGCCGTCCGGTGGGTCGGTGTCGGTCGAGGCGGTGTTGGAAAGCGCTGGGGCGGATGGTTCGGTGCTGGACGGCCCAGGGGCAGGCGGAGCGGCGTTGGGCGGCTGGGGTGCGGGCGGCGTCGGACCGGACGGCGCGGGATCGGTCCACCCGCACGTCGTCATCTCGGTGGCGGACACGGGTTCCGGCATCTCCGCCGACGATCTGCCGCACGTGTTCGACCGGTTCTGGCGGGCCGACAAGTCGCGGGCGCGCAGCACCGGGGGCAGCGGGCTGGGGCTGGCGATCGTGCGGAAGCTGGTCGAGGCGCACGGCGGGTCCGTCGGTGTGACCAGCGCTCCGGGGGTGGGCACGACGTTCACCGTGCGGCTGCCCGCGCGTGATCGTCGTCACTGACGTGGAACCAACGCGCCGGTTTTCGCGTTAGTCGGCTGGGAGGAGACCGGTGATCATTCCGATGCCGTCGAGCGCGCCCCGTCGCACGGGTGCGTTCGCGTTGACCGAGGACGTCGCGGTCCGGGTGACCGGGCAGGCGCGCACGGCGGCCGCGATGCTGCGTGAGCTCGTCTTCCGGCAGACCGGGTATCTGCTCGCCGAGTCTCCGGACGGCATGCTGATGGTGTCGCACGACCCGGCCATGCGCGGGCTCGGGCCGGAGGGGTACGCGCTGCTGGTGAGCAACACGGCGGTGATGCTGCGCGCGGGTACCCAGGCCGGGTTGCGGCACGGTGTGCAGTCGTTCCGGCAGTTGATGACCCCGGACGGCACGGTCCGCGCCGCCGACGTGCAGGACTCCCCCGCGTTCTCGTGGCGTGGCGTGACCAGCCCGCTGTTGCCGCCGGCAGAGATGCGGCAGGCCATCGACAGGATGGCCGCCTACAAGCTCAACGTCATGCACGTCTTTCCCGAGGGTGATCCGGACGCGTTGCGCGACCTCGTCGAGTACGGGCGCGACCACGGCATCACGGTCGTGCCGGAGCTGAGCCCCGCGACGCTGGATCTGCTGGAGCTGTTCCCGAGCCGGTGGGTGCACATCGGCAGCGCCAAGCTGACCTCGAAGCTCGCGAGCGTGCTGGAGCGGCACGGGCGGTTGCCGGTGCGGTGGCACGACGGCACCTCCTCCGCGGACGTGCTCGGCCCGCACGGGCAGCTGGCCGAGGGCGAGCACGGGCTGCGTGCGGTCGCGACGGCGGGCTGGGTCGGTGGCCGGTTGACCACGCCCGCGGTCGTGCGGGCCTGACGGGCCGTTCACAGTCAGAACGCAGCCGCAGGTCATGCGGTGCACGTTTTTCACATGTTTATCGTTGATCGGCCCATTGGGCGCTGCTGCAAAGGTTCGCAGAATCCTGCACGTACCGGTTCATCATTGCGCGAACCTCGGACAACGCCGCTGCGCCGCGACTTCCGATCACATTCGTGAACAATGTGCGTCTGCACGATGACCTGGTCGAACGCCGTGGCCGCGTGCGATTGTTGAGGATGTGCGCGGCACTTCGACGTCCGACTCCTTCCGGCTGCTGTTGGTGGAGGACGACCGGGAGCTGGTGGAGTTGCTCTCCGCGGTGCTGCGCGGCGAGGGATATGCGGTGGACGTCGCAATGGACGGCCAACGCGGGTTGCATCTGGCACTCACCCGTCCGTACGACGTGGTGGTGATCGACCGCGGGCTGCCCGTGCTCGACGGGCTGGACCTGCTGGCCCGGTTGCGGTCGCGGGCGGTGCGGACGCAGGCGTTGCTGCTGACCGCGATGGGCGGGGTGCGCGACCGGATCGACGGGCTCGACGCGGGTGCCGACGACTACCTGGCCAAGCCGTTCGACCTGGGTGAGCTGAGCGCGCGGCTGCGGGCGTTGTGCCGGCGTGCGGCGGAGCTGGCCGCGGTGCTGCGGATCGGCGCCGGGCGCCTGGAGCTCGAACAGCACCAGGTCGTGCTGCCCGACGGGGAACGGGTGCCGTTGACGGCCAGGGAGTTCGCGCTGCTCCGCGTGCTCGCGACCCACCCGGAGAGGGTGCACACGCGGGCGTCGCTGCGGCGGACCGTGTTCCAGGACGCCCCCTCGCCGTCCATTGTGGACACCTATGTGCACTACCTGCGGACGAAGGTCGGGCGGTCGGTGGTGCACACCGTTCAGGGAGTCGGGTACCGGTTGGGGGCTCTGTGAGGGCAACGTGGGGGGACGCCGAGCGCGCGGAGGTCCGGCGGGCCCGGCTGCGGGTGAGCGTGCTGGTGGGACTGGCGATCACCGTGATGGTCGCGTTCGTGGGCGCGATCTCGTACGTGGTCATGGTGCACGCGCAGCGGACCCAGGTGACGCGCGAGCTGCGGTACAACGCTCGGTTCGGCGTGCCGGGGACCGCGCCGAGGTGCGCCTGGGTGTTCGTGGCGCAGGACGACGGGGTGCTCGACCTCGGCCCGCTGGCGGTGCCGGACGGGTTTCCGCTGCGCGACGACCTGGGCGCGGTCGCGGCGGCCGGCCGGGCGATCGAGCGGGACGTCTCCGCGAACGGCACGCGGTACATGGTGCTGACGGCGCCCGGCGCGGACCGCACGACGGTGCAGGCGGTGTTCGACCTGCGGTACCAGCTGGCCGACCGCGTGCACCTGCTGCAGGCGCTGGGCATCGCGCAGGTGGCGGGTCTGCTGGTGGCGGCGTTGATCGGGCTGGGGGTCGGCCGCCGGACGGTCGGGCCGCTGGCTGCGGCGCTGGCCAGGCAACGCCGGTTCGTCGCCGACGCGAGCCACGAGCTGCGCACGCCGATCGCGCGGGCGTACCTGCGGGCGCAGTTGTTGTCACGGCTGGCGGAGGCCGCGGACCTGCCCGGTGATCACCGCGACAGCCTCGACGCGCTGGCCCGGTCGATCCGCGGCCTCGGGGACGTCGTGGACGACCTGCTGCTGTCGGCGCAGCTCGACGGGCGGACCGGGCAGGCGGTGGACCTCGCGGCGGTGGTGTCGGCGGCGGTCGCGGCCGAGCGGGAGCGGGCCGCCGAACGCGGGATCAAGCTGAGCGCGGCGCATCCCGGCATCGCGCTGGTGGTCGACGGAGTGGAGACGGCGTTGCGGCGGACGGTGGACGAGCTGCTGGCCAACGCCGTGCGGCACACGCCGGAGGGAGGGCGGATCGAGGTGCGGCTGCGGGCCGATGCCGGGCAGGTGTCGCTGGTCGTGGCGGACACCGGTGAGGGGTTCGACCCGGTGGAGGCGGAGCGGTTGTTCGACCGGTTCCGGCACGGGCCGGGCGAGAAGCGGTTCGGGCTGGGGCTGTCGCTGGTGCGGGAGATCGTGACCGGGCACGGCGGCACGGTGGAGGCGGCAGGGCATCCCGGGCGGGGTGCGCGGTTCACGGTGCGGCTGCCGTTGGCGCGGCGGAATGCGGTGGCGCTGAAGGAAAGGATCACCGCGGCCAGTCTGTGACGGGATCAGGCGGCCGATCTCAGAGGGTTCTGAGATCACCTGAGTAGCTTCCCGAAGCATGGCGTACGACTACCTGATCATCGGCGCTGGACCGGCCGGTTTGCAGCTCGCCGCACTGCTGGAGCGGGACGGTCGCGACTACGCCGTCCTCGAACGCGGCAGCGGAGCCGGCACGTTCTTCACCCGCTATCCCCGGCACCGCAAGCTCATCTCCATCAACAAGGTCCACACCGGGTTCACCGATCCGGAGCAGCGGATGCGGATGGACTGGAACTCGCTGCTGACCGACGACCCGGACCTGCTGTTCACCCGCTACAGCCGGAAGTACTTCCCGGACGCCGACGACATCGTCCGGTACTTCCAGGACTTCGCCGCCGGTCTCAACGTGCACTACGACATCGATGTCACCGAGGTGGCGCGCGACGGCGACGGGTTCGCCGTGACCGACCGCAGTGGACAGACGCACCGGGCGAGGACCCTGGTGATGGCGACCGGCGTCTCGCAGCTGCACGTGCCGCCCATTCCCGGCATCGAGCACGTCGAGCGCTACGACACGTTCGACACCGACCCCGAGTCGTTCACCGGCCGGCGGGTGCTCGTGATCGGCAAGGGCAACTCCGGGTTCGAGACCGCCGACGCGCTGGTCGAGCACGCGGCCGTGATCCACGTGGCCGGCCCGCACTCGGTGAAGCTGGCCTGGCAGACGCACTACGTCGGGCATCTGCGGGCGGTCAACAACAACTTCCTCGACACCTACCAGCTCAAGTCCGAGAACGCGGTGATCGACGGCACGATCGAGCGCATCGAGCCGCGGCCGGGCGGCGGGTTCCGGATCCAGTTCCGGTACGCGCGCACGGTCGAGAAGCTGCGGGAGCTGGAGTACGACCGGATCATCGCGTGCACCGGGTTCCGGTTCGACGCCTCGATCTTCACGGCGGACTGCCGTCCCGCGCTCGTCGTCGACGACCGGTTCCCGGAGCTCACCTCGGCGTTCGAGTCGGTGAACGTGCCCGGCCTGTACTTCGCGGGCACGATCACGCAGTCGCGGGACTTCAAGAAGTCGACCAGCGGGTTCATCCACGGGTTCCGCTACGGCGCCCGCGCGTTGCACCGCGTCCTCAACGCCCGCCGCCACGACGCCCCGTGGCCCGCCACGCCGCTGGAGCTCTCGCCGGAGGCGATCGGTGACGCGGTCATCGCCAGGGTGAACAGGTCTTCCTGTCTGTGGCAGCAGTTCGCGGTCATCGGTGACGTCGTGACGGTCGACGGCGACGAGGCGCGGTACGAGGAGGAGGTGCCGGTCGCCTACGTCGCGGACGGCGGGCTCGGTCCGGCCGAGCACCGGTTCGTCGTGACGCTGGAGTACGGGCCGGACCACGACACCGTGGACCCGTTCGACATCGACGTGCCGCGCGTGGCGGAGAACGACGCGGCCAACGCCGCGCAGGCCAGCTACCTGCATCCGGTGGTGCGCCACTACCGCCGCGGAGTGCTCGCCGCGACCCACCACCTGGCCGAGAACCTGGAGAACCACTGGGACTTCCCGGACGTGCACCAGCAGCCGCTGGTCATGTTCGTGAAGGAGTGCCTTGCCGGCGCGTGAGCCGTTTCCGCGTGCGGTGCTCGACGTGCTCGGCGCCGCCGCGGACCGGCCGGTGTTCGAGCACGGCACCCGCGTGGTGACCGGGTCGGAGCTGCTCGACCTGGTCGCGCGGATCGCGAACGGGTTGCGCGCCAAGGGGATCGGGCCTGGTGACGGGCTGGCGCTGCGGCTCGGGGTGAACGTGGAGGCGTTCGCGACGATCCTCGCGGGGCACGTGGTGGGCGCGAGGGTCGTGGGGGTGCGGCCAGGGCTGACGGAGGACCAGGTGCGGCACCTGCTCGGGCTCGGCATCAAGCTCGTGGTGCACGACATGGACATTCCCCGAGCCGCCGCTTCGGAACTGCGGTGCGACGGCAGGCCCGAGGACATCGCCCGGCTCATCCACACCAGCGGCAGCACGGGTGCCCCCAAGGCCTGCGCGCAGACCTACGCCGCCATGACCGACGCGTGGGCCGCCCGTCCGCGGGCCTGGCCGCCCGCGATCCGGGAGCTGGCGACCCGGCTCGACCGCTACCTGGTGTTCGGGTCGCTGTCGAGCCAGGTGATGTTCGAGTACGCCGTGCTGACGCTGACCGCGGGCGGCACGGTCGTCGTCGCCGACCACCCCGCGGACGCGATCACCCGCCTGGGCGCGACCGCCCGCGTGATCACCGTGCCCGGCCTGACCAAGCTCGTCGCGGCCCAGCGCCACTCCCCCGCCGACCTGTCGACGTTGCGCGCGCTGCTGGTCTCCGGTTCACCGCTGACCACCGAACGGCACTGCGAGGCCCTGGAGGTGCTGGGACCGGTGCTGTTCCACGGCTACGGGCAGACCGAGACCGGCATGATCTCGATGGCCACGCCGTTCGACCCTCCCGGCACGGTCGGCAGACCACCGGTGGACGTGGAGATCCGCGACGGCGAGCTGTTCGTCCGCACGCCGGGCCAAGCCTGCGGCTACTGGGCCTGCCCGGAGGAGTCGGCCGAGGTCTTCGTCGACGGCTGGGTCCGCACCCGCGACCTCGGGCACTTCGACGCCGGCGGGTTCCTGCACCTGACCGGACGGGCGCGGGACGTCGTGATCGTCAACGCGAACCTGCACCACATCGGGCCGATCGAGCACCTGCTCGCCGAACACCCGGACGTCGCCGAGGCCTACGTGGTCGCGGTGCCCGACGACGAGACAGGCGAGGCCGTGCACGCCTTCGTCGTGCCCAGAGGTGATCGGGTGCCCGGGCTCGACGAGCTGCGGGCGCTGGTGACCGAACGGCTGGGTGCGGCGTGCGCGCCCGTCCGGGTCACCGCGATCACCGAAGCCCCGGTGGCCCCCAGCGGCAAGCCCGACAAGCGTCTGTTGACCGCGTAGAGGAGAGAAGTCGTGTCCAGCGAGATTTCGACGGAGTGTCTCGTGATCGGCGCCGGCCCGGCCGGGCTGCAGGCGTCCTACCTGCTCAAACGGGCCGGACGCGACCACCTCGTGCTGGAGGCCGGCGCGGCGGCCGGGACGTTCTTCACCCGCTTTCCCCGGCACCGGCAGCTGATCTCCATCAACAAGGTGCACACCGGCTGGGACGACCCCGAGCTCAACCTGCGCGTCGACTGGAACTCGCTGCTGACCGACGACCCCGGGCTGCTGTTCACCGCCTACACGCCGCGCTACTTCCCGCAGGCCGACGACATGGTCCGCTACCTCGGCGACTTCGCGGTCAAGAACGACCTGCCGGTCCGCTACACCACCAGGGTCGTGGCGGTGAGCAGGCCGGACGACTTCGTGGTGCGCGACCAGCACGGGGTGACGTACCGGGCGAAGCGGATCATCGCGGCGACCGGCGTGTCGCAGCCGTACGTGCCGGAGATCGACGGGGTGGAGCACGCCGAGCTCTACTACGACGTCTCCGTCGACCCCGAGGACTTCGTCGGCCAGAAGGTGCTGATCATCGGGCGCGGCAACTCGGCGTTCGAGACCGCCGACGCGCTGGTCGAGACGGCGTCGGTCATCCACGTCGCCGGGCCCGGTTCGCTGAAGCTGGCGTGGCAGACGCACTTCGTCGGCCACCTGCGCGCGGTGAACAACAACTTCCTCGACACCTACCAGCTCAAGTCGCAGAACGCCGTGCTGGACGGGCACATCGCGGGCATCCGCCGCGACGGCGACGGTTACCTGGTGAAGGTCGCCTTCCAGCGGGTCAACGAGGTGATCAAGGAGATCCGCTACGACCGCGTGGTCCTCGCGACCGGGTTCCGGTTCGACGCCTCGATCTTCACGGCGGACTGCCGGCCGCAGCTCACGATCAACTCGCGCTTCCCCGACCAGACGGCCGCGTGGGAGTCGGTGAACGTGCCCGGCCTGTTCTTCGCGGGCACGATCACGCAGGCACGCGACTTCAAGAAGTCGACCAGCGGGTTCATCCACGGCTTCCGCTACGCCGTGCGGGCGCTGCACCGGATCCACGAGCACCGCTACCACGGGGTGGACTGGCCGAGCCGCTCCCTCGCGCCCGGCGCCGTCACCGACGCGATCATCGAGCGGGTCAACCGGACTTCCGCGCTGTGGCAGCTGTTCGCGTTCATGGCCGACGCGGTGCTCCATGGGCCCGACGGCGTGCGTTACGTAGAAGAGGTGCCGGTCGCCTATCTGCACGAAGCCGTGGCGCGCGGGGAGTTCGGCGAGGTCGAGACATATCTGACCGTGACGCTGGAGTACGGCGCGGACCACGACAAGGTCAACCCGTTCGACATCACCGCCGGCCGGACCTCCCAGGACGACACCAGCGGGCTCGACGGCCGCTACCTGCACCCGGTGGTGCGGCGGTTCCGCGGCGGCTCGTTGGTCGACGAGCACCACCTCACCGAGAACCTCGAGAACGAGTGGGACAGCGAGACCGTGCACAAGGCGCCGCTGAGGAATTTTCTCGGGGAGCACCCGCGGTGAACCCAGTGCTCGCGGAGCTGCACGACAAGGCGCGTGCGGTGCTCGACCCCGTCCACCACGACTTCTTCGCGGGCGGAGCCGGGGACGAGGTCGTGCTCGCGGAGAACGAGGCCGCGTTCCGGCGCCGCGCCCTGCTGCCCCGCGTGCTGCGCGGGGACGGGGTCTGGGATCACGGCTCCCCCGCGCAATGCCCGCCGGAGGCGTTGCGCGGCGAGGAGATCTGGAGCGCCGGATTTCCCGTGCTGGTGTCCCCGACCGCGTTCCACAAGCTCGCGCACCCCGAGGGCGAGCTCGCGACGGCACGGGCGATGGACGGCACGGTGCTGGTGTCGAGCATGGCCTCGACCGTGCCGATCGCCGACGTCGTGGCGGCCGCGACCGGGCCGGTCTGGTTCCAGCTCTACCTGCAGCCCGACCGGGAGGTCACCGAAGCGCTGGTGCGGCGGGCCGAACGGGCGGGCTGCACCGCGTTGGTGATCACCGTCGACTCCCCCGTCTTCGGCCGGCACCGCCGCGACATCGCGCACGGGTTCCACGACCTGCCCGCCGGGATGGCCGCGGAGAACATGCGGGACCTGCCGGGAACACCCGGCCTGCGCGAGATCGAGATGGCCGCGTTCTCCTGGGACGACGTCGAGCGGATCCGCTCGACGACCTCACTTCCGGTGTGGCTCAAGGGAATCCTGCACCCGGCCGACGCGGAGCTGGCGGCCGGGCTGGGCACGGGGATCTTCGTGTCCAACCACGGCGGCCGCCAGCTCGACGTCGTGCCGGCGGCACTCGACGCGTTGCCCGCGGTGGCCGACGCGGTCGCCGGACGAGTGCCGGTCGTGCTGGACGGCGGTGTCCGAAGTGGAGGCGACATCGCCCTGGCACTGGCGCTGGGGGCGACGGCCGCCGGGATCGGCAGGCCGGTGCTCTGGGGGCTCGCGGCCGACGGGACGGCCGGCGTGCGGCAGGTGCTGGACGTGCTGCGCGACGAGTTCGCGCACGTCCTCACGATGTGCGGCGGCGAACTCAGCCGCGACATGGTGGTGGCCCGGTGCTGAGCCGGCTGGTGATCGCCCTGCGCGCCAAGGTGTTCGAGAAGGTCAACGGCGACAACGCGATCACCTTCCCCAACGACCAGGTCGGCCCCGACCGGTTCGAGGAGCTCTACGGCCACCCGGCCGCGAACGGCCGCAGCAAGGGCGCCGGGCTCTCGGACCTGTTCTGGTACTGGCTCTCCCCCGGCCCCGAAGTGCACCAGGAGCACCTGGAGGCCGGGCCGCGCTACGACGACGTGGCCCGCACGACGCGCGGATTCCTCGCAGGGCCGGGTGACGAGCTGTTCGACGCGGCGACCCGGTGCACCCGGCGCGTGCTGGACGAAGTGCTCACCGGACCGGTCACGCGGGTCCGGCTGCGCGACCTGATGATGCCGGTGTGGGCCGAGTACTTCTACGAGCTGGTGTTCGGCGAACCGTGCCCACGCGCGGCGCGCGACCTGATCGTCGCGCACGCCGACGACGTCGTGACCTCGTTGAAGTGCACCGGACTGCGCCATCCAGCCCGGCGCGCCCGCCTCACCCGGTACCTGGCCGGGCGGCTCGCGGACGTCCGGCACCCGCTGCCGGAGACCCTGTCCGAACCCGAGCAGGTCCACTACCTGCAGGGCACCTACTTCAACACCGCCGTCGTGCAGATGTCCGAGGCGATGGCGCACCTGCTGCTCGCGCTGGCCCAGCATCCCGAAGCAGCACAGCGGGTTCATGACGACAGGTACTTCGCGCACCTGCTGGACGAAACGTTCCGGCTCTACCCGCTGTTCGGCATCGCGCACCGCATCACCACCGCGGACATCGAGCTCGACGAGCACACGACGTTCCCGGCGGGTTCGGTGCTGTGCTTCAACTATCCGGCCTACCACGCGACCGGCTACGAGAACCCGCACGAGTTCGACCCCGGCCGCTGGGAGCACACCTCCGGTCGCACCGCGCACCACATCCCGTTCGGCATCGCGGCCAACCGTCCCTGCCCGGCGTGGCGGCTCTCCCCCATCGCGATGCGGGCGGCGGCGCGAGAAGTGCTGCGCCGCGTCACGTTGCACTCCTCGGTGACACACACGAGGTCGCTGCCGAGCCGAGGCCCCTGCCTGCTCGTCCGCGACGGTTCCGTGCCGCGCCGACGCCTGGTGCTGATGCGCCTGCGAGACCGCTGGGAGGACGTCTGGCGCAGCGTCGTCCAGCTCGTGCTCGGCACCGTGATGGTGCTGCACGCCCACCGGCTGCGCCTGGCCGGCCGCTACTTCGACACGCACCGACACCAGGAGATCCCGTGAACCAGATCCACTTCGCGTTGCAGGTCTTCGCCGCACTCGCGGTGGTGCTCGTCGCGACCACCGTGTGCGGACGGCTCGCCATGCTCGTCCGGCAGCCCAGGGTGGTCGGCGAGATGGTCGCCGGCGTGCTGCTGGGACCCGCCCTGCTCGGCGCCGTCGCACCCGGCGTCCAGGCCCAGCTCTTCCCCGCCGACGTCAAGAGCACCCTGTACGTGCTGAGCACGATCGGCCTGACGTTCTACATGTTCCTCGTCGGGTCCTCTTTGGACCACGGCTTGACCACCGGCCCCAACGCGCGCAAGGCCTCCGTGCTCGCCGTGTCCGGCATCGTGCCGACGTTCCTGCTCGGCGCCGGCACCGCGGTGATCTTCTTCGACTCCCTCAGCCCCACGGGATCGAGCCTCTGGGTCTTCATGCTGTTCGTCGGCGGCGCCCTGTCGATCACCGCGTTCCCCATGCTCGCCCGCATCCTGCAGGAACGCGGCATCGCCAACACCCCGATCGGCGGACTGACCCTCGTGGCCGCGGCCATCGACGACGCCGTGGCCTGGGTGTTCCTCGCGCTGATCATCGCCGTCGGCGCCTCCGGCAGCGCGTCCGGCGCCCTCCGCACGATCCTCGGCGCCGCGATCTTCGCCGGCCTCATGCTCACCCTCGGCCGCAAGTGGCTCGGTAAGCTCGGCGCCCGCGCCGAACGCGACGGCAAGCTCAGCCGCGACATGACGGCGATCATCCTGCTCGTGGTGCTGCTCGCGGGCTGGTTCACCGACTACATCGGCGTGTTCTCGGTGTTCGGCGGCTTCATCACCGGCCTCGCGATGCCCAAGTCGGCCGTCGTGCGCCACGAGCTCGAAACCAAGCTCACCGACCTCAACTCGATCCTGCTGCTGCCGGTGTTCTTCGCGTTCAGCGGCCTCAACACCCAGGTCTCCGGCTTCGGCGCGGGCGGGCGGCTGTGGTTCCCGCTCGCCGTGATCATGCTGGCCGCGTTCGCCGGCAAGTACCTCGGCTGCGGGCTGGTGGTGCGTGCGCAGGGCTACTCGTGGCGCTACGCCTCGGCTGTGGGCGGCCTGATGAACGCGCGCGGGCTGATGATCCTGATCTTCATCAACATCGGGCTGGCGTACGGGCTGGTGACGCCGGAGATGTTCGCGATCCTGGTGGCGGTCGCGATCGTGACCACGGCGGCGGCGATGCCGATCTACCGCGCGTCGCTGCCCGACCACCTGGAGGCCGCGGCGGACGTCAAGCCCGCGCCCGCGACCGTGCGGTGAGCAGTCGGGCGGCTGAGAAGGGCTGGCCGGGCGTGCGGTTCGCGCCCGCGACCGTGCGGTGAGCCGTCCGGTGGCTGTGAGGAGCCCTGCGCCCTCCCAGAGCGCGGGTCGACGTGCGGCCTACGCCCTCACCAGCCCGGCCAGCTGCCCGACGACCTCCGCGGGCGCCGGCAGCCGAGCGATCTCCGCCGCCACCTTCACCGCGACGTCCCGCACGGCCGGGTCGTCGAGGAGCAGGCCCGCGGCCTCGGCAACGGCATCCGCGGTGATCTCCTCGCCCAGCAGCTTCCTCGCCGCGCCCACCTCGGTCAGCACGTCGGCGTTCACGAACTGGTCCGCGCCCTGCGGCAGGACCAGCTGCGGCAGCCCGGCCGCCAGCGTGCCGAGCACCGTGCCGGTTCCGCCGTGGTGCACCACCAGGTCCGCCCGCCGCAGCACCTCCGCCTGCGGGACGAACCCCGCGACCCGCACGTTCGCCGGCACCTCTCCGAGCAGCGCCGGATCACCGGGGCCGACCGCGACCAGCACCTCGACCGGCAGGCGCGCGAGGCCGCCGACCGCGGCTCGCAGCACCTCCGTCGCTCCGAACGCCACCGTGCCGAGCGTCAGGTAGACCAGGGGCTTCCCGGACGTCAGCTCCGGCATCGGCACGTCCAGGTCGAACGGCACCGGCCGCTGCCTGATCACGTGCGGCAGCTTGGCGACCTCCGGATCCCGTACGGTGTCCGGCCAGAGGTCGATCGCGGTGTCGCCCAGCATCAGGTCCGCGGGTTGGTCACCGTCCCACATCCACGCCATCTCCGCGGCCGCCAGCTCCAGGATCGCGGACGGCATCGATCTGCCGATCACGTGCGACACGAACGGGACGCCGGCGTCGCGCGCGGCCTTCGCGGCGCCGACGTCGCTCTGCTCGTAGACCACCAGGTCCGGCCTGACCCGCGGCAGCAACGGCGTCAGGTCCGCGACCGTCGCCCGCGGCAGCACGTCGGCGAACATGGCGATCAGCATCGTCACGAGGTCGGCGTCCCCGTGCCGCCTGCGGGCCTCCGCCTCGGCCTCCCCGATGGAGATGCCCGCCGGGTGCGCTTCGAAGCCCAGGTCCCCGACCTTGCCGACGAAGCTCGGGCCGGTCGCGAAGACGACGTCGTGGCCGGCGTCCCTCGCCGCTCGCGCGAGCGGCATCAAGGGGAACAGGTGGCCGTAGGCCGGTCGGCACGAGAAGAGGATGCGCACTTTCCTGAGCCTACGCAGAGGTTTAGTTTTAGTCTACACTGAAACTATAGAGGTGATGAACGTTGGGATAGGCTCGACCGATGGACGGTGATCGGCAGATCCGGGTGCGCGCGGCGTTCGACGACTTCTTCGCACCTGCCCCGCAACGGTCCCAGAGCTGGGTGCTCGACCTCTTCCAGCACACGGCCGCGACCGTGCCCGCGTATCGGAAGCTGTTGCGGGAGAACGGGATTGATCCCGCGAGCATCGAGACGTTCGCGGACTTCCAGCGGTTGCCGTTGCTGGACAAGCAGAGCTACCACGAGCGGTATCCGTTGCCGGAGCTGTGCCGGGACGGGACGCTGGCGGGCTGCGACATGATCGCGGTGTCGTCGGGGTCGAGCGGGCGGCCGACGGTCTGGCCGCGGGCGCTGGAGGACGAGCTGCACGTGGCACGGCGGTTCGAGCAGGTGCTGGTGGACGGGTTCGAGGCCGGCGAACGGTCCACGCTCGCCGTGGTGTGCTTTCCGCTGGGCACCTGGGTCGGCGGATTGTTCACGCAGGCGTGCGTGCGCCATCTGGCGGCCAAGGGGTGCCCGATCACCGTGGTGGCGCCGGGCAACAACAAGGCCGAGATCCTGCGGGTGCTGCCGGAGCTCGCGCCGCACTTCGAGCAGGTCGTCCTGCTCGGCTATCCGCCGTTCCTCAAGGACGTCATCGACTCCCCCGGCGTGGACTGGGCGGCGTACCGGATCAAGCTGGTGCTCGCCGGTGAGGTGTTCAGCGAGCAGTGGCGGGACCTGGTGTGCCGGCGGGCGGGCGTCGGCGATCCCGTGCGCGATGTCGCTTCCCTTTACGGCACAGCGGATTCCGGGGTGCTGGGCAACGAGACCGCGCTCTCGGTGGGGATTCGCCGGTTCTTCGCCATCAGGCCCGACCTCGCGCGCGAGGTGTTCGGCGACTCGCGGCTGCCGACGCTCGTGCAGTACGACCCGGCCGACAGGTTCTTCGAGGTGCACGACGGGACGCTGGTGTTCACCGCGGACGGCGGGATTCCGCTGATCCGCTACCGGATCGCCGACGAGGGCGGCGTTTTCACGCACGACGAGCTGCTGGCGTTCTGCGCGGAGCACGGGTTCACTCCCCCGCCCGGGCCTCAGCTGCCGTTCGTGTTCCTTTTCGGACGGTCGCTGTTCACGGTGTCGTTCTTCGGCGCGAACGTGTATCCGGAGAACGTGACCGTCGGACTGGAACAGCCGGGTGTCAGCGACGCGGTGACCGGAAAGTTCGTGATCGAGTCGGTCGAGGACGCCGACCGCGACCGGACGCTGCGGATCACCGTGGAGACCGCGCCCGGACGGACCGCCGACGCGCGGGCCGTCGCGGAGTCGATCAGGGACCAGCTGCTGCGGCTCAACAGCGAGTTCGCGCACTACGTCCCGGCGGAACGGCAGCTGCCCGAGGTCGTGCTGCGGCCCGCCGGCGATCCCGAGTACTTCCCGGCCGGCGTGAAACACAGGTACACCCGACGGTCGTGAAATGAGGTTTTGCGGCACCGTGCAATAGCTTTTCCTGACTTCCCCTCCCTGCTTAAGGTGACGTCGGCCGAATTCATTCACGGGGTGAGGGAGGAATCCTTTGAGGTTCGTTCGGCGTGTTTTCCTGGCGTTGGTTCCGGTCGCGTTGCTCATGGTCGTCGGGGTCGCGGCTCCGAGCGCGCAGGCGGCTCCGGTGGCCCAGTCGGCAGTCCAGTCGGCGGCGGTCGGCGCGGCCTACGACACCGAGACGGGTCAGGCGCTGGCCGCCTGGGACTGCAACACCGGCAACGTCTGCTTCTGGAACGGGTTCGGCGGCACCGGCGGCCGCTGCATGTGGGACGTGGCCGACCCGGACTGGACCAGCGGCACCGTCAAGTGCTCGTGGGCGACCACCAAGGAGGTCAAGTCCGTCTACAACCGCGGCACGTCCTCCTCGTTGACCGGCGTGGTCTTCTACCGCAACACCGGCTACAACAACCGGATCGGCTGCACCAAGCAGGGGCAGAAGGGCGATCTGGCCGGCACGTACCAGGTGCGGTCGCACCAGTGGACCAACGGGCGCTGCGGCTGACCTGTTGACCACAGAACCGGGCGCGGGGCAATGGCCTCGCGCCCGGTTCTCGTTGCGGAATTCGGCGGAGTGACACGGCGGGTAATGTTTCCCACGGTGACCTGGCCTGGGGAGGTTGCTGTGTTGCGCATCCATTTTTCCGCCGGTGATCTGGAGCGTACGCAGATAGCAGAAAGGGTGGATCCGCTCTGGGAGATGGTGTTCAGCCGGCTGCGGCTGACCGAAGGGGACAGCGGGGTTCTGCTGGAGCCCTGGCTGCGTGACGTCCGGCGCTGTCGCGACCGGCAGGTGGTCCGTTCGGGGGTGCGGCTGCTGTCCGTGCTGTCGCCGTTGGGACCGTACTTCCCGGACTTCCTGACACCGCCGGAAGGCGCGGACGGGCTGGGTGCGGCGCTCGCCGCCATCCGGGCGACGCCGCGGCAACGGCTGCGCGAGGAGTTCCGGCTGCTCGCCGAGGTGAGCCCGACGCCGGGCTGGACCCGTCCGCTGGCGGAGGGCTGCGACGGCGCGCTCGCGGAGCTCACCGGGGCGCTGGCGCGCTACCACGCCGCCGTCATCGAACCGTACGGCGACCTGATCGAGGAGGCGATCGAGACCGATCGGACGCACCGCAGCAGGGACGGTTCGGTCGAGAGCCTGCTGCACGGCATGTGGCCGTTGATGAACTGGCGGCCGCCGGTGCTGGAGGTCCAGTACGCCTGCGACCGGGACCTGCACCTCAACGGGCGCGGGCTGCGGCTGGTGCCGTCGTACTTCTGCCGCCGGACCCCGGTGGCGTTCGCAGATCCGGGGCTGCCACCGACCGTGGTGTACCCGGTGCACCACGACTGGACGTGGCAGCGGCAGCTCGCGAGTGGACGGCGCGAGCTCGGGGCGCTCGCCGCGTTGCTGGGATCCACGCGGTCGGCGGTGCTGGCGGCGGTGGGCACCGGGGCCACGACCACCGAGCTGGCGGAACGGCTCGGGGCCTCGCCTTCGGCGGTCAGCCGTCACACGACGGTGTTGCGGGAGGCCGGGTTGCTGACCACGGAGAGGCAGGGGTTGTCGGTGCTGCACCAGAGAACGGTGCTGGGATCGGCGTTGCTCGGCACGAACTGACGTTCGCCGGGCGCGGAATCCGTGGCGGCTTCGGCCGCCACGGCGGTCCACTGGTGTGGTGGCGGCCTACGACGAGATCGCGGACTGGTACGAGAAGCAGTTCCTCCCGGCGCAACAGGACGATCCGATCGGGGTCGGCCGAGCGCTGCGGGACCTGCTCGGACAGGGCCGGGGCGTGTGCCTGGAGATCGGGTGCGGCACCGGGGTGCACGCCGCGACCGTGCGCGAGCTGGGGTGGACACCGGTCGGCGTCGACCTGTCCGGCGGAATGCTGCGGCACGCCCGCGGCCGCCTGCCGGTCGCACGGGCGGACGCGGAACGGTTGCCCGTGCGGGACAACAGCGTTGCGGCCGTGGTCTCGGTGATGGTCCACACCGACATGCCCGGCTACCCCGCCGTGCTGCGCGAGGCCGTCAGGGTGCTGCAGCCCGGCGGCCTTTTCGTCCACATCGGTGTGCACCCGTGTTTCTGCGGCGGGTTCGCCGATCGCACCGATCCCGCCGCGGTGGTGGTCCGCCCCGGCTACCTCGACGGGCACTGGACCAAGCGGTCGTGGACCGACCAGGGGCTGCGGGACAAGGTCGGCGCCTCGCACTGGCCGTTGGCCGCCCTGCTGAACGCGTTCCTCGACGCCGGTCTGACGCCCGCGCGGTTCAGCGAGGGAGGGACGCCGGTTCCGACCGTGCTCGCCGTCGCGTCCACAAAGCCACCAGACACGCCCCGAACGCACCCGCGGTGAGCAGCACGTGGACCACGTCGCCGAACCTCGTGGCGAACGTGATGTCCGACCGCAACGGCACGGAGTCGACCATCAGGTCGTCGGTGAACATTCCGGTCGACCGCACAACGCTGCCGTCCGGGCGCACGACGGCGCTCACGCCGCTGATCGCCGCGACGACGACGGCACGGCCGTGTTCGATGGCGCGCAGGCGGGCCATGGCGAGCTGCTGGTAGGTCATCTCGCCGCGGCCGAACCAGGCGTTGTTGGTCGGCACGATCAGGACCTGGGCGCCCGCTGCAGTGCTCTCGCGCAGCACGTAGTCGTAGGCGACCTCGTAGCAGATGCCGACGCCGACACGGGCGCCGGCGACGTCCAGCACGCCCGGTTCGCTGCCCGGCCGCATGTCCTGCTGGTCGGCGAACGGCGTGACCAGGCGGGCCAGCGGGCGCAGCGGGATGTGCTCTGAGAACGGGACGAGCTCCTGTTTCGCGTACGACTGTCCCGGTCCTGTGCCGGGCTGCCAGGCGATGACCTCGTTCTGGCCGTCGCGCAGGGCGCCGACCAGCACCGGCACGCCCAGCGAGTCGACCGCGCGGTCGATCACCGGGTCGCGGTCGCGGGTCCTGGTCGCGCTTTCCGGCCACACCACCAGGTCCGGCTCCGGGATCGAGCCGCCGTGGATCAACGCCCCGAGCTCGGCGGTCTTGCGCAGGTGGTTGGCGCGCAACTTGTCCGACGCGCCGAGCAGCCCCAGTCCGAGGTCGGGGGCGCCGCCCTGGACCACCGCGACCCTCCGCTGCCCGTTCTGGGCCTCGACGGAGATCAGCGGTCCGGCCGCGAGCGCGGCGGCGAACGGCAGCACGGCCCAGGCGGCTCGCACGCGCGGCAGCCAGTGCGCCAGGCCGAAACCGGTCACGACGACCGCGAACGTCACCAGCGGAGCGCCACCGACCACGGCCAACCGTCCAAAAGGACCGTCCACTTGGCCGAACGCGACCCGGCCCCACGGGAAGCCGTTGAACGGGACCAGGCCGCGCGCGGTTTCCTGCAGCACGAACAGCAGAGCCGCCCACACCGGCGCCGCGGGCAGCCGCGAGACCAGCGGGACGAGTGCGCAGGCACCGCACACGAACAGGGCCATGAGCGCGGACAGGGCGAGCCACGGCCACGGGCCGTAGTCGTCGCCCAGGAAGCGCTCGATCCACAGCAGGTGCGGCAGGAAGAACGTCAGCCCGAACACCAGGCCCAGGCCGGCCGCGCGGCGTGCCCCCGTCCGGCGAAGCGCCAGCCACAGCACGACGAACGCCGGTACGGCGAGCCACCAGAGCGTGCGCGGCGGGAAGCTCAACGCGAGGGCGGCACCAGCGACGACCGCGGCGCCGTAACGGGCGAGTTCAGCTCTGCGCAACGGGCACCCGGCGCAGGACGAGGGCGGCCCCACCGACCAGAGCGAGGCCGAGCACGTAGGCCGCGACCAGTTCCGGCACATGACCGGTGAAGTTGCCCGCGAGCGGCGGCACCAACAGGGCGAAGACTCCGACCAGCACGGCGACACGCGTGCGCCACGGACCCGCCGGCAGGCACGCCGCCAACGGCAGCACGGCCCACAGCAGGTACCACGGCTGGATCACCGGGCCCAGCACCACGATCAAGCTCATCATCATTCCCAGTGCCGTCACCTCGGAGACCCCGCCGCGCAGCTGGCGCCGCAGCACCACCGCGATCCCGCACAGGATCAGCACGAGCCCCGCGATCCGTGCCGAGGAAATCATCGCCTGACCGATTTCCGGACCGAACACCGCACCCGCCAGATAGCCCGGCCAGTTCGTCGGGGCCATCCAGCTGTTCACCTTCGACGGCGTCCCGAGCGCCTGCACCCAGCCGAACCCGGCACCTCCGGCCAGCGACGTCACGACCGACACCGCGACGGCAGCAGCGACCATGCCCAGACCGGCGGCGACGAACCGGGCCCAGCCACCACCCAGCCGCCGCGCGAGGGCGGTGCCGAGCACGGCGAGTGCGACCAGGGCGGGCAATTTGACCTGCGCTCCCAGGCCGATGAGCACGACACCGGCGGTGAACTGCCACCACTTCAGGTCCGGGAGGGCCTGCAACGCGATCACGGTGCCGGACAGCATGAGGCCGAGCATCAACGCGTCGTTGTGCATGCCGCCGACGAGGTGCCACAGCACCAACGGGTTCAGCACACCCAGCCACAACGCCATGCGCGCGGACGTCCCGGCGAGCCGAGGCACCGCCCACACGACCAGCAGCAGCCCCAGCACCGCGACCAGCCGGTGCAGCACGATGCCCGCCACGGGGTCACCGCCGGTGACGGTGGTGATCGCCCGTTCGACCGTGCTGAACAACGGCCCGTACGGCGACGGCGCGTCCCGCCAGTAGACCCCGACCCGTGCGACGGCCTCCGCGCTCGCGCCCACCGCCGGGCTCACGACGTTCGGGTCGAGCCCGCGGGCCGCCACCTCGCCCTGCGCGAGGTAGCTGAACACGTCGGCGCTGAACAGCGGCGGCGCCACCAGCAGCGGCGCGCACCACCAGGCCAGCGTCCGGCGCAGCCACGACGCGTCCGGGGTGGCACGGCCGAGCAGCGCCCAGGCCAGGACCACCAGCCCGGCGCCCGCGACGGCCAGGACGAGCGCGAACGGCACCGCTCTGGCCGCCCACGCTCCCGCGGTCAGCAGCGCCGCACCGCCGAAACCCGTCCAGCGCAGCAGTTCCGGGGTTTCGGCGGTGCGCGGTGCGGGCTTGCGGTACGCGACGGTCGACGGCATCTGCACGGAGGAGACAGTGCTTTCCGGACAGATCGTCACGCGTCCTACTGGGGTCGCGTTCCCGCGTACGACCAGAGGATGATCTTTTTTCGCCCGGAGTCGGTCAACCCGCGAAGTCGTGCGTCATCCACACGGTTCCCTTGGCGTCCCGGACGACCACGATGCCGACGCGGGTGAAGGATTTGCTCAGGATGTTCTTGCGGTGACCGTCGTTCGGCGGCTTCTCGTCGAGCATGCTCTGGGTCAGGTTGAGCGCCATCTTGGAGATCGCGTCGATGGTGTCCTTCACCGGACCGCCCATGCCGACGTTCTCACCGACCGTGCTCCACCTGACGCCCGCCGCCGTGTCTCGCTCCCCCAGGCCGCTCTCGCCGTCGCACTGGTGGGACAGCCCGCAGCCGTTGCTCATCATCGCCTTCGTGTGCCGGTCGGCGGCGGTGACCAGGGCCGGGTCCACCGTCAGCGCGGGCAGGCCCTGCGCCGCCCTGGCGTCGTTGATCATCGCGAGCACGCGTTCCTCCGGCGTCGGAACGCGCACGGGCTCCGGAGCCTGGGTCGTCGTCGTAGTCGTCGTAGTGGTCGTGGTGGTGGTCGTGCTGGTAGTGGACGACTCCGTGACGGGCGACGAGGTGACCGTGGTGATGGGCGGCGGGGTGTTCGGGATCGCCACGGCGGCGGGCGGGTCCGACGGGAACAGGACCACCGCGCCCACCACACCGACCAGTGCGCACACCGCCGCGGCACCCGCCACCGCCAGAACCGGTTTCGTGGACGCGAAACCCGTGAGCCGTGCGACCGGTCCGGACGCCTCGGCGAGGTGAGCGGCGTGCACGACCGGTTCGAGCGCCGGGTCGGCGAGGTTCTCCAGCAACCGCGGCAGATACCCCGCCGGCACCGTGAGCAGCGCGGCACCGGTCAGGATCCGCTCGACGGGCATCGCGTCGTCCACCCCGCGCCGGCACCGCCCGCACTCGTCGACGTGCCGCAGCAGCCGTTTGCGCCACAACGGGTTCGGCTGTCCCGACCACCCCTGCACCGCCTGCGCCAGCCCGGCGCACCTGGGCTCCGCCGACAACGCCCGCACGAGGTGCCGGACCGTCTCCAGGCGCCCCTTCAACCGGCTCAGCCGCACGGTCACCGCGTGGGCGCCGAGGTCGAGCGCGTCGGTCACCTCGGCGCGGGTCAGCTGCCCGACGCGTTCCAGCGTCCACAGCGCCAGCAGCTCGCGGTCGGCCGGGTCGAGCCAGCGGGCGGCCTCGTCGACCTCCCGCCGTTGCTGGGCGAAGTGCAGCCTCGACAACGCCACCTCGACGAACTCGGCGCCCGGATCCGCCCGGTCGTACTCCTCCAGCGGCGCGGGGGCCAGGTCCCGGCGACGGTGGTGCTCGCGGATCTGGTTGATCGTCACGGCGACCAGCCACGAGCGGAGCCGATCGGGCTCGCGTAACGAGCCGATGCCGCGGATGACCCGGAACATGGTGTCCTGCACGACGTCGTCGACGTCGGCGTCCGCGGACAGGGCTCTCCCCACGACGTTGTAGACCAGCGGTAGCGAAGCCGTGACGACCGCGTCGAGCGCCTCGCGATCACCGTCCTGTGCGGCGATCACCTGCTCCAGGTCCAAATGGCCCAGCCACTCCCGACCAGTCACGTCCAACACCCTCACCATCGCCGACGACTTCTGTGTGCCTTGGGAGACCGGGCAGTCTCACCTCAGGTCACAGAAACCGGGCCGAGAAGTGAGGCAGGTCACACGACTACAGTCCTGGTGATGAGCGAAGTGACCTTGCGGGAGCTCGAAGACGCTGATCTGGACGCGTTGTTCGAGTTCATGCGCGACCCGGAATCGGTGTGGATGGCCGCGTTCACCCACGAGGACCCCGACGACCGCGAGGCGTTCGACGCGCACATGCGCAAGGTGCGGGCTCGTCCGGACACCACGAACCTGGCGATCCTGGCCGACGGCCGGATGGTCGGCACGATCGCGAGCTTCGAGATGGAGGGCGACGTCGAGATCACGTACTGGCTCGACCGCGCGGTGTGGGGTCAGGGCATCGCGAGCCAGGCGGTCCGGCTGCTGCTCGAACGCGTGACCGTCCGACCGTTGCACGCCCGCGCCGCCAGCGACAACACCGGCTCGTTGAAGGTGCTCACCAACGCGGGGTTCGAGGTCGTCGGCACCGATACCGGCTATGCCGCGGCTAGGAAGGCCGAGATCGAGGAGACGATCCTGCGGCTGGGCTGACGAACTGCTCGGTGCCCAGCACGCCGAGCAGCTGGATCTTGTCGAAGGACTCGGTGCGCGGTGGCGCGGTGAGGACCAGCAGCGCCTGCGACTGGTCCTCGGTGAACAACGCCTGGCAGTCCACCTCGATCTCGCCGAGCTGCGGGTGCACCAGGATCTTGTGGTCCTCGAACCGCTTCGCGACCTCGTGCCGCTCCCAGATCGCGGCGAACTCCGCGCTTGCCTTCTGCAGCACGCGGACCAGCTCGCCCGCCCGCGACTTCGCTCCCATCGCGGCGTACGCGGCGCGCAGGTTCGCCACCTGGGCGCGGCTCTGCCGGTCCCGGTCGTGCTCCGGGTAGATCAGTCGTTCGCCGGGGTCGGTGAACCAGCGGTAGATCCCGCTGCGGGCGAGACCGGTGAACCGGGAGGAGTCGCCGTACAACGCCTCGGCGAACCGGTTCTGCACCAGCACCTCGCCGAGGTTCGACAGGATCAGCGCGGGCGTGTCGTCGAGCCGGTCCAGCACCCGTTGCAACGCGGGCGCCACGTGCGTGCTGGTGACCTGGGGCGAAGGGGCGTTGCGGCCGGCGACGAGGAACAGGTAGTCGCGCTCGCCGCCGGTCAGCCTGAGCGCACGGGCCAGCGCGGCGAGCATCTGCTCGCTCGGCTGCGGGCCGCGTTGCTGCTCCAGGCGCGTGTAGTAGTCGGTGGACATCGCGGCGAGCGACGCGACCTCCTCACGCCGCAACCCCGGTGCCCGCCTGCGCGCGCCCGCGGGCAGGCCGACGTCCTCCGGCCTCAGCTCCTCGCGGCGGCGGCGCAGGAAGGCGGCGAGCTCGACACGGTCCACCAGCCCAGTATGGCGGCGTTCCGCACGGCAACCAGGGATCGCCGATCCCCCGATGAGCGCTCTCTGCCGCGGCCTGAGCGCACGGCACGAAGATCGGTGCATGGACATCAGCGGAAACACCGTCTTCATCCCCGGCGCCACCAGCGGCATCGGCCTGGCGCTCGCCCTCGCCCTGCGGGAGCGCGGCAACACCGTGATCGTCGGCGGCCGCCGCACCGAGCTGCTGGAGAAGATCGCCGCCGAGCACCCCGGTGTCGAGACCGTCCGGATCGACACCGCCGACGCCGAGAGCGTGCAGGCCGCGGCGAAGGACGTGCTCGCCCGCTTCCCGTCGACGAACGTGCTGATCACCATGGCCGGCGTCATGCGGGTCGAGGACTGGCACCGTCCCGAGACGTTCCTCGAGTCGGCCGAGAACATCGTGACGACCAACGTGCTCGGCCCGATCCGGCTGATCGCCGCGTTCGTCGAGCACCTCCAGACCCGGCCGGACGCCACGATCATGACGGTCTCGTCCGGCCTGGCCTTCGCACCGCTGAAGGTGACGCCGAGCTACAACGCCTCCAAGGCCGCGATGCACATGCTCAGCGAGTCGCTGCGCCTGCAGCTCGCCGACACGTCGGTGCGGGTCGTCGAGCTGGAGCCGCCTTCGGTGCAGACCGATCTGCTGCCCGGCCAGGCGGACAACGAGCACGCCATGCCGCTCGACGAGTACGTCGCCGAGGTCATGGGCATCATCGAGACGCAGCCCGACGTGCGGGAGATCCAGGTCGAGCGGGTGAAGTTCCTGCGCCACGCCGAAGCACGAGGCGACTACGACCAGGTGGTGGCGATGCTCAACGCCACCGACCCGCACGGGGACTAACCACCCGCGGTCGTGGGTACCTCCGCTGCACGTTCTGCGTGAAGGGAACCACGACATGCCGCGCCGTCTGGTCGCACTGCCGCTCGCCCTGCTCACCGCCGCGGCCGCGCTCGACCTCCTGCACCTGCTCACCGGGCTCTCCCCCGCGCTCGCCTGGCACCTCATCACCGCCGGGCTGCTGCTGGGCATCGCGGTCGTCTCGGCGGACTGGCTGGACCGGATCTTCACCGAACCGGCCGTCCGCTCGCCGCGGCCCGATCTGGGGATCGTCGCCGTCCTGGTGCTCTTCGGGCTGAGCTGGGCGTTGCGGCTCGGTCGCCCGGACTGGGAGCCGAGCTGGACGGCGGTGCTCGCCGGGTGGGCGGGTGCGGCCCTGGTCGTCAGTGCCGCGCCGGCCTGGGGTCACGCCTTCGCGTTGAGGTGGACCAGGACGGCGAGCACGCGCCGGTGACCGTCCTCATCGGACGGCAGGTCGAGCTTGATCAGCAGGTGCCGGACGTGCGCCTCCACGGTGCGTTCGCTGAGCTGCAACCGCTTCGCGATGCCGGTGTTGGTGAGGCCCTGCGCCATCAGTTCGAGCACGGTCCGCTCGCGTTCGGAGAGCGTCGAGAGCGAGTCGCGGCCGAGCAGGCCCGCGACCACGTGCGGGTCGAGCGCCGAACCGCCGCGGGCGACCCTCTCGGCCGCGGCGAGGAAGTCGGCCACGTCCAGCACGCGGTCCTTGAGCAGGTAACCGAAACCGCCCTCGGTGATCAGCTCCGCCACGTGGGTCGTCTCGACGTGCTGCGACAGCACCAGCACGCCGAGGCCGGGGCAGGTCTGCTTGAGCTCACGGGCCGCGCGGGCGCCCTCGTCGGTGAACGTCGGCGGCATGCGGATGTCGACGACGACGAGGTCGGGGGCGAACGCGGACACCGCGGACGCGAGCCCGGTGGCGTCGCCGAGGGTGGCGACGACCTCGTGGCCGCTGTCGGCGAACAGACGGGCCAGGCCGTCGCGCAGCAACGCCTGGTCCTCGGCGATCACGACTCGCACGGCACCTCCGCGATGACCGTCGTCCCGGCACCCGGTTCGCTGTCGACGCGCAGTCTGCCGCCCAGCGCGGCCACGCGGTCGGCCAGGCCGGTGAGCCCGCTGCCCTCGCACGGCGCGGCGCCGCCGATCCCGTCGTCGGTCACGGTCACCACGAGGTTGCCGGCGCGGTGGGTGACCGTGAGCGCGACCGTGGTGGCGCGTGCGTGCTTGACCGCGTTGGTCAGCGCCTCGCAGCCCACGAAGTAGGCGGCGGCCTCGACGTTCTCGGCGAACCGTCGTGCCGGGGCGTGCACCTCGACGTGCAGCGGGGAGCGGCGGGCCAGGTCGTCGAACGCGGGCCGCAGCCCGCCGTCGAGCTGCAGGCCGCGGGCGAGGTCGCGCAGCTCCCCGATGGCGACGGCGACCTCGGACACCGCCTCGTCGATCGTGCGCCCGGCCTGTTCGGGCGTGCTGGTGGTGAGCTGGTGCTGGGCGTGCCGCAACGCGAGCCCGATCGCCACCAGCCGTTGCTGGGCGCCGTCGTGCAGGTCGCGCTGGACGCGGCGGCGTTCGGCGTCCCCGGCGGCGACGATGCGCGCCCTGGACGCCCGCACCTCGGCGAGCTGCCTGCGCAGTTCGACGCGCAGCCTGGCGATCTCGACGGCCAGCCCGCCCGCCTCGACCACCTCGCGCACCAGTGCGGCCTGCGGCGTCGTGTGCACGACCACGCCGACGGGCCGCCCGTCCCGCTCGACGACGACCCGCGACCCCGTCGTTAACGGTCGTCGCACGCCGTCGAGGTCCACGTGCTCGCGGCTCTCCGGCAGGTACACGAGCAGGTCGAGCCCCGGATCGCCGAGCACGTCGCGCAGCACCCGCACCACGTCCTCCGGCTCGGCCTTCCCCGCGCGCAGGGCCTCCAGGAAGTCGGTCATCCGCCGCCGGGCGTCGTAGCGGGCCCGGTTGAACCGCCGGTCGACGACGTCCTGCACCCGTGCCCGCAACGGCCGGAACGCCAGCGCCGCCACGAGCGTCGCCGCCGCCGTCGCCCACGGGGAACCGCGGCCGAACGCCGTGCCGACCACGACGACCGTCACCGCGTAGGCGGCGACGAGGAGCACGGTCAGCAGGCCGTAGGCGATCGTGCGGCTGATGACGACGTCCACGTCGAACAGCCGGTACCGCAGGATGGCCAGGCACGCGGCCACGACGAGCCCCGTCAACGCCACCGCGGCGATGACCCCCGCGGCGGGCGTGACGTACCAGAGCGCGAACGACAGCGGCAGCCCGGCACCGGCCAGCGCGGCCGCGAAGACGAACCACTTCAACTGCTGTCGTCGCAGGCCTTCCGAGCGCCGGAACCGAATCACGAGCGCGACCACCGACGCGGCCAGCGCGCCCAGGAAGAGCGTCATGCCCACCGCGAGCAACGCACCGGTCGGCAGGCTCTCGACGGCGAAGGGGTTGCGGCCGTCGCGGAAGCTGCGGCCGGTGTCCGGGCTGAGCCCCCATCCGGCGGTGGCCAGCACCAGCCCGGCCGTGCCCGCCCACAGCACCGGCCGCCACCGGCCCGCCCTGCCGTCCGGGAACAGCACGAACGTGAGGATCCAGCCGTAGCCGCTGGGCAGCCAGCTCACCACGCTGATCCACTCCGCGACCTGGCCGCCGGGCAGGCCGCGCAGCGCCCAGGCCTGGGCGAGGTCGGACGCCACCGCGTTGAGCAACGCGAACCCCAGGAACAGCGGGCCGATCACGCTGCGCCGGGCGATCAGGGCGCCCGCGCCCGCCATGACGACCGCGTAGATCGCGTACATGACCGTGTCGTAGTGGGGTTCGAGGCCCCACGCGAGGGCGATCGCACCCAGTTCCACGACCACGGTCAGCGCGAACACGAGCATCGGCACGGCGTCATCGTGGCAGCAGTTCAGGGGGCCGACCACAGTGCCAGCACTGCATTCGGTTCCGTGCTCACGCCGATGCCCCAGACCTCCACCGCGCAGCACGCTTCACGGCACCAACTCACGTTCCGAAAGAGAGGTCGCCATGTACGCGTTGAGTGCAATCGCCGGAGGCACCGCAACCGTCGCGTCCGCCGCACTGGTGCTGGCCGTTCAGCCGTCCGTGCCGGACACGATGTGGAGCTACCCGTGGTCCGGTGACACCTTCGTCCTCGTCTGCCTCGCCTACGCGGTGTTCCACGTGCTGGTGCTGGTCGGCGTGCTCGGTTTCGCCCGCAGCGGGGCCGCGGGCACCGGCAGGGCCGCCCGTGCCGGTGGCGGGCTGGCCGTCGCCGGGACGGGGGTGCTGTTCGCCGCCGAGCTGGCCTCGATCCCGTTCCGCGCGGACCCGTTGTCCGCCACCGGTCCGTCGGTGGTCGGGGCGGTCTTCGGGCTCGGCACGCTGCTGACCGCCGTCGGGTTCCTGATGACCGGCGTGACCACGCTGCGGGCCGGGGTGTGGCAGGGCTGGCGGCGGTACGTGCCCCTGGTGACCGGGGTGTGGACCACGCTGCTGGTCGGGCTGGCGGCCACCGCCGGAATCGCGTTCGGCGTCGGTGTCTACGGGCTGTGCGTGCTGATGCTGGGTGTCGCGATGCGCAGCCCGGTCGTCGCCACGAGGGCGCGGATCGCGGTGTGAGGCTCGTCGGTAGCGTGCGCGCGTGGAGATCACCGACGACAGAACCTTTCCCGCCGCACTGGTCGCGTTGAGCGGCGTCGAGTTCCCCTGGGACTACGACGAGAAGACCGAGGAACCGGCGCCGTGCAACATCGACTACGAGCCCTACGACGAGTTCGACTCCGCCGAGGAGACGACCGACTGGATCAGGGCCTGGACCGGCAACTCCGAGCTCGACGGCGCCGCGTTCCGGGTGTTCGGGCAGGACGGGACCGGCGGGCTGGTGACCAGCTGGCTCGTGCGGCCGGGGCAGCCGCTCGTCGCGCAGCCGGTGGCGTTCTTCGGGTCCGAGGGCGAGGCGGGCGTCGTGGCCACGAGCCTGGGCGAGTTCCTGTGGTTGCTGGCCGGTGGGGTCGGGCCGCAGGAGGCCGTCGAGTTCGGGGCCGAGAGCGGTGTCGGGCACGACGGACTGCGCGCGGTGGCGGAGGAGCACTCCGGGGTCGAGCCCCGCACGCCCGCCGAGGTGCTGGCCGCGGCTCGGGCCGAGTTCCCGGACTTCGCCGAGACCGTCCAGTCCTGGTGCCGCTGAGCATCGCCGGAGGGGACCGGAACCACTACCGGTCCCCCTTTGGTCTATACCACTTTGCAGGCCCCGGTTACGCTCGACGGAACCTGTTGTGCCGCAAGGTAAACAGGACCTCACCCCATGGAGGTCATGTTCCATGAGAAGGCTTCTAGCGGTCGTGCTCCTGCTCACGGCCGCCGCGGTCCCCACCGGCACCGCCTGCGCGGCCGACCCGGTCTACCGCGACCCGAACCAGCCGATCCCCGTGCGGGTCGCCGATCTGCTCGGCCGGATGTCGCTCGACGAGAAGGTCGGGCAGATGACGCAGGCCGAGCGCACCGCGGTCACCACCGCCGACCTCACCACCTACCGGATCGGTTCGCTGCTGTCCGGCGGCGGTTCCGCGCCGTCACCGAACAACGCCACGTCGTGGGCGGACATGTACGACAACTTCCAGCGCGGCGCCCTGGCCACGCCGCTGGGCATCCCGATGATCTAC
Organism: Lentzea sp. NPDC004789; assembly: GCF_053601075.1. NCBI lineage: Bacteria > Bacillati > Actinomycetota > Actinomycetes > Pseudonocardiales > Pseudonocardiaceae > Lentzea > Lentzea sp. NPDC004789. The sequence continues at coordinate 117,396 of NZ_JBSGBE010000010.1, read as the reverse complement.
GGCGTGGACGCCGTGCACGGCCACAACAACGTCACCGGCGCCACGATCTTCCCGCACAACATCGGCCTCGGCGCGACCCGCGACCCCGCGCTGGTGCAGCGGATCGGCCGCGCCACCGCCGAGGAGGTGTCGGGCACCGGCATCGACTGGGACTTCGCGCCGTGCCTGTGCGTCGCGCGCAACGACCGCTGGGGCCGCACCTACGAGTCGTTCGGCGAGACGCCGGAGAACGCGACGTCGATGACCACGCTGATCACCGGCCTGCAGGGCACGAAGCTCGCGGACCCCGGTTCGGTGATGGCCACCGCCAAGCACTACCTCGGCGACGGCGGCACGACCGACGGCGACGACCAGGGCAACACGCAGATCAGCGAGGCCGAGCTGCGGACGGTCCACCTGCCGCCGTTCCGCGAGGCCGTCGCACGCGGCGTCGGCTCGGTGATGATCACCTACAGCAGCTGGAACGGCGTCAAGACGCACGCCAACAAGTACCTGATCACCGACGTGCTGAAGAACGAGCTCGGCTTCGGCGGCCTCGTCGTGTCGGACTGGAACGCCATCGACCAGATCGACGGCCGGCCCGGCTTCACCGCCGCCGAGGTGAGCACCGCGATCAACGCCGGCCTGGACATGATCATGGTGCCGACCGAGTGGCGGTCGTTCATCTCGTTGCTCAAGGCCGAGGTGCAGGCCGGGCGCGTGCCGATGTCGCGCGTCGACGACGCCAACCGCCGCATCCTCACCAAGAAGTTCGAGCTCGGCCTGTTCGAGAAGCCGCTGACCGATCGCTCCTACACGCCGACCGTCGGCAACGCCGCCCACCGCGCCCTCGCCCGCGAAGCCGTGCGCAAGTCGCAGGTGCTGCTGAAGAACCAGAACGGCGTGCTGCCGTTGCCCAAGACCGCGAGCAAGCTCTTCGTGGCCGGCAAGAGCGCCGACGACATCGGCTACCAGAGCGGTGGCTGGACCGGCTCCTGGCAGGGCGGCAGCGGTCCCGTCACGCCGGGAACCACGGTGCTGCAAGGCATCCGTTCGGCCGTGTCGTCGTCGACCACGGTGACGTACAACCGCAACGGCACCGGCGTCGACGGCAGCTATCAGGCCGCGATCGCCGTCATCGGCGAGACCCCGTACGCCGAGGGCCAGGGCGACCGGCCGGGTGCGATGGGTCTGGACAGCGAGGACCTGGCGACGCTGACCACCCTGCGCGCGTCCGGCGTCCCGGTCGTCGTGGTGCTGGTGTCCGGACGCCCGCTGGACATCGCGGCCCAGCTCCCCCAGTGGCACGCCCTGGTCGCGGCCTGGCTGCCGGGCACCGAGGGCAACGGCGTCGCGGACGTCCTGTTCGGCGACTACCGCCCGAGCGGCACGCTGCCGTTCACGTGGATGCAGAGCGCGAGCCAGCAGCCGATCAACGCCGGCGACGGCAAGACACCGCTGTTCCCGTACGGTTTCGGCGCTCAGTTCCCGGCCACGCAGAACGCCTACGCGATGATCGGCGCCTCCTACTACGACGAGCAGCGCGGCACCCAGGTCGAGCGTTGCACCGACTCGGGCTGCGGCCAGAACGTCGGCTACCTGTCGCCGGGCGACTACGTCGCCTACGCGGACGTCGACTTCGGTGCCACGCCACCGGCCTCGGTGACCACGCGGATCGCGTCCGGCTCGACCGCGGGCGGCACGCTGCAGTACCGGCTGGACAGCCCGACCGGTCCCCTCGTCGCCACGGTGTCCGCGGCGGGCACCGGCGGGTGGCAGACGTGGACCAGCCGCACGGCCGCCGCGTCCGGGGCCACCGGGGTGCACCGGCTGTACCTCGTCGGGACCGGTGGCACGGGTGGCGACCTGGCGAACGTGAACTGGTTCCAGTTCGCGCGCTAGCCGGGTAACGCGATGGGCTGTGCGGCCGATTCCTACTTCTGCACAGCCCACCGCCGAACGGTCGCGAGGGTAGATGGCAGGGAGAAGACAGGCGATCCTGTTCGCGGGCGCGGAGTACGCCGCGAAACTGGCCGCCTTCCCGTTCGCGGCGGAGCGGGCCGAGCGGCTGGCAGGCGTGCTGCGGCAGTTCGGGTACGAGTGCCAGACGCACCTGAACTTCACGTCGCAGCGGATCCGCGACACCGTGCGGAGGTCCATCGAGAGCACCGAACCCGGCGACCTCCTGATCGTGCACATCCTTGCGCACGCCACCGTCGACGACGAGGGGACCGTGCTGATCATCGGCTCCGACGGGAAACCCGGGACCGAGGACCTGCAGGACTGGGCCATGAACCTGCAGCACCCCGATCACGCCGACGTCCTGTTCCTGCTCGACCTGGCGACGAAGGGCGAAGTCGTTCCGGCCCACGAGGACGAGGAGCCGTCCGGACGAGCCTTGATCATCGCTGCAGTGACCGAGGCGAGGGCGTTCCACGGCGACTTCAGTTCGGCGGCGGCCAACGTCTTCGACGAACTCACGACCGGCACGGTGACCGCCAGCCTGAGGAACATCCCCGTGTCCTTCGTGGTTCGCGAGATCCGGCGGTGGATGGACGACCGGAGCGCCGCACCTGCCCGGACGTTCGCGACGATCGCCGGCACCGAACTCGATCCACCGTTCTTCCCGAATCCGCAGTACGAGCCGCCACGACCGGGAAGCGCCTGGTCCATCGCCACGATCGAACTGGACGGGGCGGTCGCCTTCGCCGTCGGTACCGACGACGGAGTCGTTCTGTGCGATGTGGACGGTGGGCCGATCAACCGGATCAGCACGGTCGCCACACCTGCCCTGGCTCACATCCCCGGCCTGAACGCGATCTTGTGCGGTGGAGCTGACGGCAGTCTGACCATCCGGTCGCTGCCGGGGCTTTCCGCCCTGACGAGACTGGAGTCGCACAGCCCGCTGGTCTACGACGTCGCCGCGACCGCCGTGCCCGGTCGCTCCTTGGCGGCCTCCGTCGGCGACGACGACACCGTCCGGTTGTGGGAGTTGCGGCCCACCACCAGGTTGCTCCACACCTTCAGGCTGCGCACGGACTCCGCCATCACGTTCATCGGCGCCGAGGACGACCCACCGCTGCTGGTCTGCGGCAGCGATGCCGGCGAGCTGGTGGCGTGGGACGTCAACACCTTCGACGAGGTGTGGCGGATTTCGCTGGACGCACCGATCCACGACCTCGTGGCCGGATCCGCGCTCGGCCTGCAGGTGCTCGTGAGTGTCCTCGCGAACGGCTCACTGGTCGTGGTGGACCAGGAGACCAGGCGAATCCTCACCGCCACGTCCGTCATCGGCAACGCACCCCTCAGCGCGGCGATTGCGAACAGTGGAACCGCTGTCGTCGGGGACAACAGCGGTCACCTCCACCTCGTCGACCTGCGGACAGCGGAAGTCCGCCTGCTGGAGGTCTTCGACGCGAGCAGCATCCATGCTCTGGCGATGTACGGATCCACGATCGTCGCCGCCACCGACGCCGGTCTCAGGACCGTGCCGTTCAGGCCCAAGGCGGAGCCGGCGCCCAGGGGTTACGCCGGATTCGACGCGGACGTGGCGACCGGGGTGGACCGGCTGGGCATCACCGGCGAGGTCAACACGTTGTGCGACCTGGTGCTGGCGAAGGAGATCACGCCACCGCTGTCGATCGGGCTGTTCGGCGACTGGGGCACCGGCAAGTCGTTCTTCATGGGGCAGATGCGGGACCGCATCGGGCTGCTCGCCGCCGAGTCGCGGACCGCCGGTCTGGAGGGGCGCGAGTCGGCGTTGTGCTCGCACGTCTGCCAGATCGAGTTCAACGCCTGGCACTACATCGACGTCGACCTGTGGGCGAGTCTCGCCGCCACGATCTTCGACCGCCTCGCGGCCGCGGACCCGGCGACGGTTTCCCGTGCCGTGCTGGAGGACCTGCCGTCGGTGCGGCAGGCGCACGACGACCTCCGCGCGCGGCGCCAGGAGATCCACGACCTGCTCGACGCCGCCGGCGAGGAGCTGAAGCGCCAGAGCCCCATCGGGGTGCGGGACGTGCTCACCACCGACACCGTCCGCCAGGTGGCGGGCCAGGCGGCGAACCAGGTCGACCGGGCGCTGGAGAAGGCCGGTGTGCCGAAGGACAAGGTGGCCGAGCTCGACCTGCGCGAGGTCGCGAGCACCGCCGGGACGCTGTGGCAGAACCTGCGGTTCGTGTTCCAGCGGACCAAGTGGCACCTGAGGATCGTGGTCTTCCTGGCCACGCTGCTGGTGGTGGCCGGGCCGCCGGTCATCGGGGTTCTCCTCGGGGACCGGCTCAACCCGTTCGTCACGGCCATCGCCTCCTACGCCGTCTTCGGCGTGACCGCGTTGCTGGCGGGCAAGCCGTACCTGCGCCGCGCGAAACGGGCGGTCGACGCGGCGAAGGACCTCGTCACGAGCGTCGACGAGCGGCGGCGGGCGCCGGTGGAGGCCCGGCGGGAGACGTTGCGGCAGCGCATGGTCGAGATCGACCAGGAGATCCTCGGGCTGGACGCGAAGATCAGGGAACTTCGCCGCGGCACGAGCATCAGCGCGTTCGCCGTCGAGCGCAACGGTGCAGGCAACTACCGCCGCCACGAGGGCATGGTGGCCACCCTCCGGCGCGATTTGGAGGAGATGAGCCGTCGCCTCACCGCGACCAACGCCAACGGGCAGGCCGCCGATCTCGAACGGATCATCCTCTACATCGACGACCTCGACCGGTGCCCGCCCCGCCGGGTCGTCGAGGTGCTGCAGGCCATTCACCTCCTGCTGGCGTTCCCGCTGTTCGTCGTGGTGGTCGGGGTGGACTCGCGCTGGCTGCTGCGCTCGCTCGACATGTTCCTGCGGGAGAACGGCGGCGGGGAGGACCCGCGCACGGCGTCGACCCCGCAGAACTACCTGGAGAAGATCTTCCAGATCTCCCAGTGCCTGCGCCCGATGTCGTCCACCGGCTACGCCGACCTGATCAGCGCCACCGTCGGCCGCCTCGAACCGGATCCCCTCACCCAGCCGGCCGACGCGCCACCTGCCGCCACATCCGAGGAGGCCGTGCCGCGACCGGCCACCGCCCCGGCGGAGGCTCCGCCGGCACCGGTCCGCCGCCCCGCTCCCCCGCCCGTGGCGGGCCGCGAGATCAGGGCTTACCGCGATCGCGGCGAAGTCCTCCACCTGCGCTTCGACTCCGCGACGACGCTGGAATCGGTTGACACGACCGGGGTTCTGACCCGCAGGTGGATGATGGGCGCCGACCCGCGCGAAGACCGCGTCACGCTCGTGGACGAGGCGATCACCTGCGCGGTTCCCGTGTCCGACGACCGGTTGCTCGTGGTGGGAGCGTCCGGTGCCGTGCTCGTCGGTGACGAGAAGCAGACCGTCAAGGCGGGCAACGGTCGGGTGACCCGCGCCGTCGGCTCGGCGCAGACCGGCCGGGTGGCGCTGGAGACCAAATCCGGTTGGTACGTCAGCGACCTGACGAACGAGACCAAGTTGCCAGGGGAGAGCGAGGTGCTCGCGCTCTCCCGTTCCTGGACGGTCGGACGGGACAACGCCGGACCCGTCGTGGCCAGGAACGGGAGCACCGAAGTAACAGTCGAGGTCGGGGGCTCGGCCATCACCGCGCGTGTGGACCCGTCCGAACGCTGGCTCGCTGTGCGCGACAACAAATCCGGGCTCCGCCTGCGTGACCTGACCAACACCGACACCCCCGAGATCACGCTCGATCACAACGCGATGTTCCTGGAGTTCGGCCCGCACAACGTGATCGCGGCCTCGGACGGGAGCAAGGTGTCGATCTGGGACTGCGAAACCGGAACGCTCCGCGCCGAGGTACCTGCGAAAGGCTACATCTCGGCCCTGGCCTTCTCCCCCGACGGACGCAGGCTCGCCACCGGCAACCGCGACGGCCGGGTCAGAACCTGGGTCGTCCACGACCACAAGCCCGCCGTCGACCTCTCCGCGGGCGCGCTGCGGCTCACCCGGGCCGAACACGCGATGATCATCGCGGTCCGCCCGTTCATCGAGACACCGCGATCGGCGAAGCGCCTGATCAACACCTACCGCCTGCTGCGCGCCGCGCTGACCGAAGCCGACCTGGCCGCGTTGCGGGACGACGGGCACAAGCCGGTGCTGCTCCTGCTCAGCGTCCTGCTGGGCGAGCCGGAGGAGGCCACCGAGTTCATGCGCGACCTGCTCGGCGACCGGCCGCTGCCGCCGGCCTTCACGTCCCTGATCCGGCGGCGCGGCATCACCGCGCCACCGGCGGGGCTCGAAGCCAAGATCGCCGAGATCATCACCGCCACCGGGATCACCAACGACACCGCCGACTACCGGCGCTGGGCCAGGGTCGTGGCGCGCTACTCGTTCCGCACCCTCGATCTGTGATCACGCCATCACCTCGCGCGACCGTTGGGCCGAACGAGTAGGGCCGAAAGGCTCGACCATGTAACGGCTGATCGGCGTAACGTCGGCGCGTCTTGCGTCGACCACGCACGCCCCGGAGGAACGCGATGAAGCGGTCCACGACACTCCTGTCGGCATTGGCACTCGTCCTCGGCGGTGCAGCGGCGTCACCCGCCGCGGCCGCACCCGCTCCCGACCCGCTCGACGTCTACGTCGCCCAGGTGACCCCGAAACAGGCGGGTGACCTTTCCAGACAGGGCTTCGACGTCGCCGCGGCCAGAACGTCCGGCGACGGCGTCGAGGTCGAGCTCGTCCTCGACTCGGCCCAGCAGAAGGACCTCGCCCAGCGCGGGATGGCGGCGAAGCTCAAGAAGACCAAAGACGGCAAGAGCACCCGTCAGCTCGCCGCCGAGCAGGCCGCCCAGGGCTACACCGTCTGGCGGTCCTACGACCAGCCCGGCGGCATCCGCGACCAGCTGTACGCGTTGGCGCGCGACAACGTCAACCTCGTCAAGCTGGAGGTGCTCGGCAGGACCGGGCAGGGACGGGAGATCATCGCGCTCAAGGTCACGCAGGGCGCCAACGGGCTGCGCGACGGCAGCCGCCCGGCGGTGCTGTACTCCTCGACGCAGCACGCGCGCGAGTGGATCAGCACCGAGGTGAACCGCAGGCTGCTCAACCACTACGTGAACCGCTTCAAGGCGGGCGACAAGGAGATCAAGGACCTCCTCAAGGACACCGAGCTGTGGTTCGTGCTCGTCGCCAACCCGGACGGCTACCAGTACACGTTCGACGTGGAACGCCTGTGGCGCAAGAACCTGCGCGACAACGACGGCAACGGGCAGATCACCGTGGGCGACGGCGTCGACCCCAACCGCAACTTCGACGAGCACTTCAACTACGACAACGAGGGTTCGTCGACCGCGACCGCGAGCGACACCTACCGGGGTCCCGCCGCCGCCTCCGAACCGGAGACCAGGGCGATGCAGGGCCTGATCAACCGGATCAAGCCGAAGTTCCAGACCAACTGGCACTCCTACGCCCAGCAGATCCTCTACCCGCAGGGCTGGCAGACCGGCTCGCCGGAGGCCGACAACCCGGTGTACGTCGCGCTGGCCGGTACCGACGCCAAGCCCGCGATCCCCGGCTTCGACCCCGGCATCAGCTCCGACGAGCTGTACGTGACCAACGGTGAGACCACCGACTACGCCGATGCCCACGCCGGCACCGTGGCGTTCACCCCGGAGCTCAGCGAAGGCTGCGACGGCTGCGGCTTCGTCTTCCCGGACGACGAGACGCTCGTCGAGGCCGAGTTCCAGAAGACGCTGCCGTTCGCGCTGTCGCAGGCGCGCTCCGCGCTCGACCCGGCCAACCCCAAGTCCTCGGTCGGGATCTCGGTCGAGCCGTTCTACCTCGACCAGGCCGACATCGACCCGGAGAACGCGCCGCTGTCCATGTTGGACTTCACCTTCGACGTCTCCTACGGCGATCCGCAGGAGGTGCGGGTGCTGGCCAAGAAGTCGCTCGGCGCCGTCACCGCGAAGTGGCAGATCGGCAACGGGCCGGTGCACAGCACGCCGACCACCGAGTGGACCGGCGGTGAGCGGTACGGCATCGGCAACGCCAACTACTACCACGTCGTGCGCGGCACGGTGACCGGCACGAACCCCGGTGACCAGGTCAAGGTGTGGTTCGAGGGCGGCGGCAAGGCGAGCAGGTCGTTCACCTACCGGGCCGTGTCCGAGTCGAACGACAAGGTGCTCGTCCTGGCCGCCGAGGACTACACCGGCGCCTCGCCCAACCAGGGCGTGACCGCGCCGAAGTACCTCTCGTACTACACCGACGCGCTCACCGCCAACGGCATCGCGAGCGACGTGTACGACGTGGATGCCAACGGCCGCAAGGCACCTGACGCGCTCGGCGTGCTCAGCCACTACAAGGCCGTCATCTGGTACACGGGCGACGACGTCATCACGCGCGAACCGGGCTGGGGTCCCGGCAACGCGTCGAGCCTGGCGCAGACCGAGCTGTTCGAGATCCGCGACTACCTCAACGAGGGCGGAAAGGTGCTCTACACCGGCAAGTACGCCGGGCACCAGTACGCCACGGGTCACGGCACGCAGCTCTACGACCCGTTCGAGAACAAGCAGTGCAGCACGTTGCCGGACGCGGCGCAGCGGTGCCGTCCGCTCGCGGGCTCCGGCGACAACGTCAACGACGTCCTCGAGTACTGGTTCGGTGCCGCGATCGTCAACGAGGGCACCGGCCAGGACGACAACGGCGTCCCGTTCTCGGTCGACGGCGTCGCGGACCCGTTGACCGGCATCTCGTTGAGCCTCAACGGTGCTGACAGCGCCGGGAACCAGGACCACACGGCGTCGTTCCTGACGACGAGCGGACTGCTGCCGGTCGACCAGTACCCGCAGTTCGCGAGCAACGTGGCCGCGGCCTGGGACCGCCCCGGCGGCCCGTTCGCGCCGCACGCCGGTGACCACTACATGTACTCGCAGATCAGTGACGTGTCGTACAAGCGGCTGACGCGCACGATCACCGTGCGCGCGGGTGGTGCCCACCTGTCGTTCTGGACGTCGTACGACACCGAACCCGAGTGGGACCACGTGTTCGTCGAGGCCCGCACCGCCGGTGGCGGCAACTGGACGACGCTGCCGGACCTCAACGGGCACACCACGACGAGCACCGGCCAGAGCTGCCCGGCCGGGTGGCGCGACCTGCACCCGCAGCTCGACCACTACCAGACGCTCAACGCCGACGGCACCTGCTCGCCGACCGGGTCGACGGGCGCGTGGAACGCCGCGTCCGGCGGGTCCGGTGGCTGGCAGAACTGGGACGTCGACCTGTCCGCCTACGCGGGCGGCCAGGTCGAGGTCTCCATCGCCTACGCGAGCGACTGGGCCACGCAGGGGCTCGGGGTGTTCGTCGACGACGTCGCCGTCACGACCGGTGAGGGCACGACGTCGTTCGAGTCCGGTTTGGACGGATGGGCCGTGACCGGTCCGCCCGCCGGAAGTGCGCCCAACGGCAACAACTTCACCCGCACCACCGCCGCCGGGTTCCCCGAGGGCGCGGTGGTGAAGACCGCCGACACCCTGTATTTCGGGTTCGGCTTCGAGGGCATCACCAACGCCGACGCCCGCAACCTGGTGATGGCGCGGTCGATGCACTACCTGCTCGGCTGACCGCCGGTGGCGCGGTCTCCGAGCCGCGCCACCGCCTGATCAGGCCTAACATGGACCCATGGGTACCACCCTGGAGCTGACCGACGAGGAGCTCGTCCTCCTGCGGCACGCGCTGCGCCACTACCTGTCGGAGTTCGGCCACGAGGAGGCCGACATCCTGCGGAAGGCCCGCGCGTTGCTCGGCAAGCTGCCCGCGCCGGCCACCAAGTAGCCGTCGGGGTCGCGGACATCGCCGCTCGTCGGCGAGCGATGCCGCGTGGCCTGGACCGCGCACCAGCCCAGGAAGGCGAGCGCCAGCCACACGTACGCGTTGCCGATCAGGTGCTGCCACCACGTCCACGCGAGCTCCCGATCCTCGGTCGAGGGCAGCAGCCAGTGCGGGCCCACCGCGAACACCGCCGCGACCGCGATCCGCACCCAGCCCCCGAGCACCAACATGGCGGGCGCGATCCACACCCAGTGGTGCGACCAGGACACCGGTGAGACCAGCAGTCCCGCGGCGGCCACGGCCAGCAGCGCGGTGAGGTCGTCGCGCAGCCGTGGCAGCGCGACCACGGTCACCGCCAGCACGACCGCGCAGATCGCCATCCAGACGTGCTCGGACGCCCCGAGCCGGAACAGCATCCCGCGCAACGACTGGTTGCCGGCGAAGGCGAGCCCGCCGACGCGGCCGGGGTCGAGCATCGCCGTGAACCAGAACTGCTTCGACTGGGCCGGTGCGAGCACCCAGCCGAGGAGACCGGCGCCGGCGAACGTGCCGACGGCGATCAGCGCGGGCCGCCACCGCCGGCGCGCCAGGAAGAACAGCACGAAGATCGCCGGCGTCAGCTTGATCGCGGCCGCGAGGCCGACGAGCAGGCCCCGCGGCCACGGCGTGCGCGGCAGCAGGCAGTCGGCGGCGACGAGCCCGATCAGCACCATGTTGACCTGGCCGAGGTCGAGACTGCCGCGCAGCGGTTCGAGCAGCAGACACGCGGCCGCCACGCCGAAGCCCGCCCACGGCACGGCACTCCTGAGCGCCGCCACGTGACACGCGGCCGTGAACAGCGCGATCCCGGCCGCCGTGAACAGGACCGCGACGAGCGGCACCGGCAGCGGTGACAGCCCGCTGAAGAGCATCGCCGCGAACGGCGGGTAGGTGAACGGCAACCCGAAGGGCGCCTTGAAATCCGGACCGTAGAGATCGGTCCCCGACCACCACGCGTCGCCGCCCGCGAGGTAGACCCGCAGGTCTAGCAGGCCGTCGCCGAAGCCCTTCGCGCAGACCCAGACGAGCACGCCCGTCGCGACCACGGCCCAGACCCGGCGCAGGTCGACCTGCGTGACAAAACGATGTTGACGCAGCACAAGAGAATCCCGTCCCCCAAGACGCCCGTCCCCCAGACGTTCGATGAGAACGAGCCTACTGCGGTCGGGGACGGCGCCGGATCGGCCCCCGGGATGGGAGATCATGGTCCTTCGGCCGACAACCCTCGCCGGCCTCATCCTTTCGGCCGAGGTCAGGCGGCGCCGATCGCCTCGTCGAGGATGCTCAGCCCCAGCGCGAGCTCCTCCTCCGACGCCGTGAGCGGTGGCGCGATCCGGAACACCCCGCCCATCCCGGGGATCTGCACGATGTTCATGTGCAGCCCGAGCTCCAGGCACCGCTGGGTGATCGGCGCGCTCAGCGACTCGTCCGCGATCTCCAGCCCCACGAGCAGGCCCCGGCCGCGCACGTCCGAGACCAGCGAGTGGCGTGCGGCGATGTCGTCCAGGCCGTTGCGCAGGAACGTCCCCAGTTTCGCGGCCCGCTCGTCCAGCCGTTCCTCGGCCAGCACGTCCAGCACGGTGTTGCCGACGGCGGCGACCAGCGGGTCCGACACGTGCGTGGTGAAGAACAGGTAGTTGCGCGCGTGCGCCTCCTCCTCGATCTCCGCGGAGGTGATCACCGCGGCCAGCGGGAGCCCGGCGCCCAGGGTCTTCGACAGGGTCAGGACGTCCGGCACCACACCGTCGCGTTCGAACGCGTACCAGGTGCCCGTGCGGCAGAGCCCGGTCTGCGCCTCGTCCAGGATCAGCAGCATTCCGCGTTCGCGGCACTTGGCGGACAGCGCCGCGAAGTAGCCCGGCGGCGGCTCCAGAATCCCGCCGGAGCTGAGAATCGGCTCGACGATGCACGCGGCCAGCGACCCCACTGACTGCGCGTCGACCAGGTCGAACGCCAGGTCCAGCTGCGCCTGCCAGTCACCGGACGGCGCCGGGATCGCGAAGTTGCCGGGGACGGCCGGGCCGTAGCCCTTTCGGCCGGCGCTGTAGGTCGCGGCCGCGGCGGCCGCCGTCATGCCGTGCCACGAGCGGGCGAACGACACCACCTCGTGCTTGCCGGTCACGAGCTTGGCCATCCGCAACGCGGCCTCGTTCGCCTCGGCGCCGGTGGTGAGCAGCTGCACCTTCGACAGCGACGGCGGCAGCGTGGCGGCCAGCCGCCGGGCGAGATCGACGACCGGGCGGCTGAGCATGCCGCTGAACAGGTGGTCCAGGTTCGCGATCTGGCGCCGCACGGTCTCGACGATGCGCGGGTGCGAGTGCCCGAGGATCGCGCTCATCTGGCCGGACGTGAAGTCCAGGATCCGGCGGCCGTCCTCGGTGAACAGGAAGCTCCCCGACGCGCTGTCGATGATCGCGCGGGTGAACGTGCCGCCGTAGCGGACGAGGTGGCGGTCGACGTCGTCCCAGAAGGTGTCCATGCGTTCGAAGCTAGGACTCGCCGAGCATCAGGTCCATCTCACATTTCCGCGCTCGCTGTTCGGAAATACTGCACAGCATGACGCTGAACCCGTGGCGCCTGCGCCTGCTCAGCCAGCTCGACGCGCTGGGCACGGTGCGGGCGGTGGCCCAGGCCGCGAACCTGAGCCCGTCGAGCGTGTCGCAGCAGCTCGCGGTGCTGGAGAACGAGACGCGCACGCAGCTGATCGAACGGACCGGGCGGCGCGTCCGGCTCACGTCGGCCGGGCTGATCCTGGCGCGGCGGGCGCGGTCGATCCTCGACCAGATGGACGCCGTCGAGGCCGAGCTGCGCGCCCTGGGCGAGGAGCCGTCCGGACGGGTCCGGCTGGGCGCGTTCCAGAGCGCGATCCACACCCTGGCCGTGCCCGCGGTCGCGCGCCTGCGCCACCCGCGCCTGCAGGTGGAGCTCGTCGAGCTGGAGCCGCACGCCAGCATGCCCGCACTGCTCGCCGGCGAGGTCGACGTGATCATCACGACGACCGACTTCGTGGAGCTGCCGGTGCCGCCCGACATCGACGTCGTGCCGCTCGCCGAGGACCCGATCGTGCTGCTCAGCCCGCCCGGCCAGGCGAAGAACGACCTCAGGGCCTGCAAGGACGAGCCGTGGGCGTTCGACGTCCCCGGCTCGTACATGGCGAACCTGGCGACGCGGCTGTGCCGGCAGGCGGGGTTCGAGCCGAGGGTCGTCGGCCGGTTCAGCAACTACATGCTGACGCTCAAGCACGTCGAGGCCGGTCTGGCGGTCGCGGTGCTGCCCGCGCTGGCCGTCGACGCGAGGTTCGACGTGATCACGAAGGAGCTGCCGGTGACCAGGAGGATCACCGCGGCCGTCCGGCGGGATTCGCGCGCCGCGATCACCGCGGTGCTCGACGCCCTGCATACTCCCAGAGGATGAGCCAGAGGATCACGATCAACGACGTCGCGAGCGCCGCCGGGGTGTCGCGGCAGACCGTGTCGCGCGCGCTCAACGACAAGGGCGAGATCGACGGCGAGACCAAGCAGCGCGTGCTCGACGCCGCCCGCGAGCTGGGCTACCGGCCGAGCCGCTTCGCCCGCGGCCTCGTGCGCCCCGACACCACGTCGATCGGCCTGGTCATCCCCGACCTGCTCAACCCGTTCTTCACCGAGGTCGCCGCCGCCGCGCTGGAGGCCGCGCGCGCCCGCGGCTGGCACGTCGTCGTGTACGACACGGCCGGCAGCGTCACGGAGGAACGCGGGACGCTGCAGGTCATCGGCTCGCAGGTCGACGCGGTGGTGGGTTACCTCAGCCTCCCGGCGGCCGAGCTGGACCAGCACACGCGCGGCATGCCGGTGGTGCTGATCGGCCGCGAGCACCACTCACCGAGGTTCAGCTCCATCCGGATCGACGGCGCCCAGGGCGTCCGCGCGGCCGTCGACCACCTGGTCTCCACCGGTCACCGCCGCATCGGCATGCTCGACCAGGTGAACCGCACCGGCCGGAGCGACCGGTACAGCTGGTTCCACGACGCGATGGCGGCGCACGGACTCATCCCGGACGCGGTCGCGGGCGCCGCGCAGTCGGTCAACGGCGGCGCCGAGGCGTTGGCGGAGCTCCTCGACCACCGGCCGGACCTCACGGCGGTGTTCACGTTCAACGACGTCATCGCGATCGGTGCCCTGCGCGCCGCCCGCCGGCTCGGCCGGGAGCTGGCCGTGATCGGGTTCGACGGGCTGCAGCTCGGCACCGTGGTCGACCCCGAGCTGACCACCGTCGGGCTCGACACCCGCCGGATCGGCGCGCTCGTGGTCGAGCAGGCGGCCCGGCTGCTGGCGGGCGACGAGCCGTTGTCCGGCGACGACCTGGTCGTGCAGGCGGCGCTGCTGCTGCGCGAGTCTGCCTGACCAGCTGTTCCAGTGCCCGGGGGTTGACACTCCCGCTCGTTCCGCCTCATGCTCGCGACATCCCGTGAACGTTCACGGGAACGCTCACGGCTCTCGGAGGGTGACCACCTTGCTGTCGTACGTCGAAGACTTCGGTCCGGGCACCGGCGCGCTGCCACCACGCGCCTTCTTCACCTCCGACGCCGCTTCCCTGTCGCTCGACGGGACCTGGCGCTTCCGCCTCTCACCGCACGCCGGCGCACCGCTCGGGGCGGAGCACGACGACTTCGACGACAGCGACTGGGACACGATCACCGTCCCCGGCCACTGGCAGCTGCAGGGCCACGGCTGTCCCGCGTACACCAACGTGGTCTACCCGTTCCCGGTCGAGCCGCCGTTCGTGCCGTCGGAGAACCCGACGGGCGACCACCGGCTGGTGTTCGACCTGCCCGCGGACTGGCCCGCCGAGCCCGCCGTGCTGCGGTTCGACGGCATCGACTCGTGCGGACTCGTGTGGCTCAACGGCGTCGAGCTCGGCGTGACGCGCGGCAGCAGGCTGCCCACCGAGTTCGAGGTCGGCCACCTGCTGCGCGCGGAGGGCAACGTCCTGGTGGTGCGCGTGCACCAGTGGTCGTCCGGCAGTTATCTGGAAGACCAGGACATGTGGTGGATGTCGGGCATCTTCCGCTCGGTCGCGCTGCTGTCGCGGCCGCGCGGCGGTGTCGCGGACTACCAGGTGCACGCCTCCTACGACCACGTGTCCGGACTCGGCACCCTGTCGGTCGACGGCGCGATGGTCACCGTGCCGGAGCTGGGCGTCACCGATCTCCCGGCCGGACAGTCCGTCTCGGTGCCGGTCGAGCCGTGGAGCGCGGAGAGTCCCCGGCTGTACGACGGTGTCGTACACACCGACGCCGAACGGGTGCCGGTGCGGATCGGGTTCCGGACCGTCGCGATCACCGACGGCGTGCTCACGATCAACGGTGCCCGAGTGGTGTTCCGCGGCGTGAACCGGCACGAGCACCACCCGCGGTCCGGCCGCGCGGTGCCGCGTGAGACCGCGCTCGCCGACGTGCTGCTCATGAAGCGGCACAACGTCAACGCCGTGCGCACCAGCCACTACCCGCCGGACCCGTACTTCCTGTCGTTGTGCGACGAACACGGCCTGTGGGTGATCGACGAGTGCGACCTGGAGACGCACGGCTTCGGCGAGCTGCAGTGGGCGGGCAACCCCAGTGACGACCCGCGCTGGGCCGAGTCCTACCTGGACCGCATGCGCCGCATGGTCGAGCGGGACAAGAACCACCCGTCGATCGTGCTGTGGTCGCTGGGCAACGAGGCGCACACCGGCCGCAACCTCGCGGCGATGGCGTCGTGGACCCGCGACCGCGACCCGTCCCGTCCGGTGCACTACGAGGGCGACTTCGACTGCGAGTACGTCGACGTCTACAGCCGCATGTACGCCTCGCACGCCGAGGTCGAGCAGATCGGGCAGGAGAGGACGCACGGGATCCCGTTCATGTTGTGCGAGTTCGCGCATGCCATGGGCAACGGGCCGGGCGGGATGCTGGAGTACCGCGAGCTGTTCGAGCGGTACCCCACCGTGCACGGCGGGTTCATCTGGGAGTGGATCGACCACGGGCTGGAGCGCGACGGGTCGTTCGCGTACGGCGGTGACTTCGGCGAGACGATCCACGACGGCAACTTCGTGATCGACGGGCTGGTGTTCCCGGACCGCACGCCCTCGCCGGGGTTGCTGGAGTTCGCCAAGGTCTTCGAGCCGGTGCGGATCACGGCGGCCGGGTCCGGGATCCGGATCGCGAGCCTCTACGACCACGTGTCGCTCGACCACCTGCGGTTCGGCTGGGTGTACGAGGCCGACGGGATCGAGGTGGCGAGCGGTTCGCTGGAGGTGCCGCCGGTCCCCGCCGGGCAACACGGCGAGGTGCCGCTGCCGGAACTGCCCGCGGTCACCGGCGAAGGCCTGCTCACCGTCCGGGCCTCCCTCCGCACCGCCACGACCTGGGCCGACGCCGGGCACGTCCTCGCCTGGGGCCAGTTCCCCGTCACCGAGCCCAGGCCCGCGAACCCGATCAACGGCGTCGAGCTGGTCGGCATCGGCGACGTCCTCTGGCTCGGTCCCGGCGAGTTCGACCCGGCGACCGGCCTGCTGACCCGCCTCGGCGACCACCCGGTGCACGGCCCGCGCCTGGACCTCTGGCGCGCTCCCACCGACAACGACCGGGGCTCCGAGCACCCGGACGAGAAGGCCTGGCGGGACGCGGGCCTGCACCGCCTGCAGCACCGCGTCATCGACGTCGACACCAGCGAGACGGCACTGGTCGTCCGCACCCGCGTGGCGCCGCCGAGCCGGGGTTTCGGCATGTTCGCCGACTACACGTGGACCGCGGACGGCAACCGGCTGCGCCTCCAGCTCGACGTCACCCCCGACGGCGAGTGGCCGTGCACGCTCCCCCGCCTCGGCCTGCGGATGGCGCTGCCGGGAACCTTCGACACCGTCGAGTGGTTCGGCGCCGGTCCCGGCGAGGCGTACGCGGACAGCCGCCAGGCCGCCCGCACCGGCCGGTTCAAGTCCACAGTGGACGAACTGCAGACGCCGTACGTCTTCCCGCAGGAGAACGGCAACCGCGCGGACGCCCGCTGGCTGCGCATCGGCGGCCTCCTGGTCGACGGCGAGCCGGTGTTCGACTTCACCGCCCGCCGCTGGACCAGCGAGGACCTCGACGCCGCCCGGCACACGACCGACCTGAAACCGCGCGACCACGTCCACCTGAACCTCGACCTCGCCCAGCACGGCCTGGGCACGGCGTCGTGCGGGCCGGGGGTGCTGCCGCAGTACCGGCTGCACGCGCGGAAGGCGACGTTCGCCGTCACGTTCCAACATGTGGACTTCGGCTGAGGCGCGACTAGCCTCGGCAGGAGGTTGATCGAGGAGGCGTGCGGTGCCGCGGAAGTCAGAGCCGTTGCGGAAGCTGGGTTTTCTCACCATCGGGTTGTTCGACGAGCACGACCCGGCGGCCGGGCACCGGTCCACGCTGGAGATCATCGAACTGGGCGAGCAGCTGGGGTTCGACAGCGCGTGGGTGCGCCACCGGCACCTGCAGTTCGGCATCTCCTCGCCGGTCGCGTTCCTCGCCGCGGCCTCCCAGCGCACCAGCCGGATCAGCCTCGGCACCGCCGTGATCCCGCTGGGCTGGGAGAACCCGCTGCGGCTCGCCGAGGACCTGGCGACCGTCGACGTGCTGTCCGGCGGCCGGCTCAACCCCGGCGTGAGCGTCGGACCGCCGATGTACTACGACGACGTCAAGCACGCGCTGTACCCGGAGACCGCCGACGTCGAGAACTTCAGCTACGACCGGGTGCAGCGGCTGCTGGACTTCGTGCGCGGCGAGAAGGTCACGGAGTTCAGCGGCACCAGGGGCATCGAGGTGTTCTCGGATCGCGTGCAGCCGCACTCGGCCGGGCTCGCCGAACGGATGTGGTACGGCGGCGGCAGCCTGCGGTCGGCGCGCTGGGCGGGCGAGCACGGCCTGAACCTGCTGTGCAGCAACGTGGTCCAGGCCGAGGAGTCGGAGAACTTCGCCGAGATCCAGCTCTCGCACATCCGCGCGTTCCGCGAGCACGGCGGTGGCCGGGTCTCGCAGGGACTCGTGGTGATCCCCACCGACTCGGCCACCCCGGAGCAGCGCGCGAAGTACCAGGACTACGTGGACCAGCGCACGGCCCGCACCGCCGCCCCGGTCGGGCCGCGCCGGTTCATGTTCGCCCGCGACCTGGTCGGCACGTCCGCGGAGATCGCCGAGCAGCTCTACGCGCACCTCGCCTTCTCCGAGGTCGACGAGGTGGCGTTCGCGCTGCCGTTCAGCTTCGAGCACGAGGACTACGTGCAGATCCTCACCGACCTGGCCACGAAGCTGGGCCCGGAACTGGGCTGGCACCCGGCCTAGAGCCTGTCCTCAAAGCCAGAGTGTGAGGGTGGCCAGGTCGATCATGGCTTGGTAGGACAGTGCGGTCTTGTCGTAGCGGGTGGCGATCGCGCGGAACTGCTTGAGTCGGTTGAAGCAGCGTTCGACGACGTTGCGGCGCTTGTAGATCACGGGATCGAAGGCGGGTGGACGGCCTCCGGCCTGGCCGCGGCGGGCCCGGTTGGCGCGTTGGTCTCGGCGTTCGGGGATGGTGGCCCGGATACCGCGACGGCGCAGCTGAGCGCGAATGGACTTGCTGGAGTAGCCCTTGTCCGCGATCACCCGCGCCGGACGTGTGACACGCCGGCCCGGTCGTATCGGCGGGAACCACACACCGGCCAGTACAGTGTCGAACATCGTGCAGTCGTTGGTGTTCCCGCCGGTCAGCACGGTGGTCAGCGGGCGGCCGTGCCCGTCGCAGGCGAGATGGATCTTGGTGGAGGGGCCGCCGCGGGACCGGCCGATAGCATGATCATCTGGTTCGGTCTGCCCGCCACACGACCCGCTCACCCCCTGTGTGAGCGCTCCGGCGGCGAGCGCCGGCCGCGTGCTGATGGGCGCGCACGATGCTGGAGTCGACCGAGACCTCCCGGTCCAGCTCGTCGATCGCCTCCGCGATCACCCGCACCTTGGACACCAGCATGGTCAGGGTGCCGTTGCGCGACCAGCGCCAGAACCGGTTGTAGACCGTCTTCCACGGCCCGTACCGCTCTGGCAGATCACGCCACGACACCCCGGTCTTGGCCTTGAACAACATCCCATTGATCACACGCCGGTCATCCACCCGAGGACGCCCTTTCGCGCCCGAGACCGGCAACAACGGCTGCAACGCCTGCCACTGCTCATCAGTCAGCTCATGCCTGCGCGCCACAAACCAAGATCAAAGCAGATCAGCCACACGACCTTTGAGGACAGGCCCTAGAGCGCCCACCAGGTGTCGATGCGCGGCACCGCGGTCTTGTCCCCCTGGGCGAAGCGGCCCGCGTGGAACAGGAACCCGGCGATGCCCGCCGCACCCGCCATCCAGCCGACGCCGGCGGGCAGCAGCGGTTCGGGGTTGCGGTGCTCGACGAACCGCCAGCAGACGCCGGATCCGTCCGGGATCGCCCGCTGCACCACCACGTCCGCGAGGTGCAGCGCGAACTCGGTGTGCTCACCGGCGTCGAGCAGCCGGTCGCCCACGCCCGCGGTGCCGCAGCAGCGGCCGTCGTTGTCCCAGAAACCCGGATAACGGCGTTCGGGCAGACCGGAGACGCGGACGCTGTGCAGACACCGGGCGTGCCAGTCCACGACCGGCACTCCGGCCACCTCGGCGACGCCGGCCCGTCCGAGCGCGGGCCACAGCAACGAGGTCCCGGTCGGCCCGTGACACCAGCCGTAGCTGAACGGCTCCATGTCCTCCAACGCCGGAATGCGCAGCGGCGCCCGGAAACCACCGTCGCTCGTGTCACCGAGCGCCACGAGGTGCGCCGCACCCGCGG
This sequence comes from Lentzea sp. NPDC004789, assembly GCF_053601075.1. NCBI lineage: Bacteria > Bacillati > Actinomycetota > Actinomycetes > Pseudonocardiales > Pseudonocardiaceae > Lentzea > Lentzea sp. NPDC004789. The sequence continues at coordinate 97,760 of NZ_JBSGBE010000010.1, read as the reverse complement.
CGGCCGCCTCGACGAGGTCGGCGCGCGCGAACTCGGCACCGGCCAGGGCCAGCGCGGTCGCGATGCCCGACAGGCCGTGCGAGAAGTTCGGCATCTCCCGCTGCACGATGCACGAGCGTGCCGGCACCTGACGCCAGTTGAGCCCGGCCGGCACCTCTTCCCGATCCGCCAGCACGGCCTCGGCCGCCACCTTGGCGAGCTCGTCGGCTCCCGCGACACCGTGCCGCTGCGCCCACACCGCGCCCAGCAGCACACCCGCCGAACCGAGCGTGAGGTCGTGGCAGCGCGCGCCCTCCAGGAAGCGCGGCGGGCCGTACCACTCCAGCGGCCATCCGTCCGAAGTGGACAGTTCGAGGAGTCTCGTGACGGCGGCCTCGGCACCCGGCGCGTCCAGCGCGGTCAGCACACCGATGGCGCTGACCAGTCCGCCGAAGAACGTGTAGTCGACGGACGTGCCGATGCCCGCGCGGACCTGCTCGGCGACGAGGTCCGCGAGGCGCTGCTCCTCGGCGGTCCACTCCCTGCTCAACCGGATCTCGGCCAGCGTGTGCGCCAGGCCGCCGATGCCGGAGTACATGCCGTCGCGGTCTTCCGGGTCCAGTTCACCGTCCACGGATCGCGGGATCCACACCGCGTCGTCGTCATAACGGATCTGATCGAGCACCCACCGCCAGGCTGCCTCGGCGGTCCCCCAGTACGTTTCCATGAGGCGATCATCCCATCGTCGAGGTGCCGGCACGCTCACGGCGCCGCCGGAAGTGCTTCAGCGAGGCCGTCCTCGTACCTGGCCAGCGCATGGCGCGTCGCACGGGCGCACTCGCCCTGGAACTCCGCGCGGCTCTGCGGTGCCAGGCGAACGAGCGCGTGCCGCAGCGTGCCGCTCCAGACCGCCACGACCTCCCGGTCCGGTTCGCGCAGGGCCAGCAGGCAGCCGAGAAGGTGGCGCACCTTCTCCTCCGCGGGCAGGTCGTGTGCGCGCAGCGCCACCTCCATCGCCGGGTCCGAGGTGACCCTGGCGCAGGTCGCGATCGCGGCGAACACCTCGGGATCGACCGGTCTCGCGTGCACGAGCCCCCACGCCAGGCGGCGGAGGTTCGCCACCGGCAACGGCACGGTGCCGTCGAGACGGTCCGCGGCGGCGGACACGAACTGCTCGCCGGCGAGCACCGCGACGAGGCGGATGAGCTCGGGTTCCAGCACACCGTCGACGGCCCGCAACATGAGCTGGGACAACGCGGGCCGCACGGGTCCCTGGATCAGGCCGGGGTCGAGCTGGAGCATGTGCAGCACGGTGTTCGTCGACGGTCCGACATCGGTCAGCCTGGCCGCCAGCGCGTCCAGGTCGTCCAGGTCGGGCGCGGTCTCGTCGCGGTACAGCTCGTCGTGCACGGCTTCCACCGCCTGCCGGACCCACGGGACCTCAAGCCCGAGCTGCACCAGCTCCGACCGCGCGGCCACCCGGACGCGCCGGTCCTGGTCGTGCACCGCGATGGAGAGCAGTGCCGAGACACCCGCGTCGTCGAGCTCCACACCAAGGCAGGCGGCGAGACCGAGGACCGCTGCTCCCCGGTGCACCGCGTCACCGGCACCGAGTGCCTCGGTCAGGTCGGCCAGAGCCGACCGGGCCGCCGTCCAGCCGAGCACCTGAGCCGCCGAGACCGACGCCGGGTTGCGCCGCCGGGCCGCGCGCAGCAACTCGACGTCGTCCGGAGTCAGGTCACGCAGCACGACGTGGTCGGGCCGCACGACGTGCAGTCCACGCGCCAGGCGTTCCCGGACCGCCGGCGCCGCGAGCTCCGGAGCGACCCGGTGCAGCGCGGCTGCGGCGCCGTTCGCGGTCCGCCGGTACACGATCGCGGCTCGCAACGCCGCGTGGCCCGCCGGCCCGCACCACGCCAGCGCCTGCCAGGTCGACGAGCGGTAGCCGTGTTCGTCGGCGGCCGCCCGCACCAGTTCGGTCAGCTCGGCCGGGTCCGCGGACGGGGTCAGCGCGAGCACCCTGGCGAGGTGTTCCGCGGACAGGAAACCCGCGCCGTACAGGCGCCAGACCCGCTCGGTGACCTCGGTGCGGGCAGCGGAACCGGCGCGGAACCCGGCGCCGGCCGCGACGAAGGCGGTCGCGAACCAGCCGAGCCCGTCCGCACCACCACAGGCCAGCCGCCGGACGACCTCGGTGACCACCCCGCCGCCCGTGTCGCCCGCGGCTTCGAGACCGAGCGCGAAGTCCAGCACGTCCGTCCACTCGGGACACGCCCAGGCTCGTCCGGCGACCAGCACCTCGACGTCCGAGGGTGGCAACGTCACCAGTTTCTCGGCTACGACGAACTGGTGCACGCTGCGGTGAATCCAGCCGATCGGCGCCGCGTCGTCTCCTCCCCACGGCACCAGCAGGCCGAACGCCCGCGTCGCGGCGAAGACCCGGCTCCGCTGGGTGGGCACCGAGCCCAGCGCCCGGTCGAGCACCGACTCGCACTCGTCCACCGGCACCGCGTCGCACCAGGCCGGGCGGTCGGTCGCCATGTGCCAGCCGAGCTCGCGGAAGGCGGTGCGGAACCGCCCGCGCAGCCCGGCGTCCTGCCGCAGCGCCGGGAACGGCGAGGGCGAACCCCTCTTCCACTCCAGCCGGTGAAAGCGTTCGACGACCTGCCGGTACAGTCCGCTGCGGTTCGTGGTCACCTCCTCGGTCTCGGCGACCCAGGCACAAAAGGCGGCCACCAGCGGAATGCCCGCGGCGGCGCGGATCGCCGACAGGGGTGCGAGCACCGGGTCCAGCCGGGCCAGCGGCACCTCGGCCCCGTTCAGCTCGTACCACCTCTCCCACAACGCGCGCACCTGCCGTTCGCTGAGGACCCCCAGCTCGAAGAACAACGTGCCAGGTTCGTCGTCGTCCTGGCCGACAGCGGCGAACGGGTCGGAGAACCCGGCCGGGCGCGAGGTCAGGAGCACCGTCGGGCCCCCACGCCCGCGCACCAGTCCGGCGAGGTGGGCCAGCGCCTCGGCGACGGCATCCCGGGATCCGTCGTCGAACACCTCGTCGTAGGCGTCCACCAGCACGTGCGCCCTGGCCGAAGCCGAGCTCAAGCGGCCGGCGAGATGCGTGCGCAACCGCACGTTGTCGCGCAGTTCCGGTGACCACTGGAGAGCCGCACGGGCAACGGCTTCCGGCGACGGCGTCGAGCGCCAGGTCTCCGCGAGCTCGTGCGCGTGCGCGAACAACGGCACCTCGGCGTCGTCGAGCGGTGCGCCGGCGTCCAGCGCCGCCAAGGCGGTCTCGCACAGTTGCAGACCGTGCCTCCGCAGCAACCAGGTCTTGCCGAACCCGGCGTCCGCGAGCACGACGCCGAGCCTCACTCCGCGCACGGCGTCCCGCCACCGGACCTCACCCTCCACCACGGTCGGCCGGTGCTCCGGCACCTCGTCGTGGACCTCGACCCGCCTCTCGTGGAAGCCGTCTTCCAACGACCGGTACGGCAGCCAGTCGCCGACCCCGCGCAGCCGGTCGGCCAATGCGACGAGGTACTGGCGCAGGTCCCGTTCCGTGGCGGTCATCAGTGTGCCGACCTGGCGTGTGATCACCGCGAGGTCGTCCTCCGCGTTGCGGTGGCGCAGCCGGCAGTACTGCGCCGCCTCCAAGCCGCGCAAGTCCTCCGGCAGGCGTGCCGCGGCGAGCCGGGGAGTGCTGTCGAGGAACACCGGGATGACCGTGATTCCCAGACGTCGGGCCAGCACCAGCTCGCGGCGCACCCAGTCGTCGTCCAGGTCGAGCCGGGGCACCCCGTGTTCGTCGCACGCCTCCAGCCACCGGTTGCCGATCACGGCCAGCACGACGACGCAGTCCGCCAGCCTCGATTCGATTTCCTTATCAAAGTCCACACCAGGAGGAATTGAGCGCGAAGCGAGGAAAACGTGTTCGGAACCGAAGACCGCCGCCAGCTCACGATCAACCAGAACAGCCGCGAAGTCACCGTCACCGGTCCGGTAGTTGATGAAGATCATGACCACTTCCGCACCGGTCGGGCAAAGTTGACAAAGTGTGGATGAATTGTGGTCAGGCGCCCTTCAACCAATTGGCGGCCGACGACGCGTTGCTCAGCTTGCGGGCCAGCGTCGCCTCCTTGCGCCACGCGAGCTGGGCGTGTCCCATCACGCCGTACCGGGTGGTCCAGTGCGACGTCCAGATCGACACGCCGCACTGCGACGTCCCGTTCGGAGTGAAGCTGACCGAGACCGTGGGCGGCCACTTTCGCAGTCTGGGCTTGAAGTTCAGGTGCCCGGCCCCCTCCTCCCGAGTCCACAGGACACCGAAGTGTTCGGCCACCAGCGCAGCCGCCTGCTGCTCGCTCAGCGCGGTCGTCACGTCCAGCTGAGTGCGCGCCCGCACCTGGACGAAGATGTTCCAGCCGATGACGACCACAACCACCAGCACCCAAAATGCTTCCACAATTCTCGCCTCCCTGTGCAGAACCTGACTGGTGCATCGCGGCCACCGTCCACAACGTTGCACCCGAAAAGTGGACAGTTTTCTCGCATCGCTCGGGTAACGTCATCGCACCGGCTGAACGAAGTGAGAAGAGAGCGCACGACAATCACGTCGGCGGCCGACCGGAGAGGTGACCGGGTTGATCAACTGCATCAGTTGCGGCGGGACTCTTCGCACCGGGGTGAACTACTGCACGAAATGCGGCGTGCGCGTCCAGACCGCCACCGCCTCGGCGCCTCCGCGGCCGGTTCCTCCGCTCTCACCGGCGCCTCCGCCACCGCCACCGCCCCGTGTGACGCCCGTGCCGCCAGCCGGTCGTCAACCCGCGTGGGCGATGGCCGCGTTCGCGCTCGTGGTGGTGATGGGACTCGTCGTTCTCGTGTTCTCCGTGGCCGCGCAGAACGACACGACCGAGGGCGCCGCGACCACGCCGGTGGCCGGAGGCCGGCAAACCCCGCCCACGACCTGGCCAGCCACGACCCGGACCACCACGCCGGTCACGACGACGACGGTCGACTCCGCCGACGCGGCGAAGGCCGCACTGGAACGGCAGCTCGCCGCCGACCGACCCTCCGTCGAGGCCGCGGTCGGCGTCTGGATGCCACAGCTGTCGTCGAAGAAGCTCGGGCTCGTCGTGAACGGCCAGAGCTACGGGTACCTGGAGATCTGGGCCGACCACCAGGCCATCAGGAGCAGGTACCCGGACGCGCTGCTGCTCTGGTCGGGTGAGTTCACGAGCTACGACGGCAAGGACTTCTGGGTGACCGTCGTGCCGCGCCCGTTCCCGACCGGCGCCGACGCGAACGCGTGGTGCGACGGCCAGGGCATCGCCCAGGACGACTGCTATGCGAAGCGCCTGCTGCACACAGGCACCTCCGCCGGCACCACCGTGCTGAGGCGGTGACATGCCGACACTGTCACCGCCACTGCCACGACCCGAGCATCGCCCACCAGTGCCACCGGTACCCGGCGGCGCTCGCGCGTGGAACCCTCAGCTCCCCGTGCAGCTGAGTGCCGTGCGGCGCGTCCGCGACGAGCCGCGACACCCGCTCTCCCCCGTGAAGGTCGAGGTCGACGACGAACGCGGACCGGCCGCCCACCAGCACCTGGCGCGACTCGCTCAGCACTCCCCCGTACAGCGCGGGAAGGTCGCGGACGACCGCACCCGTCGCGTCGAACGCGCCCGCCTGTGGCCAGAACATCGCGGTGGGCAGGAACTTGGTGTGCGGGGCCACCAGCGCGGCGATCATCTGGACGGACCTGTCCGCACCGGACCCGTCGATCAGACCGGGACCGTCGTCAACCGGAGACCACGGCCACGGGTACCCGAACTTGCACACGCCGGGAACCTCGACCCAGCCCTCCTTGCGCAACACGTCCGGGATCGCCTGCCAGGCGCCGGAGTTGAAGAACCTGCCGAATCCCACGACGACCTCCTCGCAGCGGCACGCGAGAACGATAGGCCTCGCACACGCTGTTGTGAAAGAGGCTGCGGCACAACTACTTCCGGAGGGTCATCGTGACGTCGCCGAGGAACGGGCTCGTCGTCGGCTGGCATCCGATCGAGCTCGGGGACCCACCACTCAGCCCGTTGTTCGACCAGCCACCCCCTGCCGCGGGTGCGGATCCCGCGCAGGCGAACGCCTTGTGGCGCAAGGACGTCGAGGCCGACCAGCGCCGGCTCGCCCGGCTGCATCAGAGCAGGCCGGCGTGGTACCCGGTCGTCGCGTGGGAGGACGTGCAGGTGCTGCCGGTGTTCGGCGGCACCCCCGCGCTGTGGGCCAAGCTGCTCACCACGCTCGCCATGTCCTGGATCGGGCGCGTGCGCATGGTGAACCTCACCCAGTCCGACCTCTTCGGACCGTTGCGGAGCATGGCTTCGGCGAGCGGGATTCCGGACGTGCGCTCGGACGTGCTCTCCGCACGCGGATCCACTGTGGACGTTTTCGGCAGGAGGACGCCGGACGAGCTCGCCGCTCTCGTGACGGACGTGCTGCGGCCCGCCCCGGGTGGTCAGGGGCGCAACGAAGCGTTGCGCGCCAGGCAGGAACTCGTGCGGGTGCAGAAAATGCTGGCGGTGCAGAACGACCTCGCCAGGCTGCGGGACGCGATCGCACTGCTGCTCGGGCATCCGCAGCGGTCCATCACCTCGGTCTTCGACCCGCGTGAGCAGGCGGAGCTGCGCGACTACCGCGCGGACGTCGTCGACCAGAACCAGCACGTGTCGGCACGGTTGAACGACCTGCACGGTGACCTGGACGGCCTGCTCGGCTTCGCCAGGGATCCGGCAAGAGCGAGCAGGACCACCGGTGCGGGCCCGTTCCGCGTGCGCACCTACGAGGTGGAGCGAGCAGGCAGCACGCACGACGCGGAGCTGGCGCGCGAGCTGTTGTCCCGCACCGCGACGCTGGCGTTCGCGGCGCCGTACCAACATCCCGACCTGCTCGTCGTCGCCGGGGCCGAGGCGCTGGCGCCCGAGGTGCTCGACGTCCTCAAGGGCACCGCCCAGCGCCGCAACAAGCAGCTGGTCCTGTTGTGGGGCCGGATCACCGACGACGCGAAGACCACCATCGGGCTCGGCGGCGTGGACTGCGCGTTGTTCGCCAGGCTGCCGAACCGGCAGGACGCCGTGTACGCCGCCGAGCACTTCGGCAAGGAGTTCACCTTCGTGGTCAACGGTTTCTCCTTGTCCGAGAACGAGACCGAGCAGTGGAACGAGGCCCACACGAAGACCGTCGGGGTCACGACGGGTACGACCCACAGCTCCGGCCGCAGCAGCTCGACCGGGCTCAACGGCGCGCTCAGCTGGGGACGCAACTTCGGCACCAGCTTGTCGACCTCGCTCAGCGTCAGCAACGCCACGTCGCACGGGATCGGAGGATCGGTCGGGGTCACGCGCCAGAGCAGCATCGGGCGCGTGCAGGAGCACGTGGTGCAGCCGGAGGTGTTCCAGCAGCTCGACGACGGCATCGCGCTCTACCGCCGCGACGTCACCGTGATGGTGGCGGTGTGCGATCCCGCCATCGCGAGCTCCGGACGCACCTCCCCCGCACCGTTGGGGCCGTGACCGTGCCGCCCCGGGAAGTCTCCCTGCTGACCCATCAGGTCCTGTCCGTACCGCGGCTGGACGGAGGGTTGCCGGAGCTGCGCACCAGGTTGCTGCCCCAGCTGGCGCTCGCACACGCGGCGGGCGACACGGTCGCGTGCTGCTGGATCCGCGTCCGCCCGAACGGCCGGTTCGCGCTGCTGGTGGGCGGGATCGCGGACCCCGCCGCAGTGACGGTGCCGTTCCCGCCCGGCGCGCGAGGAGCACCGCTGCAACCAGCACAGGTGACGCGCGCGACCGGACGGCTGGCCTGCTGGCGGACGGCCGAGGTGGCCCTGGAATGCCTGCCAGGAGAGGAGGACGCGCAGGAACCCGCGACAGCCCTCGACGACCTGTTCGGGCTGCTGCCGGACCGGCCGGCCGCAGTGCTGGTCGTCGCCGAGCCGTTGCCGGCGACGGCGCTGGAGGCCCGCATCTCGGCGCTCTCGGACACGATCGGCGATCTGGAGCGGCGCCGTTCCGGGAGGGGGTCCGAACGCATCCGGCTCGCCAGGGCGGAGGCGGAACTGGCGCACTTCGACCGCGCCGCGACACTCGGGGCGTGGCGCCTTCGCGTGTGGACCGCCGGTGACGACGAGGCGGTGTGCGACGCGGTCGCCGCGATGACAGGTGCCGGTGCGGATGCCGGAGGTGGTCCGCTGCGGGTGCGTGCCGCGCGCAAATCGGCACCCCGCACCGACCTCGCCTGGGCCGAGACCTGCGACGCGGGCACGCCCGCGGTGACGGCGCTGTGGCGGCCGCCGGTCGGCGAGCTGCCGGGGATCAGGGTTACCACCACTCCGGCGTTCGACCGCACTCCCGAAGCTCCAGCGGAGCTAGTGATGGGTCGCGTGCTGGACGCGACAGACACGCCGTCACTGCCGTTCGGTGTCGCTTTGGACAGCGTGAACCGGCACGTCTTCGTCACCGGCGCCACCGGTGCGGGAAAGTCGCAGACGGTGCGCACGTTGCTGGAGGCCCTGTCCGGCAAAGGGATCCCGTGGCTCGTCGTCGAACCGGCCAAGGCCGAGTACGCGGCGATCGCGGGCCGGGTGGCACCTGCGGAGGTCCTGGTGATCCGGCCGGGCACGCCGGACGCCCCACCGGCGTCGCTCAATCCGCTGGAGCCGAGCTCGATGGTCGTCAACGGCCAACGGGTGTGCTTCCCGCTGCAGACGCACGTGGACATGGTGAGCGCGCTCTTCACCGCCTCCTTCGACGCTCAGGAGCCGTTCCCGCAGATTCTCGCCCGCGCCCTGACGCGTTGTTACACGGCGGTCGGCTGGAACCTGGCGCTCGGCGCATCGCTCACCGCTGCGGTGGGCGTGCTGCCGCGGTGGCCGACCCTCTCCGACCTCCAGCGCCACACGCTCGCCGCGGTGGACGACGTCGGCTACGGCCCTGAAGTGCGGCAGAACATGCGAGGGTTCGTCAGCGTCAGGATCGGCAGTCTCCGCTCAGGTACACCCGGCAGGTTCTTCGAGGGCGGCCATCCGCTCGACCTCGGCGCGCTGCTGACGCGCAACGTGGTCTTCGAGATCGAGGATCTCGGTGACGACAACGACAAGGCGTTCTTCATCGGCTGCGTGATGCTCCGGGTGTTCGAGCTGCTCCGGCTGCGCGAGCAACACGGCTTGACCGCGCCGGGACTCGCACACGTCACGGTGATCGAGGAGGCGCACCGGCTGCTGCGGCATGTCGAAACCGGTTCCGCGGCCGCCCAGGCCGTCGCCCTGTTCGCGAACCTCTTCGCCGAGGTCCGCGCCTACGGCGAGGGCATCGTCGTAGCGGAGCAGATCCCGGCGAAGCTGCTGCCCGACGTGGTGAAGAACAGCGCCGTCAAGCTCGTGCACCGCTTGCCGGCCAAGGACGACAGGGACTTCGTCGGCGCGACGATGAACGTCTCCGACGAGCAGTCGGAGCACGTCGTGTCGCTGCCTCCCGGGGTCGCCGCGGCTCACGCCGACGGGATGGACCGGCCGGTGCTGGTCGCCGTGGACGCCACCGGACGGACCAAGGAGTCCCGCAGCCCTGCCGTCCTCACTCCTCCGGTCGGCAGACGCGGCGCCGGCTGCCCTCCTCGATGCGGTGCGGCACCGTGCACGCTGGACCGGATCGTGCGCGCGGAACACCTGCCGGACGGGCCGTGGATCTCGCTGTGGGCGGAGGTCACCGTCCTCGCACACGTGCTGGGTCAACCGCTCGGGTCCCTGTCGGAGCCGTTCCGGTCCCGCCTGCTGGGGTTGCCGGACTCACTGCTCGACTGCGCTGTGGGAGCGGCCTGTGCCGCGTCCGTCGACCGCCGCGGCGTGCACATGTTGCGCTGGTACGACCCACGCGACCTCACCGGCCGGGTGGCCGGGGTGATGCGGCAACTGTTGTCCGGCGCGAACGTCGGCGTGCCGGAACCGCGCTGGCGCGTCGGCCACTACCGCTGGGCCTGGATCCTCCGCGCCCTGCACGCCACCCCACGCCCCGGCGACGACGTCGAACGCCCACACCCGCGCACCGCCGCGTGGGCCACCGCCGGCTTCTCCCTGCCCGGAACGACGTGGGCCGCACAACGCGCGGATGCCCTTGCCTTTGCCAGGAGAGACCTGGTCCCCCAGGAAGGAGTCCTCGGCGGCGACCCTCCGGTCATCGACGACCTGACCGGTGTCATCTCCCGCGGCACCTCACCCGCCGCGCGCCTCAACAACGCGTTGGCCGAGATGGGACTCGACGCGACCTGGCCTGCGTTCCGGCTCCGCCCCCTCTGGAGGTCTGACGATGAGTGAGAGGTTCTTCGACCGGCCCGGCGAGGTGCCGGAGTTCAAGCCCGCTTTCAACCTCGAGGCGGTCTCGCCACAGCGCCGCGACGAGATCGACGAACTCCTCGAACCGACGCCAGCCGTCGCCTGGGAACCCCCTTCGCCGGAGAAGTCGCGACAGCTCGAACTGGAGCCTGCGCCGCAGGGACCGGCAGCGGAACTCCACCTCCCACCCGCCTCCGCTCACTTCGACCGGCAGCCGGTGCCCGGAGCCCAGGCCGGGCCGCTCGGTCACACCATCCCACCACGCCAGGACTCCGCACCACGCGACCGAACCGAACAACCCGGCCACCCCACACCAGACCTGCCACCGGAAACCACCCAGCCACCCGCCCACCCACTCGGTCAGGCCGCGGTGGGCGAGACCGTCGGGCTCGACCCAGCGCCGGCCGACCGAACCGGGCACCTCAACCGGCCGTTCCGCCAGGCCGCGCTCACCGGCACGTCCCACCTCGACCACGCATCTCAGGACCAGCCCGTCCCGGCCGTGCAGACCGCATTCGCCGACGCCATGCGGCGCTCCCCGGAACCCACGCCGTGGGACGACGTCCCGCAACCCGGCGACCACCCGGACCGAACCGCGGTTGGTGACCCCGTCCACCCGGAGCAGCTCCCAGCACCACAGGATCACGCCGAGCAACCCGGCCGGCCGACTCAGGTCGCCCCCGAACGACTCGACGACCACCCCACCCGACCGGACCCGGCGAGCGACACCGAACGCGGGAACGCCGGGACACCTGAACAACTGCCCGGCACCCAGGCCTCTTCCGCTTCGGAGCTAGGCGACTTCCTCGAAGACGACGACATCGAGCAGCTGACGCAGGCCACCCCGGACGAACCGTGGCAGCCGAGCACCTCGGGGGAAGACGGGTACGAGCGGCTGGCCCGCCTGATCGTCGACGACGTTCCACCGGACAGCCCCGCGCAGGACGCTGCGGACGACACCCTTGTCCAGCAAAAGCGCGAGCAGGGACTGAGCCGGATCAAGGCGCTCAAGGAGATCCCGGACGTGGAGATCATCGGCGATCCCGAGAAGTCCATTCCGGGCTGGCTCCCGCAGGGCCACAACGACCGCGGTGTCAAGCGCACGTGCGGCGTGACCACCGTGGCGCAGCTCGCCCAGCAGCAGGGTGTCGAGACCTCCGAGTCCGAGGTCCTCGACGCGGCTGTCGAGAACGGCCAGTACGAGATGGACGAGAACGATCCGCAGTTCTGGGGTGGAGTCAAGGCCGAGCACCAGATCGAGCTGCTCGAGTCGCTCGGGCTGAAGGGCACGCACCTGCACGACATGACCGTGGAGGACATCGCGGACCTGGTCGAGCAGGGGCACGGCGTGGCCATCGAGGTGAACTCACGCGATTTCCGGGACAGGTACAGCCCGGACCGTCCGTCGGACATGTTCGTGCACGACGACAGCAACCTCACTCACGAGAACACCAACCACTCCGTCGTGGTGACAGGTGTCGTGAAGATCAACGGAGAGGTGAACACGATCATCGTGAACGATCCGACCGGCAAGCCGGGAGTCATGCTGCCGATCGACGTCCTGGACGGGGGCTGGCGGAACCTCGGCGGGCACATGCTCGTCGTGCGGCGGCCCGAAGCAATGCCTTGACGGTCACGGCAGTCCTCCGGTGCGTGCGAGAGATGACAGCACAGCCGCCATCCCGTGCATGCGCACGCTGCCGTGCACGAGCCGGAAGCCCGCGCCGTACACGGGGTTCGGGTTGTGCCGCATCCTGTCCCGCAACGCCAGCGCGAACGGCGTACCGGCCTTCTTGAGCCAGGCGTAGGCGATCAGCTCGCACACGCCTTCCTCCAGCGCTTCGGTCCTGAGGCGCACGCTGTTCTCCGCCAGCCAGGCGTGGCCGAGCTCGTGTGACACCGTGCCACCGAACAGGTCGTGCGGCTGGCCTCCCAGCACCCGGATCACCGTCGCGCCCATTTGGTCGCCGCTGACGGCGATCTCGGTGATTCCCAACGGGAGCAGCGCGCCGCCCACGGCCGACCTCAGCCGTTCCCCGTCGGCGAGGACCACGCGAACAGGAGTGCGCAGTGTGAAGCCCAGTTCCCCGGCAGTGCGGCGGATGCCGGGCAACACGCGGCGAACGTCGTGCTGGGTGTCGACGGCGTCCACAGCGCACTCGGGACACCTGATCACGCCCGCGCCGAGGTCCGGCCACCCCTGCTCGCCGACGGCACGCGGCCGGGCGCAGCCGACGCAGAGACCGGACTCGCCGTGCTCGTCGCAGATCACCTGACCGCGCAGGGAGACCGAGCAGGACACCGGCTGCCGGCCGCAGACCGCGCACCTCACCGCGCCGGCACCCACCTGCCGGTCGCGGGGTCCCGCCGCCATCCACTGGTCACCGGACGCTGCTCGGACAGGCGCGGCGCGACGACCGGGTCGACGGCGTTCGAACTGCGACGAGGTGTCCGGCGTGCCAGGTAGCTGTACCAGGCGGCCGCGGCCGGCCGGTCCTTCGCCCGCGCGGAGAGCGACCGGGCCAGCAGGTCGTACCCGTCGGCATCCAGCACGTGACGAAGCCGTGCGGGGTCGCGGGCCGTCGAGGACTGCGGGCCGGGGCTCAGCGCGCGCAGCACGAACAGTCCGAGCTTGTAGACGTCGGTGGCCTGGGTGAGCACGAGGCCCTCCGGCGGGTCCCAGTCCGGCGCGTTGAGCTGCCGCACGACCGCGGCGCTGCCGCGAATCCGGACGGCGTCGCAGTCGACGAGCATCACGGTCGGTTCCGGTGCGAGGCGGAACAGCTCGTTCTTCGCGTTGACGTCGCCGAAGACGATCCCCTTGTCGTGCAGGAACGACAGCGCGCCGGCCAGGTCCCTGCACACCGCGAGCCGGTCCGCACCGGTCAGCGCGGGCATGCCGAGCCGGCCGGCGAGATCCGGTGCCACGAACAGGTTCTGCGCCTCCCGCGGATCCCGGCTGGACACTCCGCTGGGCAGCCGTCGCTGCTGGAAGAACGAGTCCGGGATCAACGGCATCACCACGCCGCTGATGTGGCCCTCCGACCGCACGACGCGTGCGGGCCACGCCGCGATCGTGTCGAGCCGATGGCGGTCCTTGACGTCGAGCGCGCTGCGCACCCGCACGATCGCCCGGAAGCCGTGCGGGGCCGACTGCTGGCCGAGATATGCCTTGTACACCAGAGGGCCGGAGACGTCGGGCAGGGTCAGGCCCGGCACGAGGTACACGACCGCCTGCCCGCCCTTGCCGATCCGGTCGCCCAGCCGGCCCAACTCGGCCAGGTCGACCTCGTCGTTCACGACCGGCGCACCGGCCACACCGCAACCACGGTGCGGTCGTCGTCGAAGGAACGCCGGCCGAAGTTCACCTGCGACGCGAAGGTGAGTGCCTCCGGCGGCTCGCTCCAGCAGGACGTGAGGAAACGGCCGACCTCACCCTCGCCACTGCCGAGCGCGTCGCCGACGCCGTCGGTCATCAGCACGAGCGCCTCCCCGTCCGCGATCCACGTCTCGACCGACGCGGGCAGTCGTTGCGGCACCAGGGGAACCGCCGCGGTCGCGGACGAGGCGATGACGCTGCCCTCGTTCTTCACCGGCTGCAGCGGAGTCCAGGGTCTCTCCTGGTCCGGGCGCAGCAGCCACGCCGAGGAGTCGCCGAACTGCATGACGTGCACGGGCAGCGCCCCTGGTTCGTCCGGAGCGAGATCCACCACCGCGAACAGAGCGGTCGCGGCGAGCGTCGCGGCCACCTGTTCCCGATCGGCCAAGGCCAGCTCCGCGCGCCCGTAGGACTCCACCTCGTCGGCGAGCAGGTGCAGCACCGCCGTCCAGTCGATCTTCTCCGGCCCGTCGCGCTCCAGCCGTCGCTCCAGCTCGGCGCACCCCGATCTGGCCACGATCTTCGCGGCGATGTGCGAGTGCGTGCCCGCCGAGACGCCGTCGGACACCGCCATGACGAGCCAGCGTCCGTCCTCGGTGACGAGGAAGGCGTACTCGTCCTGGCAGACGCGTCCGTAGTAGCGGTTCTTGAGGCCTCTCGCGGCCGCGGCCCGCAGGTCGGCCGACGGCGCGTCCGGCACCGGTAGCCGCGTCCCGTCGACGACGAAGTCGCTGCGGAACCGGAATCTGGCGTCCCGTTGGGTCACCACGGCGGACACGGCTCTGCCCGGGTCACCGACGCTGCACGGCCTCGCGCCGTCGTTCCACTCGACCGGGACGTCGTCCGGGTCCGCCGCGGCAGGGGAACCCGCGGCGTGCTTGCCACGTGACATGGGAATCTCCTCGAAGAGCTGGGGGTCGCCGATCACAGGAAGTCGTCGTCGTCCGCGCTGTAGGTGCTGATCCCGGCCGGCAGCTGAGCCGTGGTCGGCAGGACGATGCCCGACGAGCCGCCCGCCATGCTGTTGCCCGAGTTCACCACGCTCGACACGAGGATCTCCGCCATCGCCCTGATCGCCTCGGCGGCCGTGTTCCCCTTGTCCATCATGAACATCCGCATCTGCTTGGTGCCCGTGGCGGGGTGGATCAGCTGCTGCAGGACGCGCGGGTCGGCCTGCGCGACGCCGAACGGGATGAAGTTCGGGTACATCGGGAAGCCGATGCCGCTCTGCCGGTCGTACGCGGTCAGCTCCGCGAATGCGTCGCGCCATTCCTGTTCCTGGTCGGAGGGAGCCCCGTCGCTGAGGAAGAACACGGCGGGACGGTGGACGCTGTAGCTGTCTCCCTTCAGCTGCGCGACGTCGTCCTCGATGGTCTTGCGCAGCAACCGGAAAGCCGCGGCGTACGACGTTCCTCCACGCACCGCCAGCCCCGGGATCGTGAGCGACGGCTCAAGGATGTCGCACAGCGGCAACAGGACCCTTGCGTCGTCGGAGAAGTCGACGAGGCAGAACCTGACCTTGTCGCTGAGGATGGGGTTCTGGGCGAGCGCGTCGAGCAGTGCGGGCATGATGTCGTTGGCCGCGGTGATGCTCTCGCCGTCCATCGAGTACGAGACGTCGATGACGACGTAGAACGGCAGGAGCTTGGCTTTGTCTTCGCTCATCGGATGTTCACGCCTTCCGGACGGGTGAGTGCGCTGAGTTCCTCCGCCCGGTGGAGCAGCAGCTCCGGCCAGGCCGAGATCGAGGGTCTGCTGCCGGGATCCGCGCACAGCGATGCCCGCAGCAGCGGCATCAGCCGGGGCCCGAGCACGGCCGCGGCGCGTTCGGGGTCCCTGGTGTGGAAGTTCCTCGCCACCGCGCGCAGGACGACCAGGGCGGTCTTGTACACGTCGGACTGCTGGTTCTGGGTGCCGGGGAACAACGGGTCGTCCCAGCCGGGCGAGTTCGGTTGCGGAGACACGGGATCCGCGCCGCCCAGCCGGAACCCGTCGCAGTCGACCAGGTATGCGGCGGGGTCCGGCCCGGCCCGCCAGAGCACGTTCTTCACCGACGTGTCACCGAGCACGACCCCGTGCCGGTGCAGCATCGCGGCCGCCTCCGCGCAGCGAGCGAGCACTCGCAGGGATGTGGTGGCGTCCTGCTCGGCGATGCCCCTCCGGCGCAAGGCCACCGAGTCCGCGATGAGGAACTGCAACTCTCGCAGCACCACCACGTGCCTGCCTTCCGGCATGCGCATGCCGAACGTGAAGTCCTCCGGCACGCGTGGGAGCAGTGCGCCGATCGCGCGGTCTCCGGACACCAGCACCGCGCGCGGCCAGCACGCCACCGCGTCCAGCGCCACTCTGTCCACTTCGGACATGGAGCGGCGCAGGGCGACGAGGCGGGTGAGCGAGGCCGGGTTGATCACGATCTCGTCGTGGTAGCGCTTGACCACGAGATCCCGCGCAGGCCGCCCGCCGAGCGCGATCACCTCGGTCACCCTGCCCTGCCCTCCCTCGCCGAGCAGCGTCCCTTCCGTCACGTCCGTCGCCCGCAACACCGCCGGCACGTTCACAGCAGGTCCACCTCGTCGAAGCCCGCGGGCGCCGACCGCGGCAGCACCGGTGCGCCCGCGGTACCGGAGGCGACGACGCTGCGGATCACCAGGTCGGCGATCCCCGAGATCGCCTGCTCGACCGCCTCGCCGGAGCGGGCGGCGAAGCAGCGCGTGGTCGCCACCTGTGCCAGGGTCGCGGGACTGGCGTCGCCGATCGCGAACGACACGATCTCCGGGTGCCACGGCGAGCCGCCGTGGACCAGTCGGTCGAGCTCGGCCGCCCACACCGCCCGGCTGTCGGTCGGCTCCCCGTCGCTGATGAAGAACACCATCGGCCGCCACACCGCGAACTCGTCCGCGGCGAGCTGGGCGACGTCGGCCTCGATCGTCTTCGCCAGCAGCCGGAACGCCGACGAGTAGCTGGTGAGACCCGCCGGTGTCAGTGCGGGGATCTCGTCGACCGCCGCGATGTCGCACAACGGCAGCACCACCCACGCCGAGCCCGCGAAACCGATCACACCCACTCGCGCGGCATCGCTCACCACCGGATTCGCCCAGATCGCGTCGCGCAGCGCGGTCACCGAGTCGCGCATGGCGGCCGCGCGGTCGCCCGCCGCCATCGACGCGGAGAGGTCGCACACCAGGTAGATCGGCAGGATCCGGCACTCGGCGTGGCCGGACGCCGGTTCAGACGAGGAGGTAGGCGTACGAGCGGAGCGCACTGGAGAGCGCCTCCTTGCACTCGTCGACACCGGCGCCGCCGGCGTTCTCCAGGTCCACGCAGATGGCCTCGATCCGGGACGCCTCGTCGTCGTCGACGAACGGGATGACCTTCGTCCGCGCCCGCGTGGTGAGCGCGGCGACCTCCGGGTCACCGTTTCGCGTGGCCGCAGGCTTGGCACCACCACCGTTCACCGCGCCGGTGCCGATCGTCGTGCTGACGCGTTTGGCCAGCTCGACCAGCTTCGACCGGTCCTTGGTCACGCCCCACGAGACGTC
Organism: Lentzea sp. NPDC004789; assembly: GCF_053601075.1. Taxonomy (NCBI): domain Bacteria; kingdom Bacillati; phylum Actinomycetota; class Actinomycetes; order Pseudonocardiales; family Pseudonocardiaceae; genus Lentzea; species Lentzea sp. NPDC004789. The sequence goes on along the minus strand of NZ_JBSGBE010000010.1, from coordinate 80,482 downwards.
GTCGCGCAGCAGGACGTTGCCGGTCCTGACGTCCGCGACGACGATGTGCAGGATGCCGTCGACGTTGTACTCGTAGGTGATGGTGAAGCGGTTCTCGGCCTGGCTGAGGCCGGGGTCGACCGGAATGACCCACTCGCGCAGGATCACGTTGTCCTCGTGGTCGACGGCCTTCTCGGGGTCGCCCTCGATGACGCAGATGCGGACCTCGTCCTGCCCCTGCACAGCGGGCAGGTAGGTGTCCGTCGCCTTGGCCGGCAACTGGTGGTTGCGCGGGATGAGCACGCTGAACCGCGACCGTTGGTGGTCGTCGTGCACCACCGTCCCGAGTGCGTGCTCGGTGGCCACGAAGAAGTCCTTGTCCAGCTGTCCCAGCAGGATCGCCGACGCGATCGCGGCGCCCTGCGCCACCGCCGTCATCGGGTCGCACCCACCGGCGGGCTCCCGGCCGAGCATCTCCGACACCATGGTGCGCGCCGCGGGGATCTTGCTGCTGCCGCCCACCATGACCAGCTGGTCGATCGAGGCGGGGCTGATCGACAGGTCGGCCAGGCACTGCTCGATCGGGCGGCGCACCTCGTCGAGGTGCGAGCTGATCGCCTTGACGAACATCGCCCGCGTGACCGGGAAGTACCGGCCGTCGGGCAGTACCACGTTCACCTCGTCCTGGGTGGACAGAAGAATCTTGGCGCGCTCCACCTCCAGCCGGAACTGCGACTGCTGCACCGGGCTCCACGACGGCCGCACCGGCAGGGCGGCCAGCACGGCCTGGCCGAACGCCTCGTCGAGGTCGATGCCGCCACTGCGCGGAATGCCCTTGGACGCTCGCTCGATGAAGACTCCCTCGATCGTCTCCAGCACGGTGACGTCGAGCGTGCCTCCGCCCCAGTCGAAGACCAGGACGTTCTGGTCGCGCGTCGCGTCGACGGAATAGGCCATCGCGGCGGCGGTCGGTTCGTTCAGCAACGCCTGCACCTCGATTCCGCCCAAGCCCGCGCACAGCTTGGTGCGGAACCGGGCCAGCCCGCGGCTGTTCGCGGGGATGGTCACGACCGCGCGGTCCACCGTGATGCCCGCCGAGGCGCCGCGGATGTGCCCGAAGAGCAGTGCGGCCGCTTCCTCGACGGACACCGAGTGACCGCCGATCTCCACGAACTCCTCGGTCGCGAACAACCGCTTGACGGCTTCCAGCTTGCCGCTGTCCATCCTCTTGCCGTGCCAGCCGAACCTGGTCTCACCGGAGGGCTCGATCCCCAGCACCGACGGCATGACCTTGTCGAAGCCCATCTCCTTCCAGGCCCCTGGCGGGTCGTCGATCGGCAGCACGTCCACCGAACGGCCGTTCCACTGGGCCAGCACGGAGTTCGTCGTGCCGAAGTCGATTCCGAACGGGTTCACGACCGCACCTCTTCCTGATCGCCGACGTCCATGCGCCGATGCGCGCCCTCGTTCACGTCCGGCATGGACCGCACCCGTTCCGCCTGGCCCATGACGATCGGCCGGCCGGTGATCGCGTCCACGTAGCCGAACCGCAGCACGCGCAGCCCGTCGCCCTGCCCGCCGAGCACGTCGTAGTAGCGCTCGTCCGCGGCGTCCTGAACCTTGACCAGCCCCGCCTGGTCCATCCACTCGCGCACGAGGTCGGGCAGCGCCTCCAGGTGACCGATGTCGAGCGCCTCCGCGAACCGCGCCAGTTGGTGCAGGTGCGTCATGCGGCTGCCCGCGGCCGCCACCACCTGCTTGCGCAGCCCCTCGTACGCCTCGGCCGACAAGCCGGAGGACGGGTCGCGCACGATCGTGGCGACCTCGATCTTCTCGATCGACCGGCTGATGCCGTCGACGAGCTGCTCGAGCCGCTCCAGGCGCGCTGCGGCTTCCCTTGCCCTGCGAGTCATCGGTTTTCCTCTCCTACCGCGGATATCCGTCGTCGAACCGGGTCAGCCGGGGCGTGACCGCGCCCAACAGCTCCCAGAGGTCGTCGGCCAGCCATCCCTCGACGACGTCCACATCGGACTCGCCCACCTCGGTCCTGCGTGCGAGCGGTCGTGGGGCGGGTGCGAACATGCCGGTCCGCCCAGGCTGAAAGACGCCGGGGTTGGCCGGCACGCGGAACTGGTCCACCGCGTCGGCCGGGTCGTCGTCGCGCTGCTGGATCTCGTGCAGAGCGCGGTTGAGGTCTTCGATGCTGACCGCGGCGTCGCCACCGGCGCGGCGGATCCGCCTGGCCGCACGGGCGAACGACCGGCGGGCCGTCGCGGCGTCCGCGCCGTAGTCGACGCCGAGCAGCAGGTAGGGATTGGGACTGTCCACAGCCGGCACTCCTCAGTTGCCCAGCACCCGGCGGGCCTTGGTTTCGAGTTCTCGCACGTGGTCGAGCAGATCCATCAGCAGGCTGCGCACGTCCTCGTGGTTCGCCGCGCGCAGCCACGGCGTCAGCTGGTCACGGACCCTCGTGCACATCTCGACCGTCTCGGCCACCTCGTGCCGGGCGAGGAACCACGCGTTGCTGCCCATCTGCGCCCGATCGAGCAGGTCGAGTGCGGCGTTGTAGTTGTCGATGCGCTCCTGGACCTCACGGGACCGCGCCTTGTAGAGGTTGAACGCGATGCGCCGCTGCGCGAGATCCAGAAGGGAGGACACCTTTTCCTGGTCCTCGGCCGGCAGCCCGGGGGCTGACCGCGTTGCGGCCGTGTAGGCGTCGACCAGGGAGTTCGCGATCTCCTCCTCCCGGTGCGTCACGTGGTACGTCAGCGTCGCGACCCCCAGCAGCAGGAGGCAGACCTGGTCGAACCGGCTCACACCGTGCAGTCGCTGAGCGAGTGCGAGTGCGACCACACCGGCGACGTTGTCGGGGTCGTCGATGTGCTCGAGCAGGTATTCCTTGGTCTGCTGCACCAGATCGTCACGTTCCTGCCTGATCCATTCCGGTGCGGAGTCCCAGTCGGTGACGGTGGCGAGCACGTCGACGATCGCGGTGTACATCTGCTCGCTCGCCCTGGCGCGGTAGAACGACGCTTCGAGCGAGTCGCGGTGCGGTGAGGCGGCCAGGCTCTGCGGGGCCCGCAGCCACTCGGCGTCGAAACGGGCCAGCACACCGGCGACCTCGCGGAACTCGTCGAGCCCGATCGGCTGTGTGATGATCGTGCGCAGCGGCTCGCGCAACATCGACGGCAGCTTGTCCGCGGCGAGGTCCTCGCCTTCCCAGTTCTTCGAACCGTCGCCCTGCCACATCCGCAGCGCCCGCATCGCGGCGTTCGCCCGCATCACCTGGGAGGGCGCTTCGCGCACCACCCGGCTCAGGTGCCGGGCCGCGAGCTCGCGGTCGAGATGTGCCGCGACGACAGCGATGTTGGCCAGCAACGAGACCGAGTACTCACCCTCGATCGCGGTCTCCAGCTCGGCGAGCGCCGCACCGTGCTGCCCCAAGTGGTGCAGTGCACACGCGAGCAGGTTGTGCGCTTCGTCCCGCACCGCCTCATCGGTGGCGTGGGCGAGGCAGTCGCGGGCCTCCTGCGCCGCACCCGTCCAGTCCGCGACGAACAACCGTTCCCGAGCCGCGACCAGGGACAGCCAGTCCGCGAACGCCGGGAACCGCCGGCGGACCGCCTCACCACGCACCACCGCACCCGCACCCGCACCGAGCACGTTCGCCAGCGGCTGCCACGTCGTGCGGTCGGCCAGCACCACCTCGTCCAGCGCGTCGATCGGATCTCCGGACTCGCCGGCCCGGCGCAGTCCGGTGGCCAGCCGCCCGGCGGTGTCGGCGTGCTCGGGAAGCACGTCACCCAGCCGTACGTCGTCAAGGCGGTTGTGCGTGAGGTCGTCCAGCACGTGCAGATGCCGGGACATCGCGCTTTGCGGTGCCTGCTCCCCTGCGTCGGCCACACCGCGTTCGTGCGCGCGGCGGACCCGTTCGTCGGCGTGGTCGACTTGGACGACCTGGTCGTCCGTCAACTCCTCCGGACTGGTCCGCGCCAGCAGGTAGACGAGTTCGCCCGGTTCCCGGCGCAGTGCACGGATCTGGTGCGAGGTCAGGACTCCCGCGTCGACCAGTCCGTCCACGACCGCGAGCGGTGCCGCGTCGAGATCGCTGCCGACGACCAGCTCTTCCACGGCCCTGGGCGAGCCGTGCACGGCCGCCACCCGGCCGCGCGCCCCGAGCAGCCGCGCGTCCTCAGGCTGGATCTCCGTCAACGCCGCGGAGGCGAGAGCGAGGAGGGGTGGGGGCGCGTCGACCAGTCCGGCCAGCAACACGACGTCCGCACGCCGTTGCGCCGGAGTGCAGGCGACGATGCCCACCGCTCGTTGGACGAGGCAGGCCAACGGTTCGCTCGGTGCGAAGGCGGCCAGGGCAGGCGCCAGCCGTTCGGCCGCACCGCGCACGCGGCGCAACTGACCCGCGAACACCGCGAGAACCGCGACCTTCTGCCGATACCGGTCCACGGGCAACGCCACCGCCGCCTCGACGACGTCCGGGACGTCACCTCGCCGCGCCGCCGCGATGAGCCGCAGCCAGGACTGCTCGGACTCGCCGAGTCCGCAGTGGACCACCAGATCCACGTGGCCGAGCCGCACGGCGTCCAACGCGAGCCGGCGTCCGGCGCCGGGATGCGACCGCGCGTGCCCGAAGGCGTGGTCGAACAGGGTCTGGGACGCCCACGGCAGGTTCACCTCGCGCGACCCCGCGGCGAGTGCGAGACGCAGCACCGCCGCAGCCGGGCTGAGCCACTCGCCGCTGTCAGGAGCGAGCGGGATCGGCACGGGCTTCAGCGAACCCGGATCGCGCTGCTCGATCTTGCCGTCGTGCAGGAGGAAGAGCGGCCCCGTCTCGCTCGTCCCGATCCGCATGGCGCGGCGCTTGCGCAGCATGCTCCGGTACTCGTACAGCAGGCCGATCGGATCCTGTGGCGGCATGGCGAGCAGATCACGCGCGCTGCCGCACTGGGCACATGATTCGTCCTGGGTGTAGTCGGCACCGCACGCCGCGCACATGCGCGCTGACGTCGAGAGCATCGCCGCCAGATGTGTCTGCCCGGCCGTACCCGCCAGCCGGGTCATCTCGCCGATGTCCGGCCCCCTGCCCGGCTGCTGCCGAGCCACCGGCACCGGGGCTCCCTGCTGCGGCGCGCTCGCCGCCGGCGCGAGACCGGTCGGCAGCCCGCAGTTCCCGCAGAACCGGTCATCGATTTCCGCCGGAGCCGAGCAGCCACGACAAGAACTGCGCCGTGGCAGAACGTTCAGGCTTTCTCCGGGCACGGCTCATCCTCTCCACACTGCACGGCGATGCGTCGAACCACGACGGCGAGGACCTTCGTCCTCTATTTGTCCGAAAATCTCTCGAACGATGTCCACTTCTGCCGGAACAAAGCAGTTCAGGCCGTCGTGAACATTCCTTTGTCCATTTCACGGCGACCAGCCGACCGAGCACCCGGTAGCACTCGACAGCTTTTACCTCTGCCCTAGGCGTCAATGTGATCGAGCAGTTGTCGCCGAGCGTTACGGCGAGCTTCGACGAATTCCCCGCATCACCCATTCGGACCCGCACCGGCACGTGCGGATAGAAAATACAAATGGAATTCCTTGATCAGCTGGCATTGGCCGGCGCCCAGGGTCGCGACGCGACCAGATGATCGGTTCGGCGCAGCGTCCCCGAGCGCGTCTGGAAAGCTGGAGGTGTGCGCGTGGCATTGCTGGGCCCGACGGCGGTCGAGGCCGATGACGGCACACCGGTCGACATCGGTGGTGCCCGCGTCCGCATGCTCCTGGCCCGGCTCGCGCTCGACCCCGGCCGGCCGGTGCCGACGACGACGCTGATCGACGACCTGTGGGGTGAGCAGCCGCCCGCGGACGCCTCGAACGCCTTGCAGTCGCTCGTGTCGCGGCTGCGCAAGGTGTGCCCGGACGTCACGTTGGAGCCCGGCGGGTACCGGCTCGCGGTCGCGCGGGAGGACGTCGACGTCTTCCGGTTCGACCGGCTGCGCGCGGCCGGTCGGCTGGACGAGGCGCTCGCGTTGTGGCGTGGTGAGGCGCTGGCCGACGTGCGCGAGGCGCCGTTCGCCGCGGCGGCGGTCGTGCGGCTCGACGAGGCCCGGCTCGCCGCAGAGGAGGAGCGGTTCGCGACCGGTGAGCTCGACGTCGCCGCGTTGACGGCGGTGCACGAGAAGCACCCGTTGCGGGAGCGCACGGCAGGGCTGCTGATGCGGGCGTTGTGCGCGCAGGGCAGGCAGTCCGACGCGTTGCGCGTGTACGAGGAGGTTCGCGGGCGGCTCGCGGACGAACTGGGCGTCGACCCGTCGCAGGAGCTGCAGGACGTGCACCTCGCGGCGCTGCGCGGTGAGCTGAAGCCGCGCGCCGCGGTCGACCGGTTGCCGGTGCGGCTCACCAGCTTCGTCGGGCGCGACGAGGAGCTCGCCCAGATCGCCGCGCAGCTCGGCCAGGCCCGGCTCGTGACGCTGGTGGGGCCGGGCGGCGCGGGCAAGACGCGCCTCGCCACCGAGACCGCGGCACGGCATCCGTTGCACGCCAAGGGACGCGTCTGGTTCGCCGCGCTGGCCGGCGTGCGCGCCCAGGAGGACCTGGCCGGCGCGGTGCTCAGCGCGTTCGACGTGACGTTCGTCGGGGAACCGCTGCGGCGGCGGGCCGAGGGCATGGACCGGATCGCGGAGGTGCTGGGCGCGGGCGAGTCGTTGCTGGTGCTGGACAACTGCGAGCACCTGATCAGCGGGGCCGCCGAGTTCGCCGCCGACCTGCTGCGGCGGGTGCCGAACCTGCGCATCGTCGCGACCAGCCGGGAGCCTCTCGCGATCGACGGCGAGTCGCTGTGCCCGGTCGGGCCGCTCGCGGTGCCCAACGGGCAGGCCGACATCGGCGGGTTCGGCGCGGTGCGGCTGTTCCTGGACCGGGCGAGTGCCGTGCGGCCGGGGTTCGAGCTGGACGAGTCCACTGTGGATGACGTGAAGCAGATCTGCCGCCGGCTCGACGGCATGCCGCTCGCGCTGGAGCTGGCGGCCGCGCGGTTGCGGTCGATGACGATCCGGCAGATCACCCAGCGGCTGGACGACAGGTTCCGGCTGCTGACCTCGGGCAGCCGCACGGCGCTGCCCCGCCAGCGGACGTTGCGCGCGGTCGTCGAGTGGAGCTGGGACCTGCTGACCGATGAGGAACGGCAGCTCGCCCGCCGGTTGTCGGTGTTCCCGGCCGGCGCCGACCTGGCCGCGATCGAGCACGTCTGCCACGACGACGCGCTGTACGTGCTCACGTCACTCGTCGAGAAGTCCATTGTGGACGTTTTCGAGCTCGAAGGCGAGCCGCGGTACCGGATGCTGGAGACGATCCGGGTGTTCGCGGACGAGCAGCTCGACGCGTCCGGCGAGAAGACCGAGATCCTCGGCCGGTTCCGGCGGTACTACCGGGACCTGACCGTGACGTGGGAGCCGCTCACCCGCACCGCCCGCCAGCTCGAGGCGATCGCGATGTTCGAGGCCGAGCAGGACAACGTCGTCGCCGCGTTGCGCGGCGCGGTCGACGACCGCGACGTGGAGCTGGCGGCCGACCTGCTCGGCGGCGCCTTCTGGTACTGGCTGGTCAAGGGGGACAACGAACGCGCGCAGCTGTCGGTGCGCGAGGTCCTCGCCCTGGGCGACGAGCTGCCGTTGCCGGAGGACCTGGCCGCCACGTTCCGGGCGATGCAGCTCATCATGACCGCCATCCCCAACCTGCCGGAGACGAAGCTGGCCGCGACGGTCATCGACGACTGCGTGCGCACCGGCGCCACGAGCAAGTACCCGGCGCTGGCGATCGCGTTGCCGATGCTCGCGTTCCTCAGCCAGAACCACGAGATGGCCCGCCGGGAGGTGGCGCGGGCGGCGGCGAGCGACGACGCGTGGGCGCGGGCGGCGGCGGACTGGGCCCTGAGCTTCATCCTGGTCGACGAAGGCGATCTCGACGGCGCCGAAGTGGCGCGTGACCGGGCGTACGACCAGTTCGCGGCGGTCGGCGACCGGTGGGGTTCGGCGATGACGCTCGGCATGAAGGCCGCGTTGGTCTCCCAGACCGGCGACAACGAGGGCGCCATCGCGCTGTACCGGAAGGGTCTCGCGGTGGCGCAGGAGCTGCGCTCCGCCGACGACGCGGTGCAGCAACGATGGCGGCTCGCGGTCGAGTACGCCCGGCTCGGCGACCACGAGACCGCGGCGCGCGAAGTCGCCGAGGCCGAGAAGTACGTCAACGACATCGGCAACGACCAGCTGTCGGTCATGATCGGCTACGCGAAGGCCGAGGTCTGGCTGCGGTCGGGGCGGCTGGCGGAGGCACGCGCCCAGAGCACGCGGTTGAAGCGGTCCGCCGGCAGCTCGGCCGTGCTGGCCCCGTTCGTCCGGGAGTGGTCGGCGAACCTCGACGGCCGGCTCGCGGTCGCGGAGGGCAGGCCGGACGAGGCCGAGGCCTGCGTGGCGATCGCGATCGAGACGACGTCGGACCGCGGCGACATGCCGGACCTGGCGTCGGTGACCGAACTGCTCGCCATCGTGCGGCACCGGCAGGGTCGCGACGAGGTGGCCGCACGGGTGCTCGCCCTGGCGCAGAGGATCCGCGGACGGCTCGATCTCGGCGACCCGGACGTGCGCCGGCTGGTCGCCGAGATCGGTGAACCGGAACCCCTCGCGCTCACGAAGGCCGAGGCGCTGCGGGAGATCCGCGCGGAGGCGGGCGTCGGCAGCGGCTGACGCCCGCCCCTCGGGCTCAGACCCGCTTGCGGTAGGCCCAGGTGGCCAGCGGGAAGAACACCGCGACCGCCGCGACCATCCAGACCAGCGAACCGGTGAGCGGCCCGGCGATCGGACCGCCGTTGAGCAGCCCGCGCAACGCGTCCGCCATCAACGTGACCGGACTGATGTCCGCCCACGCCTTCAGCCAGCCCGGCATCGTCGAGGTGCCGACGAACACGTTGCTGCCGAACGTCAACGGCATGATCAGCACGAACATGATGCCCTGCACGGCCTGCGGCGTCTTGAGCAGCATGCCCACGAACACCGACGCCCAGCAGAAGCACAGCCCGAACACGATCGTCAGACCGGCCGCGACGAGCAGCTCCACCGGGCCGGTCTGCACCCGGAAGCCCATCACCGCGGCGACGACCAGCAGCACCACGATGCACACCACGTACCGCACGATGTCCGCGAGCACCGCCCCGATCAGCGGCGCGGACCGCGCGATCGGCATGGCGCGGAACCGGTCGAACACACCCTTGGACACGTCGGTGTTGAGCTGCACGCCCGCAGTCATGCTGGCCTGCAGGATGTTCATCACCATGATCCCCGGCACGAGCATCTGCAGGTAGCTGTCGGTGCTGCCCGCCAGCGCGCCGCCGAAGAGGTACGTGAACATCACCAGGAACACGATCGGCGCGATCGTCACGTCCGCGAGCTGCTCCGGGTTCTTGCGGATCTTCAGAATGCCGCGCCAGCCGAGCGAGAGCCCGTGCCGCACACCCCTGTCGAACGCGATGGCGGTCATGCCAGGCTCCTCTCGGGCTCGCGCTTGCCGGTCAGCGACAGGAACACCTCGTCGAGCGACGGCAGCCGCAGCGCCAGCTCGTCCGCGGTGATCCCGGCCTCGTCGAGCTTGCGGACCAGCGTGGACAGCAGCACCGGGTCACTGACCGGCGCGGTCAGCAGGCCGGTGTCGTCGTCCCGGTTCGGCCGCACGCCGGTGAGGTCGCCGAGAATCCGTTGCACCGCGTCGAGATCGCGCAACGACGTCGGCCGCACCTGCAGCGTCTGCCCGCCCACGCGCCGCTTCAGCTCGTCCGGCCGTCCCTCGGCCACCACGCGGCCGTGGTCGAACACCGTGATCGTGTCCGCGAGCTGGTCGGCCTCCTCCAGGTACTGCGTCGTGAGCAGCACCGTCACGCCGTTCGCGACGAGCTTGCGGACCACGGCCCACACCTCGTTGCGGGCGTGCGGGTCGAGCCCGGTGGTCGGCTCGTCCAGGTAGAGCACGGACGGGTTGCCGACCAGGCTCGCCGCGAGGTCGAGCCGCCGACGCATACCCCCTGAGTACGTCTTGGCGGCCCGCCCCGCGGCGTCGGTCAGCTCGAACTGCTCCAGCAGCTCGGCCGCCCGTGCCCGCGCCCCCGTGCGGCTGAAGTCGAGCAGCCGCGCGAGCAGCACGAGGTTCTCCGTCCCCGACAGGTCCTCGTCCACGCTCGCGTACTGCCCGGTCAGCCCGATCAACGACCGCACGGCCCTCGGGTCCTTCACCACGTCATGTCCCCCGACCGTGGCGTGTCCCGCGTCCGGGCGCAACAGCGTCGCCAGCACCCGCACCGCCGTGGTCTTGCCCGCGCCGTTCGGCCCGAGCACGCCCACGACCTTCCCCTCCGGCACCTCGAGGTCCACCCCGTCCAGGGCTTTCGTCTCCCCGTAGTGCTTGACCAGGCCTTCAGCCCTGATCGCCAGCGACATCGTTCCTCCCTGTGTCGGGAGAACCATGCGCCCGGCCGCTGGCAGCACGCGCACAGCCCGCTGTCAGCCGCTGGCAGCGGGCGAAATTCTGCAAATCGAGCACGGGACGCTGTCGGATCCGGTGCGTGCCGTTCGTGGAGTGGGTGAGCGGCCCGCACCGAGGGCCATGACCACAGGGGATCAGATGTCGCACCAGGAACCCGTCGCCCGCCGCATGTTCGACCTGATCGAGCCGATCGGCATGGTGCCCTTCATCGCCGACGAGTCGGACGAGGCCCTGATGGCGCTCGGCCTGCGCAACCCGTGGGACGCCTACTTCGCCGGCCGGGCGGCGCCGTTCGGGCCGACGGTGCCGGCCGAGGTGGTCCACGCCGTGTTCTACAACTTCGCGCCCGGCGAGGTGGCGCGCCACCTGCCGAAGATCTGGGACCTGACCACGCCGGAGGCGGCGCTGGAAGCCCGCGAACGGGGCTGCGTCGCGGGGATGCGGCGGATCCTCGGCGAGCTCGCCGACGACCCCGTCGTCGCGCCCGCCGGGGAGCTCCTGCTGCGCGCGGCGACCAGTGCGCCGGTCGAGGGGCGCGCTCTCTTCGCCGCCCTCCGCGCGGTTGCGGTGCCGGAGGAACCCGTGGCGCGGTTGTGGCACGCGGCGACCCTGCTCCGCGAGCACCGCGGTGACGGCCACACCGTCGCGTTGATGGCCGAGGGCATCGGCGGCACGGAGGCCCACGTGCTGCACGCCCTGTCCACCGACCTGCCCGCGCACGAGTTCGGCCGGGTGCACCACCTGCCTGCCGCGCAGCTCAACGCGGTCATCGACGGCATGCGCGCCCGAGGCCTGGTCGGGGCCGACGGCTGGCTCACCGCCGAGGGCCGGGCCGCGAAGGAACGCGTCGAGGGGCTCACCGACCGGCTCGCGGAGGCGCCGTACCGCGTCCTGAGCCCCGCCGAGCTCGACCTTCTCGTCACCGGCCTCGCACCCGTCTCGGCCGCCCTCAAGGCCGCGTTCCCCTGGTAGCGGCCCGGCGTCACGCCGGCGGTGCCAGCACGACCGCCGAGTTGTGGCCGCCCATGCCGAGCGACGACTTGATCGTCACGCCGTCGCCGACCGGGGTGAGCCCGTCGAGCAGTCCCGGATGCCCGGCCGCGACCACCGGCGGGGCCGGGATCACGCCGCGGTCGTAGGCCATCGCGGTCACCGCCACCTCGATCGCCGACGCCGCGCCCTGGCAGTGGGCGGTCAGCGGCTTCACCGAGTAGATCGCGGTGTCCGAACCGAACAGCTGCTCCAGCACGGCCGCCTCGGCGGCGTCACACTGCGCGGTGCCGGGGCCGTGCGCGTTGAAGTAGCGCACGTCGGCGGCGCTCACCGCGGCGTTGTCCAAGGCGTCGGTGAAGCACGCCATGATCTGGTCGAGCCGCGGGTCGATCGACGTCACGTGGTAGGCGTCGTGCGACATCGCGCCGCCGAGCGTGACTGCGTACGGATGCGTCGCACGGCGCGAAAGGACGAACGCCACGGACGCCTCCCCCATCACGAAACCTCTGCTGCCCTGCTGGAACGGACGGCAGGCGTCGAGCGGCTCGGCGTCGACGACCGCGACGCCGAGCCGGACGAAGTGGGCGATGTTCTCCAGCGTGAGGGAAAGATCCGTCGCGACGAACACGACGTCGTCGACGATTCCCGCGTCCAGCCAGGCTTTTGCCGTGATCAGGCCGGCATTGCCGGACGCGCACATCGCCGAAACGTTCATCGCGGGACCGTGGAAACCGTATTCCTGCATGAACGTCGACATCGGCGTGGACGGCATCAGCGCGAGGTAGTCGTGCACCGGCAGTTTTCCGCCGCGGGTGACGTAGAAGTCGCGCCACAGGTCCACTTCGCCCAGCACGACCGCGTGCAAAAGGCCGACCCGGCGACCCGGCAACCAGCCGCGGGTGCCCGCGTCCTCAATGGCCTCTCTGGCCGCGGCGCGCATCGCCTGCGCGAACCTGCTCGGTCCGTCCGCCGGATCACCGCCCTCCCCGACACAGGCCGCCCAGACGGTGTCACCGGGGAAACTGCCCAGCTCGGGGACGACCACGGCGGCGGGCTTGCCGCTCACCAGACCCTCCCAGAGCGACTCGCGGCGCCACCCGTACGCGCTCACCACGCCGATTCCGCAGATACCCACACCCCGCCCGACCATATGCAGCTCCCCCACACCGAGGGCCGACACCTCGCCTTCAGCGTAACTGGCTCAACCACCCCCGGTGGAGAAAAGATCTGTCTACAATGGACATTGGAGCTGGCCCCTGATCACTCGGCGGACCCGGCCACGGGATATAACGGCACATCATGTTCACGCCAGACGGATGCGGCTCTGGTCCAGTGTGTAGTAGGTATTCACGATGGCAACGCCACCGCGAATACGAGGAAACGTCGGTTCTGGGGGCCGCGACGTGAGCGAACTGATCGGCGACGCCGAGTTCGACCACGACGTGGTGGCGGATCTCGTGCTCGCGGTCGGCGCCGCCGTCGTGTGGTGGCTGGACCTCGGCACGGACCGGCTCGGCTGGATGCCGGGCCTCGACGCGGTGATCGGCCTGCCCGGTGCGGACGCCGACGCCGTGCGGGCCCGGCTGGCCGAACTGACCGCGCCGCTGACCGTGGCCGCCAGGGCGACGGCGACGTGGCAGGACTTCGAGCTGGAGCAGCCCCTGCAGACCCCGGCCGGGCTGCGCTGGCTGCAGTTCAGCGCCCGTGTCTCGACCCGCGGTTCCGCGCCGGCGCTCGTCGGCGTCGTCGCGGACGTGACGCGCCGGCACGCGCAACAGCAGGAGCTGGCGGACCTCGCCGACCGCTACCGGCTGCTGGTCGAGCTCTCGCCCGACGCGATCGTGGTGCACGAGGCAGGCCGGCTCGTGTACGCGAACGCGGCGGCGGTCCGGTTCGTGCGTGCCGGTTCCGACGCGGATCTCCTCGGGCGGCCGATCACCGACTTCGTGCACCCCGACTCGCAGCAGGACATGTTGCAGCGGATCGCGAAGCTGACCGAGCCGGGCGCGGCGAGCGACCCGGCGGACGCCGTGCTGGTCCGGTTCGACGGCGGCACCACCGACATCGAGTCGGTCTCCGTGCGCACGACGTGGGAAGGCAGACCGGCGTTCCAGGTGATCATGCGGGACGTCACCGAGCAGAAGGCGTCCGCGGCGGCGCTGTCGTACCAGGCGGCGCTCGTCGCGCACGTCAGCGACGCGCTCATCGCGACCACGTCCGACGGTGTCGTGACGAGCTGGAACCCCAGCGCCGAACACATCTACCGCCGCCGCGCGGCCGAGGCGATCGGGCAGCCCATCGGCCGGGTCGTGGGGGCGCCGCTGGACCCGGCGGCGGCGCTGGAGGCGGGCGGGGTGGTGCAGGCGGAGCACCGCAGGTCCGACGGCGAAGCCCTGGTGGTGCGGGTGTCGGTCGCCCCGATGGCCGGCGGGTACGTGCTGATCTGCGCGGACGAGACCGCGCGCAGGCGCGCCGAGCACCACTTCACCGCGGTGGTCGCCGCGATCGAGGAGGGCGTGCTCGTCGTCGGCGCGACAGGCCTCGTCGAGTCGGTCAACCCGGCGGCCGAGCGGATCCTCGGCGTGCGCGCGCGAGACGTGATCGGCAAGCCGACGTCGCTGACGAACCTGCACGACGAGGCCGGCCAGCCGCTTCCGCACGCGCAGTTCCCGTCGGCGATCACGAGGACCACGGGCCGGCCGCAGCACGGGCGGATCGTCGGCGCGCGCCGGCCGGACGGCAGCCGGGTCTGGTTGTCGTTGAGCGCCCGCGCCCTCACGCCGGACGGGAAGCTGCCGTCGGCGACGGTCGTGTCGTTCACCGACATCACCGAGCGGCGCATGATCGACAGCCGGCTGGAGCACGACGCGACGCACGACGCGCTGACCGGCCTGTGCAACCGCACGGTGACCATCAACCGGCTCAGCCCGGCCGCTCGGACGCACCGGTCGGGGCTCACCGCGGTGCTGTTCATCGACCTGGACAAGTTCAAGGTCATCAACGACTCGCTGGGCCACAGCACCGGCGACGAGGTGCTGCGCGTCGTCGGCGCACGGCTGAGCCGCAGCACCCGCCGCGGTGACGTCGTGGGCAGGCTCGGCGGCGACGAGTTCACCGTCATCGCCTACGGGGTGGCCGACGCGGAGGAGGCGACGGCGCTCGCCGACCACATCCGCGCAGAGCTCACCAGGCCGATCCCAGTGCGGGGCCGGCAGCTCCACGTCGACGCGAGCGTGGGCATCGTGATCGCCGAGCCCGGCGACCCCCGCGACGGCGCCGACCTGCTCCGCGACGCCGACCTCGCGATGTACCAGGCCAAGACCAGGGGCCGCGGCCGCATCGCGTTCTTCGACGTCGAGCTGCGCGAACGCATCCAGCGCCGGCTGCAGCTGGAGCAGGACCTGCGCACGGCACCGCTGGGCGGCCAGCTGTGGCTCGCCTACCAGCCGATCGTCGACCTCCGCACGGATCAGCGCACGGCCGTCGAGGGCCTGCTGCGCTGGACGCATCCCCGCTACGGCCACATCCTGCCGAGCGAGTTCATCACGCTCGCCGAGGAAAGCGACCTGATCAACATCGTCGGCGCGCACATGCTGCACACCGCCACCCGTGAGATCGCCGCGCACGCACCGGACCTGCGGCTGACCGTGAACCTGTCGGCCCGCCAGCTCGACGACCCGTGGCTCGTGTCCGCCGTCCGCAACGCCACCCACAAGGCCGGCCTCGCCCCGAGCTCGTTGTGCCTGGAGATCACCGAAAGCGCCCTCATGCGCGACCCGGCCCTCGCCGCGCGCACCCTCGCGGCGTTGCGCGACCTGGGCGTGGGGCTCGCGATCGACGACTTCGGCACCGGCCACTCATCGCTCGCCCAGCTGCTCACCCTGCCGCTGGACACGCTCAAGATCGACCGTTCCTTCACCGCGGGACTGGGCGCCTCCGACGAGGCCGAGGCGATCGTCACGAGCATCATCGCCATGGCGCACGCGGTCGACCTGACCGTGATCGCCGAGGGGGTGGAGCGGGTGGAGCAGATGGAGATCCTGCGGGTGCTCGGGTGCGACCAGGCACAGGGTTTCCACCTGGGCAAGCCGGTGCCGGTGGCCGAGCTGTGAGATCCGTCAGATCTTCGTTGCATCACGCCGACGAGGAGGCCATCGACCACGACCCCGTCGCCGGTGCCGTGCCCTGGGCCGTGGCAGCCGCGCGGGAGCAGTCGGGCGAACCGGTCCACTGGGTTATGCCGCGCGCGGACCTGGCGGCGCGGCGCTTCGACCGCGCGTGCACCAGCATCTTCCGCAACCCGTGAGCTACGCCGGGAGGCCCCGCGCGGCGATCAGCAGGGCGGCCGCGGTCGCCGAGCCGAGGGATTCCCGGGTGTCCGCGTCGCACGCGTAGTGCTCCACGGCGACCCGCAGCGCGCCGTTGATCATGGCCGCCTGGATGGCGGTGGTGAGGTCGGGTTCTGACAGGCCGGCGCGGTGGGCGAGCGCATCGGCGAATGCGGGCTCGGCCTCCCGGTGCGCCTCCAGCCAGACCGCGCGCAGGCCCGGTTCGGTCCGGGTCAGCCGGACCAGGTTCAGCATCGCCGCCGTCTCCTCCGGCTGCTGGACGTGCCCGGCGGTGAGCATGCCGACGAGGTCGGACACGTCCTGGCCGTGGCGCCACGACCGCAGCTGGGCCGCCGTCTGCTCGATTCCCCTGGTCAGCAGCGGCATGACGCAGCTCTCCTTGTTCGGGAAGTAGCGCCACAGCGTGCGCGCGGAGATGCCCGCCTCCGCCGCGATGTCCTCGGCCGAGGTGTCCGCGATGCCCTTGGCCAGGAACAGGCGCACGGCCGCGCGCGCCACCTCCAGCCTGGTCTCCGCCTTGCGCCGTTCGGTCAACGGCGGTCGTCCGGTCCTGCCTGACGCGCCGATCCGCTCATGTGCGGGCATGCCACCTCCGTCCGGGGTCTCGCCACATCCTACTTTTTGTCTTCATCTGACATTGTGGCACTCACTGCCAAAAAGTTGTACGGTGCATCTATGACCTCACACAGCAACCTGGACGGCCGCAGCGTCATCGTCACCGGAGCCGGATCGGGAATCGGGAGGGCCGCAGCCCTCCAGTTCGCCCAGGCGGGCGCGAAAGTGGTGGTGGCCGACGTCAACGGCGACGCCGCCAAGGCCGTCACCGAGGAGATCACCGCGGCCGGTGGCACGGCGGTGACCGCGGCGGGCGACCTGACCGATCCCGCCGTGGCCGACGAGGTGGTCGCGGCGGCCGTGGGCGCGTTCGGCGGCCTGGACGTCCTGGTGTGCAACGCCGGGATCATGGACTCGATGACCGCGGCGGCGGACGTCACGGACGCGGAGTGGGAGCGCGTGATCGGCGTCAACCTGACCGCGCCGTTCCGGCTCACCCGCGCCGCGTTGCCGCACCTGCTCGCCAAGGGCAAGGGCGCCATCGTCTACACAGCCTCGGAAGCGGCACTGCGCGGCAGTGCGGCCGGCGCCGCCTACACGGCGTCGAAGACCGGCCTCATCGGACTCACGCGCTCGGTCGCGGCGATGTACCGCGATTCCGGTGTCCGCGCCAACGCCATCGCTCCCGGCGCGACGAAGACCGGCATCTCCGTCACGCCCGACCCCGCCGGGCACGGACCGCAGGTCGTCGGCAGGTACCTGGCGAACATCGGCCGGGCCGCCGAGGCCGAGGAGCAGGCGAACGCCATCGTCTTCCTCGCCTCGGACGCCGCCTCGAACATCACCGGCGTCGTCCTCCCGGTCGACAACGGCTGGTCCGCGGTCTGACCACCTCCGCTGCCACGAAGGGAAGTCCTGTGCTCTCCGTTTCCGACGAGGTCCCGGAAGACCTCGGCTTCGACCCCGACGAGCTGCGCGCCAGGTACCGGGCCGAGCGGGACCGCCGCCTGCGCCCGGACGGCGCCGCGCAGTACCGCGACGCCGCGGGCGAGTTCGGCTACTACGCCGCCGACCCGCACGCCGAGCCCGGCTTCACGCGCGAACCGCTGCACGACGAGGTGGACGTCGTCGTGATCGGCGGCGGCCTCGGCGGCCTGCTCGCCGGCGCACGGCTGCGGCAGGCGGGCGTCGGGTCGATCCGGGTGGTGGAGAAGGGCGGGGACTTCGGCGGAACCTGGTACTGGAACCGCTACCCCGGCATCCACTGCGACATCGAGTCGTACGTCTACCTGCCGTTGCTGGACGAGCTCGGCCGCGTCCCGGAGTGGAAGTACTCGCCGGGCGAGGAGATCCGCCGGCACGCCCAGGAGATCGGCAGGCACTTCGACCTCTACCGCGACGCGTGCTTCCAGACCGCCGTCACCGAGCTGCGGTGGGACTGCGACGCGGCCGGGTGGATCGTGTCCACCGACCGCGGCGACCGGATGCGGGCGCGGTACGTGGTGGTGTCCAACGGGACGCTCGACCGCCCCAAGCTGCCCGGCATTCCCGGCATCGAGACCTTCACGGGCCACACCTTCCACACCAGCCGCTGGGACTACGGCTACACCGGCGGCGACGCGAGCGGCGGCCTGCACGGGCTCGCCGACAAGCGCGTGGCGCTGATCGGCACCGGTGCCACGGCGATCCAGGTCGTGCCCCACCTGGGCCGCGACGCGCAGCACCTGCACGTCTTCCAGCGCACACCCTCCACTGTGGACTACCGGGGGAACCGGCCGACCGACGCCGAGTGGGCCGCTGCCCTGCGACCGGGGTGGCAGCGGCAGCGGATGGAGAACTTCCTCCACATCGTCAGCGGCGGCGAGGCCGACGAGGACCTGGTGGGCGACGCCTGGACGGAAAGCGCCCGGCTGCTGCGGAAGCTGACCGCGGGCGGAACCCAGGACTCGCTGACGCCGGAGGAACGCGAGCGCGCCGAGGAGCTCCTCGACTTCCGCAAGATGAACCAGGTCCGCGCCCGCGTCGAGGGCATCGTGCGGGACGCCGACACCGCCGAGCTGCTCAAGCCCTGGTACCGCTACGCGTGCAAGCGGCCGACGTTCAGCGACGAGTACCTGCAGACCTTCAACCGCCCCAACGTGACCCTCGTCGACACCGCGGACCACGGCGGCGTCGAACGCGTCACGGAGCACGCGATCGTGGTCGGCGACCGCGAGTACGAGGTGGACTGCATCATCTTCGCGACCGGCTTCCAGGTGGGCAGGTCGGACATGATGACCGGACGGCTGCCGGTGTACGGGCGTGGCGGCACGAACCTGTTGCAGCACTGGAGCAACGGGCCGCGCACCCTGCACGGCTTCTACACCGACGGCTTCCCCAACCTGCTCGTCGTGGGAGCGGTGCAGAACGCCTCCTCGGTGAACTTCACGCACGTCCTGGACGAGCAGGCGAGCCACCTCGCGGCCGTCGTCGCCGAGGCGGGCAAGCGGGGTGCCCGGTGGGTCGAGCCGAGCGCGGAGGCCGTGGAGGCCTGGGTGTCGGCGCTCGGCCAGAACTCCGACGAGCTCTACCGGTTCCACCTCGAATGCACGCCCGGCTACTACAACAACGAGGGCAAGCCCGTGCCGCGCCGGGGTTTCGCCGAGGGCGCCGCCGCCTTCCACGCCCTGCTCGGGCAGTGGCGGGAGAACGGCGGTATGGACGACGTCATGGTGATGGCCGAGTGAGCTGCGGTCATGCCTCGGCGATGACCACACCGGTGCGGGCGGCACGCGCCACACCCCAGTCGTAGAGCGCCTGGAGCGCGGGTTCCAGGCTCCTGCCCTCCTCGGTGAGCGAGTACTCGACGCGCGGCGGCACCTCGGTCCGCGCGACGAGGCCCGCCTCCTGCAGTTCGCGGAGGCGTTGCACGAACATCTTCTCGCTGATGCCGGGCACCTTGCGGCGCAGCTCGCCGTAGTGGTGCGGGCGTTCCTTCAGGTGGGCGAGCACGACCGCCCGCCACTTGCCGCCGATGACGTCGAGGACGAGCTCGACCGGACAGTGGTACATCAGGCGCTCCTCACCAAAAGGTGCGTACTTGCCGGGTGTCGCGGGTGCTGCTGGAGTTGGCGTCGTGATCAACGACCAGTCAACACCCTCGCTCTACACCTGGGCAGGCGGCGCGGAGGCCCTGCTGCGGCTGACGGAGGCGTTCTACCGGCGCGTGGCCGAGGACGAGCTGCTCGCACCGGTGTTCGCCGGCATGGATCCCGGCCACGCGCGGCACGTGGCGCTGTGGCTGGGCGAGGTGTTCGGCGGGCCCGCGACCTACACCGCCGAACGGGGCGGTTACGAGTTCATGCTGTCCAAGCACCTCGGCCGGGCCATCACCGAGCAGCAGCGGCGGCGCTGGCTGAACCTCATGATGGACGCGGCGGACGAGGTGGCGCTGCCGGACGACCCGGAGTTCCGCGCCGCGTTCGTGTCCTATTTGGAGTGGGGCACCCGGTTGGCGGTGCACAACTCGGCGCCCGGCGCCACGCCGTTGCACGGGGCACCGGTGCCGAAGTGGGGCTGGGGCGTGGCGCCGCCGTATCTGAAGGGGTGACGGACAATCGTCGCGTGCCCAACGCGAGGAACCCCGACCGGCTGCTGGTCTCCGGAAACACCGTCGACGCGGTCACCGACCTGGTGATCCCGGCGCTGCTGCTGCGCGCGCCCGAGGCGGCGTGGTCGGAACTGGTCCACCTCTACGTGCCGTCCGGTCCCACGGTCGCGTTCAGCGGCCGTGACCTCCGTTCCCCCGGCATCGCCGCGGCCACCAGGGTGGCGCGTGCGGCGGGCTTCGA
This sequence comes from Lentzea sp. NPDC004789, assembly GCF_053601075.1. Taxonomy (NCBI): domain Bacteria; kingdom Bacillati; phylum Actinomycetota; class Actinomycetes; order Pseudonocardiales; family Pseudonocardiaceae; genus Lentzea; species Lentzea sp. NPDC004789. The sequence goes on along the minus strand of NZ_JBSGBE010000010.1, from coordinate 60,249 downwards.
GCCGGTGGTCCGGTCGCCCGGTGGGCGGATGGTCGCCTACGACGACGGCGCCGTCGTGATCGACCACCTCGACCGCACCACGGACATCCGGCACGCGGGCAGCGCCACCTTCGCCGCGAACGCCGAGAGCCACGTGCGCGTGCTGCGCGGACTCGGCGACGTCGACGCCCGCGTCGGCGAGGTGGACGGCGAGTACTGCCCCGGCGAGTACAGCATCAACGTCGCGGGCACCGCGAAGGTCGTGGGCTCCGCGCAACGGGTCACCGCCACCGGTTCCCTGTTCAGCACGGTGGTGCAGGTCGTCGTCTCGGACCGGGTGCGCGCCGTGCTCACGGACGTGTCCGAGGCGCTCGGCTACGACCTGCGACCCAGCTCCATCGCGGGTCTCGCCGACTACGCCCCCGCGCTGACCGCCCACGAGGTCGCCGCGGCGCTCGCGTCCGACTACCGGCGCCGGCTCGGCCTGACCGACGGGCGGCTGCCGGCGGACGTGGTGGCGCACGCGTCGAGCGTCAAGGCGAGTGTCGACGGCGTGGCGCCGTTCCACGTGGACGACTGGACGCGAGCGCACCCCGCACCTCACCGGTTTTGAGAGCGCCCGCACCGGGTATGGCGTGATCGTGCGTGGCTGGATCGTGGCAGGGCTGGCAGCGGTAGCGGCGATCACCGCCGTGATCGTCGACCTCGTGCCGCCCACAGAGGACGGATACCGGTCGACGGTGCTCACCAGCGCCCGCGACGCCCGCTCCGCCGTGGTCACCGCGGCACAGCTCGGTGACGCCGCCCAACACGGCCGCGTCACCACGCTCTTCCTCGACTCCGCCGTCGAGGACGCCCGTGACGACGTGTCGGCGGCGATCAGCGACCTCGTCGACGCGGACGTGCCCGGACCGGGCTCGCGGGAGCTGCGCGACCGGGTGCTGCCGCTGCTGACCGAGTCCTCCGCCCGGATCAACGACGTCGCGACGGCCGGAGACGACCACGAAGCACTCGCCGCCGCCACGAACGACCTGCGGCGGCTGGCGGACGCGCTCGGCGGTGTGTCGTGAAGCGGCTGTTCTCCATCACGCTCGGCATCCTCACCGCGATCGGCGGGTTCGTCGACATCGGCGACCTGGTGGCGAACTCCGAGACCGGGGCGCGGTTCGGCATGCGGCTGGCCTGGGTCGTGGTCGTCGGTGTGATCGGCATCTGCGTGTACGCCGAGATGTGCGGACGGGTGGCGGCGGTCAGCAACCGGCCCGTGTTCGACCTCGTCCGCGAACGACTCGGGCCGCGCATCGCCCTGGTGAACCTCCTCGGCTCGTACCTGGTCACCCTGCTCACGCTGAGCGCGGAGATCGGCGGTGTCGCGCTCGCCGTCGAGCTCGCGACGAGTGTCCACTATCTCCTGTGGGTGCCGATTGCCGCCTTTGTGCTGTGGGTCGTGTTGTGGCGGGTCAAGTTCGAGATCATGGAACGCGTGTTCGGGCTCGCGGGGCTCGCGCTCGTCGTGTTCGTGGTCGCGTTGATCAGCCTGGATCCGCCGTGGGGCGACCTCGGCCGCCAGCTCACCGAGCTGAGCCCGCCCGGCGGCGAGAACTGGGCGACGTACGGGTTCTTCGCGGTCTCGTTGTTCGCCGCCGCGATGACGCCGTACGAGGTGTTCTTCTTCTCCAGCGGCGGTGTCGAGGAGAAGTGGACACGACGCGACCTGATCACCTCACGGCTCAACGTGTTCGTCGGGTTCCCGTTGGGCGGCCTGCTGTCGCTGGCGCTCATGGCGTGCGCGGCGGTGCTGTTCGAACCGGTCGGGGTGCGCGTCGACAGCATCAGCCAGACCGCGCTGCCGGTCGCGGTCGCGCTCGGCAAGCTCGGTCTCGCGGTCGTCATCCTCGGCATCTTCGCCGCGACGTTCGGCGCGGCGCTGGAAACCGGGCTGTCGGCCGGGTACACGATCGCGCAGTACTTCGGCTGGCAGTGGGGCAAGCTGGTGCGGCCGCGCGAGGCCGCCCGCTTCCACACCGTCGTGCTCGTCAGCATCCTGCTCGGCGTCGCGATCCTGCTGACGACCGCGGACCCGGTCACGGTCACCGAGATCTCGCTCGTGTTCAGCGCGGTGGCGCTGCCGCTGACCTACCTGCCGATCCTGGTGGTCGCCAACGACCGCGACTACCTCGGCGACCAGGTCAACGGCAGGCTGACCAACGCGCTGGGCGTGACCTACCTCGTGATCATCCTCGTCGCGGCGGTGGCCGCGGTCCCGCTCATGATCGTGACGGGGATGGGCGGATGACCCCTGACCCGCTGCGCGTCGACTTCCACCTGCTGGACCGGCAGGTGGTCGACCTCGACGGCCGCATGGTCGGCAAGGTCGACGACCTCGAACTGGCCGCCGGCGACGACGGTGTGCTGCGCGTCGTCGCGATCCACATAGGACACCACGCACTCGGCCTGCGGATCGGTGGCGTCGTCGGGCGCACGATGGCGGCCGTCGCACGCCGCCTGCACACCAGTGGTGACCCGCAGCCGTTGCGCATTCCCTACGAGGTGGTCAAGAACGTCGGCAGCGCCGTCGAGCTGTCGGTCCGCCACGAGCTGCTCGACACCCCCGCGCTGGAACTGTGGTTGCGGGACAACGTGATCGGCCGGATCCCCGGAGCGAACCATGCTGGCGAGTGACTACCTCGGCCGGGTCGTGCACGACGGCTCCGGCCGCGAGCTCGGCCGGGTCGCCGACCTCATCGCGCACGTCGGGCAGGACGGCGTGCCGCGCGTGACCGGCGTCCTGATCACCCCGCGGTGGCGCGGCCGCCTGCTCGGGTACGAACGCCCCGGCGTGCAGGGACCGTGGCTGCTGGAACGGCTCGCCCGGTGGCTGCACCGCGGCACGCGCGAGATCCCGTGGGACGAGATCCGCTGGCCGTCAGCGTGACCGGGTGAACCGGCGCGGCAGCGCACCGCGCCGGGTGGCCAGGTGGTCGTTGAGGCAGCCGATGAGCACGGTGGCGGCCAGCAGGGCGAGCACGTGGTCGCCACCGATGGCGCACAGGCACACCAGCGTCGACCACAGCAGTAACCTCATGTACTGAGGTTACGAGCCGCACCAACGCATTTACCCCCGGAGTTGGGCAAGGCTTGAGGTGCCCGTCACACGTTCGGCAGAGTCGCTACGATGGCGCCGGAGCTTCGAACGTCAGGAGTGCGTGATGGGCAAGCCGGCATGACCGCTCACGCCGGCCGGTTCGCGGTCCTGCTCGTCGCCGCGGCCGTCAGCGCCTGCACGGCGAGTCCGGCTCCCCCGGCGCCTCCGGTGACCACCACGTCGGCCCCGGCCCCGGTCACCTCGTCCTCGGCCGCCCCGGACGAACAGGACCCGAAGCGCTACGCGGCACAAGTCCGGCAACACGCCACGGCCGCGGGAGTGAGCGCGCAACTGCTGATGGCGATCCTCTACAACGAGTCGTACAAGCCGCACGACCCGGCGCTGGAACGGGCCTGGCAGAAGATGGACCCGGACGCGGCGTTCGGCGTGGCGAACATGCACAAGGCCGCGTTCGACGAGACCAAGCGGGGCCGCGACTTCGCTTCCCGCGACTGGCAGGAACTGCCGGACGACCCCGCCCTCGCGGTCGCCGCGGCGGCCTGGCACGTGCACGACCTCGCCGCGCAGCTGGCGCAGGCGAAGACCGAGGCCTACACCCACGAGGAACTGCTGGCACTCGGGTACAACGCGGGTGCGAGCACGATGCTGGCGGTCACGCGGGGCGCCGAGCCGAACGGCCAGGCGAAGTCCTATGTGGACAGGTTGCGGACGAACTGGACGAAGGCCGAGGAAGCGCTCCGCACCGGGTGAACGCCCGGCTCAGGGGGCACGTCCCCTGAGCCGGGCATCGGGTCACCTCACTCGTCGAAGGCGAAGTCCCCGCCGTCGTCCTCGAAGAACTCCTCGACGACCTCGCCGAGCACCATGCCGCCGACCACACCGGCCGCGCCCGCGGCGATCATGCCGCCGACGCCGGGACCGCCGCGGTGGTGACCGCCGTGGTGACCGTGCTGGTCGTAGCCGTGGTGACCGTAGGCCGGCTGGCCGCCGAACGCCGGGTTGTACCCCGCGTGGCCGCGCTGGGCGACCTGCGCGAGCCAGCCGTTGATCGCCGACGCCCAGTCGGTGGCCGGAGCCTCCTGGTGCGACACGCGGAAGTGCCCGAACGCGTCACCGCCCGAGCGGAACATGCCGCCGCGCTTGTCGGCCTCCAAGATCACGTACAGCTCGTGCGGGTTCGCCACGAAGGTCAGCTCGACCTCGTTGATCTGGCCGGCGTAGTGCGCCGGCGGGAAGAACTCGATCTCCTGGTAGAAACCGAGCTCCTGGGGCACGCCGTGCAGGCGGCCCGCCTCGACGTCGGCACTTCGGAACGTGAAACCGAGCTGCCCGAACGCGTTCAGCACCGCGTCCTGCGCGGGCAACGGGTGCACCAGGACCGGGTCGAGGTCGCCCTTGTCCGGGGCGCCCGCGATGACCAGCTCGGTGCGCACGCCGACGGTCATGCCGGGCAGCTGGCCGCCGCCGACCGCGGTGATCGGGGTCTCCCACGGGATCGGCAGCTGGAACGGAATCGCGAGGAACTGGCCCGCCGGGACGCGCACACCCTGCTGCACGATCATCCGGAAGAACTCGGAGACACCGCCGTACTCGTGGTCTCCGTGCTCCACCTCCACCCGCGTCACCAGCGACAGCACGACCTGGCCGATCTCAGCATCCGCGGTACCGCCCTGGATGCGCACCTGACCGGTGATCACCTGGCCGGGCACGGCGTGCGGCGAGTCCAGCACGGTGTCGACGGACGGTCCGCCGACACCGAACGCGCTGAGCATCCGCTTGAACAAGTCTCCTCCTGAGGGGACTGGGTGTGAGTTAGTTCTGGCGCACCGCAACGCGCGGTGCGTCGGTCTCGTCGTCGAAGTCGCCGATGAGCTCTTCGAGCAGGTCTTCCAGTGCGGCGATGCCGATCACGCGGTCGTCGGCGCCGGACACGAGTGCGAGCTGCGCGCGGTCGGCGCGCATCGCGGTGACCGCGGCGGCGACCGGCATCGAAGCGGACAACGTCAGCACCGGGCCCATGAGTTCCCGCGCCGCCGGATCGGTTCCGGCGGCCGTGGCGCGCATCGCCTCGCGGATGTGCACCAGGCCGACGAACTCGCCGCGCAGGTTCGTGACCGGGAAGCGCGACCGTCCACAGTGGAAACTGCGCCGTTCGATCGCGCGGGCGGTCGTGTGCTCGGTGACGGTCGAGGCCCGCGCGATCGGCACCATGACCTCGCGCAGCGTGGTCTGCTGGACCTGCAGCATGCGGGTGAGCAGGCGCTGCTGGTTCTCCGGGATGAGCCCGTGCTCGCCGGACTGGCGCACGAGCATCCGCAGGTCGTCCGGCCGGTGGGCCTGCGCCAGCTCGTCCTGCGGCTCGACCTTCATCAACCGCAGCAGGCCGTTCGTCGTCCGGTTCAGTCCACTAAGGAGCCAGCGGGCCGAGTGCGCGAACGCGCGGAACGGCAGCGCCAGCAGCAGCGCGGAGCGTTCCGGATGCGAGATGGCCCACGACTTCGGCGCCATCTCGCCGACCACCATGTGCAGGAACACCACCAGCACCAGGCTGATCGTGAACGCGATGCCGTACGCCACCGCGTCCGGCAGCCCGGCGAGCCTCAGCAGCGGCTCGAAGAGGTCGGCCACCGCCGGTTTCGCCAGTGCGCCCAGTCCGAGCGTGCACAGCGTGATGCCGAGCTGGGCACCCGCGAGCATCAACGACAGCTCGCGCACACCCGCGACGGCCGCGCGGGCCGCACGGGAGCTCTCCGCGTCCTGCTCCAGGCGGTGCCGCTTGGCCGCGATCAACGCGAACTCGGCGGCGACGAAGAAGGCGTTGAGCGCCAACAGGACCAGCGAGATCGCGAGAGACGTTCCGGTGCTCATCGGACCTCCTCCCGCACCCGTGCCGTCAGCACGACGGTGTCCGGCACGTTGCGCGTCACCGCGGCCACGAGCAGCGTGACGTCACCGGCCTCCACCTCGTCGCCCACCTCGGCGGTGCGGCCGAGCCGGTGCAGCACGAGGCCCGACACCGTGTCGTACGCGTCGTCGCCCGGCAGCGACACACCGGTCGCGTCCTCGATCTCGTCGAGCCGCATCCGGCCCGGCACCTGCCACTTCGTGTCGTCGACGCGTTCGATCGCGTCCTCGGTCAGGTCGTCCTCGTCGTGGATCTCGCCGACGAGCTCCTCCGCGAGGTCCTCCAGCGAGACGACCCCGGCGAACCCGCCGAACTCGTCCAGCACGCACGCGAGCTGGCGCCGCTCGGCCCGCAGCCGTTCCAGCACGGCCGGCAGCGGCAACGTCGCCGGGACGACGAGCGCGGAGGAGGCGATGTCACCGATCGGCGTGACCGGCCGTTGTTCCGGTGTCAGGGTCAGCACCTCGGCGAGTCCGACGACACCCCGGAGGTCGTCCAGGTCCCGGCCTGCCACGGGAAAGCGCGAGTGACCGGTGGCGAGCAGTTCCACCACGCGCGACGCGGGCTCGTCGAACCGCACCGACTCGACGTTCACCCGCGGCGTCATCGCCTGCTCGGCCACCAGCTCGCGGAAGTCCAGGCCGCGGTCGAGCAGCCGCGCCAGCTCGGGGTCCAGGTGCCCCTGCTCCCCCGCGTCGCCGACGATCTGCCTGAGGTCCTCGGGCGTCGCGCCCTGCGGCAGCTCCTCCACCGGTTCGATGCCGATGGCGCGCAACAGCCTGTTGGCCGCCGCGTCGAACAGGCGGATCACCGGGCCGGCGATCCTGAGGTAGACCAGCGTCGACGAGGCGAGCCACTTCGCGAGCGGCTCGGGCTTCGCGATCGCGAGGTTCTTCGGCAGCAGCTCGCCCAGCACCATCTGCACGACGGTCGCGAAGACCAGCGCCACGGCCATCGACAGCGGCACACCGACCGAGGCGGGCAACCCGAGCAGGTTCACCAGGCCCGTGCCCAGCAGCGGTTCCGCGACGTAACCGGCCAGCAGCGCGGTCACCGTGATGCCGAACTGCGCGCCGGACAGCATGAAGGACAGCTTCCGCGTCACCAGCAGCGCGCGGTCGGCGGCTTTGTCGCCGGACTCGGCCAGCTGCCGCAGCCGGCCCCGGTCGACCGCCATGTAGGCGAACTCCTGGGCCACGAAATAGCCGGTGGCGAGGGTCAGAGCCACGATCGCCAGCAGGCCGGAGAAGATCAACATGCCGCACCCGCGGCGGTGAGAACGTTCAGCCGGGCTCGCCCCGGCGTACTACTGCAGCCGTCTGTGTCGGCTTCGTCAGGCATGGACCAACAGTAGCACGTGGCACTGTATGGTTTACGGAGGAGGTGCACGTGACTGAAGCGTTGCTCAAGATCGGCGAACTGGCCGCGCGAGCCGGCGTCAGCATCCGCACCGTCGACTACTACACGACGCTGGGGCTGATCAGCCCGGCGCAGCGCACCGCGTCGAACTACCGTCTCTACTCCCCCGCCGACGTGGACCGGATCCACCTGGTTCAACGTCTGGAGGTCCACGGAGTTCCCCTGGAGGAGATCTCGACGGCGCTGAGCGCCCGGCAGGCCGACGTCGCGGCGATCCTCGGCCGCGTCGACACCGACCTGCAGTCCCTCCAGGCCGCCGCGGACGCCGCCTCGCCGGAGCTGCAGGGCCTGCTCGCGGTCATCGCGACGAGGGTGCACTCGTTGATCACCATCGCCCTGCAGATCTCGCCGGACACGCTGCTGCCCTGAAAGATCTTCGGCGGAGATTGTCGGATCGGGGGCGTGGTCTTCGTAGCAGTGGTGAACGACCACGAGAGAGGATCTGCGGATGCGCTACCTGGTTTCTGTGATCGACGACAACGAAAACCCCGGCAGGACGGACACCCAGCCCGCCATCAGCGAGTTCAACGAGAGGCTGATCGCCGAGGGCTACTGGGTCTTCGCGGGCGGGCTCGCGGACACCGCCACGGCCACGGTCGTCGACAACCGCGGCGAGCAGGCGGTGTTCAGCGACGGGCCGTTCGTGGAGTCCAAGGAGTACCTCGCCGGCGTGTGGGTGTGGGAGGCCCCTGACCTCGACGTGGCGCTCAAGCTCGCCGCCGAGGCGTCGAAGGTCTGTCAGCGCAAGATCGAGGTGCGGCCGTTCCTGTGATCGACGTCCGGGACGCGGTCGCCCTGGCCCACCGCGAGGAGTGGGCCAGGGTGGTCGCCGCGCTCACCAGGCGCTTCGGTGACCTCGACCTCGCCGAGGAGTCGGCGGCCGAGGCGTTCGCGACCGCCGTCGAGCGGTGGCCTGCCGACGGCGTGCCGCCCAACCCCGGTGCCTGGCTGACCACCACCGCCACCCGCAAGGCCATCGACCGGATCCGGCGCGAGAACAAGCGCGACGACAAGCAGAAGGAGGCCCGGATGGCGTACGACGACGACCCGCCCGAGCCTCTCGGCGTCATCGACGACGACCGGCTGCGGCTGATCTTCACGTGCTGCCACCCGGCGCTGGCGATGGAGTCGAGGCTGGCGTTGACGCTGCGGATGGTCGGCGGCCTGACCGTGCCCGAGATCGCCCGCGCGTTCCTGGTCGCCGAAGGTGCCGTGGGGCAGCGGATCACCCGCGCGAAGGCCAAGATCAAGGCGGCGCGCATCCCGTACCGGGTGCCGTCCGCCGAGGACCTCCCGGCCCGCGTCACCGGGGTGCTCGCCGCGCTCTTCCTCGTGTTCAACGAGGGCTACCTGGCCACCGGCCCGGACACCGATCCCGTGCGGCAGGACCTGACCACCGAGGCGATCCGGCTCACCCGGCTCATCCACGCGCTGCTGCCGGACGACGGCGAGGTGACCGGGCTGCTGGCGTTGATGCTGCTCACCGAGGCCCGGCGGCCCGCCCGCGTCTCGAACGGCGAACTGGTCGCCCTCGACGAGCAGGACCGCGGTGCCTGGGACACGGCGATGATCGCCGAGGGCCACCGGCTGGTGCGCGAACGCCTCGCCACCGGGGTGGCGCCGGGCCGCTACCAGGTGCTGGCCGCGATCAACGCCGTGCACACCTCCGCCCGCGACATCCGCGACACCGACTGGTCGCAGATCCTCGCGCTCTACGACCTGCTCGTCCGCCTCGACCCGTCCCCGATCGTGGCCCTCAACCGGGCCATCGCCCTCGCCGAGCTCGACGGCCCGGAGGTGGCGCTGGCCGCCGTAGACCGGCTGGCGGACCGGCTGGACGGCTACCACCCGTTCCACGTCACCCGCGCGGACCTGCTGCGGCGGCTCGGCCGCAGCGAGGAGTCGCGGGCGGCCTACGACCGGGCGATCGAGCTGGCGGGCAACACCGCGGAGACGGCCTACCTGGCCCGTCGCCGCGACCAGCTGCGGTGACGGGCCAGCCCCAGGTCATTTCGCCCATGGCGACCTTCGCGCCGATGATCATGCCGGTGGTCCGGGTAGCGCCTCGGTCAGGGCCGGGCCGTCCACAGCGGACGCCAGTTCCTCCTCGAAGGCGAGGAGGTGCTCGCGCGCGTTCGCGATGGCGGTGACGTCGGCCGGTGCGCCGGGCAGCCGGTGCCCCCCGCACGACCAGCTCCGGGCCGAGCGCCTCCACGGACGAGACCTCGCTTCAGGTCACGTCTGCCCCGCACAGGCGACTGTCTGACACAACAGCATCTTCCTGCGCGGGGTGTTCCCGGTCACGCCAGCAGGTCCCGTGCCGCGTGGCTGAGGATCCGCAGGTCCTCCGCGAACCGCTCGCGGTGCGCCTCCGGCACCGGTTCGACGAAGTAGCGCCTGATGTTCTCCAGATGCACCCGCGAGGCCCGCACCGCCGTCTCCTCCCCCGCCTCGGTCAGCCGGACGAGCCGCCCGCGCCGGTCGTCGGGGTCGGGGGTCCGTTCCACCAGCCCGGCCGCCTCCATCCGGTCCACCAGTCGCGTCACGCCGCCGCTGCTGAGCACCTGCTCCCGCGCGATCACGCCCATCGGCAGTCCCGGTTCGCCCGCGCGGCCGAGGATGAGCAGCACCTCGTACATCAGGTGGCTGATCCCGCACTCCGCCTCGATCGCCCGGCCCAGCACGTGTTCCAGCCGGGTGGCCGCGCCCTGCAGCCGGCCGAAGGACACGATCAGCTCGTGCCGGGCCGCCTCCGCCGCCGTCGAGATCGGAGCCTCGTCCACCACGCGCACCACCCGTTCGTCACCTCGCCGTCGCCGACTGGATCATCGTCGATGCGGCGGCCCCTGTCGCGTGGCCAGCGCGACCGGGCCGCCGGTTAGGTTGTGCGCCATGACCTCGCAACCCTCGCTGCAGGAAGTCGCACCCGGTGTGCACGCGTGGATCCAGCCGGACGGCACGTGGTGGATCAACAACGCGGGCGCCGTCCACTCCGGAGGCGAAGTCGTGCTCGTCGACACGTGCGCGACCGCCCGCCGCACGCGGCTCTTCCTCGACGCGGTCGACGCGGCCACGGGCGGGGCGCCCGTCCGCCTCGCGCTGAACACTCATCTGCACGGCGACCACGTGTACGGCAACGCGTTGCTGCCGGACTCCACCGTGATCGTGGCGCACGAGCACACCCGTCAGGGCATCCTGCAGGACTTCATCCTCGCCGCGACGCCGCCGGTGTGGTCGCCGGCGCCGCAGTGGGGTGTCGACGCGGTCCGCGCCCCGACGCTGTCGTTCCGCGACGAGGTCACGCTGTACGCGGGGACGAAGCCGGTCGTGGTGCGGCATCCCGGTCACGCCGCCCACACCGCCGGCGACGCGGTGGCCTGGCTGCCGGAGGAACGCGTGCTGTTCGCCGGTGACCTGGTGTTCCACCGGGTCACGCCGATGATCGCGATGGGCTCGCTGGACGGCGCGCTGCGATCGCTCGACTGGCTGGCCGCGTTCGAACCGGCCGTCGTGGTGCCCGGCCACGGGCCGATCGTGACCGGGGCGGACTTCGCCGCGGTGCTCGACGAGCACCGGCGGTACTACGGGTTCGTGCGCGACACGGCCGTGGCGGGACGGGAGAAGGGCTGGACGCCGCTGGAGGCGGCGCGGGAAGCCGATCTCGGCGAGTTCGCCGATCTGCCGGACGCCGAACGCCTGGTGCTCAACCTGCACCGCGCCTATGCCGACGCGGACGGGGTGGAGATCAACGTGACCGCCGCGCTCGGTGACGCCATCGCCTACCACGGCGGTCCGCTGGCGTGTTCGGTGTGAGCGCTCACACCGCCTGGGAGAACCGGAAGAACCGGTCCGGGTCGTAGCGGCGCTTCACCTCGGCCAGCCGGGCGAGGTTCGGTCCGTGGTAGGCCTGCCGCCAGTCGGCCAGGTCGGGGTCGGTGAAGTTCAGGTACGACGCGTTGTCGGTGTGCTCGGCGATGTCCTCGTGCAGCGCGGTCAGCCACTCCAGGTTGTCGCGCACCACCTGCGGGCTGTCCGACGACGTCCACGAGGTGTCCAGCGACACCAGGAACAACGCGTCGCGGTGCGGGAACGCGGTCTCCGTCACGCCGACCGCGTTGATCGCGCCGCCCCAGCCGAACAGGGCCGCGCCGCCGCCGTCGGGATTGCTGCTGCCCGGCCACTTCCCGACGGCCGTGACGAGCGTGCGCACCGCTTCTTCCGGCAGTGGCACGGAGGTCGTGCGGGTGCGGCCCGCGAACGCGCCACCGGCCGTCTCGTGGTGCACGTACTCCACGGCCTCCCAGTAAGTCCGGTCCTCGATGTCGCAGCGGAACGGGCGGGTCGCGGTCAACGGGGCGAGCAGCGTGCGCAGCTCGTCCGCCGAACCCAGGTGCCAGCCGATCACGGACACCATGCCGCCGCTGGTGAGGCCGATGCGCAACGACAGCGCGTCCGGGGCGGTGCGCTGGATCTCCTGCGCCACCAGCAGGACGTCGACCGCGTGGCCGAAGTCCCACAGCAGCAGGCAGGTCGCGCTGTCCACGACCGGACGGGCCTGGAACGTGAACGAGGTGTTGACGCCGAAGTTGCCGCCGCCACCGCCGCGGCACGCCCAGAACAGGCCGGGGTTCTCGGTGGCCGAACACGTCACCGTGCTGCCGTCGGCGAGCACGACGTCGGTGCTCACGAGCGCGTCGCAGGTCAGGCCGAACGCCCGTGACACCGCCGCCACTCCCCCGCCCAGGGTGAGGCCGCCGACGGCGACCTCGTCCGAGTTGCCCAGCGGGAACGCGATGTCGTGCGGCCGCAACGCCTCGTACAGCGCGCGCATCCGCGTTCCGCCGCCGACCGTGACCAGGGCCGTGTCCGGATCGACGTGGACGTCCGCGAGTCCGCGCAGGTCCAGGACCAGTCCGGTGTTGACGGACGTGCCGGCGTAGCTGTGGCCACCACCACGGGCCACGAGCGGCACGTCGTTCTCCCGTGCCCACCTGATGGCCGTGCCGACGTCGTCCGCGGCGGCGACGGACAGCACCGCCGCCGGGACGATGTCGGCGTAACGGTCGTTGAACGGCTTGCTGCCCGACGTGAAGCCGTCGTCGCCGGGCAGCAGCACCCGGCCGCGGACCTGGGCCGCGAGGCTGTCGAACGTCACCGGACGACCCCCGCCAGCAGGGCCTCGCGCAGGATCTCCTCGCGTTCCCGCCAGTGCGACCAGAACGCGCCCTTGTAGCCGAGGCTGGTCAGGCCGATGAGGAACGGGTTGTCGGCGTAGTTGTTCTCCGACTCGCTCATGCCCGCGAGCGTCGGCAGCATCACGCGGTGGTGGTCCGCCGGGTCGACGAGCGACCACAGGTACTCGACCGTGCGCGACCAGCGGCCGTTCGGATCGGTGTTGGTGCCCGCGTCCTCCAGCAGGTCCGGCGAGAAGTAGCAGACGAGCCGGAACTCGCCGCGCTCGTCGAACATGAACTGCCGCTCGTACTCGACCAGGTTCGCGCACATCGACAACGGCTTGAGGACGATCGGCCCGGTCGCGGTGTTCGACTGCAGGCCCGGCATCGTGCGGACACCGGCGCACTGCTCGGCGAGCGAGATGCCGAGCGGGTGGTGCGGGAAGAGCCGCAGCCCCAGCGAGAACGCGGTCACCGTCGCGTCCAGCGCCATGAACGCCCGCACGCAGTCGCGCATCGTGTCCCAGGTCTCGCCCGGCATCGCGAACAACGCCTCGACCATCGTCTTGATCCCGCGCTCACGGCACAGCCGCACGAGCCGTTCGGTGTCCTCGAACGTGTAGTACGTCGTGCCCTTGCCGGTGACCTTCCAGTTCGCCAGCACGTCCGCGCGGATGTGGTCGCTGCCGACGTTCACGCCCTGGCAGCCCGCCGCGGCCAGCAGATCCGCGAACTCCTCGTCGAACGGCGAAGGCTGGCAGTACACCCACAACCGCAGGTCGTTCAACGGGTTGGCGGCGCTGGCGTGCTTGCGGCGCACGATCTCGCGCAGCACGTTCTTGGCGTGCTGGATCGACAGGTTGAACTCGCTGTCGGTGGTGTGCTGGTCGAGAATCCCCTGCGCGGCGAGGGACTGCATCTCGTCCACGACGGCGGCGACGTCCCGGCGGGCCACGGCACCGCCCTTGGCGTCGGGCTCGACGCAGTGCGCGCACCGGTACACACAGCCGGACTTGGTCAGGATGCCCGCGAGACCACCGCGCCGGTAGTACTCGCCGTTGTCCACCTTGTACTTGTCGCCGGATCGCCTGACGTACGTGCCGGCACCGTCGACCTGCCACGTCTTGACCACGGTCGGCCCGACCAGCGGGCGCGGGGTGAGGATGCCGGACGTGCGGACGATCCCGTCCGGGGTGTTGCGGATCAGACCGTCCACAGTGGCCGGATCGCGGCCGGTGGCGAGTGCGTCGGCGAGGTCGACGACGATCACCTCGCCCGGCCCCTTCACGCCGAAGTCGACGCCGAAGTAGTCGACGAGTGCGAACGGCATCGTGGAGAAGCCGATGCCGCCGGCGACGAGCGGCGCGTCCGTCAGCCGGGTGATCTCGGTGATGATCTCCTTGTGCTCACCGACGAACGGGCGCTGCTCGAACGCGTACACGGTGTCGGTGTTGCGCACCGTGATGCCGACCAGCATCGGTTCGCGAGTGGTGAAGTACTCCGTCAGGAACGTCTTCCAGTCGTCGCGGTGGAACGTCAGGTCCACCACCTCCACCTCGAACCCGGCGCTCTCCAACGACGTGGTGAGCACGTCGAGCGCGTAAGGCGCGATCGGCGGATGCACCTTGTTCGGGTTGACCAGTGTTACCAGGCCTCTGCTCATCGGTTTTCCCCCGCTGGTCAGGACTAGACGATGCCGAGGGCGATGCCGAACTCGGGCTTGGCGTTCAACAGGTAGGCGCCGGCGGACTGGAGGATCCGGTCCTGCGCCGCGAGGTGCTGGCAGATCGTGGCCGTGTCGCGCAGCCAGCGGTCCATCGGCGACGACCGGTGGATCGACCACGTCTGCAGCAGGTCGAACAGGCGGTTCACGATCGAGCGCGACATGCGGAACGCGTGCACCCACGACAGCGGGCAGGCCGCGCGGTCGATCGGGTCGAGGTCGTCGAGCGTGCCACCGGCGGCGAGGACCTCCCACTGGCGTTCCAGCGCGCCGTAGACGCCCGCGCGGGTGGCGTTGAAGTCCGCCTCGCACTCCGCCAGCGTCACCTGCACGCGCCAGATGTCCGCCCAGTCCGTGCCCGTCATGCGGTCGACGCGCTTCAGCACGCATTCCCGGGCGTAGTCCAGTGCGGCTCGCGCGACGCCGAGCGAGACGCCGCACATCGTGCGGGTGAACGCGTCGGGCTGGGCGAGCGGCCCGCGGCGGCCGCGCACGTTGTCGAAGCTGAACGAGTGCTCCTCCGGCACGAAGACGTCGGTCATCGTGTAGTCGCAGCTGCCGCTGCCGCGCAGGCCGGTGGTGTCCCAGTTGTCGATCACCTCGACCTGGTCGCGCGGCACGAGGAACTGGCGCGACTCGTGCGGGTTGCTGCCGTCCGGGCTCGCGTACTTCCGCCCGTCCTGGTAGACGAAGCCGCCGGAGATCACCCAGTCGGCGTGGCCGATGCCGCTGCCGAACGGCCAGCGCCCGCTCAGCCGGTAGCCGCCGGGCACCTTCTCGGCGCGGCCGGAGGGTTGCAGCAGGCCGGCGACGATCTGGTCGGGGTTCGGGAACATCTCCTTCGCCACCACCGGGTCGATGAACTCGGCGTAGATGCCGGTGTTCGACCCGATCATGGAGCACCAGCCGACCGAGGCGTCCCCGTAGGACAGCGCCTCGACGACCTCCAGCTGCTGCATCGAGGTCAGTTCCAGGCCACCCCAGTGCTTTCCGAAGCACATGCGGAAGACCCCGTTGTCCCGCAACGTGTCCACGATGTCCTGCGGCAGGTGCCGCAGCTGCTCGATCTCGGCGGACCGTTCGCGCAGCGACGGCGCCAGCGCCTTGGCGCGCGCGATGAGCTCTGCCGCGGTCTGCGCCGCGGGCGTCCTCGTCATGGTCACCCTGAACTCCCCCTACTTGACGATGCCGAGGCAGATGCGGAACTTGGGCCGGCGACCGAGCAGGTACGCGCCCGCGGACTCGAGAATCGCGTCCTGCGCCGAGAGGTTCTGGCACATGGTCGCGGTGTCGCGCAGCCAGCGGTCCATCGGCGAGGACCGGTGGATCGACCATGTCTGCAACAGGTCGAACAGCCGGTTGACGATCGAGCGCGACGTGCGGAACGCGTGCAGCCACGCGATCGGTGACGCGGCGCGTTCGTTCATCGTGAGGTCGTCGAGCGTGCCGCCGGACGACAGGACCTCCCACTGCCGCGTCATCGCGGAGTAGACGCCGTTGCGGGTGGCGTTGAAGTCGGCCTCGCACTCGGCGAGCGTCACCTGCACGCGCCAGATGTCCGCCCAGTCGGTGCCGGTCATGCGATCGACGCGCTGCAGCACGGTTTCGCGGGCGTGGTCCAGCGCCGCCCGCGCGACACCGAGCGGAACACCGCACAGGCTGCGCATGAAGGATTCGGGCTGTGCCAGCGGGTGCGGCTCGCAGCGCGGGTTGTCGAACGTCAGCGTGTGCTCCTCCGGCACGAACACGTCCGTGATCCGGTAGTCGGAGCTGCCGGTGCCGCGCAGGCCCGTGGTGTCCCAGTTGTCCAGGATCTGCACCTTGTCCCGCGGCACCAGGAACTGGCGCGACTCGTGCGGGTTGCTGCCGTCCGGGCTCGCGTACGGCTCGCCGTTCTCGAACACGAACGCACCGGACATCACCCAGTCGGCGTGGTGGATGGTGCTGCCGAACGACCATTGGCCGCTGAGCCGGAACCCGCCGGGCACCTTGTCCGCGCGCCCGGCAGGGGCCAGCACGCCGGCGGTGACCATGTCCAGCCGCGGGTAGACCTCGCGCACGACGTCCGGTTCGAGGAAGTTCGCCAGCAGCCCGGTGTTCGCGCCGATGATGCCGCACCACGCGGCGGACGCGTCGCCGTACGCGAGTGCCTCGGCGACCTGCGTCTGCTCCATCGAAGTGAGCTCGGGACCGCCCCACTCGCGGCGGAAGCACATGCGGTGCACGCCGGTGCCGCGCAGCAGCTCGACGACGTCGGGCGGGAGATGTCCGGCCGCCTCGATCTCGGCCGACCGCTCGCGCAGCACCGGCGCGAGGGCCTTGGCGCGGGCGATGATCTCGGTCGCCGTGCGGGGCTCGTCGGCCACCGTGGTCATGTTGTCGCTCCTCAGAGTCGTCACTCGTCCACACCCCCAAGCCCGGCAAGCGCGAGGGCCGCGTCAGCGACCGTGGCCATCTGTTCGCTCCTCACGCCCGTCACTCGTCCACGTCCAGAAGCCCGGCTGCCGCCAAGGCCGCCTCAGCCACCGTGGACACCTGCTCGCTCCTCACGCCCGTCACTCGTCCACGTCCAGAAGCCCCGCGGGCATCGCGAAAGGCGCGTCGGGGTCGGCGGGCCCGACCGGTTCGGTCTCCAGCTCGACCAGGGCGGCGGCGGTCTCCAGCCGCTCCAGGCAGGTCTGCATGTCGTCGGCCTCGCACACGACGAACGAGTGCCGCGCCAGGTAACCGCCGGGCGGCAGGCGCAACGTCGTGCCGGGCTCGCACATCGGCGAGGTCGCGACCAGGCCGGGTGCCTCGGCCGGCAGCGTGATCGACTTCAGCAGGCAGTCCTGCTCCGGGATGCCGAAGCGGATGCCCGCGACGCGGCGGTGCGTCGGCGTGATGTCCGGCCGCTGCCCGGTCGTGACGTCGAACAGCACCTCGCCGGGCTCGATGCCGGTGGCGGTGCGGCCGAGGAACGGGATGAGGTCGCCGCCGAGACGGCCGTTGATCTCGATGATCAGCGGGCCGCGGTCGGTCAGCCGCACCTCGCTGTGCGTGATGCCGTTCTCGATGCCCAGCGCCTGATGTGCCTTCGCCAGGTGCCGCATGAGGTCCTGGTCGTCGAGCAGCGGGTCGTTCGCGTCGACGACGTGCCCGACCTCCTCGAAGTACGGGTGGTCGCTGGAGTGCTTGCGCGCCACGAACATCGGCAGGTACTCGCCCTTGTGGACGGCGCCGTCGACGCTGATCTCGGGGCCGGGCGCGTAGCGCTCGACGATCGCGCTCGCCCGGTACGGGCCGGGGTCGACCTCGCTCGCCGACAGCGCGGTGTGGAACGCCTCGTCGAGCTCGGCCTCGTCGGTGGCGAAGACGACGCCGATGCTGGCACCCATCGCGCGCGGTTTGATCACGACCGGGTAGCCGATCCGTTCCGCCGCGGCACGGGCCTGCTCGACGGTGGTGGTGAGCTCGAAACCGGGCTGGTGCAGGCCCGCGGCGGTGAGCACGGCACGGGTGCGTTCCTTGTCGCGGCAGCCGCGCACGCCCGCGGCGGACAGGCCCGGCACGCCGAACTCGGCGGCCAGCAGGCCCGCGTCGAGCACCAGCGGTTCGTCCCAGCACATCAGGCCGACGACGTTGCGGCGGGCCACGACCTCGCGGGCGGCGTCGCCCATGACGTCGGAGTCGAAGACGTTCGCGACGATGATCTCGTCGAAGTACTGGCGCTGCCAGGTGGGCTTGAGGTTGTTGATCAGGACCAGGTCGATGCCCGCGGCCTTGGCGCGCCGGGCGATCGGCGCGACGAGGTACTCGCGGTAGACCTTGAGGCCGCTGCCGATGACGAGGATCGCGGGGTTCATGCCTTCACTCCAGTGCGGCGGGCGAGGAGGTCGGTGAGGATGTCCTGCGAGCGGTGGGCGATGACGCTGATCAGCGAGTCGGCGATGCCGTGCGTCTCCTCGTTCACGCCCTGCAGGTACATGGCGCCCCAGGCGGAGTCGCCGAGGTCGACGCGGTAGCAGCGGCTGACGTTGATCTCGGCGAGGCCGGCGCGTTCGGCCAGGTCGCGGACCAGCCACGGCATGCGCGGGTCGTAGCCGGTGCCCAGCAGCACGAGGTCGCAGTGCAACGGCTCGACCTTGCCGCTCATGCGGTCGCGCAGGTCGAGGACCACTTCGTCGTTCTCCACGCGGGCGGCGACGACCTCGGTCATCGGCCGCACCCACGAGCGCTGCGGTCCGAGCGTCTTCTGCTGGTAGAGCATCGTGTAGAGGTTGTCGAGGAACTCGGGCGCGAGACCGGCGTAGTTCGTCAGGCGCATCTCGTCGAGGATCTGCCTGCGCACCTCGGGCGGGCTGTCGTAGAACTCGTCGACGAACGACGGGTAGAACAGCTCGTTCACGAACTTGCTGTGCTGGTAGTTCTGCAGGCCGATCGACCGGACGACCATGGTCACCTGGCTCTCGGGCAGGTTCTGGTGCAGCGCGTAGAACATCTCGGCCGCGCTCTGCGCCCCGCCCACGACCACCGCGCGCACCGGCTGGTCCTTGGGGATCTGCGCGATCCTGGTGCGGTACTGGGCGCTGTGCACGATCCGTTCGGCCGGCAACTCGCCGAACACGTCCGGGATGCGCGGGTCGCGGCCGCCACCGACCACGAGGTCGCGGCACCGGATCCGGTCACCGTCCACGAGGGACACCTCCCAGCCCGTGATCGTGCCGTCGTCCGACCGGGTCGGCTCGATGCTCTGCGCGCGGGAGTCGTAGCGGATCTGCACGCGTTCCAACGACTTCGCGGCCCACTGCAGGTAGTCCGACAGCTCCCAGCGGAACGGGCTGAAGGTGCCGAGGTTGCAGAACTCGTCGAGCCGTCCCTGGGAGTGCAGGAAGTTGAGGAACGAGAAGCGGCTGCGCGGGTTGCGCAACGTCACCAGGTCCTTGAGGAACGAGACCTGGCTGCGCGCCCACGGCATGAGCAGGTTGCGCTGCCACTTGACGTCCGGGCTCTGCTCCAGCAGGAGGGTGCTCTCCGCCAGGTCCGACTCGGACTCCTCGATCGCGACGGCGAGCGCCAGGTTCGCCGGTCCCGCGCCGATCGCCAGAACGCCGACTTCTCGGTCAGTCACAGTGCCCCCTCGATGGTTTCGCGGCCGAAACTGAAGCTAGACAACGGAGTTCCCCGAGAAGAAGAGGAACCGTTCCCGACCGGCCGGGAATTACCGGACTTCGATGTGGACGGTCGCGGCCGCGTTCTCCGCGCGGCGCAACGCTTCCGCGGCCGTGTCGCCGGTGGCCATGACGATGCCCGCGCGGTCCCACGAGCTGCGCAGGCCGTCGAACCGCTGCCCCGGCGCGACCGTCACCTGCAACAGGTGCACGCCGTCGAGCTGCCGGGCCTCGTCCACGCCCTCGACGCTCTCGACCTGGCCGGGCTCGATCGTCAGGAACCGCACGGCCGCACCGGCTTTCGCCCGTGCCGGCAGGTCGCTGGGCGGGTCCTCGCCCTTGAGCACGGCGTAGTAGCAGCGCAGCAGCTCGACGGGATAGGCGAGCTGGATGACGTCCAGGATGCCGTCGCCCGCCAGCCTGCCCGCGCACTCGACGAGGTGCGGGACGCCGTCGGAGACGATCCACTCGCAGTGCACGATGCCGTCGCGGAACCCGGTCGCGTCCACCACCCGCGCCGTCTCCTCCTTGAGCAGCTCGTCGAGCTCCGCAGGGATGTCCGCCGGCACGATGTGCGCGAGCTCGACCGGGCGCGGGCCGGGGACCAGTTGCTTGCCGGTGACGTTGGCCCACAGCGGTTCTCCGCCGCGCACCAGCATCTCGACGCTGAACTCCTCGCCGTCGACGAACTCCTCGGCGAGCATGGAGAGCTCCATCGGCCGGTCCGGGACGAAGACACCCTCGTCCTGCGCCGTGCAGTGCGCCCAGGCCCGTTCGACCTCGTCCGGGTCGTGGATCACCTGCGTGCCCACGGACGCCTGCCGGTTCGACGGTTTGAGCACGATCGGCCCGCCGCGCAGGAACGCCAGGACGTCGGCGGGGCTCGTGACGCGGACGCTGGCCGGGTTCGGGATGCCGGCGGCCGCCGTGACGCGGCGCAGCAACGCCTTGTCCCGCATGATCTGCGCCGCGCCGAACGTCGCACCGGGCAGCCCGTAGCGTTCAGCGAGACGGGCGGCGAACGGGGTGGCGTACTCGATCGCCGGGACGACCGCCGCGGGATCGAGGTCGCGGTAGGTGTGGAAGAACTCGTCCGCCTTGCCCTGCGTGAGGTACTCCCACTCGATCAGCCCGCGGACGAAACCGACGCCCTCGATCTGGTCGCGCACGTGCCGCTTGCGCACCACGTCCGGTTCCTCGACGTAGATCACCGAGTCGTCCGGCTGGAACTCCGCGACCAGGCCGATCGTGACGCCGACGAAGCCGACGACGATGACGGGCTTCATGCCGCACCCGCCTCGACGGGTTCGTTCACGACGCGGACGCCGTACACCGCGAGCAGCCCGGCCACGCCGTTGACCAGCGCGATCACGATCCAGAACGCCCCGCCCAGGGAGTTGAACGTGAACACGCCGAACAGCGGTCCGATCGCGGACGCGAGCCCGATCACCGCCTGCATCGTGCCGATGTAGCGGGACTTGTAGGCCGCCGGGAACTTCGCCGGGTGCGCGAACATGGTCGGCCCGGCGATCATCAACCCGCTCACCGCGAACACCGCGCCGAGGACCACGAACGTCCCGGACTGCACGGCGAGGGCGTAGAGGACGAAGCCGAGCGAGTTCACCAGGTGCCCGGCGAGCACGGCCACGTGCGCCGGGATCTTGACGATGTACGACGTGATCTTCAGCTCGCACGTGATGAGCACCAGCGACGAGATCGTGAGCACCGCGCTGTAGAGGCCGGTCGGGTACTTGTCCGCGACGATCTCCAGCGGCAACGCCGTGGTGGACTGCGCGTACGCGATCGTGCCGAGGAACACCGCCGCCAGGTAGGCGAGGTACTTGCGGTCACCCGCCATCCGGGCGTACGCGGTCCGCGCGTCCACAGTGGACTTCTCCTCGTGCTCCTCCTCCGGTGCCTCGACGCGAGGCAGCAGCGAGTACGCGAGGAGCGCGTACAGCAGCGCCGTGGCGCCGTCGAGGTAGAAGAGCAGGTCCCAGTCGACGAGGATCAGGCCCGCGGCGATGAGCGGGGCGAGCGCGGCGCCGGTGTTCAGCGCGATGCGCATCATCGAGAACGCCATCACCTGGTGCTCTTCGGGCATCAGGTCGCTGAGCAGCACCGCCGCGGCCGGCCGGTACGCCTGCGTCACCAGACCCGCGAGCCCCACCACGACGAACAGCACCACCGGCATCTTGGCCACGAACGGGATCGACGCCACCAGCGGCGCGGACGCCAGCATGGCCGCGGTGATCGTCGTGCGCGGCCCGAGCCGGTGCGTGAGCTCACCGCCGAGCAGCGTGCCGAAGATCGACCCGACGCTGTAGGCGGCGAGGCACAGGCCGGCGATGCCGACCGCGTCGCCGCGGAAGGTCAGGTACAGCAGGATGAACGTCTGGACGAACGCGCCGAGCTGGTTGATCAGCACGCCGCCGAGGAGGTAGCGGACTGGTGCGGGGGTCGCGCGCAACGTGGCGAACACCCCGTTGTTGTCGGACATCAGGTTGCCTCCTCAGGGGCGTTGACTGCAGGTTCGGCGGCCTGTGCCGAACCGGAACTGCTGCTGCCGGACATCACGCGGCCTCCCGAGTGCGCCCACGATGTGTGGCTGCGAGTGGTGCCGGACTGGACCCGCTGCCCAACCTCATGCCGCCTCCCCGAGCGCCCCGAGCGCACCCACGATGTGCGCGGCCACCAGCGGCGCCGACGCGAACCCACTGCCACCGCAAGCCGCCCGCGCCCACACCGCCGGAGCCACCTCGGTCAGCAGCGCCCCACCCGTGACGGCATCGGTGGCGTAGTGGCAGTGCTTCACCGCGACGACGGTGTACCTGTCCACATCGGACACGATCGACGCGGCGAGCAACCGGTCGACCCACCTGTGGTCGAGCTCGTCGCCGTCGACGGACTGCACCTCCCGGCAGACCGCGTCCGAGCTGATCTTCAGCAGCGTGCCGTCGCCGGGCGGCAGCAGCCACGCCCGGCCGTCGCGGCCGAGGCGGCCGGCGCCGGGTGCGTTCTCCCACCACCGCATCAGCGCCTCCGGCGGTCGCAGGTAGACCATCGTCTGCCGGTGCAGCCGCACCGGGACGTCGACCAGTTCCGCGGTCCAGGGACCCTCGGCGACCAGCACCAGGTCCGAGCGGAGCGTCACCCCGCCCTCGACCTCCACGCGTCCGGTGTCGACGGCGGTCACGCGGCTGTTCGGCCGCAGCGAGACCCGTGGGTGTTCGATCAGCCAGCGCACGGCCGCGACCAGCGCGCGGGTCGCGAGCAGCACGCCGGCGTCGGCCTCCAGCACGCCGGTCGCGTCGTCGGGGAACACCAGGTGCGGCAGCTTCTCCGGCTCCAGTGTCTCGACGGGAAGCCCGCACGCCGCCGCCTGCGCCGCCATCACCGCGGCCTGGGCGCGTGGCCACGCCGTCACGATGCCGACGCGGCGGTAGAACCTGGTGTCCAGCAATGACTCCAGCTCCAGCCACCGCCGGTGGGCGGTGACGCGGGCGAGGGTGGCGTCCACGTCGTCCGGGACGAACGTCCGGATCGCGCGGTGCTGGTCGAACGACGTGGACACCGGACTGGGGATGCTGCCGCGGTCGAGGACCGTCACCCGGTGCCCGGCGAGCGCGCACTCCACCGCCGTCACGAGGCCGGTGACACCCGCCCCGACGATGACGACCTTGGCCATCACTCGGGGAGTTCCGGCAGCGGGCGGGGTGTGAACTCCTGCGCGTCGAACAGGTCCGGGATCGTGGTGTCCGGCAACGCCGAGGCCGCGAGGTCGGTGAGGATCGGCGCGGCGCAGCGCAGGAACACGTCGACCTCGTGGCAGAAGTCGCCCGCGTTCGTGCCGGTGAGCGGGAAGGCGTCCAGGCGGGCGAGCTGCTCGGTGAGCGTGAACGCCGCCGCCGTGACGCTGAACCGCCGCACGTCGTAGGCCCCGGCGAAACGTTCCACCATCAACCGGGCGGCGGCGCGGGACCGCGCCGAGACGGGCTGCGGCGTCGGCGGCAGCGCGTTGACCTTGGCCGCGATCCGGTTCCACGGCGCCACCAGGCGCGACGACGTCACCTCGGCCATGGCGGCGCGGGTGAAGTTGGTGCGCTGGAACTCCGGGCTGGTCGAGGCGAGGTAGAACCGGATGAGGTCGCGCGGGACGCCCTCGTTCAGCAGTTGCTGGCCGGTGACGAGGTGGCCGCGGCTGGTCGAGAACTTGTCGTTCTCCAGCTCGTAGAACTCGTTGGTGACGAACTGCTCCGGCAGCACGTACTCCTCCAGCGCCAGCAGCATCGCGACACCGGCGACGGCGAACGCGAAACCGGCGTCGGAGCCGAAGAAGTAGACGACCTCGGTGTCGCCGAACCACAGCTGGTCGTCGCTCTCCAGCACCTCGCCGCGGCGCCCGGCGGCGAGCGCGGACGCGTGGATGCTCCACGTGATCGTCTCGGTGTCGGAGTAGATGACCTGGCCCGCGACCTCGGGGAACGGCGCGGGGATGCCCCAGGAGATGGGCAGCGTGATCGGGTAGTCCGGCAGCGGCCGCGCCAGCATCTCCTCGATCATCCGGGCGAGCCTCGGCCGCAACGTCGGCGCGTGCCGCGCGAAGAACTCCTCCAGGCCCGCCCGGTACTCCTCGACCGGCAGGACCAGCACCTCCGCGTCGCGCAGCTCGACCGCGGCATCCGGGTCCAACGTGGACCTCGGGTCGACGAGCTCACCGGAGGCGACCCAGTGACCGCAGCCCTCGCACAACCCGGCGCAGCCGTCGGTCAGGCACACCGGGCAGCCGCCGCGCACGTACGCGTCGGTGAGGAACTCCCCCGTGGACGGTGAGTACGGGAACTTCACCGCGCGCAGCCGCAGTTTGCCCGCGCTGTGCAGGCGGTCGAAGAACGTGACGACCGTCTTGACGTACCGCTCGTCGAACCGCACGAAGCCGTCCGCCTCGATGCCCATCGCCGCGAGCGACACCTCGACGTCGCTCGCCGACTTCTCGCGCAGGTCCTCCGGCCGCACGCCGAGGCGGCGCGCGGTGGTGACGATGTAGTTCTGCGTCGAGTGGATGCCGGTGCCGAACAGCACGTCCCGGCCGGTGGCACGGGCGTACCGCGCGCAGATGTCGGCGGCGAGGAACGGTCCGGCGAGGTGACCGAGGTGCAGGTCGCCGTTCGCCGTCGGGCCGGGGGCGATCACCAGCAGCTTGCCCATCACGCACTCCTCAGCTCTGCGGCGCCCCGGCGGGCGAGCAGGTCGTTGACGATGTCCTGGGAGCGGTGCGCGAGCACGCTGATCAGCGAGTCGGACATGCCGTGCGTCTTCTCGTTGACGCCCTGCAGGTACAGCGCGCCCCAGGCCGCGTCACCGATGTCGACGCGGTACTGACGGCTGACCGCGATGTCGTCGAGCCCGAGCCGGCCCGCCAGATCTCTTGCCATCGCGGGCATCCGCTGGTCGTAGCCGGTGCCGAGCACCACGAGGTCGCAGCGCACCGGGTCGACCTTGCCGGTCCTGCGGTCGCGCAGGTCGAGCACGATCTCGTCGCCGTCGGCCCGCGCGGCGGCGACCTCGGTCATCGACCGGACGCTGGAACGCTGCGGTCCCAGCATCTTCTGCTGGTACAGCATGGTGTAGAGCTCGTCGAGGAACGGCGGCGCGAGGCCCGCGTAGTTCGCGAACCGCATCTCGTCGAGGATCTGCGCGCGCACCTCCTCCGGCGTGTCGTAGAACTCGTCCACATAGGACGGGAAGAACGCCTCGTTGACGAACTTGCTGGTCTGGTAGTTCTGCAGGCCGATCGACCGCACCACCATGGTGACCCGGCTGTCGGGCAGGTCGGAGTGCAGCGCGTAGAAGATCTCGGCCGCGCTCTGCGCGCCGCCCACGACGACGGCGTGCAACGGCCGATCCTTCGGCACGTCACCGATGCGGTCGAGGTACCGCGAGCTGTGCACGACCTTCTCGGCGGGCAGGCCGGCGAACACCGCGGGCACGTGCGGGTCGCGGCCACCGCCGACGACCAGGTCGCGGCACCGGACGACGTCACCGTTCGCGAGCGTCACGGCCCAGCCGGTGATCACGCCGTCACCGCCGCGCACCGGCTCGATCCGTTGTGCGGCGGCGTTGTAGCGGACGGAGACCCGTTCCAGCGACGACGCGACCCACTGCAGGTAGTCGGACATCTCCCAGCGGTACGGGTGGAACGTGCCGAGGTTGACGAACTCGTCGAGCCTGCCGTGGTCGTGCAGGAAGCTCAGGAACGAGAACCGGCTGGTCGGGTTGCGCAGGGTCACGAGGTCCTTGAGGAACGAGACCTGGCTGCGCGCCCACGGCATCAGCGTGCCGCGCTGCCACTTCACGTCCGCGTGCTGCTCCAGCACGAGCGTGTCGGCCGCGAGCTCCCGCGCACCGGACTCCTCGATCGCGACCGCGAGGGCCAGGTTCGCCGGGCCCGCGCCGATCGCCAGTACGCCAACGTCTTGGACAGTCACACGTCCCCCTCTGTTCGTCCCCGAGTGGCGATCCAGAGGCTAGGTAGCGGCGCTTCCCAACAGGTAGGGGAACTGTTCCCGATCAGATGGGCAAACACGATTTCCTTGCGGGGACAAAGAAGTGCGGAACCGGTTCACCGAGAGTGATCATGCACGTGCTCACCGTGCGTCACCCGTTGCCCCCGTCGATTGGGCCGCTTCGCCGCACGGACGCGCCGATTGCCGGAACGCCACTACTCCGGTCGTCATCGGCGACCGGCAGCATGTTGGGCCGAACGAGTGAAAACAGCGTTTTCGACATCGCGACTTCCCCCGGCGGGGCGATATACCCTACGGCCGGTGCCGCTCTTTGGGGGAGATCAGGTGACCGCTAGGGAATGACACCGACAGCCTTTTCGGGGGAAGACCGATGACTCAGACAGAACACGCGGCGCTACCGACGCTGCGCCGGGGCCTCGACCTCGCCGTGCTGCACAGACCTGCCACGATCACCGTGGTGCTGGCCGACACGCAGCCCGCCATCAGGCACGGCGTCCGTTCCGTGATCGAGCGCGTGGACGGCGTTTCCGTAATAGGTGAAGCTTCTACTTCTTCCGAGGTGCTGGCGGAGACAATGCGGTGCCAGCCGGATGTGCTCGTCATCGACGTGGACACCATCGGAGCGGGAAACTGCCTATTAGTGGAACAAATAGCGCGCTCATGCCCCGAAACGGGCATCCTGGTCTTCAGCGCCCGGGATTGCGACACGACCCTCGTCGACGCGATTCGGGCGGGCGCCCGCGGCTATTTGTTGAAGAACGCCGACCCGGACCAGATCGTGCGCGGCATCCAGGCCGTCGCGGCCGGCGAGTTCCTCATCGGGAAAACGATTGCCGCCCGTTTCGGAGCCCTCCTGCACCCGGCCGCGGACCGGGCGCCCTACCCGTTCCCCCAACTCACCGGCAAGGAGCGGGAGGTGCTCGACCGCATCGCCGCGGGCCGCTCGAACGTCGCCATCGCACGCGAGTTCGCGCTGGCGTCGAAGACCATCAGCAACCGGGTGTCCGCGATCTTCGCGAAGCTCGGCGTCGCCGACCGGGCCGAGGCGATCGTCCTGGCCCGCGACGCGGGACTGGGGCGGTAGTTCCTGGCGCGGAAGGGAAAACGTCCCCTGTCGGCGGGGAAACCCGTGAACCTACGCTCCGCGTCGTCGCCGAACGTCGATCGGAGTTGGGGATGCCGACAGACCACGTGGAGTTCCGCAGGAGCGAACCCGCGCACCTCGTCCGCGAGCACGGGCTCGACCTGAAGCTGCTGCACCCGTGGCCAGGACTGGCCACGCCGTTCCGCGGCGCCTGGTGCGTGCTGCGCCCCGGCGACCGCACCGACACGCACCAGCACCGCGAACAGGAGCTGTTCATCGCGCTGGCGGGACGTGCCGAGGTGGTCGTGGGCGAGCACACCCACGAGCTCGCGGCGGGTGACCTGATGCTGATGCCCGGCGACGTGAACCACCACGTCCTCAACCCGCACGAGGAGGACTTCTCCTACTACGCGATCTGGTGGGACGGCGTCATGGCGAAGGAGTACCTGGCCGAGGAGGACCTGACGTGATCGACTACAACGGCCGCCGGTTCCGCAAGCCCGACAGCGACCCGCACACCGTCGCCGAGTACCACCAGGAGGGCGACCTGGTCTGGGCCGACTTCGCCGGTGGTGCCGTCCGCCGCGGCTCGATCGCGGGAACGCGCGCGCCGGACGGCACCCTCCACATGGGATACACAATGGTGCTCACGAACGGTGACGTGATCTGCGGGCACACGGTGAACACGCCCGAGTTCACGCCGGAGGGACGGCTGCGGCTGCGGGAGGAGTGGGAACGTTACGGCCCGCACGCCGCGGCCGGCACCTCCTACCTCGACGAGGTCGGCTGACGCTGCCGCATTGGACTCCATCCCCGGGTGAGTCCAATGTGGACCTCGGCCGCGTGTAGGGGTTACGCGTAGGGGTTGCGCCCGGAAAGGCCGCCGACCCGGCACGGACCGTTCGCCGCGTCACGGCAGATCACGACGCCCATGTAGGTGATCGTGTCGCCGCTGATCGACCACTTCAGGTTGTTGTAGGTGGTGTAATCCTCCTTGTCGCAACCGGAGTAGTCGTACCGGCGCGTCGGCGTCGTGTCGGGGTGCAGCGACCCGTTGTAGAACAGGAAGTAGGCGTAGACCGGCTTCGCGTCGCAGCCCCAGTCCGACACGATGAGGTCGATGTTCGTCACCGAGCTCGGCCCGGCCCAGTCGAACGTCGCCCCGGCGTACCCGTAGTCCTGTCCCGAGTAGATGAACTCCTGCGCCGCCGCACCGGCCGGCGGCGTGGCGACGACGATCGCCGAGAGCGCTACCGCGACCGCGGCCGCTACCCGTCTTGCTCTGCGCACTGTGGCTTCCTCCCCTGTTGGCCCGCGTGGAACGTTCCGGAAGCTAACAGCGCTCACCGCACCTTCAGAAGCTTTTGCGCGCAGGTGCAATACCTCCCCGCCCGGCCGGGTAACCACGGTCCGGCCGCGGAGGGGACCCCATGATCGAGACAACGCGTGCACCCGCACGCCGGCTGCTGTTGACCGTCATGTGCGTCGGCATGTTCCTCGTGCAGCTCGACGTCACCATCGTCAACGTCGCGCTGCCCGAGATCGCTTCCAGGCTGCACACCGGCGTCGAAGGCCAGCAGTGGGTCGTCGACGGGTACGCGGTGGTGCTGGCGAGCCTGCTGCTCGCGGGCGGCACGCTCGGCGACGTCTTCGGTCACAAGCGGGTCGTGCTGGGCGGGCTGGGCACCTTCGGCGTGGCGTCGCTGATCTGCGGGGTGGCGCCCGGCATCGGCGTGCTGGTGGCCGGACGGGCGCTGCAGGGACTCGGTGCGGCGCTGCTGCTGCCCGGCACGCTGGCGGTGATCACCCGTGCGTTTCCCGGCCGTGCCGAGCAGGCCCGCGCGGTCGGGGTGTGGGCCGGGGTGTCCGCGCTGTCGCTGCCGGCTGGGCCGCTGCTCGGTGGGGCGCTGGTGTCGTGGCTCGGGTGGCGTGCGGTGTTCCTGGTGAACCTGCCGATCATCGCGGTGGCGGTGCCGGCCACCGTCCGGCTTGTGCGGGAAGTGCGGTCGGGCGGTGGCGGAGTGGCGGCCGTGTCCGCTGACCGGCTCGGCGGACACAACGCTAGTGCTGCTGCGGTGCCCGCCGACCGGCTTGGCTGGCGCAACCCTGAAGCTGCGGTCGTGTCCGATGACCGGCTTGGCGCGCGGAACTCCGGTGCCGCCGCTGTGTCCGGCGACCGGCTTGGCCCGGGCAACTCCGGTGCCGCCGCTGTGTCCGGCGACCGGCTTGGCGCGCGGAACTCCGGTGCCGCCGCTGTGTCCGGCGACCGGCTTGGCCCGGGCAACTCCGGTGCCGCCGCCGTGTCCGGCGACCGGCTTGACCGACACAACTCCGGTGCCGCCGCCGTGCCCACCAGCGACCGGCTCGCCAGGGGCAGCATCGACGCGCCCGGTGCCGCGCCCGTCTCAAACGCGCCCGGCCGGCAGGACACCGGCGCCACCACCCGACGACTCGACGTGCCTGGTGTCGCACTGGCCACCCTCACCCTGGCCGCGGCCGTCTTCGCCGTGATCACCACCGGACGGGGTGACGCGCCGCTGACCGCGTGGAGTGCCGCAACGCTGGCAGCGCTGGCGCTGGGCGGCTTCCTGTGGTGGGAGCGCCGGGCCGCTGATCCCGTGCTGCCGCTGAGCTTGTTGCGCCGCAAGGCGTTCGCGGGTGCCAACCTCGTCGCCGCCGCGATGAACTTCGTCGGCATCGGCACGATCTTCGTCACGACCCTGTACCTGCAGACGGTCCAGCGGCACGCGGCGTTCGTGGCGGGGGCGATGCTGCTGCCGTTGTTCGTGCCGCTGGCCGCGCTCGCGCCGGTCACCGGGCGGCTCACCGGGCGGTTCGGGCCGCGGGTGCCGATGGTCGGCGGGCTGGTGGTCGGTGCGGTGGGGTCGCTTGCGTTCCTCGGTCTTGGCCCGGAGTCGGGTTACCTGCGGTTGCTGCCGGTTCTGGCCGGCCTCGGTGTCGGTATGGGGCTGCTCACCGCCGCTGTCGTGGCGGCTGCCGTTCGTTCGGTGCCGGCGGAACGGGCCGGGCTGGCCAGCGGGGTCAACAACACCGCGCGTCAGGCTGCCGGTGCGTTGGCGGTTGCGGTTTACGGAGCTGTCGCTGGGGCGCCCTCGGCCGGGGGCGCGTTCACCGGCGGGTTGCACGTCCTCGGTGTGGTCGGCGCGGTGACGTGGCTGGGTGCCCTTGGCTTGACCTTGCTGACGATCGAGTGACAGGGGTGGTGGGGATTGTTGAACGATTCTACGATCTGATTGTTCAACGATCCTGCGATGGTGCGAGGCCGCGATGGACCTTGTGTGGTACGTGAGCTACGGGTCGAACATGCACGCCGACCGGTTCGCCTGCTATCTCGCGGGCGGCACCCCGGACGGTGGCACCTGGAGCTATCCGGGGTGCCGCGACACCACCGAGCCGCGGCGGACGCTGGGCTGTTCGGCGCGGGGCGGGGTGTACTTCGCCACCGTGTCGCCGGTCTGGCGGGGCGGGCGGGCGTTCTACGACCCAGACCTCCCCGGCTCCACCTTCGTGCGGGCCAACCTGATCACCGCGGAACAGTTCGGCGACGTCTTCGACCAGGAGATGTACCGCGCCCCCGGCACCACCCACCTCGACCTGCGCGAGGTGCTGCGGCACGGACGGACCAAGCTCGGCCCGGGCCGCTACGAGACGCTGCTGCACCTCGGTGACCGCGACGGCCACCCGATGCTCACCTTCACCGCGCCATGGACCTTCGGCGAGGAGCCGCTCGTAGCGCCGTCGGGTCCGTACTTGCGCATGCTCGGCCACGGCCTGCTCTCGGCACACGACTGGACCCTGCGCGACACCGCCGACTACCTGAGCCGTCTGCACGGCGTCGCCGGCGTGTGGTCGCCGGACGAGATCATCCCGATGCTGTACCCGTACGTCGTGCTCGGCCGTGCCGCGACACCCGACGCCACGAGCACCGTCACCGGGGCAGGAGATCCCGACGACCTGCGCCGCTGGTTGCACGACCTTGCCGAGAAGCGCGGGATCCGGCGGCTCAGGGTCGACGGCGACGACGCCACGCACCGGCGGTTTCTCGAGAGCGGGCTCGCCGACGAGCTCCACCTGCACGACGGTCAGGTCCTGAGGCGTCACCACGTCCAGCGATGGGAAGTCCGCGAGCACCCGGAGTGCGGAGGTCCCGGCCGGGCCGGGACCAAGGTCCCCAATTCCACCGGTTGAGCCTTCCGGAGTAACGGTGCGTGTCCGTCTTCCGACACGAGGACCGTATCTGCACCCGTACATCGGACCGGTGACAACATGTGGGAGAGACCCCGTCGAGGATTCACAGCGGTAGTCGTCGGTTCGGTGCTGGTGCTCGGGGCGCCTGCCGCGTCGGCCACGAGCTTCAGCGATCCCGCGATCACCTTCAGCGGTGACGGCGTCACGGCGAGCGGGGTGTTCTACGCGAGGTCCGGCAAGCAGGTCAGCCTCGTGGTGCACACCGCGAACACCGCCAAGTGCGTCGACGTCGCCAATCTCCCCAGGCAGACTTCCACCAACGGCGCCACCACCTGGACGTTCCCGCTCACCACCCCGAACGGCGCGGACGGTGTGCAGGCCAAGGCGGTGACCATCGGCGAGGGCTTCAACGCCAACAACTGCACCATGAAGACGGCCTCCACGACCGCCTCGTACGTGCTGGACAACACCGGTCCCGCGGTCACGGCATCGCTCAGCCCCGCCCCGAACGCCGCCGGGTGGAACAACGCCAACGTCACCGTGTCCTGGGTCGCCAACGACGGCACGGGTGTCGGTGGCGGCACGACGAGCGCGCCCACGACGATCTCCGGTGACACCGGCGGTCAGACGGTCACGGGCCACGCGACGGACGCGCTCGGCAACGCCGGGCCCGACTCGTCGGTCGTCGTCAAGCGCGACACCGCCAAGCCGTCGATCACCGGCACCCGCACGCCGGCCGCGAACACCAACGGCTGGAACAACACCGACGTCACCGTCGGGTTCACCTGTTCCGATGCGTTGTCGCTGATCAAGAACTGTCCCAGCGCCACGACACTGACCACCGAAGGCGCGAACAAGTCGGTCGGCGGAACGGCCACCGACAACGCGGACAACACGCAGAGCACGACCGTCGGCGGCATCAACATCGACAAGACGGCGCCGTCGGTCACCGCGACCACGAAGCTGCCCAACGGCACCCCGTACGTGCCGGGCACGTGGACCAACCAGAAGGTCACCGCCGTCTTCGCCTGCACCGACTCGCTGTCCCAGGTGGCCGAATGCGCCTCCGACGCGGTCCTCAACGGCGAGGGCGCGGACCAGACGGCCAGCGGTTCGGCCAGGGACTTCGCGGGCAACACCGGTACGGCGAACGTCACGAACATCGACATCGACAGGACCGCGCCGGTCACGAGCGCGACCGCACCGCAGACGGCGTGGAACAACACCGACGTCACCGTCGCGTTCTCCGCGAGCGACGCGCTCTCCGGTGTGCGCGAGACGCACTACAAGGTCAACGGCGGCGCGGCCCAGACCGGCGGCCAGCTGACCCTGAACGCGCAGGGTACCTACGCGGTCGAGTACTGGAGCACGGACAACGCCGGCAACACCGAGGCCGCGAAGACCGTCACCGTCAACATCGACAAGACCCCGCCGACGATCACCCACACCCAGTCCCCCGCGGCCAACGCGAACGGCTGGCACAACGGCGCCGTCACCGTCACGTTCACCTGCGGCGACAGCGGCGGTTCCGGCGTGGCGAGCTGCGGTCCGGACAGGACGGTCAGCGCGGAGGGCAAGGACCAGGCCGTCACCGGCACCGTGACCGACAACGCGGGCAACACCGCCTCGGACCCGGCCACGCTCAGCATCGACACCACCAAGCCCACCATCACGCCGACGGTCCACGGCACCGCGCAGAACGGTTGGTACAACACGGACATCACCGTGTCGTACGAGTGCGATGACGCACTGTCCGGTGTGGACTCCTGCACCGCGACGCAGACGCTGGGCGAAGGTGCGAACCAGACCGCGACCGGCACCGCGACCGACGCGGCGGGCAACAGCGCCACCGCGAGCGTCACCGGAGTCAACGTCGACAAGACCGCACCGGCGCTCACCGGCACGCCGAGCACGGCCGGCTGGAGCCGCGAGGACGTCACGGTCACCTGGGCCTGCACCGACACCGGCTCCGGCGTGACGGGCGTGCCGGCGCCGAGCACCGTCACCGGTGAGGGCGCCAACCTGTCCGCGTCCGCCACCTGCACCGACAAGGCGGGCAACACCACGACCACGACCGTGTCCGGCATCCGGATCGACCGCGCCGCACCGAACACGACCGCGAGCGTCGCGCAGCCGTTCAGCAGCGGCTGGTACGCCGACGGCGTCGAGGTCGCGCTGTCCGCGGCGGACGGCCTCTCCGGTGTCGGCCAGACGCGCTACCGCGTCGACGGCGGCGCGGACCAGCCGTACTCGGGTCCGTTCACGTTCACCGCGAGCGGCAAGCACGTGCTCACGTACTGGAGCACCGACCAGGTCGGCAACCAGGAGAGCGCCGAGGGCAACGAACTGGCTCTGTGGATCGACACCGCCGCGCCGACGATAGCCGGCAGCCGCACGCCCGCCAACGGCCACGGCTGGAACAACACCGACGTCGTCGTCTCCTTCACCTGCGACGACAGCCAGTCCGGTACGGCGAGCTGCGGCGAGCCCGCCGTGGTCACCGCGGAGGGCGCGGGCCAGAGCGTGACCGGCACCGCCGTCGACGGCGTCGGCAAGAGCACGTCCACGACGGTCGGTGACATCAACATCGACCGGACCGCGCCCGTGCTCACCGGATCCCCGACGACCGGCTGGCACAACTCGGACGTCACCGTGCACTGGACCGCGATCGACGGACTGTCCGGTGTGGACGAGACAACACTGCCGGCCGACAGCGTCATCACCGGGGAAGGGCGCAACCTCGCGTCCGGCGCCGTGACGGTGAAGGACAAGGCGGGCAACGAAAGCGCACCCGCGTCCGCGACCGGAGTGCAGATCGACCGCGCCGGCCCCGTGATCACCGGCGGCCCGATCACCTCGCCGAACGCCGCCGGCTGGTACCGCGACGAGGTCGTCGTCGACTTCGCCTGCGCCGATCCCAAGCTCGCCGACGGCACCGACGGCTCCGGTGTCGCCACCTGCCCCGGCAGCGCGGTGCTGAAGACCGACGGCGCCGGCCAGTCCGTCACGAGCGGAGACGCCACCGACACAGCGGGCAACACCACCAAGGGCAAGACCGTCGGCGGCATCAACATCGACGGCACCGCGCCGAGCACCAGCAGCGACAACCAGTGCACCAAGTCCAACGGCTGGTGCACCGGCTCGACGGCGAACGTGGTGCTGACCGCGACGGACGCGCTGTCCGGCGTGCAGGAGCTGCACTACAGGATCGACGGCGGCGCCGAGCAGGTCGCCGCGGGCGCGAGCAAGACCGTCTCGGTCCCGCTCGACGGCAGCGGCGCGGGCACCGTCACGTACTGGGCCGTGGACAAGGCAGGCAACACCGAGGCCGCGAACTCGGTGTCGTTGAAGTGGGACAACATCGCCCCGGCGGTCACCCACACCACCTCGCCGGCCCCCAACGCCGACGACTGGAACAACAGCGACGTGACCGTGCACTTCAGCGCCAAGGACGACGACACGGGTTCCGGTCTGGACAACGGATCCGTCACCCCCGACGTCGTGATCACCACCGACACCGGCGGTCAGACCGTCACCGGTTCGGCGAAGGACGTGGCGGGCAACGTCGGCACCGACTCGGTGACGATCAAGCTCGACAAGACCAAGCCCACGATCACCGGTGAGATCACTGGCGGCGCCAAGCCGTGGTTCACCGCACCCGTGAAGGTGCACTTCACCTGTGCTGACACGGGATCCGGCATCCCGGCGACCGCCTGCCCCGACGACGTCGTGATCAGCGCGAACGGTGCGGGCCAGTCGGTGACGGGCACGGTCACCGACCGTGCGGGCAACAGCCAGAGCGTCACGGTCGGCGGCATCAACGTCGACACCCAGGCCCCGGTCATCGAGTCGGTCAGCGTGGCCGACGGCGCGGTCTACCGTTTCGCCGCGCCGGCTCCCGCGTGCACCGCCACGGACGCGGTGTCCGGTGTGGACAGTTGCGTCGTCGTGGTGGCAGCGCTCGCGGATCCGGGCGCGTGGTCGTTCACCGCCACCGCGAAGGACAAGGCGGGCAACACCAGCACGCGGTCCGGGAGGTACCAGGTCCAGCTCTACGACTTCAGCGGTTTCCTCCCGCCGATCAACCCCGCCGGTGGCCCGACGAGCGTGTTCAAGGCGGGCAGCACGGTGCCGGTCAAGTTCCAGCTGCGCGACGGCTCCGGCGCCGTGGTGGCGGCACGGACCGCGCCCCAGTGGCTCGTGCCCGTCCGCGGCGGCGTCCTGACCTCCTCGGTCAACGAGACGGTCTCCACCGACGCGCCGTCGACCGACGGCTCGTTCCGCTGGGACGCCACGGCACAGCAGTACATCTACAACTGGCAGACCAAGGGGCTGACCGCCGGGTACCTCTACCGGATCGGCGCGAAGCTCGAGGACGGCCAGACGTTCTACGTCACGGTCGGCCTGAAGTGACCGGCGACCGGTGCCGGCGGCCACCCGCCGGCACCGGTCAGCCGACCGTGATGACCACCTTGCCCAGCGGCTGCTCGTCCTCGTAGTACCGGAACGCCCGCACGGCGTCCTCGAACGCGAACTCCCGGTCCAGCACCGGCCGAAGACCGCCGGCCTCGATCGCGCGGTTCATCGCCCGGAACTGGGCCTGACTGCCGACGGCGATCGACCGCACGCTCGCACCGGAACCGAACAGCAGCCTCGGATCGAGCGCCGGCACGTCACCACCGACGAACCCCACGAGCGCCACCTCCCCGGCCACCGCCACCGCGCGCAGCGACTTCGGCAGGTCGCCGACCACGTCGACCACGCGGTCGGCCCCGCGGCCATCCGTCAGTTCGCGCACCTCGGCCGCCCAGTCCGGGGTGCTGCGGTGGTTGAGCACCTCGTGCGCTCCCAACGCCTTCAGCCGACGCGCCTTGTCCTCGCCGCTGGTGGTCGCGATGACTCTGGCGCCGAGCAGGGCGGCGAACTGGGCCGCGAAGAGCGAAACACCACCGGTGCCCAACGTGACGACCGTGTCGCCCGCGCGCACACCGGACAGCGCGTTCCACGCCGTCACCGCGGCACACGGCAGCGTCGCCGCCTCGGCGAACGACAGGTGCCGCGGCACCGGCACCAGCGCGGATTCGGGCAGCACCACGAGCTCGGCCAGCATCCCGTCCAGCGACCCGCCGAGCTGAGGCAGGTGCTCCGGCCCGAACGGGCCGTCCAGCCAGCTGGGGAACAGCCCCGCGGTGACCCGGTCGCCGACCTGGGTCCGGTGCACGCCCGGTCCCAGCGCCACCACCTCCCCGGCGCCGTCCGACACCGGGACCAGGTCCGGCTTGACCGGGAGCACGTAGGTGCCGCGCAGCACGAGGAGCTCCCGGAAGCTGAGCGACACCGCCCTCACCGCCACCAGCACCTCACCCGGTCCCGGCACCGGCACGCGTTCCTCGCGCAGCGTCAACCCGTCGATGCCCGCACCGCTCGTGGCCCGCCAGCTGCGCGTCATTTCACTCACATCTGTCATGAACCGATCTTGTGACCTGCCGTGACGCCGGACAATTCCCCGCGGGGAATGGGCACGCGCCACCACGACCGGCTAGGAAGGACCACGTGCCCACGATCGAGAACCACACCGCCCTGGGCAGCGAGCTGCGCCGGTGGCGCGACGCGCGCCGCATCAGCCAGCTGGAGCTGGCTTCGAGGGCGGGCACCACCCAGCGGCATCTGAGCTTCGTCGAGACCGGGCGCTCGCTGCCCGGTCGTCCTCTCGTGCTGCGCCTCGCCGAGTCGCTGGACCTGTCGCTGCGGGAGCGCAACGCGTTGCTGGCCGCGGCCGGGTACGCACCCGCGTTCAGCGAGACCGACCTCGACGACCCCCGCATGCGCCCCGTGCGGGAGGCGCTGCACCAGGTGCTCACCGGGCACATGCCCTACCCGGCGCTGGTGGCGGGCCCGCTCGGGCAGCTCGTCGCCGCCAACGACGCCATCGGCCTGCTCACCGAGGGCGCCGCGCCGGAACTGCTGGCCCAGCCGGTCAACATCTGGCGCCTGGCGCTGCACCCGGACGGCATGGCCGCCCGCGTGCAGAACCTGGCCGTCTGGGGCAGGCACGTGATCGAGGGCCTGCGCGCCAGGGCGGTCCGTCATCCCGATCAGCGGCTGGGCGAGCTGATCCGCGAACTGTCCGGGTACCTGCCGGACGCGCCACCGCCCGGCAGGGACTACCTCGGTTTCGCGGTCCCGTTGCAGCTGCGCACACCGGACGGCACACTGCGGCTCCTCACGACGCTGACGTCGTTCGCCACCGCCGTCGACGTGACGCTCGCCGAGCTGCACCTGGAGGCCTGGCTGCCCGTCGACGAGAGCACCGCGGACATCCTCCGGCGACGAGCAGCCCGCGTGCGGGAGTGAAGGCGGACACCCTCAGGCCGTCAGTGCCGGCCCCACCCCGGCACGGTGCCGTCGATGTCCACTTCGAACTGGTCGTACTTCGCCATCAGGGTCAGCAGCTCGTCCTCGGTGGGCTTGTTGCCGTCCGCGTACATCTCGGCGAGGCCGCGGAAGTACTCCTCGCGGTTGAGCGCGGGGGTGAAGATGATGAGCATCTTGGCCTGGTCCTGGTACGGGTTGCGGAACCCGTGCGACACCCCCATCGGCACGTTGACGTACGTGCCCGGCGGCGCGGCGAACGTCTTGCCGTCGAGGTGCAGCTCCACCATGCCGTGCAGGACGTAGAACGCTTCCAGCTGCTCGTTGTGCACGTGCGGCGAGGCGCCGGGGGCTCCGGGGTCCATCCGGTGCTCGTACAGGCCGAGCTTCCCGTCGGTCTCGCTGCCCTGGGCCTTGAAGGTGGTGTGGGTGGTGGTGCCGATCTGCACCGACTCGCCCTCGCCGGGCAGCAGGATGCGGGACAACTGCGTCATGTCTGTTCACTCCTCGTTGATGGCCGAGCCGGCAGCCGGGTCGTCCTGGTTGAACCACGACAGGTACCGCTCGCCCGTGTCGGGGAACACGGTGACCAGGTTCCTGCCCGCGTACTCGGGGCGGGAGGCGAGCACGCGGCAGGCGTGGGCCGCCGCGCCGGAGGAGACGCCGACCAGCAGTCCCGCGGTGCGCGCGAGTTCTCGCGCCGTGCGGAAAGCGTCCTCGTTGGACACCGGCAGGACCTCGTCGATCAGGTCGACGTCGGTGGTCGGCGCGACGAAACCGCCGTTGAGGCCGGGGATGCGGTGCAGGCCGCCCCACCCCTGGCTGAGCACCGGGGAGTTCTCCGGTTCCACCGCGACCACGCGGATCGCGGGGTTGCGCTCCTTCAGGTACCGCGCGGTGCCGCTCAGCGTGCCTCCGGTGCCCACGCCGCAGACGAAGACGTCCACCTCGCCGTCGGTGTCGTGCCAGATCTCCGGTCCGGTGGTCGCGTGGTGCGCGGCGACGTTGTCGGAGTTCTCGTGCTGGCAGGCGAACCAGGACCCGGGCCGTTCGCGGTGGATCTCCTCGGCCTTGGCGATCGCCGCCGCGTAGCCCTGTTCGTACGGCGTCAGCACGATCTCCGCGCCGAACGCGCGCAGCAGCTGGAGGCGCTCGGTGGTGGCGCTGTCCGGCAGGACGATCACGCACCGGTATCCGCGGGCCGCGGCGATCGCCGCGAGGGAGATGCCCGTGTTGCCCGACGTCGCCTCGACGATCGTGCCGGAGCCCCTGGTGAGCTGTCCGCGCTGTTCCGCGCCGTTGATCATGTAGAGCGCGGCGCGGTCCTTCACGCTGGACAGGGGGTTCGCCATCTCCAGCTTGGCGTGCAGGTTGGCGGTGGTGACGCCGAGGTCGAGCCGGACGAGCGGGGTGCCGCCGATCAGGTCCTCGACGGACCGGGCGAGCGGCTGGCTGAGTCGGGTGTTCACGAACGCTCCGATCGGTTGGTGGTCACCAGCTCGGGAAGACCGCCGCGCCCTTGTGCCGCTGGCCGGCGACCACGACGGACTGGCGCGGCCTGGCGGTCTTCGCCACGCTGCGGCTCGACCTCAGGTTCGGGATGGAGAACGGCGCCAGGACGCGCGAGTCCGCCGGCACGTCGCGGATCACGAGGGCCTGCGCGCCCACCACGGAGTCGTGGCCGACGGTGATCGGGCCGAGCAACGTCGCGTTGGCGCCGACGACCACCCGGTCACCGAGCTTCGGGTGCCGCCGGGCCCCTTCCGGGCGCTGGTTGTCGTGCCACCACCCGACCGCGCCGAGCGTCACCTGGTGGAAGATCGTGACGTCGTCGCCGATGACCACGGTCTCGCCGATGA
This sequence comes from Lentzea sp. NPDC004789, assembly GCF_053601075.1. Lineage (NCBI taxonomy): Bacteria > Bacillati > Actinomycetota > Actinomycetes > Pseudonocardiales > Pseudonocardiaceae > Lentzea > Lentzea sp. NPDC004789. The sequence goes on along the minus strand of NZ_JBSGBE010000010.1, from coordinate 20,742 downwards.
CCACGCCGGCGCCGTGGTCGATGAAGAAACCGCGACCGATCTCGGCACCGGGGTGGATCTCGATGCCCCCGGTCAGCAGCCTGGCGACGACCATGACGAGCCGGGCGCTGCGCCGGTGCCCCCGCAGGTGCAGCCAGTGCGACACGCGGTGCCCCCAGACCGCGATCACCGTCGGGTGCAGCAACGCCTCGCTGCGCGACGCGATCGACGGGTCGCGGTCCAGGACCACGTCCAGGTCCGCGGTGAGCACGCGGAGCAGCGCCCTCGGGGTCACCGGGAGGCCCCCGCGTTCACCGGGTCGCTCCTGCGCAGCTGCCCGAGCCGGTTCTCCGCGTAGGCCACGCCGACCAGCACCACGAGACCGCCGGCCAGGAGGTTCCACGTCACGGGCTCGCCGAGGAACAGCACGCTGATCAGCACCGCGAACACCGGCACCACGTAGTTGACCGCCGACGCGGTGGTGGCGCCGACGTCCCCGATCAGCCGGAAGTACAGCACGTAGGCCAGACCGGTGCTGACCAGGCCGAGGACGACGATGCTGAACATCACCGAGCCGGTCAGGGCGGGCACGCGCCAGTCGAGGAACGGGGTCACCAGCGCCTGCAGCACCGCCGCCGAGACGAGCTGCGACGCGGCCAGCGACAACGGGGCCAGGCCGAGCGGCGAGAGGAACTTCCGGACGTACACGAACCCGACCGCGTAGCTGACCGCCGCGCCGAAGCAGGCAATGCGGCCGCTGAGCGAGCCGAGCGACTCGTGCCACGGTCCGATCACCAGCACCACGCCGACGAAGCCGATCCCCAGACCGATCGCCTTGCGCGCCGTCGCCCGTTCGGTCGGCAGGGCGGCCGTGGCGAGCGCCAGCGTCAGCAGCGGGCTCGCGCCGATGAGGACGCCCGCGATGCCGGCGCCCGTGGTCTTCTCGCCGTAGGACAGCAGCAGGAACGGGATCACGTTGCCGAACAGGCCGGCGGCGCCGATGTGTCCCCAGACCTGCGCGGACCTCGGCAGCGCGACCTTGCGGACGGCCACGATCGTGAGCAGCACCGCCGCGCCCAGGACGAGTCTGCTGAGCACGAGCTGCCCCGGTGTCAGGCCTTCCAGGGACACCTTGATGAAGGTGAAGCTGCTCCCCCACAGCGAGGCCAGCAGCAGGAACCGGGCGACGGATGCCTTGTCCATTGCATCTCGATTCGGGTCATCAGTCAGTAGTCCGGCCAGTTCAGCAGGTGCGGCTAGGGCGCTGGTAGAGCCGACCGCGCAGTTGCCCGCCGGGCGCTCCCGCCGATCTTGGTTAGGCTGGCGGTCGTGTTCGGGAAGAAGAAGCGCGCGGGTGGGCTGCCGCGCTGGGCCGGCCCGTTCTACCTGGCCGCGGGCGCGATCACGCTCGTGTGGGCGGGCGTGCTGTTCAACGACTTCCTGAGCGCGCCTGCCCGCTGCCCGGACACCAAGGCGCGCTGCGGCGCGTTCCTGACCACCTCGTTGCGGCAGTACACGCTGTCCTGGGTGGTGTTCGACATCGCGCTGGCGGCGATGCTGGTGGTCACCGGCTGGCTGGCCATGCGGCGCCGCGACCACGTGCAGTTGCCCGCCGCGGTCACCGGCGCGCTGTTGTTCGTCGACGCCTGGTTCGACACCATGTCCAGCCCGCGCCGCGACCGGCCGCTGGCCTGGGCCCAGGCGTTGTTCGTCGAGCTGCCGCTCGGCGTGCTGTGCCTGTGGATCGCCGGGCGGGCCGAGCGCAACCGCAGGCAACGCCTGGAGAACGCGTTGCGGCAGCTGGCCGAGGCCCAGCAGGACGAGCCGAGCGCGGACAGGACCTAACCGGCCCGTTGCGCGATGCGGCCCGCCGCGTGGTGCAGGTTCTGGCCGCGGTAGAGGTCGATGGCCTCCTGCCAGCACTCCTGCGCGCGCTCGTGGTCGCCGAGGTCGCGGTGCGTGTCTCCCAGCGCGGCGAGCGTGCCCGCCTGCCGGTAGGTGTTGTCGAGCTCCCGCCACAACGCCAACGCGCGCCGGTGGTGGTGCAGCGCCTGGCGGTGGTCACCGGTGTTGCCGGCGATCGCGCCGAGGCTGTCCAGGCTGTCGGCCTGGCCGTAGACGTCGTTGTGCCGCACGCACAACGCCAGCGCGGACTCGCTGAAGCGGCGCGCGCGGTCGTGGTGGCCGAGCCGGGTGTACGAGGCGCCCATCAGGCTCAGGACGCGGAACTCCCATTGGGTGTTGCCGAGCCGCCGGTACAGGTTCCTCGCCTCGGTGAGGTGCACGAGTGCGGCCAGGTCGTCCTTCTGCCAGTTCAACGCCATCGCCAGCACGAGGTGCGCGCCCGCCTCGCCGAGCGTGTCGCCGATCCGCGCGGACAGCGCCAGCGACCCCCGCAGGTGCAGCAACGCCTCCTCGTCGAGGCCCAGCGGCGCGTACACCAGGCCGAGCCGCCGGTGCGCGCGGGCCTGCACGGCGAGGTCGCCCAGCCGTTGCGCGGCGGCCAGACCCGCCTGCCAGGACGTGATGTTGTCGTGCAGGTGCCCGCGCCGGTAGTGGTAGTTGTCCAACGACCAGGCGAGCTGCCACACCGCCGTGTCCCAGCCCGCGTGCTGCGCCGCGGTCCGGGCGGCGAGCACGCAGCGGTGGTTGGCGTCGAACCACGTCATCGCGTCCGCACTGCTGGACAGCGGGTGCGGGACGCAGTCGGCCGCGTCGAGGGTGATCGGCGGGTGTTGCTGGTCGAGCAGCCTGCTGCCGTTGTGCGCGGTGTGCAGGTAGTAGTCGACGACCTGCCGCACCGCTTTGTGCCGCAACGCTTCCGGCTCGTCGGTCACCGCCACGGCCTGGGCGTGCTGGCGGACCAGGTCGTGGAACCGGTAGCGGCCGGGCGCGGGTTCCTGCAGCAGGTGGTCGTCGACGAGGCTCTCCAGCAACCGTTCCGCCTCGGCCAGGTCGATGCCGGCGAGCGCCGCGGTGGCGCGGGCGTCGAAGTCCGGGCCCGGATGCAGGCCGAGCAGCCGGAACACCCGTTGCTGCGGCGCGTCGAGGTGCTCGTAGGACAACGCGAACGCGGCCGCCACGCTGCGGTCCCCCGCTTCGAGCTCGGTGAGCGGGAAGTGCGCCTGGCGCAACCGGTTCTCCAGATACCGTGCCGTCCACGCGGGACGGGCGCGCAGCCGGGCGGCGGCGATGCGGATCGCCAGCGGCAGGTATCCGCACAACGCCACGACCTCGTACACCGCGCACAGGTCGCGATCGCCGCCCGCGACACCGGTGAACAGGGCGACCGCGTCCTCCTCCGGCAGCACGTCCAGCGACACGACCTGGGTGGCGTCGAGGTCGACCAGGCGGCGCCGGCTGGTGATCAGCGTCAGGCTGCGCGACGTGCCGGGCAGCAGCGGACGGACCTGCGCGGCGTCGGCCGCGTTGTCCAGCACGACGAGCACCGAACGCGTGGCCAGTTCGGCCCGCCACAGCGCGGCCCGCGCGTCCGGGTCCTGCGGAATCCGTTCCGGCGGCACACCGAGCGCCCGCAGCAACGTGTCCAGTGCCGTCATCGGCGAGACGGGCGGCTGGTTCGACGCGTGGCCGTGCAGGTCGATGAACAACCGGTCGTGGTAGTCGTCGGCGAACCGGTGCGCCGCGTGGACGGCCAACGTCGTCTTGCCGACGCCGGCCATGCCGTCGATCGCCTCGATCACCACGGCCTGCCGTCCCGTGGCCCGCGCGGCCGCGAGCAGGGTGAGCTCGGCGTCGCGGCCGGCGAAGTCCGCGATGTCACCGGGGAGGTCGTCGCGGGCCGGTTCGTCCGGTGCCGCGGCCGGCACGCCGAACAGCCGGGCGTCGTTGTCCAGCACCTGCTGATGGATCTCCGCGAGCCGCACCGAAGGGTCGAGCCCGAACCGTTCGACCAGCACGGTCCGGGCGCGCAGGTAGACGTCGAGCGCCTCGGCCTGCCGGCCCGCCCGGTACAACGCGGTCATCAGCTGTCCCCACAGGCGTTCCCGGCCGGGGTGCTGCTCGGTCAGTGCGGTCAGTTCCTCGACGAGCACCCCGCCCGCGCCGGTCGCCAGGTCGGCGTCGACGCGGTCCTCGACGGCCCCGAGGCGCAGGCTCTCCAGCCGGGCGGCCTCGGTGCGCAACACCGACGTCGCGGTGAACTCGCCGTACGCGTCACCCCGCCACAGCGTCAACGCGAGCGACAGGTGTTCGGCGGCGTTCGCGGGCTGACCGGCGGACAGCGCGTCCCGACCCGCTTCCACGAGCCGTTCGAACCGGCGGGCGTCCACGACGTGCGGTTCCAGCTTCAGCACATAGCCCGCGGGATGCGTGACGATCAGGCGGTCGAACGCGAGCGCGCGGCGCAGCCGCGAGACGTAGCTGCGCACGGTGCGATGCGCGTCGGGCGGGGCTTGCGGGCCCCACAACGCGTCCACCATCGTGCCGACGCTCGTCACCCGGCCCGCGTTCGCGGTCAGCACCGCGAGCAGCGTCCGGATCCGCGGGCCGCCCAGGTCGAGCACCTCGTCGTGCACGCGCACCTCGAACGGGCCCAGCACCTGGAACTGCGGCTGTGCTGCGGCGAAGTCCGTTTCCACGCTGTAGAAGGAGATCGTCGGGAGGGCGGGGATACCACTGCGCCGAAACTGCCGGTCCACGCCATCACGGCTCCTTCACCGCACGGCTGGCAGAATGCAACCCCGGTTGCACCACCTGGCGGAAGGAGTGTCCAGATGCTCAGCTGGTCCACCGTCGCCTACGGCGCCGCGCTGTCCGCGGTCCTGGCCGCCGTCCTCGTCGCACTGCTCGTGCCACGACGCCGGGTCGGCGTCGTGCTGACCGCGGGCCTCGCCGCCGGGCTCGGAGCGGCCGCCTGGAACGCGATCCTCAACACCGTGCACGCCCCCGGTTTCTTCACCGACGCGCCCATCCGGGCGTTCCCCGTCAGCTGGCAGGACACCGGCAGCGGCGTGTTCGCCGTCGCCGTCGCCGCACTGCTGCTCGGACTCGGCCCGCAGGGCGGCGACTCGGGCCGGCGGGTCGCCGTCGTCGCGCTGCTCGCCGGGATCGCGGCCCTGGTGGTCGATGTCTACCTCTACTGACCAGCCCGGCACGTGGGTGCTGCTGTCCCACCGGATGCCGCGCGAGCCGTCGACGCCGCGGATCACCGTGTGGCGCAAGCTCAAGCGGCTGGGCGTCGCGCAGATCTCCGACGGTCTCGTCGCGTTGCCGGCCGATGCGCGCACGCGCGAGCAGATCGACTGGATCGCCGAGGAGATCGTCGACAACGGCGGCACCGCGACGGTCTGGCTGGCCCGGCCCGCGAGCATCGGCCAGGAGCGCGACCTCGCGCGGGCGATGGCCGATGCGCGCGCGGCCGAGTACACCGCCGTGCTCGAAGAGGCCGCGCGGGCGACGCGGCTACCGGAGGCCGACCGGCAGCGCGTGATGCGCAGGCTGCGGGCCGAGCTGCGCCGCATCCACCGCCGCGACTACTTCCCTCCCCCGCAACGCAACGCCGCCATCCGTGCGGTCAACGCGCTGCACCCCGACCACGGCCAGAGGGACACCGCATGAAGTGGGCCACCCGCGCGGGCATCCACATCGACCGCGCCGCCTGTGCCTGGCTGATCCGGCGGGTGATCGACGCCGACGCCGAGTTCGTCTTCCTCACCGACCCGGCCGGGGTGCCCGTCGGCGCCACGCCGTTCGACATGCGCGGCGTCGAGCTCGGCCACCACGGCGGCGACTGCAGCTTCGAGACGATCCTGCGCCGTTACGAGATCGGCGATCCGGTGCTGTGGCGCATCGCCGAGATCATCCACGAGGCCGACCTCGACGACGAGCGCTACGACGCCCCTGAGGCGCGCGGCCTGGACGTGGTGCTGCGCGGCCTGTCGATGATCGGCGACGACGAGCACACCCTGGCGGTCGCCGTACCGATCTTCGACGGGCTGTACGAGTACTTCCGCCGCGAGGGGATGCTCGGCCGCGAACCGTCCTGACCGGCCATTGTAAAAACGTTGGCATCGGCATGCCCTATGACTGCCCGCCAGAGCGCTAAACAGCTCGTAAGCGGATGAGCCATCAATGCACGAGTGCCCATTTGTGAACCAAATGGGAATCACAACAATCGGTCGAACAACACTGGGCCGACGACCGTAGCGTGCAGGTTTCCTTGTTGTATGGCAAGCACAAAACCGCAGGTGAAGTGCCGTGGCGAATTCTTGTAGCTCAACTATCGACGAGTTAGCATTCCTGCGGCTCGTACCGGGTAACCACGGTTGCACTAGGTTTCTTTCCGCCTGCCTTCACCCGCACGGAGGACGCGATGAACTTGGACCGCCGCCAATTGCTGTTCACGGCTGGTGCGGCCGGAGCAGCGCTGGGACTCGGGCTGCCCGCCACCGGGCACGCCGACCCGGAGGTCACCGGCGACGGCGAGTCGTGGCGACGTCTCTTCGTGCTCGACCGCGACCCGTTGTTCATGAACGTCGGCACGGTCGGCTCGCCACCGCGGGCGGTGCTCACGGCGGAAACGGACGAGCTCAACCGGGTGGCACGGCAGGCGGCGAGCAACTACCACGGCACGTTCCTCGACGTCCGCACGCAGGTGGCACCCGGTTTCGGTTGCGACGCCGACGAGCTGTGGATCTCCGGCAACACCACCGAGGGCGTCGGCACCGTCCTCAACGGACTCGCGCTGGGCGCCGGGGACGAGGTGCTGACCACCAACCACGAGCACCCGGCGGTGAACACCCCGCTGGCGATCCTGCACAACCGCCGAGGCGTGGTGGTCCGCCGCGTCGCGTTGCCCGTCGGCGACGACCAGCGCGCCGAGGACTACGTGACGTTGTTCGAGAAGGCCATCACCCCGCGCACCAAGGTGTTGCTGTTCTCCGCGCCGATCTTCCGCACCGGCACGATGCTGCCGATCCGCCTGCTCGCCGAGCTCGCGCAGCGGCACGGGTTGATCAGCGTGTGCGACGGGGCGCACGTGCCCGGCCTGTTCGCGTACCGGTTCCGCGAGCTCGGCGTGGACTTCCTCGCGGGCTCCGGCGGGAAGTGGCAGTGCGGACCGGCCCGCACCGGCGTGCTGTACCTGCGCAACAAGGTGCTGCCCGCGTTCAACCCCAACCCGCTGCCCGAGTTCTGGCCCTCGGTCACCTCGACGCAGGACTACCCGGACGCGGGCCTGCCGCCGCGCAGCAACACGAGCACCGCGTCCTACGACATCGCCGCGCTGCTGCAGGACGTCGGGAACCCGAGCCTGGCACAGATGACCGGCTTCACGACCGCGTGCGCGACCTGGGACCGGCTGGGCCGCAAGAAGATCCAGGACTACTCGATCGGCCTGGCGAACCGGCTGAAGGCGGGCGTCGCGCAGCGGTGGGGCGCGGGTGCGCTGTACAGCGCCAAGTCGGACCCGCGGCTGCTCTCGGCCATGACGGCGTTCAACCCGTTCGCCCGGCCGGAGGACGTGCTGGACAAGGCCAAGGCCGACGCGTTCGTCGCGCGGCTGCACGACGAACACCACATCACCATCCGGAACACGATCGTCCCGGTGATCGGCTCGCCGACACCGCACTACGCGATGCGCGTGTCGACGCACCTGTTCCACCGCCGCGGCGACGTCGACCGGTTCGTCGACGCGGCCTGGCGGCTGTCCAGGGCCATGGCCTGATCCGGCAAGGGGGGAACCGATGGCGACCGCAGTGGCGACCGAACCGCAGGACCGGACGGGCAGACCGCCCGGGAAGCGCCCGGCCCTCATCTACCTGCTCGTCGTGGTGGTGCTGGCCGGAGCCGTGTTCGCGGCCGTCGGCGTCGCCAACGCCAGGCTCAATCCGTACGTGTACGACGACAACGCCATCGCCGAGGTCGCACAAGGCATGGCCGACGGGAAGAACCTCGCCAACTACGATCCCAACCTCGACCTGCGCAAGGTCCGCAAGGCGACGATCGAGCGGATGAGGACCACCCCGGACGTCGTGATCTTCGGCGGCAGCCGGTGGCAGGAGGCGCGCTCCGAGCTCGTCCCCGGCGGGCACACCGTCTACAACGCCTTCGTCAGCAACGACCAGGTCGAGGACATGCTGGCGTTGACGAACATCCTGGACAAGGCGGGCCGGCTGCCGAAGACGATCGTGTTCAGCCTGCGTTTCGTGTCGCTGCAGGCCATTCCGGAACGCACCACCTACGACTGGAAGGGCTGGGAGTCCGACTACGCGGAGATGGCCCGCCGCCTCGGTGTTCAGCCGGTGTCCTACGCGGACAGAGCGCCGGTGCAGCAGGTGTCCGGGCAGTACTACTTCCCGGACGTGTTCAGCCGCTGGCTGCAGGTCGACGCGGCCAGGTCCGATCCGAAGCTCACCTCCGAGGCCGAGACGCAGGACCTCGACGTCATCGCCGCGGACGGGTCGCTGCACTGGTCCCGCGCCAGCCAGGCCAAGTTCACGCGGAAGTTCGTGGACAAGGCCGTCGACGGCGAGATCCTGCGCGCCGGGCCGACCCGTCCCGGCATCGACCGCGGCGCCGTCGAGCTGATGGGCAGGCTGGTCGACTGGCTGAAGGCCAAGGGGGTCAAGGTGTTCGTCGCGCAGTCGCCGTACCACCCCGACTACTGGCGGCGGATCCAGAGCTACCCGTTCGGCAAGACCCTGCGGGGCCTCCAGGCGGTCGCCACCGAGCTGCAGAACACGCACGGCGCTATCGCCTACAACCACTACGACCCGGCGGGCTTCCCGCACTGCGTGCCGGAGAACTTCGTCGACCACATCCACCCGACGTGGAAGTGCCTGCAGGACGTGTTCGCCGACATGCCCGACCTGGTGACCGGGGTGAAGAGATGACGCTGACCTTCACGTCCTACGTGTTCCTGCTCGGCTTCCTGCCGGTCGTGGTCGCGGGCCACCACCTGCTGAGCCGGGTCTTTCCCGACCAACGGCCGGCGCTGGGCTGGCTGGTGATGGCGTCGCTCGTGTTCTACGCCTTCCAGGGCTCCGGGTTCCTGGTCGTCCTCATCGGATCGGTCGTCTTCAACTTCCTCGTGGCCTGGTGGATGAGCACGCGCGAGGCCGGAAGCGGTTCGCGCCGGCTGTCACTGGCGGTCGGGCTCGTCGGCAACCTCGTGCTGCTCGGCACCTACAAGTACACCGGGTTCCTCGCCGACAACCTCAACGCGTTGCTCGGCACGCATCTCGGCAAGGTGACCGCGGCGTACCCGATCGGCCTGTCGTTCTACACGTTCATCCAGATGGGCTTCCTGATCGACTCCTACGCCGGCCAGACCAAGCGCCCGGATGTGCTGCGCTACGCCCTGTTCGGCACGTTCTTCCCGTACGTCACCGCAGGTCCGCTGGTACGGCCCAACGAGGTGCTCGGCCAGCTGGACACCCCGGTGCGGGAGCGCACCGGCACCACGCAGATCGCCGTGGGCGCGACGATGTTCGCGATGGGCCTGTTCAAGAAGGCGGTCCTCGCCGACAGCGTGGCACCGTACGCGGGCACGCTGTTCACCTTCGCCTCCGGCCACGACGACATCGGCGTGGCCAACGCGTGGCTCGGCATGCTGGCCTACGCGCTGCAGCTCTACTTCGACTTCTCCGGCTACACCGACATGGCGCTGGGCATCGGGTACGCCCTCGGCATCCGCCTGCCGCTCAACTTCAACTCGCCGTTGAAGGCCACCAGCATCATCGACTTCTGGCGCCGCTGGCACATGACGATGACCCGCTGGTTCACCGACTTCGTCTACACCCCGCTGACCGCGAACCTGATGCGGCGCAGCATGACCAAGGGCCACTCCACCGCCGTCCGGGTGCTGCTGGTGCTGTGCCTGCCGGTGATCGTCACGTTCCTGCTCGTCGGGCTGTGGCACGGCGCCGGGTGGGGGTTCGTGGTCTGGGGCGGCATCCAAGGCGTCGCGATGGCGGTGAACCTCGTGTGGCGCGAGGCCAAGCTGCGCATGCCCGGCGTCGTCGGCTGGCTGCTCATGATGATCACCTTCGTGGCGTCGCTGACCTACTTCCGCGCACCCGGCCTCGCCACCGCCAACACCGTCCTGGCGGCGATGTTCGGGTTCGGCCCGTCCGGCGCGCCGACCGGCCAGTTCTTCGGCACCACCAACCTCTTCGGTGCGATCACCGTGACGCCCGTCGTGCTGTGGGTGCTCGCGCTACTGGCGATAGCGGTGTTCTTCCCGCGCAACACCCAGCAGATCCTCGGCCGCCACGAGGTGGGCCTGCCCGCCATCGCCCAGCTGCCGGACAAGCCGTCGAAGATCCGCCTGGACTGGCAGCTCAACCTGCGCTGGGCCCTGCTCACCGGTGCCGCCGCGGCGACCGCGCTCGTGTTCGCCGGCGGTCCGTCGCCGTTCCTGTACTACCGGTTCTGAGGGGAGCCGAACCATGACGTTAGCCGAGGTGTTCGCCGAGGTCTTCGAGGAGCCCGCGGACAGCTTCACCGACGAGTCCGACCAGCAGACCGTGCTGAACTGGACCAGCATGCGGCACGTCGCGCTGCTCGTCCGGATCGAGAAGGCGTTCGGCACCCGCTTCACCAACGCCGAGATGGCCACCATGCGGTCCATGGGCGACATCCGCGACGCGTTGTCCCGCAAGGGAGTCGACGCGGCATGACCGTCAGGTTGCCGCTGGTCGCCGATCCCGCCACCGTGCGGGACCCGGTGACGTGCAGACGCCACCGGGAACTCCCCGAGGCCGTCCGCCAGGCGTTGACGAGCCACGACGTGCCGCTGCACGTCGTGCTGGCGACCGCGTTCGCCCGCGTGGTCGCCGACTGGTCCGCCCAGTCGCAGGTCCACTTCTCCGTCCCGCCGGACCGGACCGTCATCGTGGACGTGGATCCGCGACGGTCGTTCCTCGACTGCGCGCGCGACGTCCACGCCCAGCTCCCGGTGCCCGCTTCGGCGTTCGCCATCGGGACCTGGCTGGTCCACCGCGTCGAGGACGGGCTCACCTGGGACACCGCCGACGCGCTGTTCGCGGCCGGCGTGGTCGACAGCATGATCGCGGCGCACGAGACCCTGTTGCGCACCCTGGCCGAGCGCCCGTCGGCGTGGCTGGGACCGGCACCCGAGTGCCTGCCGCCTGACCAGCTCCGCCTCCGCGAGAAGGTCAACTCGACCGGTCACCCGTTCGACGACCTGCTGCTGCACGAACCGTTCTGGGAGCAGGCGGCCAGGACCCCGGACGCGGTGGCGGTCACCGGTTCGCGCTCCCTCACCTATCGCGAGCTCCGCGCAGGCGCCGCGCGGCTGGCGAGCCGGGTGCGCGGGCACCGCATGGTCGCCGTGATCATGCGCAAGGGCTGGGAGCAGGTGCCCGCCGTGATCGGCGCGCTGGCCGGCGGTGCCGCGTACGTGCCGATCTCCCCCGACCTTCCCGCCGAACGGCTGCACCACCTCCTGCGGCACGCGGAGATCACCCTCGCCCTCACCCAGCCCGACGTGGTGGAAGGCCTGCCGTGCGAGCACGTCGAGGTCGACGCCGACGTGCTGACCGGCGAGGAGCCGGCCGTCGAGCGGCCGCGAGCTCCCGGCGATCTCGCCTACGTCATCTACACGTCCGGCTCGACCGGTCTGCCCAAGGGCGTGATGATCGACCACCGCGGCGCGCTGAACACGGTCCTCGACGTCAACCGGCGCTTCGGCGTCGGCCCGGCCGACCGGGTGTTCGCGCTGTCGTCGCTGAGCTTCGACCTGTCCGTCTACGACATCTTCGGCCCGCTCGCCGCCGGTGGCGCCGTCGTCGTGCCGGGGCCGGGAACCGAACGCGCGCCGTGGGAGTGGGCCGACCTCCTGGCCGAGCACGGGGTCACCGTGTGGAACAGCGTGCCGGCCCTCGTGGAGATGCTGGTCGAGTACAGCGCGGGCCGCGAGCTGCGGTTGCCGGACTCGCTGCGGCTCGTGCTCATGAGCGGTGACTGGATCCCCGTGTCGCTGCCGGACCGCATCCGCGCACTGTCCACACCGGACATCACGCTGATCGGCATGGGCGGTGCCACCGAGGCGTCGATCTGGTCGAACCTCCACGAGATCGGCGAGGTCGACCCGAGCTGGCCGAGCATCCCCTACGGCACGCCGTTGGCGAACCAGTTCTTCGAGGTCCTCGACCCCGCCCTGCGCCGCAGGCCCGACTGGGTGCCCGGCGAGCTGCACATCGGCGGCCGCGGCGTCGCCATGGGCTACTGGCGCGACCCGGAGAAGACCGCCGCGTCCTTCATCACCCACCCGGTCACGGGTGAACGGCTGTACCGCACCGGCGACCTCGGCCGGTACCTCCCGGACGGCAACCTCGAGTTCCTCGGCCGCGAGGACTTCCAGGTCAAGATCAACGGGTTCCGCGTCGAGCTCGGCGAGATCGAGGCCGCGCTGCTCTCCCACCCGGACGTGACCGGCGCCGTCGTGGTCGCCACCGGCAGCCGCGGCGGCAAACGCCTCGTCGCCTACGTCACCCCGGCCCGGGCCGACGCGGACACCCTGCGCAGGCACCTGGAGGCCAAGCTGCCGCCCTACCTGGTCCCGGAGCGGATCACCGCGCTCCCCCGGTTCCCGCTCACCCACAACGGGAAGGTCGACCGCGCCGCACTGCCTGACTGCGCCCAAACGTGATCCTGTCCTGGGTTTGCCCGCGCCCCGCCGGGCTAACTCCCGACCATGAACCTGCAACTGCTGGCGCGCGAACACGTGGCCGTCGCCGCCCTCACCATCCCGCGCCTGCTGCGTCACGCCGTGTGGCGGGACGCGAACCCCCACGAAGGCGCCGGTCTGGGCGTGGTGCTGGTGCCCGGCTTCGGCGCGAACGACTTCAGCCTCACGTTCGCGACCACCTGGCTGCGCGACCGCGGTTACGTGCCGGCGGGAGCGGGTGTCGGGTTCAACGTGGGGTGCACGTCGAAGCTGGTGGACCGGATCGAACGGCGGTTGGAGGAGCACGCGGAGGCCACCGGTGGCCCGGTGGTGCTGCTGGGGCAGAGCCGGGGTGGCGGGCTCGCCCGGCTGGCCGCCGCTCGCCGGCCGGACCTGGTGTCCGGGCTCGTGATGCTGGGCAGCCCGGTGCTCGACCCGCTGGGCGCCCACCCGCACGTGCTGCTCGCCGCACGGGCGCTCGCCAGGCTGTCCGAGCTCGGCGTGCCGGGCCTCATGACCGCCGACTGCCTCGGCGGCACCTGCTACGAGGACAACGTCCGGGCGGGCACGGCTCCGCTGCCGTCCGAGCTGCCCGCGTTGTCGATCTATTCCAAGTCGGACGGCATCGTGCCGTGGCGGCTTTGCCTGGACCCGTCCGCCGAGTGCGTCGAGGTGCACAGCACCCACACCGGCATGGGCCTCGACCCCGACGTCTTCCTCGCCCTGCGCCCGCGCCTCGCCGCGTGGGCCGCCCAGCGCTACGACCTGCGCCATGCCGGATGACGACGACCTGCCCAGAACAGAGGAGCTGCCCAGAACGGACGAGCTGCTCAGCACGGCGGAGGAGGTCTTCGGCTGGACCGAGCTGCGTCCCGAGCAGCTGCTGGCCATGCGGCACCTCCTCGACGGCCGGGACGTGCTGGTCGTCATGCCGACCGGTGCCGGGAAGTCCGCCATCTACCAGGTTCCGGCGATCCTGCTCGACGGGCCCACCGTGGTCGTGTCGCCGTTGATCGCCCTGCAACGCGACCAGGTCACCTCGCTGCGGGCCACCACCGCGCCGCCGGCCGCCGCGATCAACTCGGCCCAGCCGGCGCAGGCCAACGAACGGATCTGGCGGGAGTTCGCCGAGGACCGCACGGAGTACCTCTTCCTCGCGCCCGAGCAGCTCGCGAACGCCGGCACGCTGCACCGGCTGCACCAGGCGCGGCCGTCGTTGTTCGTCGTGGACGAGGCCCACTGCGTCTCGGCGTGGGGGCACGACTTCCGGCCCGACTACCTGCGGCTGCGGCACGTGATCGACCGGCTGGGTCATCCGCCGGTGCTCGCGCTGACCGCCACCGCGAGCGGTCCGGTCCGCGACGACGTCGTCGAGCACCTCGGCCTGCGCGACGCCACGGTGATCGTCGCCGGGTTCGACCGGCCGAACCTGCACCTGGCCGTGCGGTTCTGCACCGACGCCGACGAGCGCGGGCGGATGGTCGTCGACTGGGTGGCCGAGCGGGACGGACCCGGCCTGCTGTACGTGCCGACGCGCAAGGACGCCGAACGGTACGCCGCCGAGCTGGCCGCACGGGGCGTGGCCGCAGCCGCGTTCCACGCCGGCATGAAGGCCGACGACCGCAGACGGGTGCAGGACGGCTTCGCGCGTGACGAGTTCGCTGTCGTCGTGGCCACCTCCGCGTTCGGCATGGGCATCGACAAGCCGGACGTGCGGTTCGTCGCGCACGCCGCGACACCGGGCTCGCTGGACGCGTACTACCAGGAGATCGGGAGGGCGGGCCGCGACGGGGAACCTGCCGAGGTGATCCTGTTCCACCGTCCGGAAGACCAAGGGCTGCAACAGTTCCTGGCCGCCCGCAGGCTCGACCGCGAGTGCGTGCACGAGGTCGCCGCGGCGGTGCGACGCCGGCGGGCCGGGCTCGCGATCACCGACCTGGCGCGGCGGCTGGACCGCTCCCGCCGCAAGGTCACCGCTGTGGTGAACCTGTTGGAGGGCGCGGAGATCGTGCGCACCGACCACGACCGCGTGTGGTACCGGGAAGGCGCTCCCCCGCCCGCCAAGGCCGTCGCCGCGGTCGCCGGGCAGGCCGAACGCCAGGCGCGGCGCGACCGTTCCCGGGTCGAGGTGATGCACCAGTACGCCGAGGCACGGGACTGCCGCCGCCGGTTCCTGCTCGGCTACTTCGGACAGCAGCTCGACGAACCGTGCGGCAACTGCGACATCTGCGACGAGGGTGGGTCGACCAGGGGTGGTGGCCACTCGCCGAACGTCGTGGTGCGCCACGAGCAGTGGGGCCGCGGCACGATCGTGCACCAGGAGGCCGACCGCCTGATGGTGCTGTTCGACGACGTCGGCTACAAGACGCTGTCCCTGGCCGCGGTCAGCGAGACCGGTGTGCTCGTGCGGGACGACGGCCGGCCGCTGTCCGGCTGACCGCTGTCCGGTACCGGCCATTGGCCGCTAGTTCCCTTATGTGGCAACGCATCCGCTGCCTAGCGTCTGCGGCGCCCCAGTCGGGGGAACCATCCACAGCAGTTGGGAGTGCCACGCATGCTCACCAGACTCGCCCGCGGCGCCGCCGTCGCCGGCCTGACGATCGCCGCGCTCGCCGCGACCATCGCACCGGCCTTCGCCGCACCGGGCGCGTTCTACGCCGAGATGATCAACCGCAACAGCGGCAAGTGCGCCAACGTCGCGCACGGGTCGGACGACAACGGCGCCTGGATCCAGCAGTTCCACTGCGACCACACGCCCGCGGCGAAGTTCCTGTTCATCCAGAACCGGGACGGCTACTACGAGATCCAGAACCAGAACAGCCACCGGTGCATCGACACCGAGTACGGCTGGAGCGGCAACGGCGCGCGCACCCAGCAGTTCAACTGCAACGGCAGCCTCACCCAGCAGTGGCAGCTCGTCGACCTCGGCAACGGCTACCACAACATCGTCCAGCGGGCCGGCGGCCGGTGCATCGACGTGCCGTACGGCACCACGGACGACTGGGTCCCGCTGCAGCTCTGGAACTGCGTGGCCGGCTCGGCACAGGAGCAGTGGCGGCTGAACATCGGCTGACCGAACGGACAGCGCCGCGCACAGCTGTGCGCGGCGTTGTCCTCACGTGACTACCGGCCGCCGGGGCGGATGCCGGTGGTCTGCTGGATCCACGCGGCCCGCTGCGGGATGTTCTGGTACGCCACGGTCAGCCGCGACGGGTCGCCGCCACCGCCGACCGGTCCCGTGCAGGTGCCGATCTCCTGGCCGTTGTAGGTCATCGGGCCGCCGGAGTCGCCGAAGTAGGCCTGGCCGTTGATCGGGGCGCCGTTGATCGTGCCGCCGACCGCGACCACGCGCAGGTTCGCGGTCTTGATCGACTGCGCGAGCGGGCCGCCCGGTGCGGAGATGCCGCCCCAGCCGTAGATCTGCACGGTGGCGCCCATCGGCGGGGGTGTGGCGGCGTAGGGCAGGTAGGTGCCTGGACCGGCGGACGAGGCCAGCTTCTTCAGCGCCACGTCACCGTTGGTGTAGTCCGACACGACCCGGATGCTCCGGCCCTGGCCGAGCCGCTGGCTGCCCACGCGCACGCTGCCACCGCGGCCGCAGTGGGCGGCGGTGAGCACCCACAGCGGGCCGATCACCGAACCCGAGCAGAACCCGCCGTCGACGCTGACCTGCGCGCCCCAGGGGGCACCGCCTTCTGGCACGGTGCCGCCGCCGATGATGTCCGGTTGCACGTCGCTCGCCTGGGACTGAGGGACGGTGCCGAGGCCGGCGAGCAGGGCGGCGCCGACGATCACGCTCATCAATTTGAGCCGCATTTACCTTCTCCTGGAACAGGAAACGGGGGCAGGGACACCGCGGCGAATGCGTCCGAGAACTGACGGGCCCATTGTGCGCACATCGCGGCCGGTGGCGACCGATCCGAAAATCCGAGAAAGCCCGTACGCCCGAACGGCCTCATGCCCTGACCGCCGGAACACCAGTAGCGTCCCGGACATGAGACGACTGCTCAGTGTCGCGTTGTCGTTCGCTCTCGTCGTCGCGGCCGCACACCCCGCCGCCGCCACCGACGACGAGTCACCGTTGCCGGGCTACACGATCAGCAACCCGCCGCTCACACCGGCTGTGGTCGGTGGCAAACCGGCGACGGTCATCCAGGGCGTGCACAGCCACGCGGGCTATGTCATCGAGGTCCCGCCGAACTGGAACGGCCGGTTGGCCCTGTGGGCCCACGGCTATCGCGGCACGGGCAAGGTGCTGACGGTCGACGCCCCGCCGTACGGGCTCCGGCAGCGCTGGCTGGACGAGGGCTACGCGTGGGCCGCGTCGTCCTACTACGACAACGGTTACGACGTGAAAGCAGGCGTCACCACCACTCGCGAGCTCGCGACGTTGTTCGGCCGGAAAGTGCAGCGGCCCAAGAAGGTCTTCCTGGCCGGCGTGTCCATGGGCGGGCACGTGATCGCCCGCTCGCTGGAGCAGTACCCGGGCTTCTACGCCGGTGCCCTGCCGATGTGCGGCGCGCTCGGCGACCACGAGCTGTTCGACTACTTCCTGAGCTACCACCTCGTCGCGCAGGCGTTGACCGGTGTCCACGCCTACCCGCCGCCGGCGGACTACCTCACCGCCGTGGTGCCGCGCATCGAGCAGGCGCTGGCCGGCCACGACGACCAGTTCCGCGCCATCGTCACCACCCTGTCCGGTGGCGCCCGGCCGGGCAGCGCGGCGGCGTACGCGTACTGGCAGGACTTCCTGTTCAACCTGGTCACCTCGCCCGCGAGCGACAGCCTGGCCGAGAACCCGCTGCAGATCGCCACGAACATCACCGCCCGATACCGGCCGAACTCGCCGGTGAACGTCGACCGGTCGGTGCAACGGGTCCGGGTCGCGAACCCCGTCGCCCGCTACACGCCCGCGCTCACCCAGATCCCCGCGGTGCTGGGCCTGCCGAGCGCGCCGGTCGTGACGCTGCACGGGGTCGGCGACCTGTTCGTGCCGTTCTCGATGGAACAGGACTACCGCGCCGACGCGGCCCGGTTCGGCCGCACGGAGCTGGTGGTGCAGCGGGCGATCCGCACGGTCGCCCACTGCGAGTTCTCCCCCGCCGAGGTCGGCGCCGCGTGGCGGGACCTGACCTCCTGGGTGGACGGGGGCAGGCGGCCGGCCGGGGACGACGTCCGCCGCACCGACGACCCGAAGTTCGGCTGCCGCTTCACCGACCACGACGCCACCGGCGGCACGAGGGGGCTCTTCCCCGCCTGCTGACAGAGGTCCACGCGCTGTTCCCTGCGAAGTCCGGCGTGTCACGATCTCGGTCCCGCGCGTGTTCTGACAACGTTGTCTACCCGAGGAAGGAAGGTCATGTCCGGTTCCCTGCACCGATCCGCAAGACGTTCGTTTCCCCTGCTCGTCGCCGGTCTGCTGGCCGCGGGCGTGGTCACCGCCACGCCCGCCGCGGCCGCGACGCTGAACCTCACGCAGCACGTGAACCCGTTCATCGGCACCGACAACAGCAACTCGCCCAACCCGGTGCCCGGCGGCGCGGGCGGCAGCACCTATCCCGGTGCCGTGGTCCCGTTCGGCATGGTGCAGTTCAGCCCAGACACCCCGACCGCCTCGCCGTCCGGTTACCGCTACAGCGACACGAGCATCGAGGAGTTCAGCCTCACCCACTTCAACGGCGCGGGCTGCCGGAACAACGAGGACCTCGGCATCCTGCCGGTCACCGGCGCACTCGCCACCTCCCCCGGCACCAACTGGACCGCCTACGCGGGCGCGTACACGAAGGCCAACGAGGCGGCCGCGCCCGGCTATTACAAGAACCGGCTCGACACCTACAACACCGGCGTCGAGCTCTCGGCCACCAAGCGCACCGGTCTGATGCGGCTGACCTACCCGAGCACCACCACCGCACGCGTCCTGGTCAACGGCAGCCGCAGCGCCACGGGCAACCGCAGCGGGTCGCTCGCGATCAACGGCCGTCAGCTCACCGGGACGTTCACCGGCGGCGGCTTCTGCGGTTCGGCCAAGACCTACCAGCTCTTCTACGCCATCGAGTTCGACCGCGCGCCGACCGGTTTCGGCACCTGGCTCGGCGACGCGGTGACCGACGGGTCCGCGAGCACCAGCGGCGTGAACTCGGGCGGCTACCTCACGTTCGACACGTCGGCGAACCCCGTGGTGCAGCTCAAGGTCGGCCTCTCGTTCGTCAGCGTCGCGGGCGCGCGGGCGAACCTGACCGCGGAGAACCCGGCCTTCGACTTCCCCGGCGTCAAAGCCGCGGCCGACACGGCGTGGAACGACGTCCTCAACCGCGTGCAGGCGACCGGCGGCAGCACCGCGGACCTGCAGAAGTTCTACACGGCGCTGTACCACGTGTTCCAGAACCCCAATGTGGCCAACGACGTCAACGGCCAGTACCGCGGCTTCGACCAGGCGGTGCACACGGTGACCCACACCGTCTACCAGAACTACTCTGGCTGGGACATCTACCGCTCGTGGGCCTCGCTCATCGCGTTGCTCGCACCCGCGGAATCCAGTGACATCGCCAAGTCCATGGTCCTCGCCGGACAGCAGGGCGGGCTGCTGCCCAAGTGGTCGCACAACAGCAACGAGCACTTCGTGATGACCGGCGACCCCGGCCCGATCATCGTGTCGAGCCTGTACGCGTTCGGCGTGCGCGGTTTCGACACCACGGCCGCGCTGACGTTGATGGACAAGAGCTCCAACGGCGGCACCACCCAGGGCCAGACGATCCGCGGGCGCCAGTCCGGTTACCTCAGCCGCCACTACGTCACCGAGGACCCGTCGGACTCCCTGGAGTACTCGGCGTCCGACTTCGCCGTGGCGCAGTTCGCGAAAGCTGTTGGCGACACGGCGAAGTACAACACCTACATGACCCGCGCGCAGTGGTGGTCCAACGTGTACAACCCCGAGTCCGGCTACGTGCAGAAGCGCAACGCCGACGGGTCGTGGGCGTGGCCGGTCACCCCGGCGAGCCCCACCGGGTACACCGAGGGCAACGCGTCGCAGTACACGTGGATGGTGCCGTGGAACTACGGCAGCCTGATCACCCTGATGGGCGGGCCGAAGACGGCGATCCAGCGCCTCGACCACCACTTCACCCAGCTCAACGGCGGCCTGAGCCTGCCGTACTTCTACATCGGCAACGAACCGGAGCACGGCGTGCCGTGGGCGTACCACTACGCCGCCCACCCGCAGGGCACGAGCGCGGCGGTGCGCCGGGTCATGACCGAGTCGTTCACCACCGCGGCCGGCGGCCTGCCCGGCAACGACGACCTCGGCGCCACCTCCGCGTGGTACGTCTGGGCCGCACTCGGCCTGTACCCGCCGACGCCGGGCTCGGACGTGCTGGCGTTGCACGGGCCGTTGTTCGGCTCGATCACGGTGTCCCGCCCCGGCGGCATGCTGCAGATCAACGGCACGGGCGCCGGGCCCGCCGCCCAGTACGTGCAGAGCTTCGCCCGCAACGGCGTGGCGTCGAGCCGGACGTGGCTGCGCTACGCCGACATCGCCGGCGCCACGACGCTGAACTTCGGCATGGGCACCACGCCGAGCAGCTGGGGCACCGGCGCGGCGGACGTGCCGCCGTCGTTCACCGACGGCTTCACGCCCCCACCGCCCGCGCCCGCCCTCGGCCCGAACCTCGCGCTCGGCAAGCCCGCCACGGCGTCGGCCCCGTGCAACGCGAACGAAGCCGCGGCCAAGGCGTTCGACGGCAGCCTGACCGGCAAGTGGTGCTCGCTGGCAGCCGGCACCAAGTTCCTGCAGGTGGATCTCGGTTCGGCGCAGAACGTGTCGTCGTTCGTGCTCAAGCACGCCGGGCTCGGCGGTGAGAGCACGGGGCTCAACACCGGTGCGTACGCGATCCAGACGTCGCTCGACGGAAGTGCCTGGACGACGGTCGTGGACGTGTCCGCGGTGCGCGCCAGCCGCGGCTACCACCCGATCACGCAACGGCAGGCGCGGTACGTGCGGTTGAACGTCACCACGCCGGCGAACAACGGCAACACCGCCGCGCGGATCTACGAGTTCGAGGTCTACCCGTAACGGCGTGGGGCCGCGAGCAGGCCATTTTCCAGATCTGAAT
>NZ_JBSGBE010000009.1:0-344330 GCF_053601075.1 Lentzea sp. NPDC004789 | reverse complement strand
TATACATTCTATTGTTAATTGATTTAATAAGTTTTTTTTTGTTTTCTAATGTTTTTGGAATCCTATTCCGTTTGGTCGGGTTTTGGGGCGAGGCTCAGGCCGGCGCCCCCCCTTTTTTTCGAACCATTCACAAATAGCCATTGCGCTATATGTGCCCAATCTCTCTCGAACAACTCCGAAAACCGGGGAAGTTTTTCTCCGTTTTCCAGTCGGGCATTGGTTAGGGTCAATTCACACCTAACGTTGCCGCTCGGCGGTTTGAACAGAGATGGGCGGAGTTCGTTTTGGGGGCGGTACGTGAGCGCGGCCGGGCGCTGGGACGGCTGAGTTCGCTCAGCCCGGTGGCACGGCTGCTCGTCACCAGCCAGTTGTTGTTCAACGTCGGCTTCTACCTGGTCGTGCCGTACCTGGCCGGTCACCTCGCCGGCGACCTGGGGCTCGCGGGCTGGGTGATCGGCCTGGTCCTGGGGTTGCGGACGTTCAGCCAGCAGGGCCTGTTCGTCGTCGGCGGCACCCTCACCGACCGGTACGGGCCGAAACCCTCGATCCTGATCGGCTGTGCGGTGCGGGTGGCCGGGTTCGCGGTGCTCGCGTTCGCGTCGTCGCTGCCCGGGGTGCTGGTGGGCGTCGTGCTCGTGGGCGTGGCCGGTGCGTTGTTCTCGCCCGCCGTGGAGGCGTCGCTCGCCCGGGAGACGGACCCGGACCGCCGGGCCGGCGTGTTCTCGGTGTTCGCGGTGTGCGGCGAGCTCGGCGCGGTCACCGGTCCCCTGCTCGGCGTGGTGCTGGCGGGGCAGTTCCGCACTGCCTGCCTCGTGGGCGCCGCCCTCTTCACCGCGATCGGGATCATGCACGCGCGGTTGCTGCCCCGGCTGCCGGCGGAGCACCGCGCGGAACCGGTGCTGGCCGGTTGGCGTGAGGTGGTGCGCAACAAGGTCTTCCTGGTGTTCGCCGCCGGCTACTCCGCCTACCTGGTGTCCTACAACCAGCTCTACCTGGCGCTGCCGGTCGAGCTGAACCGCGTCGGTGCCGACCCCGCAACGCTCGGGCTGCTGTTCGCGCTCGCCTCGACACTGATCATCTTCGGCCAGCTGCCGGTGTCCGCGCTCGGCCGCCGGCTGCTCGGCCGCAGCGGCGCCCTCGTCAGCGGGTTCGTGCTCATCGGACTCGCGTTCGCCGTGGTCGCGCTGCGCCCGCCCGGACTCACCGGCGCCGTCGCGTTCGTCGTGCTGCTCGTCCTCGGCGAGATGCTCGCCGTGCCGCAGGCGAAAGAGCTGGTTCCGGCGCTGGCGGGCGAACGCAGGCTCGGCACCTACTTCGGCGTCCTGGCCTCCGCGGGCGGGGTGGCCGTGCTGGTCGGCAGCACGGCCAGCGGCGCCCTGCTGGAGCACGGCCGCGTCGCCTGGATCGTGCTCGCACTGCTGCCACTGGCGGGGGCCTGCGTGCTCACCGCCCTCGCGCGCCTCGGCGCGTTCTCCGAAACACCGAAAGGCCGGAAATGAGATCACGACGGGCACTTCTCGTCACCGCGCTGGCTGCCGTGTGCGGACTGACCGCCGGTTGCTTCACGGGAGCGGCTTCCCAAGGCCCGCAACGGTTGCGCGTGGCACTGCCGTTCCCGCCCTCCCAGGCGATGTCGCCGTGGGGCAACGACGGCATGCTGCTCACCAAGCTCGGCATCGCCGAGACGCTGGTCGGGCTCGACCGCTCCGGCCGGCCCGAGCCGTTGCTCGCGGAGAGCTGGACGCGGCCGTCGGACACGCAGTGGCGGTTCCGCCTCAGGACCGGCGTGAAGTTCCACGACGGCACCCCGCTCACCGCGCAGGCCGCGGCCGACGCGCTCACCCGCGCGGCCCACGCCAGCCCGGTGCCGCGCGCGGTCAAGGGCCTCGACCTCGCGGCCTCGGCCGACGGTGACCTCGACCTGACCGTGACGACCGCGAAGCCGGACCCGATCCTGCCGCAGCGGCTGTCCTCGCCGAACCTCGTCGTGCTCGCCCCCGGCGCCTACGCCGGCAAGAGCGCGAACCCGCGCAACGCCGGCACCGGCCCGTTCGTCCTGCAGGAGCTCAAGGGCGACGAGAGCGCTGCGCTCGGCGCGTTCCCCGGCTACTGGGCCGGTGCGCCGCGACTGTCCGGAGTGGACGTCCGGTTCATCCCGGACGGCCAGACCCGCACCGCCGCCCTGCGCGCGGGCGAGGTCGACGTGGCGGCGACGCTGCCGGTCTCCACCGCGGAGAACCTGCAGCGCATCGAGGTGCCGCTGCCCAGGGTCGTGGCGCTGTCGATGAACACGGCGAAGGGTGTGTTCAGCGATCCCGCGCTGCGCGGAGTCGCCAGGAGCGCGGTCGACCAGAACGCGCTCGCCAGTGGTGTCTACGAGTCCCACGCGGATGCCGCGCGCGGTCTGCTCGGCCCGGCGACGCCGTGGGCGACGGCACCGGCACCGCAGCCCGCGACCGACCGCGTGGCGACCGGGGAGAAGGTGGTGCTCGCGACCATCAGCGACCGCCCGGAACTGCCCGAGGTCGCCTCCGCGGTGGCGGAAGCCCTGCGGCGCAAGGGGTTCGTGGTCGACCAGGTCGTCCGGCAGTACAACCAGCTCGAAGCCGACGTGCTCGCCGGCCGGTTCGACGCGGTGATCCTGTCCCGGTCGTACGTGCAGGACAGCGGTGATCCCGCCGGGTACCTCGACACCGACTTCACCTGCTCCGGCAGCTACAACCTGACGAAGCTGTGCGCGGCCGAGGTGGACGCGGCCGTCGCCAAGGCCGTCGCCGCCCAGGACACCGCGGCCCGCGAACAGGCGACGCTCGACGCGCAGGCCGCGGTGCTCGCGACCTCGGCGGTGGTGCCGCTCGTGCACGAACGCACCTTCATCGGGCATTCCGCCGCCGTCCGCGAGCTCGACCAGGACCCGTACGAACGTCGTCTCGTGACGCGGTCGACGACGCGCGAATGACCGCACGTCTCACCGCCGTCGCCGGTCGCTGGGCCGTCGTCGCGGCGTTCGTCGCGGCGGTCACCGCCGTGCTGGGTCTCCTGCCGCTGATCTCGGGCAGGGACGCGGCGCTGACCGTGCTCCGAGCGAGGTCGACCGAACGCGAACCCGACGCCGAGGCGCTGGCCGCCGTGCGCCGGGAGCTCGGGCTCGACGCGGGCCCGGCCGGTCTGCTGCGCCAGTGGTTCTCCGACGCGGTCTACGGCGACTTCGGGCGGTCCTGGGTCTCCGGTGAACCAGTCGGCGCACGGGTGGCGGACGCGCTCGGCGTGTCCGCCACGCTGACCGCGTTCGCCCTGCTCGTCGCCATCGCCGTCATGGCGCTGCTCGTCGCGCGGACCCTCGTGCGCGCGGTGAACGGCCGCGTCGACCACAGCCGCAACGGTGTCGCCGCGGTCCTCGCCGGCCTGCCCGAGTTCGTCCTCGGCGCGCTGTTCGTCGTGCTGTTCGCGGTGCGGCTGCGGTGGCTGCCCACCTCGGGGTGGAACGACCTGGCCAACGCCGTGCTGCCCGCGGTCGCGCTCGGCGTCCCGGCGGGCGCCGTGCTCGGCGTGATCGCCCGCGACGCCGTCCGGGACGCGGCGAGCGCACCGTGGCTGCGCGCGTGGACCGCGGCGGGCCTCCGTCGCCGCGTGATCGGTCTCGCGGTGCTGCGCCGGGCCTCGTCCGTGGTGGCCGGGCAGCTCGGCCTGCTCTTCGCCGGGCTCGTCGGCGGAGCGGCCGCGGTCGAGGTCGTGTTCGCGGTGCCGGGCATCGGCCGGCTCGCGGTCAACGCCGCGATCGCGCAGGACGTTCCCGTCGTGCAGGCCTGCGTCCTGGTGATCCTCGTGGTCGGGGTGGCCGCGGGCGCCCTCGGCGGACCGGCCCGCCGGCTGCTGCTCGGCCCCGCCGCCGAAGCGGAAGCGCTGACGGCCGCACCACCCGTGTCACGGCCGTCGTCGCGGCCGTGGTTGTGGATCTGCGCGATAGTGGCGGTCGGCGCCGTGATCGCCTACGGGCTGTTGCGCGATCCGTTCGCGGTGGACCTGACGGCCCGTCTGCGGCCGCCGTCGTTGGCGCACCCCATGGGCACCGACGCGTTGGGACGCGACATGCTGGCCCGGCTGAGCCACGGCGCCGTGCACACCGCTCTGCTCGCACTCGCCGCAACCGCCACGACCGCCGTCATCGGCGTGCTGGTCGGCCTGGCGGCGAAGCGCACGTCCGCGGCCGCCGCGCTCGTCAACGCCCTGCCCGCGGTGGTCGTCGCGCTCGTGGTCGCGGCAACGACAGGTCCCGGCTGGTCCGGCGCGGTGGCCGCCGTCGTCGCCACCGGCTGGGCACCTCTCGCCGGCCACGCGCGCACGCTGGCGGCCGAACAACGCGACAGCAGCTACCTCGTCGCGTCTCGCGCGCTGGGCGCCTCCTCGTGGCATCTGACCACGAGGCACGTGCTGCCCGCGATCGTGCCTTCGGTGGTGCGCAACGCCTGCGTGCGGCTGCCCGCCGTCGCGTTGGCGCTCGCGACGCTCGGCTATCTCGGGCTCGGCGCCCAGCCGCCCGAGCCGGAATGGGGCCTGCTGATCGCCGAGGGAATGCCGTACGTCGAACGGGCGCCGTGGACCGTGCTGTTTCCCGCTGCGGGCCTCATCGCGCTCGGCCTGGCCGCGTCCTCGCTGGCCACACGCGTACGGTGAGTGGTCCTCCTGCCGAAGAACGCCGAGAGTTTTCCGGGTACTCCGGAAGCTTCCGCACACGACGACGTGCGCCCTCTAACTTCTCAACAATGAGGCCACCGCAATTGACGATCGCCACGCTGGCCGTTTCCGTGCTTTCGGCCGGATGTGCCGGCGGCAATTCCGGTCCGGCGCCGCAGCCGCGGCCGAACCCGGAAATCCTGCAAGCGCCGATACCGCAGGGTTCGATCGAGGTCACGGTGAAGGACGTGAAGGACGCCAGGACCGTCGTGCTGTCCAACGGCGCCCAGATCCGCATCACCGGCCTCGCGGAGCCGGGCGCGTGCTGGGCGGAGTCGGGCACGGCGTTCGCCAGGACGACCTTGCTGGACAAGAACGTCCGCGTCACCATGTCCGCACCGGACGCGTCCCCGGTGTGGCTGCCCGACGGCACCGACTACGCCCTCCTCGCCGTGGGCTCGGGCGCGATGCGCACGGACTCCACCGACTACCCGGCCTTCAAGCAGGCCGAACAGTCCGCCGCCAGCAGCAGCCTGGGCCTGTGGGGACCGCCCTGCAACGCGCAGCCCGCCACTGTGCCGCCGACGACGACCACGCCGTCGACCACCACACCGCCGCCCCCACCTCCGGCCGTGGCCCTGCCCGCACCCAAACCCGTGCCCAGGACCCAGCCGAAGCCGGCCGCCACCCCCGCACCGCCACCTCCGCCCCCGCCCGCTCCCCCGGCGCCGACCTACGGCTGCCGGGTGACCTACCGGGTCACGAACCAGTGGAACGGCAGCTTCCGCACCGACGTCACCATCGCCAACACCGGCTCGGCTCCCGTCAACGGCTGGATGCTGACCTGGGTCTTCGGCGCGGGCCAGGCCGTCAACAACATGTGGAACGCGACCTACCGCCAGTCCGGCGGCTGGGTGGGCGCCTCGAACGTGGACTACAACCCGACCATCCCGCCCGGTGGTTCGCTGCTGATCGGTTTCACCGCCACGAACGGCCCGAACAACCCGAACCCCAGCGCGTTCTCCCTCAACGGCCGCGCCTGCACGACCGGCTGACGACGACGGCGGGCGGCCTGATGACCGCCCGCCGTCGTTCTCCCCCGCTAGTAGATCGTCGCGGCTAAGTTCTGGCGCTCACATCGTCGATGAAGGGAGCCTTCATCGACCTGAGGTGGATGAAAGTTCCCTTCATCGACAACCGAGAGCACAACTTGGCCGCGACAATGGACTAGATGCGCTCGGCGTCCACCGTCGCCGGCTGGCCGCCGGGCTTGCGGCGGTCCTCCACCTTGATCTCGCACTTGCCCACCAGCGCGACACCGGCACCGATCGTCGTGGCCACCGGAGCGGCCAGCGCCGCGACCAGACCGAGCGCCACCGGCACCTCCAGCAGCACGTCGTCCTTGCTGTCCCGCACGACCACCCGACGGTTGATGCCCTCGCTGACCAGCCCGCGAACGGCGTCGACCACCGAGTCGACGGCGGTACGGGTGGACTCGGGCTTGGACTCGCTCATGACTCTCCTCGAAGTGCGGATCTCCCCTTGACGACTCCAGCTTGCCCGGGCTCGGCGTCCTTGCCATCAGGGTTTCCCCCTGACCCCTGCCGGATTTGCCCCTGACACATCCGGTTTCGATCCACACTGAAGCAATAGTAGTCAGAAGCATTCGCTGGCCATGACGGCGGCGCCGCCGGCGAACAGCCCGGTGCCGAGCGTGGTGGCCATCGGCGCCAGGGGCAGCGCGGCGCCGTCACTGGCGACGACTGCCACCACCGTTGTCGCGAGGATGCCGGTGCCGGCGACGAACATGCCTGCCCCGACGACGCATCCACCGACAGATCCCCCGTAGGTCGCAGGGCCTTCCCAAGGCATCCTGTCCAGCGGTTCGCCTGTCCGTTGCCAAGCGAGGACCGACTGCATGGTTCGCGTGTAGTCGTCCAGAGTGGAGGCGAACGCGCTGCCGATGCCGGTCAGGTGCCCGCGAAGAGCGGCCGCGATTCCCCGATCGGCGCCCGCCGCGATCTTCGTGAACGCGGGGCCTTCGGCGATACCGGCGACCTGAGCCGCGTGCAGGTAGTCGTCGTCGGTCAAGCGTTCTCCCAGCGACTGGAGCAGATCCACCGACGCCGTCAGACGCTTCCACTGACCGACGAGCTCCCACACGGCGTCCACAACGGCCGTTGACGGCACCGTGACAGCGTGCTGTTCGAACTGCGCCGAGTAAATTGCCGGGGCCGATCCCAAAGGCGCAGGAGGCGTGATCAGCCTGGTGGCCCAGATGGGCAGCCCTACGCCGTGCATGTCGTACACACATCCGCCGAGGCGGATGATCTCCTCTTCTGTGAGCGGTACCACGGCCGTTCCCCTTCCACGAGTTCACTGGAAGTCCGATGGTCCGTTGTGGACCACGTGCAGGTCCTGCCCGAATGGACAGGCGTGCGGGCGAGGAACAAAGCAGGGCCGTGCGACGCCTCCGCTCAACCGATCTCCGACTCCAGGGCGCGAACCGCGTCCACCGCGCCTCCGTGGCGGCGCAACGCGTCGCCGAGCCGTGCCGCGCGATGCGCCGCACCACTGCCCAGCAGGACCTCGGCCGCGTCCGCGAGATCGGTCGCGGTCGGCGTGCCCAGGATCGTGCGACCGGCACCGTGTGCTTCGAGCACGCCCATGTTGAACAACGGCTCCGAGTCCCTGGTGCCGGGTGTGCCGATGACCGGCACACCGGCGAGCAGGCAGGCGGCCACGGCGTTCTGCGAACCGCGGGCCACCACGATGTCGCTGTCCCGCAAGGCGTGCGTCAGCCCGGGCTCGTGCGCCACGGTGATGTTCTCGTGCCGGAATGGGGTCGCGACACCGTCCACCGAGGACTCGCGCGCGGCGACGAGCACGCTGTGCTTCGGTGCGGGGAACGCCTTGGCCAGCACCGGCAGCAGCTCACGCACCTTCACCGCGCCCGCGCCGACGTAGACCAGCACGCGCACGTCGGCGGGCGGCAGCTCGGGCGCGGGGGTCAGTTCCAGCGGCGGGAACAGAAGTGGTCCCACGTAACGGGTCCGGGGCACGGACGCGAGCATCGGTTCGAGCAGCTCGGTGGTCGGGGCGAGGTTGACCGCCGAGGTGCGGTGCAGGAGTTCCTCCAGGCTGTCCGGCGACGGGACGCCGTGGTCGCGGCACGCGCGGGCGATGTTCTCGTTGACGGCCGGGAACGCCGGGTCCGGTGGGGCGCCGACGAGCTCCGCCAGTTCCGTGGTGGCCAGGGTGGCGGCGAACGGCACACCGGCGATGTGGGCGGAGATCGGCACGGTCGGCTGCCACTCGGTGACGACGACGTCGGGGCGGAACCGGTCGATCGTGTCGAGCTCGGCGGCGATCGCGGTGCCGAGGTACTCCGGTTCGGCCAGGCCGCGGAGGTGGACGGCCTCGGCGAAGCTCGCCGACTGCGGGTCGCGGACGCCGGGTGGCCTGATGGGCACCGGGGCGTCGAACCGCGGGCCGAACGGGTGCCGTTCGACGAGCGGGTACGGCTGAGCGTGGAACGCGACGGTGTGGCCGCGCAGCACGGCCTGTTCGGCCACGGCGAGGCAGCGGGTGATGGCGCCGAGGCCGATGGCGCCGGCGAGCGGTTCGAGCAGGATCCTCATCGGGCCACCGCCTGGACGCGGGCTCGGTCGATCTTCCCGTTGGGGTTCAACGGGAGTTCGCTCAGCCACGCGTAGGTGTCCGGCACCATGTACCGGGGCAGGCGCGCGCCGAGCAGTTCGGTGAAGGTCGCGGGGGTGGTCCGCGTGCCGGTGTACGCGACGCGCAGGTTGTCCTCGTCGAGGTAGGCCACCGCGTCCTGCACGGCCGGGTGGTCGCGCAGGGCCGCCTCGATCTCCCCGAGCTCGACGCGGTAGCCGTGGATCTTCACCTGGTGGTCGAGCCGGCCGAGGTGCACGAACCCCCAGCCCGGTTCGAGCTGAACGCGGTCACCCGTGCGGTACCAGTGCTGCGGGGTCACCTCGCCGGAGGGCAGGAACCGGCCGTCGTTGTCGGCCGCGTCCAGATAACCGCGGAAGCGCTGCGGCCCGCGCACGCACAGTTCGCCGTCCACCACCTGGTGTTCCAGATGCGGGTACACGATCCCGATCGGCACGGTCTGGTTGGCCGTGTCCGGCCAGTCCTCCTCGCGGGCCGGCAGCCGGTAGCCGGTGCAGGTGATGGTGAGCTCGGTCGGGCCGTACAGGTTCTCGATCACGCTGCCGGGCGCGGCCCGGTGCCACGCGCGTGCCTGCTGCACGGTGAGCTGCTCGCCGGCGAAGAGGCTCAGCCGCAGGCCGGGCATCGCACCGGCGGGCAGCCTGCGCATCCGGCGGGCCAGCGACACCACCGACGGCACCGAGAACCAGTGCGTGATCTCCCTGCCCGTGACGAACCCGACCGGATCGCCCAGCTCCGCCCGGCTCGGCACCACGAGCGTCGCGCCCGAGGTCCACGCCATGAACATGTCGAACACCGACGGGTCGAAGGTGAGGTCGAACGTCTGGGAGAACCGGCAGCCCGGCCCCGGCTCGTACCGGTCGAGGTTGTGCTCCAGGAACGCGGCCAGGTTCGCGTGCGTGATCGGCACGCCCTTCGGGGTACCGGTGGTACCGGACGTGAACAGGATGTACGCGGTCTCCGGCTCGTGGGGTGCGCCGCCGGGTCCCGGCCGCAGCTCGCGGCCGATGATCACCTCGACGCCCGCCAGCCGGCAGATCCGGTCGTTGCGCGCCTGCGGGAACGCGGGGTTGAGCGGCACGACCGCCGCACCGGCCCGCAACGCGGCGAGGTAGCCGATGCAGGTCCGCGCGTCGCGGTTGGCCTCCAGCCCCACCCGGTGCGCGCCGGACAACGCGACCGCGAGCTCCTCCGCCGCCCGGCGCAGCTCGTCGTAGGTCAACGTCACTCCGCCGGCCTCCAGGGCGATCTCCGCCGGGTGCCGCCGGGCCGCGGCCTCGAACATCTCGAACGTCGTCATGTCTCCTCGCTCTCCACCGGGCCGAACGCGCACGACACCGCGAAACCCCGGCCCTGTCCGCTGATCCACCTCAGTCCGCGCCAGCCGCCGCGCTCGACCGGCACCGTCCACGGCCGCCCGCGCAGGCCCAGGCCGAGCGCCTTCACGCACGCCTCCTGCACCGTCCAGATCCGGGTGAGCTCGCGGGCCCGGCGGTCGGCCGGCAGCGACACCAGCTCCGGTGCGCCACACCTGCGGGCCATCGCCGGGTCGAACTCGACGGTCTCCTCGACGTCGACGCCCACCGCGCGGCCGTACCCCACCGCGGCGGCCACCAGCTCACCGGAGTGCGACAGCGAGATCCCGACGTGCGGGCGCTCGGGCAGGTACGGCCGTCCTCCCGGTTCCGCGGCGATCACCACGTCCACACCCAGCAACCGGCGCAGCAACCCACGCGCGTCCACTTCGGACGACCGCGCGACCGCCCAGAGCACCGTCACGACAACGGTTCCAGCAGCTCGCGGGCGTGATCCGCCACCGAAGCCAGCATCGTGCCGGTCGTTCCGCCTGCCACGCCCCACATCGACGCGGCCGCACGCAGCTCGTGCAACCCGCCCTCCTCGAACGCGTCCGCACCGGCGAGCGCGGCGCACTCCCCCAGCACCTCGTCCACGGCCTCCGCGGCCGCCGCCTTCACCACCAGCGCGTGGGCCGCGGAAGAGTCGTCGCGGCACAACGCGTCCAACCGGCGTTGCACCAGCAGGCAGCGGGCGAAGCGGTGCCGCACGACCTCGCTCTCCCACAACGGCGCGGCACCCCGGCGTGAGGCGAGCAGGTCGCGGTGCACGTCGCGCAGCACCCGCCGCAGCAGTGCGGCCGCCCACGCGGCTCCCACGACCCGTTCCGCGACCATCCCGCGCACGAAGCACCGCATGCCCTGGCCGGGCCTTCCGACGAGATGGCCGCGGTCCACCCGCACGCCGTCGAACCGGACGTGCCCGACCCCGGAGCCGTCGAACAACCGGGTGTCCGCTGGGCGCACGCTGACGCCGTCGGCGGGCACCAGCACCGTGGTGAAGCTGGTGAAGTGCCGTCCCTCGCGGTGCCTGCCGAGCACCAGGAAGTGGTCGGCGCCGGTCGCGTTGACGATCCACCGCTTGCCGCCGGTGATCTCGACCGCGTCCCCGTCGAACGAGATCGTCGTGGTCAGCGCGGAGAGGTCGGAGCCAGGCGCGCCCTCGTCGGTCGCGGCCAGCGCGATGACCGCCTCGCCCCGCAGCGCCGCCTCGGCGGCCTTGCGCACCGCGTCGGCCTGCTCGGCCACCACCGCGGGCAGCACCGAGGAGATCTGGACGCAGACGCCCAGGGTGACGCCGAGCGGGAACCGTTCGTCCACGGCGGTCAGCAGCTCGCGGGCACGGCCGATGTCGAGTTCACCGCCGTCGCCGAACAGGTCCCGCAACGCGCCCTGCCGGCCGAGGGTGTGCCACACGTCAGACAAAGCGCACCTCCGGATCCATCAGGACCATCGCTCCGTCCGCGGCGCGCAGCCGGTCGTTGGCGTAGTTGAGCGACGCCGAACGCAGGTCCCGCAGCGTTCGTTCCAGTGCCAGCGGCGAGTTCTTGAGATAGCCGTGCCGCAGGCCCATCAGCTCGACCAGGTCGTCCACCGCGGCCAGGCACTGCTCGGACGCCGTCAGCTTGACCGCGTTCAACAGCAGCTGCACCGAGTTCGCGCGTGGGTCCGCGCCGCCGTCGAGCACACCTACGGCGTGCTGGATCAGCGCGTGCACCCCGTCGAGCCGTTCGCGCACGCGGGAAAGCCGGTGCAGCAACAGGTCCGAGCCGAGGTCGCGGCGTTTGCGGTCGGCCCTCAGCTCGCGCACGACCCGGGACAACGCGCCGGAGGCCGCGCCGAGCCAGCACGCCGACCAGCCGAGGTGCGCGTACGGCGCGAACACCGTCACCGCCATGTCCGGGAACTTCCCGTGCTCTCCCACGACCTGCGCTCCGGGCACCTCGCCGGTGATCCGCATCGGCACGCTGTGCGTGGCCCGCATGCCCAGCGGGTCCCAGTCCCCCGCGACCTCCAGGTCGAGCTGGTCGCGGTCGGCGTACACCAGCGAGACCTGACCGGGGGTCGTCGCGCCCGGGCTCTGCATGGTGATCAGGAACCCGTCGGCGTGCGCGCCCCCGGTGACCACCGGGGCGAACCTGTCGACGCGCAGCACGCCGTCGTCGTCGCGCAGAGCCGACTCCGACGACATCAGATGGCCGCCCTTGCCCGCCTCCGTCGTCACCGACGCCAGGTACACCTCGCCGCGCGCGACCCGTCCCAGCAGGCCGTCCGCGAAGTCCTCGCCCGTGTGCCGCACGAGGGTCGCGACCTGCTGGCAGTGCATCGCGAACACCATCCCGGCCGACATGCACTCGCGGGACAACGCCTCGCTCACCAGCACGGTCTCCGCGAGCCCACCGCCGAGTCCGTCGGGCTGCGGCACCACGAGGCCGAGCAGACCGGTGTCCCGCATGGCCTGCAACGCCTCGACCGGAAACCGCGCCTCCCGATCGGTGGCGGCGCAGTGCTCGGCGATCACCGAGCGCACCTCGGTCACGCACTCGTCCAGCGGCCTGGTCAGCTGCGCGGTCATCGGCGATCACCCGCCATCACCGGCACGGCCAGCCGTTCCCGGCTGACGCTCAGCCTGCTGCTCTCCACCAGCCGCTCGCCGTCCGCGATCACCTCGGCCGGCATCGGATGGCTCAGGAACAACGCCAGGCTGGCGGAAAGCCCGTACGCGCCGACGTTGGGCACCACCGCCACGTCACCGGGCTGGAAGTCCGGCAGGGCGGCGGAACGGGTCCAGCTGTCCAGCGGGGTGCAGAGCGGGCCGACCGCGACCGCGTCCTCGTGCACCGCGTCGTCGACCGCGTCGCCCGCGACCAGGTCCGGTGCGATCACCGGGACCCGCCGCAGCCCGGACATCCCGCCCAGGTGGTTGATGCCCGACTCGAACACCACGACCCGCCTGCCCTGCGACCACTTCACCTCCAGCGCCTTGGTCACGAGCCGGCCGCAGGTGGCGGTCAGGTAGCGGCCCGACTCGAACGCGATCCGCGGGCTGCCGTGCCGCCACAGCGGGAAGTGCTCGTCCAGCAGCGCTTCCACCCGCCCGGCCAGGGCCGGGAACCTGGGCAGTTCGCCCGCGTGCGCGAACGGCGCGCCGAAACCGCCGCCGAGGTCGAGCACCCGCAACGGGAAGCCGAGCCGTTCCTGCAAGGCGGCCGCGGCGCGCACGGAGATGCCGAACTGCTCGACCAGGTGGTCCTCGTCGCCGATGTTCGTGGCCAGGTACAGGTGCAGCCCGGTGAGGTCCACGTGGTCGCGCCCGAGGAACTCCTCCGGGCTCGCCGCGATCCAGTCGGCGTCCGCGCCGAACGGTGACGGCACACCGGTCATCGGCAGCCCCACCCCCGGCACCGGCTGACCGGCGTTGACGCGCACCAGCACGCGCAACCGCACGCCGTGGCCGGCCGCGATGCGGTCGAGCTGGTCGAGGGAGCGCGGTGAGTCCGCGGAGAACTCCCTGACCCCGCTCGCGACCGCGAACCGCACGTCGTCGTCGCGTTTGGCGGGCGCGGTGTAGAGGATCTCGCCCGCGCGGAACCCCGCCGACAGCGCGGACTGCAGCTCGCCGACCGAGCTGACCTCGCAGCGGCATCCCTGCTGCCGCAGGCACGTCAGCACCGCGGGGTGCGGGTTCGCCTTCACCGAGTAGTACAGCGTGCTCGGCTCCGGCAGGAACGACCTGAGCAGGCCGTGGGCCTCCCGCACGGCGGACAGGTCGTAGACGTAGGCCGGTGTGTCGAGCGCGGCCAGGTCGAGCTCAGACATCGACGCCCTCCTTCAGCACGGCGCCGAGCGCCTTCTTGTCCGTCTTCCCGTTGGCGTTGACCGGAAGCCGTGGCACGACCACGCACCGGCCGGGCACCTTGAACCGCTCGACCTCGCCGAGGAGCAGTCGCAGCACCTGGCCGCCGTCGGTGACCGACCCGGCCACGAACAGCACGGCCTCCTCGCGGTCGGGTGCGGGCGGCAGCACGGCGGCCGCGTCCACGCCCTCGATCCGGCGTGCCGCCGCCTCCACCTCGACCGCGCTCACCCGGAATCCCTGCTGCTTGTAGATGTCGTCGCGGCGGCCGAGGAAGTGCAGGTAGCCGTCGTCGTCGACCCAGCCGTGATCACCGCTGCGCAGCGCCGGGAACAGCCCTTCCGCGCGGGGGAACCGCTGGGCGTTGAGCTCCGGCCGCCGCCAGTACCCGGCCATGACGTGCGGGCCGCGGACCACCAGTTCGCCGATCTCGCCGGTGGGCAGCCGCTCGCCCTCCTCGTCGACGGCGAAGACCTCGGTGCCGGGCAACGGCCTGCCGACCGCGTCCGGGCGCCGCAGGTCCTCGTCCGGTTCCATGATCGACACGCGCTTGCACTCGGTGAGCCCGAACATCAGCTGCACCCGCAGGTCCGGCAGCAGGTCGCGCAGACCCGCCAGCACCTCGCGCGGCATCGCGGCGCCGGTGTTGGTCAGCAGGCGCAACGGAGGCGTGTCGAGCGGATCCCGGCGCAGCAACCGCAGCAACGCAGCGGCCACCGGCGGCACCGCGGGCAGCACGGTCGCCCCCGCCTGGCGCAGGTGGGGCAACAGGCCTGGTCCGGCCTCGGCGGCGGCACCGAGCACCACGCTCGCGCCGCTCAACGCGCCCAGGAACAGCTGGTAGAGCCCGTAGTCGAACGACAGCGGCAGCGGGCTGTACACGACGTCGTCCGCCCGGTAGTTCAGCTGCGACTGGACCGCCCTGGCGGCGAACACGACCTGGGCGTGCGTGGACACCACGGCCTTCGGCATCGCGGTGGTGCCGGAGGTGTAGATCAGCAGCGCGGGGTCGACTTCGAGCGGAGCCGGCAGCTCGACGTCCACATCGGACTCCACGGCGAGTTCTTCCAGCGACACCACCGGTATGTCCGTGTCGGCACGCGTGGGGGCGACGAGCAGTCGCGGTTCGCAGTCGCCGAGGATGTGCGCCAGGGTGCGTGCCCCGGTCTCCTCGTGCACCACCGAAACCGGTGTGCCGGCCCGGGAAGCGCCGAACACGAGTGCGGCCAGCCGCGGGTCGTTCGGCGTCACGGCGACCACGCGGTCACCTCTGCGCAGCCCGCGCCGCACCAGTCCGGCGGCCACGCCGAGGCTGAGCGACCTCAGTTGGCCGTAGGTGTACCGCAGGCCGTTGCCGCTGACGGCGGGCGCGTCCGGATCACGGGCGGCGGCCTGGTCCAGCAGGTCGTGCAGGAGTGCGGTCATGGTTCACGCCACCTTCTTCCGAGCACGCACGAAGAGCGCGCTGAACGTGTCGAGCCGGTGCAGGTTCTCCGGGGTCAGGTCGTCGGCGTCGACCTCGACGCCGAGCGCGTCCTCCACCCGTTCGAGGATCGTGACGACGCGGAACGAGCTGAACGCCGGCAGGGCGGCCAGGTCCGCGTCCGGGGCGAGGGTCGCGGGGTCGACGGCCAGCACCTCGGCTGCCGTTTCCCTCACGAGCGCTTCGATTCGATCAGCATCCACTGTTCCTCCTCGCTGGTCCGGTCGGCGTGCAGCAGCGTTTCGAGCTGGTCGTGAAGTCCGCCCGGCAGCGCACGGCCGCGTTCGACGCGGCGCAGTGCGATGAAGACCTGTTCGGCGAACTGCCGCCACCGCGCCGCGTGCTCGGCGAACTCGGCAGCGTGTCCCCGCTGCGCGAGCCACCGCGCGTGCAGCGACCTCGACCGCGCGAGCAACCAGGTCTCCAGCGTGAGTCTCGTGACCGCGAGGCGTTGGTCCTCGTGGTCGCGGTAGGCCGCCACGTAGCGGCCGATGTCCGAGGTCGCCCGCGGGGCGTCCGGCGCCGAGGGGGTGCGGGGCCGGGTCCGGAAAGCGCTCAGCCGCGCCTTGTCCAGCACCGGCAACGGCCACTCGCCCGGGCGAGCCGGGCCCCACGGGGTGTCGTTGTGGTAGGCGTCGACCGCGGTCACCCCACGAGGTCCCGCCACCACGAGGAAGCTGTGCTCCATGTGCTGCCGGTGGTGGTACGGAGTCCACGGCAGGTCGTGGGCGTCGGCGAGCACGAACACCGGCGACACCGGGTCGATCAGGTCGTCCGCCGGTTCCAGCGCGACGCCCAGCAGCGCTCGCGCGTCCGCGAACCGCGCCTCGGTCGTCGGTTCGACCGTCGGCAGGCCGGTCTCCTCGTCGTGCCTCGGCTCGAACCGGAGCGGCTCGCCGAGCGCGAGGTGGGCGTTCCGGCCGTGGTGCAGGTCCGCGAGTACGGCCAGGTTCACCTGCACGCAGTCCAGTTCCGTCACCGCCACACCGGCGGCGACGTCCTGCAGCGATCGCTCCATCTCGGCCGGACTCCTTCCACACCAACACTTCTTCGCTTGTCTTCGACGGAACCGCACTCGGCCGGTGGGGCTCAACGCCACGACACCTTGCTGCCAGTGGCCCGGCTGGCAGGAACCGGCGGGCGAATGGCACACCCGTGATCACCCGCCGCACGGTGGAGAACGGACGAGCGGGGATCGGAGCAGATCATGGGTTCAACTCGGCAGAACATCGACTCGCGGCAGCTGCGCGACGTGCTGGGACACTTCGCGACGGGCGTCGCCGTGGTGACCTCCGCCGGCGAGTCGGGACACGTCGGCATGACGGTCAACTCGTTCACGAGCGTGTCGCTGTCACCGCCGCTCGTGCTCGTGTGCGCCAAGCACGGCTCGGCGACCGGCCAGGACATAGAGCGCACCGGCACGTTCGCCGTGAACGTGCTGTGCCGCGAGCAGGAAGCGCTTTCCCAGCAGTTCTGCGGGCCCGCCGACCGGCGGTTCGACGGACTGCCGGTGCGGTGCGGCGTGTCCGGGGCGCCCATCCTGCGCTCCGCGCTCGCCTACCTGGACTGCGGGCTGGAGCAGACGATCGACCTCGGCGACCACCGCGTGCTGGTCGGGCGCGTGCTCGACGCCGGTGCCTCGGCCGGCGAGGAACCGCTGGTGTTCTTCCGCGGCGAGTACCGGTGACGGTTTGCGTGCGACCGCCGTCGGGTAGCCGATTTCCGTCAGGGGGAACGGGGTGTCACTGGGGGAGTTTCTCGTGTTCGACTCGATCGGCTTACGTGATCAGGATTTGGCTGTGTACCGGTACGTCGCGCGTCACCTGCGCTGCACAGCCGCTGAGGTCGCGGAGGCGCTCGGGATGTCTTCGAGCACCGTGATGCGGTCCTGTGAGGTGTTGTGCGCCAAGGGATTGCTCGTCGCGGGTGAGGACGACGTGCTGCTCGCGAACCCGGCGGGCCCGGAGATCGTGCTGGAACAGCTGCGCGCGGGCATCGAGACCGAGTACAACCAGAAGCGCAAGGAGGCCGCGACCCTGCACGGCCGGCTGACCCAGGTGGTCGGCGAGGGCCTGCTGAGCGGCTCCGACGGCGCCGAACCACCGGTCGAGGTGCTGGTCAGCAAGCCGGCGATCCGCAACCGCGTGCTGGCGCTGGCCGGGCACACCCGGCGTGAGCTGCTGCGCATGTACGCCACCCCGGACTCGCTCACCGACGTCGGGGGTGAGTTCAACTCGGTCCGGCCCGAGGTCGACGTCCGGGTCATCTACCCGTCGTCCGCGCTGCTCGGCCTGAGCGCGCCGGTGTCGGAGACCCGTGACGGCGTGGTGCTGCGGGTGGTGAGCAGCCCACCGGCCGGCCTGCACGTCTTCGACCGCAAGGTGGTCGTGCTCGACAGCACCGACCAGGAGGTGTCGTTCGTCGTGCACGGCACCGAGCTCGTCCGGGTCCTGCACGCGTTCTTCGAGACCTGGTGGGCGATGAGCAGAGCCGCATCGTCCACTTCGGAGGGTCACGGGCCGAGCGGGGAGGAGCTCGTGCTGCTGCAGTTCCTCGCGGAGGGCGCCAAGGACGAGCACGTCGCGCGCAAGCTGGGGATGTCCGTGCGGACCGTGCGCCGCAAGATCTCCCACCTGCTGGAGCAGCTCGACGCCACCAGCCGGTTCCAGGCCGGCGTGCTCGCCGTGCGGCGCGGATGGCTGTGAACCGCGGCGCGTGGCCGCTGCTGGCTCTCGTGTGCGTCGCCCAGTTCATGGTCGTCGCGAACATCACGCTCGTGACCATCGTCCTCCCCGCCGTGCAGCGCGAACTCGCCGTGCGGCAGGCCGACCTGAGCTGGGTCGTGTCCGCGTACACGCTGGTGTTCGCCGGCACCCTGCTCGCCGCGGGCCGGCTGGCCGACCTGCGCGGACACCGCCCTGTGTTCGCCGGCGGCCTTCTCGTGTTCGCGGCGGGTTCACTCGGCTGCGGCCTGGCCGGCCAGGCCTGGGTCCTGCTCGCCGCGCGCGCCGTGCAGGGCCTCGGCGCCGCCGCGCTCGCCGCGTCGGCGCTGGCCGTGCTGATCGCGGCGTTTCCCGCGGGTTCGGCCCGGCGCAGGGCGCTGGGGTGGTGGTCGGCGGCGCAGGCGTCGGGGGGTGCGGCCGGGTGGCTGCTCGGGGGGCTCGCCGGGCAGACCGTCGGGTGGCGGTGGGTGTTCCTGGCGAACGTGCCGGTTGCGGTGGTCGCCGCGGTGGTGGCGGTGCGTCTGGTGCGGGCGGGCGATGGGGCGCGGGCTGGTCGGTTGAGCCGAGTGGGGGCAGCGGACGGGGCGGACCAGGCAGGTCGGGCGGGCCACGCGGATCGAGCGGGCCACGCGGACGGAACGGCGCGGGTGGTCCAGGCTGGCCGGTCAGGCCGGGAGGGCCAGGCGGCCCAGGCAGGCCAGCCCGATCAGGCGGACCGGACGGGTGGAACGGCGCGGGCAAGCCGCGCGGGCCGGGTCGACGTGCTGGGCGGCGTGCTCGCCACCGCGGGCCTGTTCCTCCTGGTCCTCGGCCTCGCCCGGCTGGGCGAGGCGGCCCACCGCGGCTCCGGCCTGGCCCTCACCGCACTGGGCGCGGCGGTGCTGGCCGCGTTCGTGCTGGTCGAGAAACGAGCGACCGACCCGCTGCTGCCGTTCGCCGCCGTGCGCGGGCGGCAGGTCGTCAGCGGCATCGTCGTAGCGGGGCTCATCACCGCGGTGACCACGCCGGTGCTGACGTTGTGCGCGTTGTTCCTGCAGGGCACGGCGGGTCTGGGGTCGGCGGCGAGCGGGTTGCTGTTCGTGCCGTTCAACCTCGCGGTCGTGCTGGGGGCGTTGCTGGCGCCGCGGACCAGGTTGAGCACCACCGGGCTGATGGTGACCGGGATGGCGTGCATCGCGGTGAGTGCGCTGGTGCTGGTGGCGTTGCGGGCGGAGGGCTGGTTGCTGCCCGCGCTCGCCGGGTTCGCGGTGATGGGTGCCGGGACCGGGCTGGCGTCGGTCGGGTCCACCTCGGCTGCCACCGCCGACACGAGTGAGGAGCACGGCGGTGCGACGGGCGGGCTGGTCAACACCTCCAGCGAGATCGGGGTCGCGATCGGGCTCGCGGTGCTGCTCACCGCGGCGGCGGAGGCCGGGCAGCGCACGGCGTTCGCCGCCGCGGCGGTGCTGGCCTGCCTCACCGCCGCGGCGGTGCTCATCAGCCGCCCCTCCGGCCAGGCTGACCGATGACCATCCGCACCCCACCCGTCAGTCCACCCTCCGGTAGGGCTGGCCGTTCACGGTGATCACCCGCACCGGGCCGTCCTCCGGGGCCCTGACCGAGACGTGGTCGTCGATCACGTGCGGGGTGCGCGGCCACGGCAGTTCGGCGAGGTCGCGGTCCGTCCTCGGACTGACGAACACACCGCGTCCCGCCGACGACAAGGGCAACCTGACGCCCTCCAGCAGCAGCTCGGGGCCCGGTCGCACCTCCACCACCGACGGGCTGAGCACCTTGGCGTACCGGCCGGTCAGCCGCTCCCCCTCCGTGGCCGGCACGGCCGTCACGCGAGGCACCACCGGGCCCGGCGGCAGGTCCAGCAGCTCGTCGAACACGCGGTCCACGATCCGGTCGCGCGCGGTGAAGAAGCGCGGATGCTCGTTGTACTCGTGGTTGTAGACGATCGCGACACCGACGCCGCGGGCCCAGGCGAGCTTCGCGCAGTACCCGCGCAGCACGCCCTCGTGGCCGATCCTGGTGATGCCCTTGTAGTCCGGCTCGACCATGCACGCCAGGCCGGCGGACAGGCCGCGGGCCAGCC
This sequence comes from Lentzea sp. NPDC004789, assembly GCF_053601075.1. Classification (NCBI taxonomy): domain Bacteria; kingdom Bacillati; phylum Actinomycetota; class Actinomycetes; order Pseudonocardiales; family Pseudonocardiaceae; genus Lentzea; species Lentzea sp. NPDC004789. The sequence goes on along the minus strand of NZ_JBSGBE010000009.1, from coordinate 324,460 downwards.
CGACGTCGGCGTGCGGCCGCTCCCTCAACGCCCTCGTCGACGGGCTGAGCAGGTCGCTCTGCAGCAACACCCCGAGGTCCTCCGCCGTCGAGAACAGCTGCCCGGACGGGTAGAACGCGGTGTTGTCGCCACCGTCGTGCCGCACGCGCAGACGGCCGTCCTCGACAACGTGCCGCTGCGCCAAGGGAAAGGTCATCGCCACCGTCGGGTCCAGCGTGGTCCGCTCCAGCCCCAGCGGGTCCAGCACCAGTTCGTCCAGCAACCGGCCAAAAGGCACGCCGGTGGCGCGCTGGGCCACGTAGCCCGCCAGGTTCACCCCGAGGTTGCTGTAGAAGTAGAGCTCGCCCGGCTCGGCCACCGCAGGGAAGCGCGGCAGGTCCTCGGCGACGAACGCCGCCAGCCCGTCCTCGCCGCGCCGTTCCACCCGCCACGGCCGCTCGATCGAGCCTTCCGGGAGCCCGGAGGTGTGGCTGAGCAGCATCCGCAACGTGATCCGCTCCGCCGTTCCCGGCGTGCGCAGCCTCAGTTCCGGCACGTGGTCGACGACCGGGGCGTCGAGGGAGAGCACGCCCTGCTCGACCAGGCGCAGCAGCGCCACGCCGGTGAACACCTTGGTCACCGACGCGATCCGGAACAACGTCCGGCCGGTGACCGGTGCGCCCTCGCCCACCGCGGTCGTCCCGAACCCGGCCGTCCACATCGGACGGTCCGGGGCGACCACGGCGAGCGCGAGGCCCGGCACTCCCCGCGCGGCCATCTCCCGCCGCACGAACCGGCTCAGCTCCTCGGTGTCCAGTTCGTTCATGCCTCCTCCGCGTACCGTCCGGCGAGCGCGACGAGATCGTCCTGGTGCTCGACCAGCACCTTGTGGAACGCCTCGGCGAACCCGTCCATCAGCTCGGTGTTGCCCGGCCCGAACGCGCTCGTGCTCGACCCGAGCACCAGCCGGCGGCGGCAGACGTCCTGCGCCACAGGGAAGTCCTCCGGGTGGTAGCGGATGCCGGAACGGCCGGGCCCGCACGTCCACGGGCAGCCGCCGCCGTAGCCGCGCTGCTCCTGGAACAGGGTCTGGCCCGGCACCGGCACGCGCTGCCACTCGTCCACCGGCACGCCCTCGGCCCGCAACGCGGCTTTGAGCGCCCGGCGGAACGCGACCACGTCCACGTCCAGGCCCGCCGACTCCGGTTCGACCATGATCGGGAAGAAGAAGTACACGTGCGTGCGGTCGTCCGGGACGTATGGTGGGCGCACGCCGGGCAGGTCCTGCAACGCCTTGCCCAGCCGGGCGCCGTTGGCCTCCCTGGCCGCCGTCATCTCGGGCAACCTGCTCAGCTGCGAGCGCGCGAAGGCCGCGCCGAGCGAGTGCATCCGGTAGTTCCACCCCATGATCCGCGCGTTGTACTCGCGGGTCATGCCGCGGATCTCGTCGCCGAACATCAGCACGCGCAACGCGTTCTCGTGCCACCGCGGGTCGTTCGTCGTGAACAGACCGCCTTCCGACAACGCGGACAGCGTCTTCGACCCGTTGAGACTGCACCCGGCCATGTCGCCCAGCGCACCGACCGGGGTGCCCCGGTAGGTCGCGCCGTGCGCCTGAGCGCCGTCCTCGATGAGGACCAGGTCGTGTTCCCGCGCCACCGCCCGCAACGCGTCGTAGTCGGCGGGCAGGCCGTGCAGGTCGACCGCGACGATCGCGCGGGTGCGGTCGGTGATGTGCCGGGAGATCTGCGCGGGGTCGAGGCAGTAGGTCGTCGGATCGGTGTCCACGAACACCGGAACGGCGTTGGCCTGCAACACGCAGGTCGCCGAGGCGAGGAACGTGTCGGCCGGTACGAGCACCTCGTCGCCGGGGCCGATGTCCGCGGCCGCGATCGCCATGTGCAGGGCGCCGGTGCCGGAGTTGGCCGCCACCGCGTACTTCATCCCGGTGTGCCGTTGCCACGCCTCTTCCAGCTCCTGCACGTCCGGTAACGGCCAGCGCCAGGGTGTCGACCGGTCGAGCGCGCGCAGCACCGCCGCGCGGTCGTCGTCGTTGACCTCCGGCCAGCCGTTGATCTCGCCCTCCGCGACGACCGGCGTACCTCCGTCGATCGCTAACACGGCACCTCCTCCTCCGCACGCTGGTCGCTGCGGAAAATCGTGTCCACCTCGGGAAGTTCGGGGTTCGGCCCCAGCTGCGCGGCGAGCGCGCGGACGCCGTCCGGCAGCTCGATCTCCGGCCGGTAGCCGAGTGCGCGCAACCGGGCGGTGTCGGCCACCATCCGGTAGCTGTCCTCGCTGATCTCGTCCCGCACGTCGACCACCGGGGTGCGGCCGGACGCACGGCCGATGACGTCGATCAGCGTGCGCAGCGAGTACTCGCGCCCGGAACCGATGTTGTAGACCTCGCCCTGCTCGCCCCGGCCGGCCGCGACCACCAGGCCGCGCACCAGATCCCGCACGTGCACGAAGTCCCTGGTCTTGCGGTCGAGGTCGCCGGTCACCCGGATCGGCAGGCCGTTGAGGTGCCAGCGCAGGTACTGCGACACCTCGCCACCCGCGAGGCGCGGGTTCTCGCCCGGCCCGTACACGGTGAACGCGCGGGCGATCACCGACGACAGCCCGTGCGTCCCGGTGAGCGCCCGGATGAGCATCTCACCGGACAGCTTGGACGCCCCGTACGGCAGAAACGGTGCCAGCGCGTGGGTTTCCGGCACGGGACAGCTCCGCGGCTGCCCGTAGACCATCGCGGTCGACAGGTACACCAGCCTGGTCCGCCTGCCCGCCAACGCTTCGGCGACGTTGAACGTCGTCAGCGCGTTCGACTCGAAGTCGAACCGCGGCCGGTCGACCGACACGGTGCCACTGGAGTTGCCCGCGAGGTGGAAGACCAGGTCCGCGTCGTGCAACGCGTCGCGGGTGGCCTCACCGTCCCGCAGGTCCACGCACCTGACCTCGGTCGGCCCCGTCCTCTTCTCCTGCCCGGAAGCGACGTCGAGGACGATCACCTCCTTGCCCATGCCGGTCAGCACGGAGGTGAGGTGACCGCCGACGAAACCGAGCCCGCCGGTCACCGCGACCTTGCGGTACCGGCCGAGCCACTCGTTCCCGTTCATCCAGCTCCCCCTTCAGCTCTTGTGTCCACGATCTCCACCGTCGGGCCTCGCGGCAGGTCGCGGCAACGAGCGGCCCACTTCGTGCCAGTGACGGCACTGGCAGGTAGCTGCCTGGAGGTTGTCGGGTGCGGACGGTGACGACTTCTCTTGCAGTAGAAGGAGAACACCGAGAAGGGACGATGATGCCGACATCGCGGTTCAACTCGATTCTGTTGCGGCACCTCAGGTTCGCCGAGGACGGGCAGGAGCTGGCGCCGGACGCCTCGCTGCGGGAGCTCGGACTGGACTCCATGCAGTCCGTCGAGCTGCTGTTCGACCTGGAGGACGCGTACGAGGTCATGCTCACCGACGACGCCCTCACCGCCGAGGCGTTCGCCACCCCGCGTTCGCTGTTCGAGGCGGTGCGCGCGGCCGGTGCCGAACCGGAGGCGCTGGCCTCGTGACCTCGCCCGGTTGCGCTGATCGTCCGCGGTCGCCATGGTGGTAGGCGGTGGAACGATCAGCATCGGGAACGAAGGCAGGCACCGCGCTGCACCGCTATCTCGCGGGCGCTGTGCTGGTCAGGCTCGCCGACGAGGGCGCACGGGTCGCTCTCGTGCTGCTGGCGCTGGAGAAGGTCGCGAGCCCGGCACTGGGTGGTCAGCTCGTCGCGGCACTGATGGTGCCGCACGTCGTCGCGGCGCCGCTGGCCGGCGCGCTGGCGGACCGCGTGCGGCGCAGGCGGCTGTTCCACGCGGGCGCGCTTGTGCTGTACGGGATCACGCTGGCGGCCTGCGCGCTCCTGGTGGGCCACGCGCCGGCCGTCGTTCCGCTGCTGGTGGCGGTGCTCGGCGGCTGCGTCGCGCCGCTGGTCACCGGAGGGCTGACGTCGCTGCTGGGCGAGATCGTCGACCCCACGGGACTGCAGCGGGCGTTCGCGCTCGACTCCACCACGTACAACCTCGCGGGCATCTGCGGTCCCGCCCTGGTCTCCGCCATCGCGGTGGTGTCAGGCGCGGTCGTCGCCACGGTGTCGCTCGCGGTGGCCGCCGTGCTCTCGGGCCTGCTGCTCGGGGCGCTGCCGCTGGCCGACCGGCAGGGCGCGACACCGAAGCGGCCGGACCTCACCGGTGGCGTCACCGCGTTGTGGCGCAGCAAACCCCTGCGGGCGGTCACGTTCGCCAGCAGCGTGGGGCAGATCGGCATCGGCGCACTGCCGCTGGCCGCCACCGCGCTGGCCGTCCACCACAACGGGAACGCGGCCGCGGGCGGAGCGCTCATCTCCGCCTTCGCCGCAGGTGCGCTGGCCGGCTCACTCGCGTACGCGAAGAAGCCGGTGGGCGCGGCACGTCCGGTGCGGGTCGTCCTGACGGGCCTCTTCGCCACCGCCCTGCCGTTCGCCGCGGTGGCGCTGATGCCGGGCACCGTGCCCGCCGCGGTCCTGTTCGCCGTGGCCGGCTTCTTCACCGGACCGACGTTCAGCGCCCTGCTGGCGGTCCGCGAGCACGAGGCACCGGCCGAGGTGCGCACCCAGGTGTTCACCATCGGCGCCGGGTTGAAGAGCGCCGCGGCGGCACTCGGCGCGGTGGTGGCGGGCGGGTTCGCCCACGGCGTTCCGCTCGTTCTCGGCGTCGCGGCGTGTCACGTGCTCGCCACGGCGGTCGGTGCGCTGACGCTGCGGGGCGCCGAAGAGATCACTCCGTCCGAATCGCCGGGTCGCTGACGCCGGGTGCACCGGTCTCGACGTGCCCGGCGAAGCGCCGCAGCCAGCCGCTGTCCTCAGCGGACACCACCGACACGTCGTACCACCGCTTCGACGCCGTCAGGTCGATCGTGCGCGTCACGGTCGAGCCTGGACGGACCGTCACGGTGAACGTGCCGCCGTAGGCGTTGGTGACCTTGAGATGCCGAACGGCGTTGGCAGCGTTGGTGAACCGCAGCACCAGCTCGCAGCCCGAGTACCGCGCGGTCACCTCCGCGGCGGCGGGGCCCCCGCGGAACGAGCGCAGGAAACCGTTGGGGCCGTGCACGGTCAGGTCGTGGACACCGAGCGAGTACGCCGTGTTCCAGGTATCCGCGAGCTGCTTGCCCGCCGCGGTCGTGTAGGTCCACGGTCCGTCGGTGCGGTTCGGCGACGTGATGTAGAACTGCGCCCCCGCGTCGGCACCGCCGGTGAAGGTGAGCGTGATCTTGCCGCCGTTCACCGCGGCGTCGACGACAGGCGCGTACCGCAGCGGCCGGGTCCGGCGCGATCCGCGTTCCTGCACGGGCATCGACGGGGTCAGCGGCGGCGCCGGCACGTAGTCGGGGTGGCGGTCGCGGTCGCGCGGCGCGTAGCCGGTGGTGTCGGGCAGGGCCGGGGACGGCGTGTTCTCGCCCGTGAAGTCGAACGCCGACGTCAGGTCGCCGCAGATCGCGCGCCGCCACGGCGAGATGTTCGGCTCGTGCACGCCGAACCGCGTCTCCAGGAACCGGATGATCGATGTGTGGTCGAACACCTCCGAGCACGTGTAACCGCCGGTGCTCCACGGGGAGACCACGAGCATCGGCACCCGCTGGCCCAGGCCGTACGGTCCGGGCACGTAGCCGCCGCCACCGGGGTGCAGCTCCGTGCGGACGTCCGTTGTGGACAGTCCCTGCGCGTTCGACGACGGCGGGTACGGCGGGACCACGTGGTCGAAGAAGCCGTCGTTCTCGTCGTAGGTGATGAACAGGACGGTCTTGGCCCACACCGCGGGGTTGGCCGTGAGGGCGTCGAGGACCTTCGCGATGTACCAGGCGCCGTAGTTCGCCGGCCAGTTCGGGTGCTCGGTGTACGCCTCGGGCGCGGCGATCCAGGACACCCGCGGCAGCCGGTCGTTCCTGACGTCGGCGGCGAGCTGATCGAACAACGTGCCGCCCGCCTTGACGTTCGTACCGGTGCGCGCCTTCTCGTACAGCGCGTCGCCCGGCTTTGCGTTGCGGTAGTTGTTGAAGTACAGCAACGAGTTGTCGCCGTAGTTGCCGCGATACGCGTCCTGGATCCAGCCCCAGCCACCACCGGCGTCCAGCCCGTCCCCGACGTCCTGGTAGATCTTCCACGAGACGCCGGCCTGCTCCAGCCGCTCGGGGTAGGTGGTCCAGCCGTAGCCCTTCTCGTCGTTGCCGAGCACCGGCCCGCCGCCGGTGCCGTCGTTGCCGGTGAACCCGGTCCACAGGTAGTACCGGTTCGGGTCGGTCGCGCCGATGAACGAGCAGTGGTAGGCGTCGCAGATGGTGAACGCGTCGGCGAGCGCGTAGTGGAACGGGATGTCCCGCCGGTTCAGGTGCGCCATCGTGGTCGCCGTCTTCGCGGGCACCCACTTGTCGTACCGGCCGCCGTTGAACGCGAGGTGGCCGCCGTTCCAGTCGTGGTCGAGGTCCTGGAGGAACTGCATGCCCAGGTCGTCGGCGGTGGGGTGGAACGGCAGCACGTCCCGCACGCCGTCGGACTGATGCCACACGCTCTTGCCGCTCGGCAACGTCACCGGCCGAGGGTCGCCGAAGCCGCGCACGCCGCGCAGCGTGCCGAAGTAGTGGTCGAACGACCTGTTCTCCTGCATCAGCACGACGACGTGCTCGACGTCCTGCACGGTGCCGGTCCTCGTGGCGGGCGCGATCTCGGCGGCCCGCGCGATGCTGCCGGACAACGCGCTGAGCGCCGTCGTCGCGGCGCCCAGTCGCAGGAACTGGCGGCGGTTGACCCCGGACATGGCTGACTCCCTCGGCAGCGGATCGAGGAGTCAGATGTCACCCGCCGCCGGAGAACGTCCGGCGATCGTCAGGACACCGCCGTACGAATTCGGGGTGACCTTCAGTTCTCGGCGGACAGGATGGCGGCGAGCAGGCCGGGGAACCGCGCGTCGAGGTCGTCCCGCCGGATGGTCGCGATGCGGGCCGTGCCCTCCTTGCGCACCCAGATCACGCCGGCCTCCCGCAACGTCCGCAGGTGGTGCGTGCGGGTCGACTTGGTCACGGGCAGCTCGATCGAGCCGCACGCCACCCCGGTGCCGATCCGGTCCATCTCCCTGACGTAGTGCAGCCGCACGGGGTCGGCGAGCGCGTGCAGCACCGCCTCGATCCGGATGTCGGCGCGGCCGGGGTGGGACAACTCGTCGCTCATGACGTCCATAGTACGAAATTCATCGTAGTACGGCGAGTTTCGTAGTACGGTGTCTGTCGTACTAGTCGTCCAAGGGGGAACCTTGTCTCGCATCCACCTGCTCGCCGCCGGCGCGTTCGCCGTCGGCACCAGCGGTTACATCGTCACCGGAGTCCTGCCCGCGGTCAGCCGCGAGCTGCACGTCTCCCCTGCCGCCGCCGGGCAGCTCGTCACCGCGTTCGCCATCGCCTATGCGCTCGCCTCGCCCGTGCTGGCCGTGCTCACCGGACGGTGGGAGCGACGGAAACTCCTGATCGCGGCGCTGGTCACGAGCGCTGCGGGCAACGCGCTGGCGGCCGTCGCGCCGACGTTCGAGCTGCTCCTCGGCGCCCGCGTGATCAGCGCGCTCGGCGCCGCGGTGTTCACCCCGGTCGCCACCGCCGTCGCCACCGTGCTCGCCCCGCCGCACCACCGCGGCCGCGCGCTCGCGACGGTGTTCGGAGGTCTCACCTTCGCGCTCATCCTCGGCGTGCCGCTGGGCAACGTCATCGGCGAGCGACTCGGCTACCAGGGCGTGTTCGCCTCCGTCGCGGTCATCTCGCTGCTCGGCGCGCTGGCCATCGGGCTCGGCGTGCCGAGGGTGGCCGCACCGCCGTTCGCGGGCCTGCGCGAGCGGTTCGCCGCCGCGCGCGACCGTCGCGTGCTGCTGGTGCTCGGCATGACCGTGCTGGGCTGCCTCGCCGCGTTCAGCGTGTTCACCTACATCGCGCCGATCCTGACCTCTCTCGCGCACGTGCACGGGTGGACGATCAGCGTGCTGCTGCTCGTCTACGGCGTGGGCGGCGCGATCGGCAACTCGCTGGGCGGCCGCATCACCGACCGCTGGGGCAGCCGGCTGCCGTTGCTCGTGATCTTCACGGTGTTCGCCGTGGTGCTGGCCACGTTGCCGCTCACCGCGACGACGGCGGCGACCGCGGGCGTGGCGCTGTTCGTGTGGGGCCTGTTCACGTGGTCGGTGAACCCGCCGATCCAGAACTGGCTGATCGAGCTCGCCCCCGGCGAGTCGAGCGGGCTCCTGTTGTCCGTCAACGCTTCCGCGATCTACCTCGGCGTTGGTCTGTCGGGAGTGTTCGGCGGTCTGGTGATCAGCAACGCCGGGCTGCTCGCCCTGCCGCCGATCGCCGCCGTGGTCGCCTTGGGAGCTCTCGGACTGCTCATCGCCCAACCGAAGTCGGCGCAGATGCCGGAGCGGGCCCGGCCTTTCGCCGAGCCCGCCCGAGGTCGCACCGCCGGCTAGCGCTGCAGGGTCAGCACGCCCGGCCGGTACGGCAGCAGGCCGTAGTCGATCCCGTCGGAGCTGGGATCACGTCCCTGGTAGAGGAACTGCAGGTTGCAGGGGTCGATCGTCTTGGTCTGGTCGGGGTTGGTGCGGACCAGGTCACCGTGGCTGATGTCGTTGGTCCAGGTCGCGCCGCTGTTGGCCTTGCCGGCGAACGGGTTGCTCTCGGTCGCCGCCTGCGGCGTCCACGAACCGTTCAGGCTGGTGGCCGTGAACGAGCGGAAGAAGCGGCCCTTGGCGCCCCTCGCCTCGACGATCATGAGGTACTGGTTCTGGTCCTTGACCTTGTAGACCTCGACCGCCTCGAACAGGTTCTCCTCGGTGTCGCTCATGATCTTCGTGAAGCTGGAGCCGAAGCTGCCGGGGAAGTTCCCGATCGGCATCGAGGCGCGGTAGATGTTGCCCTTGTCGTCGGCGAAGAACAGGTACATGTTCGTGTCGTCGCCGATGATCGTCTGGTCGAGGGGTGCCCCGACGGGAAGGGTGCCCGTGAACAGCGTCTGCGGCGCCGACCAGCTGTTGGGGTTGGTCGGGTCGCTCGACGTCCGGTAGGAGAAGGTCGGTCCGCCCCACTGGTAGGCGAGCACCCAGATGTTCTTCGGGGCGAAGTAGAACAGCGTCGGCGCGACGGCGTTGAACGACATCGTGCTCTGGGTGGCGGTGGCCATGTCGGACCAGTTCGTGAACGGGCTGAAGCTCGTCGACTGCCAGGCCGATCCGGTGTCGTGCGTCGTGGCGTAGACGACGTGCTTGCCGTTGTAGACGACGTTGGTGAAGTCCTTCAGCGCGACCCAGCCCGACTTCGGGGTCGCCAGCGGGCCTGTCGACGTCCAGCGGTACGTCGACGGCAGGCTGCAGCTGCCGCCACCTCCGGCGACCTGGACGAGCTGCCATTGCTGGTTGTTGCTGTTCGAGTCGGTGCGCTGCACCACGTTGGCGCCATCGGCGGTCGAGCCGCCCTGCACCTCGACGACCTTGCCGCTGTTGCGGTTGACCAGCCGCACATATCCGTTCGTGGAGTCGGCCAGGCTGAACTGCTGGTTGGCGCCGCCGTTGTCGGTCCACTGCACCAGCGCGGCGCCGTCGGCGGTCGAGGCGCCCTGCACGTCGGCGAGCTTGCCGGAGTGCCGGGCGCGCAGCTTGTAGTAGCCGCTGCCGGCGTCCACGAACTGGAACTGCTGGTTGGTGGCGTTGCTGCGGGCCCACTGGATGAGACCGGCTCCGTCGGCGGTGGACGCGCCGTTGACGTCGAGGGCCTTGCCGCTGTTGCGGTTCACCAGCACGTACCAGGCGGAGGTGTCCACCGTGGCCGCCGACGCAGAGACGGGAACCACCGCGAGCACCCCGCCCACGACCGCCGCGGCCACCGCCGCGGCCGATGCGGAGCGCCACCGACGACGCCATCTCGTGGTCAACTCGAACCCAACCGACATAGCACTTTTCCTTTCACCACTGGAGCCCGGCGAAATGAGACACGACATTGTGTTAGCGCTAACAATCTCTAACAACGATCAGGGCACACAGATGCCAGGACAGGGTCTTGAACAACTAACTGGCGGCACTACTTAACACGCAAGAAGGGACTGTGAACGATAACAACGGACACGTCAAGATGTGACGCCGATGTTTCCGAAAGGAGAACGGTCAGTGCCGGAAGCGGTCGGCCGCGAGCCGGCCGGAGACCAGCACCGGCGGAATGCCGACGCCCGGTGTCGTGCCGCTGCCCGCGAGCACGACGTTGCCGTCGCGGAACGGCAGGTTGCCCGGACGGAACGGGCCGGTCTGACCGAACGTGTGCGCGGCGGAGAACGGCGTGCCCGCGGCCTGGCCGTCGCGCGCCCAGTCGTCCGGCGTGACGACCGCGAGCGGTTCCGCGTCCACGAGGAGCTTGCGGGCGGTCATCTCCGCGATCAGCTCCTCGGCGTACCGGTCGGCCAGGACGTCCCAGCGGAGCGGGGCGCGGTCGAGGTTCGGGCACGGCGCGAGGAGGTACTGCAGGTGCCTGCCGCGCGGCGCGAGCGCGGGATCGGTCAGCGTCGGCGTGGTGAGCAGCAACGACGGGTCGCTCATCAGCCGTCCGCGCCGGATGATCTCGTCGAAGGTGCCGTCCCACTCCTCGCCGAACGAGATCGTGTGGTGCGCGAGGTCGTCCGCCACGCGGCGGGCGCTCAGGTGCACGACGACGGCGGACGGCGACCAGCGCAGCGGCCTGATCCGGCGCGGTTCGCCGCGCAGCAGCCGGGTGCTCTGGGCCGGTCCGGTGGCGAGAACGACCGCGTCGCAAGGAATTCGCGCGTCGGCGGTGCGCACGGCCGTCACCCGGTGCCCGGTGCGTTCGAGCTCGTCGACCTCCATGCCGTAGTGGAATCGCACACCCGCGCGGGCCGCCGCATCGGCGAGGGCCTGCGGCACCGCGCGCATGCCGCCGCGCGGAAACCACACCCCCGCAACGGTGTCCATGTAAGCGATCACCGCGTAGGCGGCCAGCGCGTCTCGCGGTGCGACCCCGGCGTAGAGCGACTGGAAGGTGAAGACCCGGCGCAGCCGTTCGTCGCGCAGGAACCTGCCCACGGCGCGGGCGAGCGAGCCGAAGCCGCCGAGCCTCGTGAGCGTCAGCAGCTCCGGTCCGACGAGGTCGAGCGGGGAGTCGAAGCTCGCGCCGATGAACCTGTCGCGCTCGACCTCGTACAACTTCGTCAGCCACGCCCGGAGTTCGCGATAACCCTGCGCCTCCCGCGCCCCCGCGAACTCGCGGACGGCTTCCTCCATCCGTTCGGCGTCGGTGTGCACGTCGAGCGCCGTGCCGTCGGCGAACGTCGCACGGTAGGCCGGGTGCAACGGGAGGAGTTCGAGGTGGTCTTCGCGGCGCTCCCCCACGGCGGCGAAGGCGTCGTCGAGCAGCTCCGGCATCGTGAGCACGGTCGGGCCGGTGTCGATCCGGTGCCCGCCGAGGTCGAGCCTTCCGGCCAGGCCGCCGGGATGCGGGTGCCGTTCCAGGACGGTCACCTCGTGCCCCGCACCGCGCAGGTGCAGAGCGGCGGACAGACCGGAGAGCCCGGCGCCGACGACGACCATCCGGTCGGTGCGGCCCTTCACCACATGCACCACGGCTCACGCCTTCCGCGCGGTGGCCTTGCCGGCCAACCGGATCAGCTCGCGTTTCGCACCGGGATCGAGCGCGGCGCGGTCCAGTGCCGCGAGTCCGTTCGCCACCAGCACGTCGATGTGCTCCTCCACCGCGGCGACCGCGCCGAGCCGGACCAGCAGCGCGCAGACCTCGTCCACCAGTTCGTCGTTCACCGGCCCTTCGAGGGTTCGTCGCAGCAGGGCCGCGGATCCGTTCGTGGCACGGGACAACGCGATCGCCATCAACGCCGTCCGCTTGCCCTCCCGCAGGTCCTCGCCGATCGGCTTGCCGGTCACTTCCGGGTCGCCGAACACGCCGATCAGGTCGTCCCGCAGCTGGAACGCCACCCCGACGTCACGGCCGAACTCGCGCAGGCACGCCACCACGTCCGGACCCGCGCCCGCGATCGCTGCACCGAGGTGCAACGGCCGTTCCACGGTGTACGAAGCGGTCTTGAGCGCCGCCACGCGCAACGCCTGTTCCAGCGACTCGTCCCCGCGCGCCACGCCCAGCAGGTCGAGGTGCTGACCAGCCATCATCTCGGTGCGCATGGCCTGCCACGGCACCCACGCGCGTTGCAGCGCCGCCGCGGACAGACCCGCGGTCACCAGAGCGTCGTCCGCCCACGCCAGTGCGAGATCACCCACCAGCACCGCGGCCGAATCGCCGTACTGGCGCGCACTTCCCGCCCAGCGCGACCGCCGGTGCCGCAACGCGAACAGCTCGTGCACCGACGGCCGACCTCGCCGCACCGGCGACCGGTCCATCACGTCGTCATGCACCAACGCGCAACACTGCAGCAATTCCAACGCGACCAGCGCGCGCACCACGGCGTCTTGGTCGCCACCACCACCGGCAGCACGCCAGCCCTCCCACGCGAACCGCGGCCTGATCCTCTTGCCACCGGCCAAGATCAGCTCCCGCACCTCGGCGGCCAGCTCCGGCGCTTCCGGATTCCGTCCCAGGAACTCGCCCAGCGCCACGTCGAACAGGGCGGGGAAGTCGTCCACCCGTGACCCGCGGGTGCTCGTCAGCAACGACATCGTCGCCCCTCTCGGCGGTCGGTCCACGGATCGAGCTAAACAGCGCGCGAGCGGGTCCGCATGATGAGCGCGGTCGTTGTGCACGGCGCCACAGCCGCACCTAGCGTGAGGACATGTCCGCAGACCGGGAGCTCGACGCCGCCGGCATCACCGCACCAGCCCTGCGTGAGGCGTACCGGCGCTGCCGTGCGCTCAACGCGGAGCACGGCCGCACCTACTACCTCGCGACACGGTTGCTCAGTCCCGAGCAACGTCCCGCCGTCCACGCGCTGTACGGCTTCGCGCGCTGGGTCGACGACATCGTGGACGACGTCCACAGTGGACTCGGGACCAAGGAGGCCGCGCTCGGTGAAGCCTCGCGCAACTTGGCTTTTGCGTTGAGCAACAACACCTCCAGCGATCCGGTGATGTCAGCCCTGCTGGACACCGCGCAACGCTACTCGATTCCACACGACCACTTCCGCGACTTCATGGCGTCCATGCGCATGGACCTGACCGTCACTGACTACCCCACCTACGACGATCTAATGGTGTACGTGCACGGCTCCGCCGCCGTGATCGGACTGCAGGTGCTGCCGGTGCTCGGCACGACGGTCCCGCGCGAGGAGGCCGAACCCGCCGCCGCCGCGCTCGGCATCGCCTTCCAGCTCACCAACTTCATCCGCGACGTCGGCGAGGACCTCGACCGCGGCCGGGTCTACCTGCCCGCGAACGAACTCGCCGCGTTCGGCGTCGACCGGGAGCGGTTGCTGCACGCCCGCGCGTGTGGCCGGGCGGACGAGAAGGTCCGTGCCGCGCTGCGCGACCAGGTGCGCCGGGCGCGGGAGGTGTACACGCGGGCGCGGCCGGGTATCGCGATGCTCGCACCGCGCTCGCGGCCGTGCGTGCTGACCGCTTACCGGCTCTACGGACACATCCTCGACCTCGTGGAGGACGCCGACTGCGACGTGTTGTCGCGGCGGGTGGTGGTGTCGAACGGCAGGCGGCTCGCGGTGGCGCTGCCGGCGTTGGCGAGGGCGATGTTCGCTCGTGCGGCCTGACGAGCCGCAAGCCGCCCGCCGCCGAAAGCACACCAACACCACGCGGTCCGACGAGAGGAGCTCCATGCGTGACCGCCTTCCGCTGCGGATCTACTCCAGCCCGCCGTGGCGCGACCAGCACCCCACGTGGCAGGACGCCAAACCCGCCCTGATCGAGGCCGCCCTCAAGCGCGCCACCGCCCGACCGTCCGGCAACTGGTTCGTCGCAGGCGCCAGCCGTGACGTCGTGCACGGCAAGGCGTGCGGTCGCACGATCGCGGGCCACGAGGTCGTGCTGTGGCGCGGTCCCCACAACGTCCTGATGGCGGGCTCGGGGTCGTGTCCGCACCTCGGCGCGCCGCTGTGCGACGGCGCGGTGGCGGGCGGGAAGCTGATCTGCCGCTGGCACGGGCTCGCGCTCGACGGCACGCGGTTCGGCGCGTGGACGCCCTATCCGGCGCACGACGACGGCGTGCTGGTGTGGGTGAGGCTCGACCACGTCGGCGGCGAGGAGCCGCTGCCCGCGCCCGTGCTGCCGCCGCGACCGGACGGGGCGATCGACGCCGTTGCCACGCTCGTCGGCCGTTGCGATCCCGAGGACGTCGTCGCGAACCGGCTCGACCCGTGGCACGGGGCGTGGTTCCACCCGTACTCGTTCGCCAACCTGCGCGTGCTGGAGACGCCGGCCGAGGAGCTGGACCGCTTCCTGGTCGAGGTCACCTTCCGGCTCGCCGGGCGGGTCGGCGTGCCGGTCGTCGCCGCGTTCACCTGCCCGGAGCCGCGAACCGTCGTGATGCACATCGTCGAAGGCGAGGGTGAGGGCAGCGTCGTCGAAACCCACGCGACGCCGATCCGCGAGGGCCGCACCGCCGTGGTGGAGGCGACCATCGCGCATTCGGACCGGCGGGGGTTCGCGCTGGTCAGGCCCGCTGCCGGAGCGTTGCGGCCGGTGATGCGCTGGGCCGCGGCGAGGTTGTGGCGCGACGACCTCGCCTACGCCGAACGCCGGTACGCGCTGCGGCGGGACGGTCGGTTCCCCGACTGAGCGCGCTCAAGTTGCACCGATTTTGAATCGATTTTAGGGTAGGGGTGTCAGCACGGGTCGTACACAGCAAGGGACGTGCGCCATGCCCGAACTCTCCCGCCTGCCCAAGCCCGTCACCGAGGCCTGGGACTGGCAGCTCGCCGGTCTGTGCCGAGGCATGGACAGCACCTACTTCTTCCACACGCCCAACGAACGCGGTGCCGCGCGCGACGAGCGCGAGGCCGCCGCCAAGGCGATCTGCCGGCGGTGCCCGGTGATGCAGCAGTGCCGGGCGCACGCGCTGGAGGTGCACGAGACCTTCGGCATCTGGGGAGGGCTCGGCGAGAGCGAGCTGCGCGCCATCCTCTCCGAGCGCGCCCGCCGCGGGTGACCTACCCGCCGCGCGCCGTCGCCGCGATGCTCGGCGTCTCCCCCGTCACGCTCAGAACGTGGGACCAGCGCTACGGGCTGGGGCCGTCGGACCGCACCGAGGGCGGCCACCGCCGGTACCGGGACACCGACGTCGAGGTGCTGCGCAGGATGGTCGCCCTGACCGGGCAGGGGGTCGCACCGGCCGCCGCGGCCGAGCTGGCGCGCCGAGAACCGGTGCCGCGGTCGGTGAGTTCTCGTTCGTTGCTCGGCGACGAGGCGGCGGACACGGCCCGCAGGGGCTTCCTCACCGCGGCCAGGCGGCTCGACGAACCGCTGATGCTCGACCTCGCCGCCAAGCTGATCACCGATCACGGCGTGGCCGCCGCGTGGGAGTCGGTCTTCGTGCCGTGCCTGACCGAGCTCGGCGAACCCGGTCGTGGCGTGGAGATCGAGCACCTCGCGAGTTCGAGCCTGCTGCACGCGTTGCGCGGCGTGCCGCGTACGAGCACGCCGGGCGTGCTGGCCGCGTTGCTGTCCTGTGCACCGGAAGAGCAGCACGTGCTGGCGCTGGAGGCACTCGGCGCCGCACTGTCCGAAAAGGACGTTGCGTGGCGCAACCTCGGTGCCCGCGTGCCCGCGCAGGCGCTGTGCGACGCCGTGGCCCGGTTGCGCCCCTCGGTCGCGTTGATCTGGGCACATCGTGCTGATCTCGCCGGCCAGGTGCCGTTGCGCGAGCTCACCGAGACGTCCGACGCCCTGATCGCGGTCGCCGGACCCGGCTGGACGAGCGTGCCGGTGCCGCCGTCGGTGCGCAGGCCCGGCACGCTGGCCGAGGCGATCGACCTGGTGCTCTCCCGCCGCTAGGACTCCAGCACGATCACAACGTTCGCCAACGGCGGGCAACGGCACGCAACAACGGCACGCGCCCGTGCCTCGGCACGGTCCACAGGTCCGCGCCCGCCACGCCCCAGCGCTGCAGCAGCCGGTTGGCCGCCATGAAACCCGTGGTGGCGGCCCGTTCCATCAGCGCGACCGGTAGTTCCACGCGCACCAGGTCGCCGGCGAGGACCAGGAAGTCGTCCGGGGTGCGCAGGCCCGGCCGGCCGCGGTACCCGCCCGCGGGGAAGAGCGGGCAGTCCTCGCGCAGCTCGTGCCGTTCGTCGACCACCTCGGCCTGCTTGGTCTCCGGGTACACCTCGGTGAGCTGTTCCCACAGCCGGGCACGGGCCTCTGTTTCACTCACGTCGGACGGGAGCGCATATCCGTGCAGCTCCACCACCGCGCCACCGGTGCGCGCCGCCCACGCCCGTGCCTCGTGCTCGTAGTGGTCGAGCACGCTGATGTTGTCGAGCAGGTCGTGCCCGCTGGTGCCGAGGAACCCCGGCCGGTCCGGGTCCACCGGCCGGTCCAGCCAGTACCGCGACACCAGGAACCGCGGTGCCGTGCGCAGTTCGGCGACCTGCGCGCACCACCGCTCGTCCCCCAGTGCGGGTGAGGCGCCGACGATCGCGCGCAGGCCGGACACGTCGGTGGCGAGCACGACGGCGTCCGCCTCGATCGAGCCGCCGCCGATGGTCACCGCGAACCGCTTCCGCTCACCCGGCCGCACGGACCGGACGTCCACGCCGGTGCACACCGCCGCGCCCAGCGAGGCGAGGTGGCGGCCGAGCGGCTCCCACAGGCCGTGCGGGAACGGGTCCGCCGCCACGTCGAACAGCAGGCCCTCGCTCGATCCGAGGAAGTAGATGTGGAACATCACCGCGAGCTCCGCCGCCGACATCCGGCTGGGGTGTGCGAAGAAGCTGCGCGAGAACACCTCGAACGCCAGCGCGTGCGCCGGGCGGGGAAAGCGCAGCCGTTCCAGGTAGGAGGCGGCGTCGAGGTGGTCCAGCTCCTCGTAGATCCGCGGCACCGACACGTCCAGCAACGACAGTGCCGCCCGCGCGTCCACGCCGGGCAGGTCGCGCCACCGGAACGTCGGGCTGTCGCGCAGGAACGCGAGCGCGTTCCACGGCACGGAGACCGGCAACCCGGCGAAACCGTCCCGGTGCCCGGAGGCGTGCAGCAGCGGGTAGTCCGGCAGGCCGACGAGCGCGCGGCCGGCCGGATCGACCCGCCGCAGCAGCGCCCTCAGGTTGTAGTACTGGCGGAAGAACGCGTGAAAGCCGCGCGTCATCGTGACTTCGCTGCCGTCCGCGAGCCGGGTGCGCCAGCCCCCGACCCGGCCGCCGAGGTACTTCTCCCGCTCGCACAGCACGACCCGCGCGCCGCGCTCGGCCAGCAGCGTCGCCGCCGCCAGGCCCGCGATCCCGCCGCCCACCACGACCACCGCGGGCGCCTCGCCGCTGAACTGCGCCCGTCCCTGCGGCGCGGGAATCCGCACCGCCCTGCGATCCCTCACCGCTGCTCCTGTTCCGGCCTGCGGCCGACGAAGGTGTGCACGACGCCGAGCTGCAGGCCCGGCACCGGTGCGCTGCGCACGCCCACAAAACCGTTGCGCCGCAACCGGTCGCGCAACGCGGTGGCACCGTCGAACTCCATCACGCTGCGCCACAGGTAGGTGTAGAGCGAACGGTCACCGGTGACGAGCCACCCCGCCGGCACGATGAACCCGCACAGCACCGTCCACAGTGCTGTGCTCACCAGCGAGTCACGCACCGAATACTCGTGCAGCACCAACGGTCCACCGGGCTTCAACAGGTCGCGGACGCGCCGCAACGTGCCGTCCGGCTCGGGCAGGTTGCGCACCAGGTAGGCGGCGAACACCGCGTCGAACTCCCCTTCCTCTACGTCCTCGGCACGGCTGTGCACGAACCGCACGGTGCCGGGCCAGCGCTTCTCCCGCGCCCGCGCGAGCATGCCCTCCGACGCGTCCACGGCGACGATCTCCACGCCCGGCGCGGCCGCGACCAGGGCCGCGGTCGACGCGCCCGTTCCGCAGCCGAGGTCGAGCACCCGCATGCCCGGCCGGAGCCGGAGCGCGCGGGCAGAACGGCGCAAAGCCTCGTGATAGCCCGGATTCAGCCCGACGAGCAGGTCGTAGCCGCGCGCGGCCCGGTCGAACTCCCCCGGCACCTCAAGCTTGTGCACGTGCCGTCCTTCCCCGCTCCCACAGCAACAGCACGGCGGTGACCATCGCGAAGCCGTAGAGGAAGTCCTCGACCGGAATGTCCCACGGCACCCGCACGCCGCTGATCGCCCAGTCCGCGTACACCACGACCGGTGCTTCGAGCTTGGTCAGCCACCCGTCCACCGGCACCTGGAACGCCAGCACGATCGCCATCGTGATCCAGTACGCGGGCCGCCGGAACAGCCCGGTGCGCAACACCCGCAACTCCAGCACGACCACGAGCAGCACCGCCGCGCACGCCGCGACCAGATACTCCTCAACCATCGCGCGACCAACGCGCCGAACGTCCGCGCACGGCCTCGTAGGTCAGCACCGCGCAGACCGGAATGGCAACGAAGAACAGGACTTCCTCCACCGGCAGCACTCCCCCGATCGCGACCCCTGTGACGGCCTCGGGGTGAAAACTCCAGTGCCCGCGCAAGATCGCGATGACGTCCCACACCACGAGGACGGCGACCACCGGAGCGACAGCGCGCACCAGCTCCCCGGCCCGCCGGTAGACGCCGCTGCCCAGCCACTCCAGCGGCACCGTGATGAGCAGGCACACCGCCAACACGGCGAGGTACTCGTACTGGCTTCGCATCTCCACCTCCCGCATTGACCGTATGGGCGGGGCGGCGGGTCTGCACAACGGCAGCGCGGCACGACCCCGATCAGCGGTGTTCTCCCGGGAAACACCTCGCTACAAACAAAAGGTGAGCGCTTCGACGCACACCTACCCGTTCGGCTCGGCGGCGGGGCTGGAGGTCCACCCGGCCTGCGCGGAGGCGCGCGACGCGCCCGGGATGATGCGGATCCAGCTCCCCTACGGCGAACCGGCGTGGCTGGCCGTCCGCTACGACGACGTCCGGTTCGTGCTGGGCGACCGGAGGTTCAGCCGGGCGATGGCCGTCGCGGCCGACGTGCCCAGGATGACGCCGGGCAAGCTCGACAGCGGGATGATCGTGATGGACCCGCCGGACCACACGCGGCTGCGCAGGCTGGTGGTGAAGGCGTTCACCGTGCGCCGGGTGGAGCGGTTGCGGCCGCGGATCCGTCAGCTGGCCGAGGACCTCGTGGCCGCGATGGTGGCCAGAGGCCGGCCGGTGGACCTGGTGGAGCACTTCGCGTTGTCGCTGCCGGTCGTGGTGATCTGCGAGCTGCTCGGCGTGCCGGTGGCCGACCGGCCGCTGTTCCGGGCGTGGAGCGACGCGTTCCTGTCCACCAACAAGACCACCGCGGAGCAGTTCGCGGCCGACCAGAAGGGCTTCCGCGAGTACATGAGCGGGCTCATCGCCGCGCGGCGCGCCGTGCCCCGCGACGACCTGATGACCGCGTTGATCGAGGCTCGTGACGAGCACGACCGGCTGTCCGAGCTGGAACTGGTCGACATGTGCAACGGGCTGCTGGTCGCCGGGCACGAGACCACCGCCTCGCACCTGCCCAACTTCGTCGTGGTGCTGCTCACCCACCCCGACCGGCTGGCCGAGCTGCGCGCCGACCTCGGCCTGATGCCGGCCGCGGTGGAGGAGCTCATGCGGTTCACGCCGCTGAGCTACGGACCCGGCTTTCCGCGTTACGCCACCGAGGACGTCGAGGTCGGCGGCGTGCTGGTGCGCGCGGGCGAGCCCGTGGTGGTCGACTTCGCCGCGGCCAACCGGGACCCCCGGCAGTTCGCCGACCCGGACGCGCTGCGCTTCGACCGGGGCGAGAACCCGCACCTCGGCTTCGGGCACGGCGTGCACCACTGCCTCGGTTCGCAGCTGTCCAGGATCGAGCTGCAGGAGGGCCTGCGGGCGCTGCTCGGCGGCCTGCCCGGCCTGCACGTCGAGGGGGACGTGATGTGGAAGATCGAGATGCCGGTGCGCGGCGCCCAGCGCATGCCGGTCGGGTGGTGAGCCGTTCCCGGGTTGCGATTGTCGTTTGAACGGCTAAAGTTCAGGGTGAGCAGTTGAGCCTGCAGCTGTGTTCTGCTTCCGACGTACGTCGTGAGGGGCTCAACCATGCCGAACACCTCCCATCTCCCCCTGCACGTGCAACGCGAAGTGCACGGGCTCGCCGTCGTCGTGCGCGCCGCCGGTGACCTGGACCAGGACACCGCGCCCGCGCTGCGGCTCGAACTGCGCACCGCCCTCGCGATGGCGACCTCACCGTTCCCGGTCGTCGTCGACCTCACCGGGGTCACGTTCTTCGGGTCGGCCGGGCTCAACGAGCTCCTGACGCACCAGCGCCGGGCCGCCGAGGCGCGGATTCCGCTGCGGATCGCGGCGGCACATCGGACGGTGCTGCGCCCGATCACGGCGTCCGGGCTCGACCAGACGCTGGAGCTGTACCCGGACGTGGAGCAGGCCCTGCACGCGGCTCGGAGCGCCAGAACCGCCGGCTGAGGGACGCGTCAGGCCGGGTGCGGCGTGTCGAACGAGAACTCGGCCCAGACGGTCTTGTGGTCACCGCGGTTCAGCACACCCCAGCGGCTCGCGATGCCCTCCACCAGCGTCAGGCCGCGACCGCGAAACGGCCCGGCCGACGACCTGCCCGGTGCGGGCAGCGCCTGCGGACTGCCGTCGTCGACCTCCACGCGGACCACCCGGCCGCCCGCCTCCAGCTCGACCCGGACGTCACGTGGACCGCGGGCGTGGTCGTAGGCGTTGCTGACGAGCTCCGTGCACACGAGCAGGATGTCGCCGAGGAGGTCGTCCGGAAAGCTCACGAGCTTCGCCCGCAGCCACCTCCTGATCTGCACGAGCGGCGGCGACACGTCCGGGAGACCGTGGCTCGTCATCTCACCTGCTCCCGACGGCTTCTTCTCACCTGACTCACACGTGTCCAATGCCCCGCCCCGCTGTTCGCCGCAGATGGAGGAAGCCACCGGGTACCCGGTGCACAGGCGGGCAAACGGAGCAACATCACTCCTCGTCGCGTGCCTGGCGAACGGTCCACTCGGTCTCGCGGTCGATCTCGGCCTGTTCACGATCGGTGCGGCACTCTGCACGCCGCAGCGCGGCATCGGCCCGCTCCAGCCGCAGCTGGGACCGGCGAATCGCGGCGCGGGCGAGATCCAGGGTCTTCGCGCTCCCGTCGAGGTGACGATCCGTGCTCCGGCGCAGCCGACTCCCCCGTTCGTCCAGTTCGGTCTGCCGGTCGGTCAGCCACTGCTCGCGGACGTCCGCTCGGTCGTCCCGCTCGTCAGCGGTCTGCTCGCGTACGTCGGCGAGCCGCTCCCGCTCGTCCGCCGCGCGGTCGCGGACGTCCGCCGCGCGGTCGCGGTCGACCAGGTCCTGCTCTCGCCGATCTTGGGCGTTGTCACCGTTCATTCGGAGCTACCGCAGCCGACCGTGGAGGTCACCACCACCCGGTCGCCCGGCGTGAACCCGCGCACCGCGGGTCCCACCTCCTCCACGACACCCACGGCCTCGTGCCCGAGCACGGTGCCCTCCACCATGCCGGGCATCGTGCCCCGCACCAGGTGCAGGTCCGTACCGCAGATCGCGCTGCGGGTGATCCGCACGATCGCGTCGGACGGCTCGGGGATCTTCGGGTCGGGCACGGACTCGCCGCGGATGTCACCGATTCCGTGCCACACGACTGCCTTCACAACGCTTCCCCTCGTCGGTTGCGGTCTTGCGGGCCGAGTTCCCGCACGAGGAGAAGCAAAACTCGGGCTAACGGCAGAGTTCGAGCTGATGCCTCAGTTCGTCGACGTCCGCGCCGGGCAGCGCGAGCGCCGCGTCGAAGTCCCGGATCGCCAGCTCCGCCTGCGCGCACGCGAGATAGGCCATGCCGCGGTTGAGCAGGACGTCCGGATCGGCGCCCACCACGTCCAGCGCCACAGTGAGGTCGTCGACGGCGGTCGCGGCGTTGCCCAGCCGGAAGTGCGCGACCGCGCGGTTGACCAGCGCGGCTGGATAGCGCGGGTCACCGGCGAGTGCGGCGTCCAGGTGCGGCAGTGCCTGTTCCGGCTGGTCCTGTTCGAGCTCGATGGTGCCGAGCATGGCGAGCAGCCGCGGTTCGTCGGGGGCGAGCTGGAGCCCCGCCACGACGTCCGCGTGCGCCGCCGCCACGTCACCACTGGCGAGCAGCAGTTCCGCGCGGGTCAGGCGGGTGTCGACGTCGCCGGGTTCCATCTCCAGCACGTAGTCGAAGTCGGCGAACGCGCCCTCGACGTCGTCGACCGCGAGCCGCGCGGTTCCCCTGTTGTAGTACAGCTCCGGGAACGGCGGGCCGATCTGCACGGCGCGGTCGTAGTCCGCGAGCGCGGCTTCGAGGTCACCGCGTTTGCGGGAGATCTTCGCCCGCTCGCTCAGGTAGTCGGTGTAGAGCGGGTCGAGCTCGATGAGCTCGGTGAACTCGGCGTAGGCCTCGTCGGCGCGGCCGAGCGCGGCGTGCAGGCGCGCGCGGTTGTAGAACAGCTGCGAGCGGTGCAGCACCCACTCCTGGTCGTCGAGCTCCTCGTTGAGCCGGGCGATGCCGCCGTCGACGAGCTCCAGCGCCCGCGCCAGGTTGCCGCGGTGCATCTCGACCAGTGCCAGCCCGTTGGCCTGGAACACCTCGTACGTGCGCCGCTCGTCGGGGTCCGGCAGCAACGACGCCAGCGTGTAGGCGTTGTTCTGCCAGCCGACCGCGGCCTCGTGGTCGCGCGGGACGAAGAACCTGGTGTGCAGCATGGCGATGCTGTAGCTCGCCGTCATGTGCACCTTGGCGTCGGCATACCGGGCGCGCAGGTCCATGTACAGCTCAAGAGACTCGGTCAACCGGTCCAGCGCCACCAGCGCGGAGGCCGCGTGCTGGGTGAACCGCAGGAACAGCTTCCGCTCCTCGACCGGGTCGATGACCGCGCGGCCGCGCAGGCCGAGGTCCACCACGGCGGCGGAGAACCCGGTCTCCACGCAGAACTGGAACGCCCGGTCCAGCGCGTCCCGGCCGCGGCCGTGCGGGTCCGCGCCCCGTTCGCGGTGGTAGGTGACCGCACCGATCAGCGTGCCCCAGTCGGCACCGGGCTCCAGCTCGTCCGCGCGCTCGTCGTGCAGGCGTTGCAGCACAACGGGATCGGCCGCACCGTAGGCGTCGATCTCCGCCTGGCTGTCGCTGGTCCCGTCGGACCGGACGTACGCGGCGACCAGCTGTTCCTGGCTGCGGTCGTCGTGCTCCGGCTCGGCGTCGCAGAACTCGTCGTCGGCGACGCGGTCCAGCACCTCGGCCAGCTCCGCCGCGACGTCGTCCGCGGTGGACACGACAACCCGCAGGGTGGCGGGGTCGCAGCGCCGGGCGAGCAGCGCGACGAACTCGCTCGTGGTCGGCTCGGCGGCGTGCATGTCCTCGAACACCAGGCACAGCGGCGCTTCCCCTGCCGCGGACCGGCTGCGGGCCAGCTCGATCAGGAACGTGACCACGCCCTGGCTCATGCACCGGATCATCTGCGCGCCGTAGAACCGGGTGCGCTGGGCGAACGGGCCGGCCGACGCGAGCGTCGAGGGCGCGGGCCCGATCAGCTCCGCCAGCTCCGGGATTCCGTACAGCAGCTCCACCTGGTGGCGGGCGACCAGCTCGGGGTGGCGCTGCTGGGCGTCCGGCAGCAGCTCGCGCAGGATCGTGTCCACGCCCGTGTACGGGCCGCGCAGGCGGTGGTGGCAGAGCGCGGTGAGCACGCGGGCGTCGCCGGGCAGTGCCGCGAGGTACCGCTGACGGTCGGCGCGCCGGCCGCCGCGCAGGCGCAGATGCCGTTGTGGTGAAGGCATGTCAGCTCACTTCTCTTCCGATCCGGCGCTTGCGCCGGGCGAGATGGGCGACCAGCGCGAGCTGGCCGACGTTGATCACCAGGGAGACCACCGCGTCCCAGAAGTAGAGGTCCAGCCGTCCGCTGGAGAGGTTGCGACCGACGATCTCGACGTACTGCACGACGATCGGCAGCGAGCCGAACACCGCCAGCGCCAGCATCACCGCGATGCCCACCACGACGAACGGCCCGTACCAGCGACCGGCCTTGCGGTCGTGCTCGGTCCACTGCCCTTCGTCCACCACCCGTTCCTGACGGCCCAGCGCGCGCCACATCCTGTTGCGCAGCAACGTGACGCTGGCGTCGTGCAGGTCGTGGCAGTGCAACGCGGTCGCGAACACGTAGTAGAGGTCGGTGCGCAGGTAGAGCTGGAACTGCCAGACCAGGCGCATCACCACGGTGAACCCCAGCGCGATGGCGACCCTGCCGGTCAGCGACAGCGCGCCGCTCGCGTCACGGGTCGCGTGCGCGAGCAGCCCCAGCAGGCCGAGCACCACGACGTCGGCGAGCATGCCCGACAGGAACGGCAGGTACCGCTTCCCGCTCGGGACGCTGAACAGGCCGTTCATCCGCGTCTCGAACACCACGTACATGAACCGGTTGCTCATGCCGAGCTTGCTGGGCAGGCCGAGCCGCCGTCCCGCCAGGGTGTGGAAGCCCTCGTGCAGGAAGATCAGCGGCAGCTGGCCGAAGGTGATCACCAGCTGCACCACGAGCGCGGACTTCACGAAGAAGAACTGGCTCGGGTCGGGCAGCAGGTCGTCGTGCCGGGCGCCGAGCAGCAGCCACGCCACTGTGATCGCGAGGTAGGCGAGCCAGGCCACCGGCGAGAACGCCGCCGCGCCGAGCCGCTGGAACCGGACCGGGCCGGTCTGCGCGACCGGCTCGCCGGTCCGCACGAAACCCAGGTCCCGCAACGTCTCCAGGAAGTCCTCGATGTCGATCGGCTCGCCGAACTCCGACTCGTACCACTGGGCGGCGCGCTCCGGCGACATGCCGTCGGCCATCCTGCCCAGCAGTGCGGCGCCGTCGGCGGGCAGCACCGCGTAGGACCCGGTGTCCAGACGGCCGACGACCGTCTCGTCGCCTTCGGGAACGAAGCTGAGATCGTGGAAAAGCACCGGCGTGTCGCCGCTCATTGACGCCTCCTGGTAGCCGGGGACCGCGCCCGAAGGCGCGGTCCCCGGCCGGCTCAGCCGATCAGGCCTCGACGCTGTACGGACACTTGCAGGTCGCCGTGGTCAGGCGCACGTCGCCGGTCCGGCGGACGGTGATCTTCTTCATCTTGGTCGTCGTCTTCACGATTTTCCTCCCTGAGAATTCGCGCGGCGGGAATTGGGCCGCCCCAAATTCCTAACACGCCGCCGACCGCGTTCTGCGGCAACAGAACAAGTTCAGAACAGCAGGAGAACACCTCGATACGACCGCTGAACAGTACCCATAGGAGATCCTGCTACCTCGTAGCCCGTTCGGCTGATGCGTCGTTCTCCGGGCCGCTGTCAGGATCAGGCGCGGCGAACGGGGAGGGAGAAAGAAATTGGGGGGCGCCTACAAACTGCTCGGTCAGGAATTGCTCCGCCTGCGGCTCGAACGCGGACTGTCACTGCGCAAGCTCGCCCGGCAGCTCGGAATGACCGCGCACAGCGGGATGGTGGACTACGAGCGGGGAATCCGAATTCCGCCGCCGGATCTGATGTCCTCCTACGTGCAGGTCCTGCAGCCGGACGGCGACCATCTGACGCAATTGTACGAATCCGCCATGGCCGATCGGGCACAACAACGAATCCACAGTTCGGCGCCTGCCGAAGCCCAGCCGGGCGCCGTCGACCTGGAACGGGTGGCCCGGCAGTACGCAGAGCAGATCGCGGCGCTGAACGGCGTCGTGCGCGCATTGGAGGAACTCACGCGCAAGCTCTGCGCCGCCATCACTTGAGCACTCTGTCAGCCCCTGTGCGCACGGTGTCAGCGCCTCATGCGCACCGTGCCAGCGGCCCGGACCAATCTCGCGGTGTCGCCGAGATTCGGCTCCGGAAAGGGATTTCAGATGCATGACGTGGTGATCGTGGGCGCGGGTCCGGTCGGTCTGCTGCTCGCCTGCGAGCTCGGCCTCAGGGGCTGTTCCGTCCTCGTGCTCGAACGCGAGCCCGACCCCGGTTCCCCGTGGCGGGCCGCACCCCTGGGCATGCGGGGCCTGTCCACCACCTCCGTCGACGTGTTCCACCGTCGCGGAGTGCTGGACCCGCTGCTCGACCGCGGCCACGCCGACTTCGGGACGGAGAGTCCGGGCAGGCCGCGCGGCGCGGGCCATTTCGCCGGCATCCTGCTCGACCCGGCGAACGTCGATCTCGACGCGCTGCCGTTCCTGCTGCCGAGCCCAACGCCGGAGATCGTGATGACGACACTCGCGGCGGTCGAGGAGGTGCTGTCCGAGCGAGCCGTCAAGCTCGGCGTCGAGATCCGTTACGGCGTCGCGGTTTCCGGCATCGCCCAGGACGACGGGTCCGTGGTCGTCAGCGACGGCCGGCACGAGTACCCGGCACGGTGGGCCGTGGGTTGCGACGGCGGGCGCAGCGCGGTGCGCAGGCTCGCGGGCTTCGACTTCGCCGGCACCGAGCCGGACTTCACCGGGTACGCCATGCTCGCCACCGTCGCGGAGCCCGAGCTGCTCAAGCCGGGCTTCAACCTCACGCCGACCGGCATGTACCTCCAGATGCCCGCCACCGGGCACATCGGGATGATGGACTTCGACGGCGGCGCGTTCGACCGCTCGCAGGACCTGACCCGCGACCACCTGCAGGCCGTGCTGCGCCGGGTGTCCGGCACCGGCGTGACGCTGACCGACGTCCGGCTCGCCTCCAGCTTCACCGACCGCGCGAAGCAGGCGACGACCTACCGGCGTGGCCGCGTCCTGCTCGCGGGCGACGCGGCGCACATCATGTCCCCGTTGGGCGGACAGGGCCTCAACACGGGGATCGGCGACGCCGTGAACCTGGGCTGGAAACTCGCCGCGACCGTGCGAGGCAACGCACCAGAGGGTCTTCTCGACACCTATGACAGCGAACGCCGTCCGGTCGGCGCCCTGGCGCTCGACTGGACCCGCGCCCAGGTGGCGGTCATGCGACCGGATCCGCACGGCCAGGCGATCCAGGCGGTGGTCAGGGAGCTGCTCGCGAGCACGACCGGGACGAACCTCGTGCTCGGGAAGATCACGGGGTTGTCCACCAGGTACGACCTCGGCAGCGACGAGCCGCTGGTCGGGCGCAACGCCCCGCGCTGGCGTCTCGAGGACGGCACGCACCTCGGCGAGCTGATGCAGGACGGACGCGGGGTCGTGCTCGACTTCAGCGCCGACCGGCGCCTGGCGGGTGCGGCCGCGGGCTGGGAGCACGAGCTGCGCTACGCGGGCGGCCGGGCCGTCGACGATCTCGGATTCGGCGCCGTGCTGATCCGGCCAGACGGCGTCGTCGCCTGGGCGGGCGAGCGCACACCCGACCTGGAATCGTTCGAACAGGCCGTCCGCTGGTGGTTCCGGCGTGAACGCGAAAATAGTTCAACTGCCTGAGAACGATTCTTCGCATGGCTCAGTGAAATCACCCAATTGGACCCAAACATCGTAGTTCGGCGAACCGGGGCACGATTGGTCCGGACCACTTGAGCCCCAACGCCGCAGGCCACGACGACACCTTCCACCCGGCGGGAGTGGAATACCTGGCGTCGTTGCTCCATCCGATATCACCCGATGCACCCGGAAGGGGTTGCGCGCACAGTTAGGCTTGGCGACCTCGATTGCACCTGGGATTCACGAACCATTTCATCCAGGTGCATGACAAAAGACACGGAGTCACCGGGGACCTCCGCATTTAGGTACGTCAAAATGCGCACAGGAAGTGTTCACACCCGATGACCGAGGCCAGCGGCAAACGCTCCGTTGTCGAACCCGGGCTGCCTCCGATCTGAGGGTCGTCAACCCCTTCCCCACAACGGAAACTCACAGGAGTTCGGTTTGTTCTCCCGCCGCATCAACCGTTTTCTGGTCGCACTCGTGTTGTTGTTGCTGTGCGGCACGGCGTGCACCTCCTCCCCTACCGGCACCGGCCGGATCACGCTGGGGTTCAGCGCGTGGCCCGGCTGGTTCCCGTGGCAGGTCGCGCAGGACCAGGGGTTCTTCCGGCACAACGGCATCGACGTCGAGCTGAAGTACTTCGACAGCTACACCGACAGCCTCAACGCGTTGTCGAGCGGTGCCATCGACGCCAACAGCCAGACGCTCAACGACACCCTCGCCTCGGTCAGCGGTGGCGCGCAGCAGACGGTCATCCTGGTCAACGACAACTCCACGGGCAACGACCAGGTGATAGCCCGTGAGGGCATCTCCGGTGTCGGCGACCTGAAGGGCAGGAAGGTCGCGGTCGAGCAGGGCACCGTCGACCACTACCTGCTGTTGCTCGCGCTGACCGAGGCCGGTCTGTCGCAGAAGGACGTCGAGCTGGTGCCGCTCGCCACCGACGCGGCGGCGGCGGCCTTCGTCGCGGGCAAGGTCGACGCGGTCGGAGCTTTCGCGCCGTTCACGACAACCGCCCTGCAGCGCGCCGGCAGCCGTGCGATCGCGACCTCCGCCGAGTTCCCCGGCGCCATCCCCGACCACCTCGTCGTGTCCGGCGCGTTCGCGAAGAACCGCCCGGAGGCGGCGCAGGCGTTGGTGAACACGTGGTTCGACACGCTCGACTGGATCAAGCAGAACCACGACCAGGCCGTCGAGATCATGGCCAGGCGCGGCGGGGTGAGCGCGGGCGACTACCGGACCTACGACGCCGGCACCACGATCTTCACGTTGCGGCAGAACATCGACGCGTTCACGCCGGGCGTCACGCCGACGCACCTCAACCACCAGGCCGGCCAGATCGCGGACTTCATGACGAGCACCGGTCTCACGCCGAAACGACCGTCGCTGGACGGGCTGTTCGACGACAAGTTCGTCAAGGCGGTGCAACGATGAGGGCCGCGCTGGCCGACCGCGCGCCGGGCGCGCGCACCGCGTGGCCACCGCTGCCCCGCCGCACCCGCCCGCACCGCACCGCGCTCACCATCCGCACGCCGATCTCCCGCCGGGCCGCGACCGCGCTCGCCGCCGGATCGCTGGCCGTGCCGTTCGCCTGCTGGGTCGTGCTCAGCGCGAGCGGTGCCGTGCCCGCCACGTTCCTCCCGTCGCCGAGCGCCGTGCTGGCCGCCGGCTGGGACATGGCGCGTTCGGGTGAGCTCGCGGTCGACGTCGGGACGACCACCCGGCGGGTGCTGGAGGGGTTCGGCCTCGCGGTGCTGGTGTCCGTGCCGCTCGGGATCCTGATGGGCACGTTCCACGCGGGGCAGGCGGTGTTCGAGCCGGTGATCGGGCTGCTGCGGTACCTGCCCGCGAGCGCGTTCATCCCGTTGCTGATCATCTGGCTCGGGCTGGGCGAGCCGTCCAAGATCGCGATCCTGTTCCTGGGCACGGTCTTCTTCAACACGCTGATGACCGCCGACGTCGTCCGCGGCGTGCCGCGCTCGCTCATCGACGTCTCCTACACGCTCGGCGCACGCCGCGGCGAGGTGCTGCGCAAGGTGGTGGTGCCGCACTCGGTGCCGGGCGTCATCGACGCGGTGCGGGTCAACGCCGCGGCGGCGTGGAACTTCGTGGTGGTGGCGGAGCTCGTCAACTCCACGGCCGGGCTCGGCTACCGGATCGTTCGCGCACAACGCTTCCTGCAGACGGACAAGATCTTCGCGGTGCTCGTCGTGATCGGCCTCATCGGCGTGACGATCGACGTGGCACTGCGGCTGGTGCGGGCCCTGGTGGGGCGGTGGGCCGCATGACGCTGGAACTGGTCGAGGTCTGCAAGGACTACCTCGTGCGCGGGCAGCGCAAGCGCGCGCTCGACGGCGTGAGCCTCACGGTGTCCCCGCACGAGTTCCTCTGCGTGGTCGGCGCGAGCGGCTCCGGGAAGTCCACCCTGCTGTCACTCGTCGCCGGCCTCACGACACCGACGAGCGGCGAGGTCACCGTCGAGGGCCACCCGATCACCGGCCCGGGACCGGATCGCGGCCTGGTCTTCCAGACCGGGTCGCTCTACCCGTGGCGCACTGTCGAGCGCAATGTCGCTTTTGGACTCGAACTGCTCGCGCTCGACACCGCAGAACGCCGCCGCCGGGTCGACTGGTACCTCGCGGAGACCGGTCTCGCGGCCGTGCGGCGGTCACTGCCGCGCCAGCTCTCCGGTGGCCAGCGGCAGCGCGTCGCGATCGCGCGGGCGCTGGTGTGCGAGCCGGACGTGCTGCTGCTCGACGAACCGTTCGGCGCGCTGGACGTGCAGACCAAGGAGGACATGCAGCTCTTGATCAGGCAGATCTGGCGCGACACCGGCACCACGGTGCTCATGGTCACCCACGACGTCGAGGAGGCGGTGTTCCTGGGCACCAGGGTCGTCGTGCTCGCGAGCGATCCCGGTCGCGTCGCCGCCGAGACCTCGATCCCGCTCCCGCACGACCGGGACCTCGCCACCAAGCGGACACCGGTGTTCCACGAGCTGCGCGCGTCCATCGAGGACCTGGTCCGCGCATCGCACCGCCGCGAGGTGATCGGGTGAGACGGGGACGAAGCCTGCTCCACGGGCACTCCATCGGCCGGAAGCTGAACCTGTTGATCGTGCCGGGCCTGATCGCGGCGGTGCTGGTGGCGGTGCCCTTCCTGCTCGGCCAGGCCGGGGACGCGCGGTCGTCCGCGGCCACCGCCGAGTCCGCCCGGCAGGCGCGCGAGCTGGGCAACCTGATCTGGGAGCTGCAACGGGAACGCGTGCTCACCGCCGCGCACCTCGCGTCTCCCGCCGACGACGGTGCGGACCTGAAGCACCAGCAGAGCGAGGTGGACTCCGCGGCGCAGAGCGTGCGCACCGGGCTCGGGCCCGACAGGTCCGACGAACTCTCGAACGCGTTGGTGCGCCTGGGTTCGCTGACCGGGCTCAGGCAGAACGCCCTGCGCGGCAGCGCCTCGTCCGACAGCGTCACTCGGACCTACCACGCCGCCGTCAGCGGGATCATCGACGCGTTGCGGCTGGTGCCGCAACGGACCGGCGACGCGGAGGGCACGAGACAGCTCACCGCGCTCGAAGCGCTGCTGCGCGCCACCGAGGAGCAGTCGTTGCGCGACACCGGCCTGATCATCGCCGCGACGCGGCGGCAGACCGGGCAGGACCTGCTGGACGACGCGGTGATGCAGGCCCGCGCGTTCACCGAGCGGTTCGTGCAGCAGGCCGACGCGGACCACGCGGCCCTCGTCGTCTCGGTGGAGGAAGGCACCGAGGCGCGCCGGGTCAACGAGCTCGCCGCCCGGCTGCCGGGCCAGCCGAGCCCGGCGTTCGCGGCGGAGGCGCTGGCCGCGGTCAGCGCGCAGGCCGAGCTGCGCAAGGCGGCGCAGGACCAGGTCTCCGCCGAGATCACCGCGGAGGCCGCGGCACGGGCGAGTCACGCCAACGCCGTCGCGTGGGCCGTCGGTGTCGGCGGCGCCCTGCTGTTCGCGCTGGTGGCGTGGCTCGCGATCGCCGTCCGCCGCTCGATCTCGCACCCGTTGCGCAGCCTCACCGACGCGGCGGGCGCGGTGGCCGACCTCGCCCGCCGGGAGCTGGTGCGCGTGACCGACACCGAGGTGGCCGACGACCAGGTGCCGCGGCTGCGCGAGATCGACGTGTCGTCCGGTGACGAGCTGGGCCGGCTCGCCGAGGCGTTCAACCGCGTGCAGGGCACGGCGGCACAGCTCGTGGAACGGCAGGCGATCACGCGGCGCAACGTCAGCCTGATGTTCGCCAACGTCGCCAAGCGCACGCGCAGCCTCGTCGGCCGGCAGCTCGCCCTCGTCGACGAGCTGGAGCGCGACGAGCAGAACGAGAAGCTGCTCGCCGGCCTGTACCAGCTCGACCACCTCTCCACCCGGTTGCGGCGCACCGCGGACAGTCTGCTCGTGATCGCGGGCACGCGCGAGGACAGCAGGCTCTCCGGCCCGATGGAGGTCGGCACCGCCCTGCGCTCGGCGCTCGCGGAGATCGAGGACTACCAACGGGTCCGGCTCGGCGCCGTCGGCAAGGTCGCGGTGGCGCCCGCGCTCGGGGCGGACCTGATCCAGCTGTTCGCCGAGCTGCTGGACAACGCGACCTCGTTCTCGCCGCCGACGTCCGCGGTGGAGGTCGACCTCGCCCGCGGGGCCGACGGGTCCTGCGTCGTGGCGATCGTCGACCACGGCATCGGCATGACCGAGGCCCAGCTCACCGAGGAGAACCTGCGCCTGGTGGAGCGCGAGCGGCTGGACATCACGCCGACCAGCGTCCTCGGCCTGTTCGTGGTGGGACGGCTGGCGCGCAGGCACTCGCTCACCGTCGAGCTGCTGCCGACGACGGGCGGCGGCGTCACCGCGCGGGTGGCGGTACCGCCCGACCTGCTGACGCGGGAGAGCCTCACCGCGCCACCACCGGCCGCGCCGCCGAAACCGGTGCGGGAACCGGACTTCGGCTGGTTCATGGGCGACGACGACCCCACGATCACGCTGGCGAGCGTGCCCGCGGAGCCCGACCACCTCTCCGGCGAGCTCTCCACGGAGATCACGCTGGTGACGTCGGCCATCGCGCGCGTGGCGGTCCTGCCCCAACCTGTTGCGCCGTCGGCGATCGCGCCGGAACGGGAAGGACGCGCGGGACTCACCCGCCGGGTGCCGGGCGCCAGCCTCGCGCCGAGCCTGCGCGCCGAGGCCCCCGCGCCGCCGGCGGAACACGCTCTCGAGAACACCGCCTCCTGGCAGCAGCGCGACCCCGCCGCCGAACGCGCGTCGCTCGACGCGTTCGCGAACGGTGTGGCGCTGGGCGCCGCCGCCGGAGCAGGCACGCAACCGACGAAAGAGGACAGTGAATGAGCGCCCTCCCCGCAGCACGGACCAGCGTCGAGGCACAGAACTTCAACTGGCTCGTGACCCGTTTCGCGCAAGGCACCCCTGGCGCGCTGGCCGCGATCGCCGTGTCCTCCGACGGTCTGCTCATCGCGATGTCGTCGGATCTCGTGCGGGAGAACGCCGACCGGCTGGCGGCGATCGCCTCGGCCGTGCTGAGCCTCGCGGGCGGCGTGTCCGACTGCCACCCGCTCGGCGCGCCGGACAAGGTCATCGTCGAGCTGGCACATGGTTACCTGGTCGTCTGCACCATCAGCGTCGGCTGCGCGCTGGGCGTGCTGGCGTCCAAACAGGCCAGTCTCGGCACGATCGGCTACGAGATGGCGATGTTCGCCAACCGCGCCAGCGCCGTCCTCAGCCCGCAGGTGATCGAGGAACTCAAGTTCACGGTCGGGCGGTAGGGCATGCGGGACCGAGACGTCTCACTGCTGCGGCCGTACCTGCTCACGTCCGGGCGGACCGAGCCGATCGACCGCAACCTCGAGCTGGAGGCCCAGGTTCAGACCAGTGAGCTCGGCGCGGCATCCCACCCGAGCCTGTCGTTCGAGCGCCGCGACATCGTGGCCCTGTGCCGCAGGACGATGTCGGTGGCGGAGGTCGCCGCGATGCTCGGGCTGCACCTCGGAGTGGCCCGGGTCCTCGTGGCGGACCTCGCCGCGCTCGGGTACGTCGTCGTCCACCGGCCGCCCGCCGCGCTCACCGGTGACCCCGCCATGATCGAGAGGATCATCCGCCGCCTTGAAGCCATCAGCTGAACCCCGCACCCCGACGCCGGTCAAGATCATCATCGCCGGTGGTTTCGGGGTCGGCAAGACGACCGCGGTGTCGTCCATCTCCGAGATCACCCCGCTGCGCACCGAGGCGGCCATCACCACGGCGTCCGAGGAGGCGGACCGCACCGGACTCATCCCGGACAAGACCACCACGACGGTGGCGCTGGACTTCGGCTGCATCACGATCGACGACGACATCAAGCTGTACCTGTTCGGCACGCCGGGCCAGGACCGCTTCGGCTTCATGTGGCGCGACCTGGCGCTGGGGGCGTTGGGAGCGCTCGTGATCGTCGACACCCGCCGCATCGACGAGTGTTATCCGGCCGTGGACTACTTCGAGAAGGCGGGCCTGCCGTTCGTCGTCGCCGTCAACCTCTTCGAAGGCAGGCTCAGCCATGCCGTCGCGGACATCCGCTGGGCGCTCGCGATCGGTGACCACGTCCCGCTGGTCACCTTCGACGCCCGCGTGAAGGTGTCGGTCCGCGACGCGCTGCTGACCGTCCTGCGCACCACACTGGACCGCGTGAAGTCCTCTTAGGACTCCAGGCGTCTTGCGCCTCACGCGGTGTTGTCCGGTTCGGATGCGGCCGTCGCCGGCACCTGGACGCGCTCCTCGACCAGAGCCTTCACCGGTCTCCAGATCGCGATCACGTCCGGGTGCCAGAACTGCGGAAGATCACGGGCCGTTCACCGGCGACGAACCCCGGATGGCCTGGCAGGTCCTCAGCCCTGTTCCGCGCGGCGCTCCCGGAACGCGATCATGTTCATCCGGTTGCCGCACCGCACGCTGCAGAACCGCTTGAGTCCGTTGCGGGACAGGTCGAGCAGCAGGCCGGCGCAGTCGTCAGCCGCGCAGATCCGCAGGCGGTCCATCTCGTTCATGCGGATCACGTCGATCAGGGCGAGCGCGGACTCGACCCGGATCCGCTCGGCCAGCGGCGAGTCCGGCTCGGTGGCGTGGATGTGCCAGTCGAGCCCGTCGTGCCGCACGAGATACGGCAGCGCCTTGGCGTCGCGCAGCATCTTGTTCACGACATCCACGGCGTCATCGCGATCGAGAGTCCACACGTGCCTGAGCAGCGCACGCGTGCGATGAACCTCGCGCAGTTCGGCCTCGTCGTAGTCGATGCGGCCCGTGTAGGGGTAGCGGCCCAGCAACGCCTTGAGCTCCTCGACCGTGGCGAGCTCGTCCTCGCCGCTGCGCGAGGCCGACGGATCGGTGTTGCACAGCGCCACGACGAAGGCGAGCGACTCCTCCGTGTCAGGGGCAAAACGCAAATTGACTCCTTACCTCGACCCGCCTAGCGTCAGGGGTGTCAATCACATTAGGCCATGACACGGCTGGAGGCGCGAGCATGGGGATCCCGTCGAAGTCGACCGGTCTGTTAGCCGCCGTGGTGTCGTTCACCTCGTTCGGCACCTCCGGAGCGTTCGTCAAACCGCTGCTGGAGGCGGGCTGGTCCCCCACCGCCGCCGTCACGGCCCGCGCGCTCACCGCCGGGCTCGTGCTGCTCCCGTTCGCCGTGATGTCACTGCGCGGCCGGTGGTCCGTGCTCCGGCACGCCGGGTGGCCGGTGCTGGGCATGGGCCTGGTCGGCGTGGCGGTCACCCAGGTCCTCTACTTCGCGGCCATCCAGCGCATCCCGGTGGCGACCGCGCTGCTCATCGAGTTCCTCGCGCCGCTGCTGCTGGTGGGCTTCACCTGGGCGACCACCAGACGCACGCCCGCCCCCGTCGTCCTGCTCGGTTCGGTGCTCGCGGCCGGCGGCCTGGTGCTCGTGATCGGACCGGGCGCGATCCAGGCCGTCGACCCGATCGGCGTGGCGGCGGCCTTCGGTGCCGCCATCGGCTGCGCCGGGTACTTCGTGATCGCCGCACGACCCAACAACGGCCTGCCGCCCGTCGCGCTCGCCGCGGGCGGACTGCTGCTCGCCGTGCCCGTCCTGGCCTTCGTCGGGCTGACCGGCCTGCTGCCGTTGACCGCCGCGTTCGGCGACCTGCCGCTGCTCGGCACCACCGCGCCCTGGTGGGTGCCGCTGCTCGTGGTCGCGGTCTTCGGCACGGCGCTCGCCTACGCGACCGGCATCACCGCCTCCGGCGTCCTCGGTTCGAGGGTCGCGTCGTTCATCGCGCTGCTGGAGGTCGTGTCCGCGTCCCTGTTCGCGTGGGTCCTGCTGGGTGAGGCGCTCGCCCCGCTGCAGCTCGTCGGCGGCGTGCTGATCCTGGCGGGCATCGCCGCGGTCCGCGCCGAGCGACAGCCGGCCGAACCGTCCATCGCCGTTCCCCACCTCGCCGCGGATCGCTAGCATCACCAGCCGTGCGCGCCGTCTTCCCCGGCTCCTTCGACCCGGCCACACAGGGACACCTCGACGTGGTGCGCCGCGCCGCGGCCATGTTCGACGAGGTCGTCATGTGCGTCCTGACCAACCCCGAGAAACCCGGCCGGCTCCCCGTCACCGAGCGGCTCGCGCTGCTGACCGACCTGACCCGCGGCCTGGCCAACGTCACGGTGGACGCCAGCACGGGCAAGCTGCTGGTCGACTACTGCCGTGAAGCGGGTGCCCAGGTGGTCGTGCGCGGGTTGCGCAGCCTCGACGACCTGAAGCACGAGCTGCCGATGGCCCAGATGAACCGGCGCTTGAGCGGCATCGAGACGCTCTTCGTCCCGACCAGGCCCGACCAGGCCCACATCTCCTCGACCCTCATCTCGGCGACGACCGGTCGGTAACGCACGAGGGGCCCACCCGGCTGGGTGAGACCCCTCGTCACGAGCACAACCCTCAGGCGAACGGGCTCTTGTCGATCCCGCACGTCTTCTGCGTCGGCAGCACACCGGTGAAGAGGTAGTCCCGCTTCACCTTCTCCGCGCACGTGCTGTGCACGAACATGGTGCTGTGGCCGTAGCCCTCGACGGTGAGGAACCCGGTGCGGGCCATCTCCGCCGCACCGTCGTGCGCACCGTGCAACGGCGTCGACGGGTCGTACCTGTTGTTGATGAACAGGATCGGCGCCGACGTCCAGCGGTTCCACGGGCCGGTGAAGCGGTCTTCGTCACGGGCCTGCCAGAACGCGCAGCCCATCATGTCGAACACCGCCAGACGGCCCCAGTACGGCACGCGCTCGTCCTCGCTCTTGCCGTACTTGGTGTACGCGGCCGTGTCGCGCGGGAAGTCGCTGTCCGCGCACTGGATCGCGTTGAACGCCTCGGTGCGGTTGGTGATGTAGGGCTCGGACGCCGCCGCACGCAGCGACGCCGGCGCCTCCCACACGCCCTGCATGATCCTGGCGGTGTCCTGCCAGGTCTCCGGCTGCGCGAGCGCGTCCGACACGGTGCTGATCAGCGTGACGCGGTCGAAAGTGCCGTCCGGCGTGGTGACGGGCGAGGCCGCCACCTTGGCCACCAGGTCCGCCCACTTCTTGTGCAGATCGCCACCGGCGAACGCGCACTTCGCTCCCGGAGCCGCGCACAGCCGCAGGAACTGCTCGAACGTCTCGGCGATCCCGCGCGGCACGTCCTGGCGGGTGTCCAGCGGCACGGTCGTGCCCTGGTCGCCGTGCCCGGTGGCGTTGCCGACGAAGTCGAGCGAGCCGTCGAACGCCATCGCGCGGACCTTGTCCGGGAACATGTTCGCGTAGATCGCGCCGAGGTGCGTGCCGTACGAGATGCCGTGGTACGTCAGCTTCTTGTCGCCGACGGCCTTGCGCAGCAGGTCGAGGTCACGCGCCGTGTTGGCGGACGAGACGTGGTTCAGCAGGTCGCCGGACTTCGCCTGGCAGCGCTGGGCGAAGTCCCGGTAGGCGTTGTAGAACGCCGGTTCCTGCGCGGCGGTGTCCGGGTAGACCGGGATCGCGTTGAGGTAGTTCTGCTGCTCCTCAACGGTGTCGAAGCACCGCACGGTCGCGGACCGCCCGATGCCGCGCGGATCCCAGGACACCAGGTCGAACCGCGCCCGCAGTTCCGGCGAGAACAGCCACTCCCACTTGCCGCGGCCCCGCAGCCGGTCGACGCCGGACGCGCCGGGACCGCCGAAGTTCACGAACAGCGAGCCGATCTTCTTGGACGGGTCGGTCGCGGGCAGCCGGATGACCGCGAGGTCGATCTTCGTGCCGGACGGCTTGTCGTAGTCGAGCGGTACCTTCGCCGTCGAGCACTGGAACCCGTCCTGACAGTCCTGCCAGGTCAGAACGGGTGTCGCCGCGTCCTCCGCCGCGCCCGCCGCCGGGGCCAGCCCGATCAGCAGCGCGGCCGTGACCAGTATTGATCTCAAATAACACTCCCCAGTCAGAACCTCTCGATCAAGCAAGACGCGAGGCGCACAGGGGAGGTTGCATTCAACTCAACGCATGTGTCGCGGTGGCGCCTCCGTCCACGACGAACTCGGCGCCGGTGCAGTACGCGCTGTCGTCACTGGCGAGGAACAGCACGACGTTCGCGACGTCGTCGGGCTGGCCGACCCGCCGCAGCGCCACCTTCTTGCCGATCGGTGAGATGTCGATCGGGCGGCCCAGCGCCTCGCCGACCATCGGCGTGTCGATCGCGCCCGGATGCACGGAGTTGACCCGGATCCCGTGCTGGCCCAGCTCCATCGCGGCCACCTTGGTCATCCCGCGGATCGCGAACTTGCTCGCCGTGTAGGCGACCAGGTACGGCATGCCGCCCAGGCCCTCCACAGAGGACACGTTCACAATGGATCCACCACCCGCACGTGTCATCGACTCCACGACGGAGCGCATGCCGAGGAACGTGCCGACCTGGTTGATGCCGATCACCCGCTGGTAGTCGGCGAGGGTGGTGTCCGCCAACGCCGAGAAGTGCAGAACGCCCGCGTTGTTCACGAGAACCGTGATGTCGCCTAACGTGCCGACCGTGAACGCGACCGCCTCCGCCCACTCGTCCTCGTTCGAGACGTCGAGGTGGCAGTACTCCGCGCCCAGCTCGGCAGCCAGTTCCTTGCCCTGGTCGTCGAGCACGTCGGTGATCATCACCCGTGCGCCCTCGGCGACGAACCGGCGCGCCGCCGCCGCGCCCTGACCACGCGCCGCGCCGGTGATCAGGGCGACCTTGCCGTCGAGCCGCATCTACATCAGCTCGTCGGTCAGCGGCATCATCACGGTCTTGAGCTCGGTGTAGGCCTCGTAGGCGCTCTGCCCGCCCTCGCGGCCCAGCCCGGACTGCTTGTAGCCGCCGAACGGCACGTGCGGTTCGAGCTGGAACCCGTTGACGCCGACCATGCCCACGCGCAGCCTCTTCGACACGCGGAACGCGCGCCGGACGTCGTTGGTGTAGACGCCCGCGCCCAGGCCGTACTCGGTGTCGTTGGCGAGCCGGATCGCTTCTTCCTCGTCGTCGAACGGCACCACGGTGAGCACCGGACCGAAGATCTCGTCACGGGCGATGGCCATGTCGTTGCTGGCGTCGGCGAAGATCGTGGGGGCGACGAAGTTCCCGGACGCGAGGTCGCCTTCGAGCCGGGTGCCGCCGGTGACCAGGCGAGCGCCGTCGGACTGACCGCGCTCGATGTAGCCGAGGACGCGGTCGAGCTGCTTCTGGTTGATCAGCGGGCTGGCGAGCACGGCCGGGTCGAACGGGTCGCCGAACGTCACGGCGCTCGCGAGCATCGACGCCATGTTGACGAACTCGTCCTGCACCTCGCGCGCGACCAACGCCCGCGTGTGCGCGACGCAGGCCTGGCCGGACAGTCCCATCGTGACCATGCCCATGCAGGTCATCGCGGCGAGGCCGACGTTCGGCGCGTCCGCGAACACGATGGCGGGCGACTTTCCGCCCAGTTCCAGGGAAACGCGCTTCATCGTGCCCGCGGAGGCCTCGACGATCCGGCGGCCGATCGCGCGGCTGCCGGTGAAGCTGATCTTGTCGACGCCGGGGTGGGTGATCAGCGCTTCGCCGGTCGGGTCGCCGGGGCCGGTGACGAGGTTGATCGCGCCTTCCGGCAGGCCGGCCTCGATCAGCAGCTCGACCATGCGGATCACGCAGAACGACGCGTACTCCGAGGGTTTCACGACGACCGTGCACCCGGCGGCGAGCGCGGGTGCGAGCTTCTGGGCGAACAGCACGAACGGCGCGTTCCACGGCAGGATCGCCGCGACGACGCCGACCGGTTCGCGGAACGTCATCGCCAGGTGGTCACCGCCCTGGTACGGCGGCAGGGTCTGGCCGCCGACCTTGTCGATCCAGCCCGCGTGGTGGTCGAAGATGTCGGCCGCGATGCCGACCGAGGTGGCGTAGATCTGGCCGAACGACAGCGGCACGCCGTTGTCCAGCGCCTGCAGGCCGCGCAGCTCGTCGGAGTGCTCCCGGAGCAGGTCGCTGTAGCGGCGCAGCACCCTGATGCGGTCGGCCGCCCTCGATCGTCCCCACGTGCCCTCGTCGAACGCCTTGCGCGCGGCCCGCACCGCGGCGTCGACGTCCGCGGCCGACGCGACGGCGAAGTGGCCGATCTCCTCGCCGGTCGCGGGGTGGTGGTGGGTCCAGGTCTCGTCCGTCTCGCGGAACTCGCCGCCGATGAGGAGCCGGCCGTCCTTCAGGCCCAGCGTCTCGCGGTGCGGTTGGACGGTGAGCGTCACAACTCCTCCTACAGGGCCATCGTTTCGGTGCACGAGAACGTCTTCTGCGGATCGCGGTCGGCGAAGTGGCCGTCGAGATCGCTCAGCGAGTCGAACTTCTGCTCGACGGTGGGCGGCGCCATCAGCGCGACCATGCCGCCGTGCACGACGAAGACCTGTCCGTTGATCTTCTCGCCGGACGGGCCTGCCAGGTGCGTCACGAACTTCGCGACGTGTTCGGGTGCCAGCGCGTCGTCGCCTTCCGGCGCCTCACCGAACACGTGCGCGGTCATGCCGGTGCGGGCACGCGGGCAGATGGCGTTGGCACGAACGCCATAACGCGACGTGCCTCGTGCGGTGGCGACCGTCAGCGCGGCGATCCCGGCCTTCGCCGCCGCGTAGTTGGCCTGGCCTTCCGACCCGAGCAGGAACGCCTCGGACGCGGTGTTGACGATCCGGCCGTAGACCGGTTCACCGGCGGACTTCGACTGCTGCCGCCACAGCGAGACCGCGTTGCGCGACAACAGGAAGTGGCCGCGCAGGTGGACCTTGACCACGAGGTCCCAGTCCTCGTCGGACATGTTGAACAGCATCCGGTCGCGCAGCACGCCGGCGTTGTTCACGACGACGTGCAGGCCGCCGAACTGCTCCAGTGCCGCGCTGACGAGGGCGTCGGCGGTGCTGCGCTCCCCCACGTCACCCTCGACCACCACGCACTTCGCGCCGAGCTCCTCGATCTCGGCCGCGACGGCCTGCGCCGAACCCGGCAGGTCGTTCAGCACGAGCGACGCGCCGGCCCTCGCGAGCTCCAGCGCTTCGGCGCGGCCGAGCCCGGCACCCGCGCCGGTGACGACGGCGACCTTCCCCGCAAGGTCCACTTGAGACTCCTCAAGAAGTGTGTCAGTCGAAGAGGATGACCTGGCGGATCAGGGATCCGCCGCCGCGCAGGGCCTGCAGACCCTCGTTGACGTCCTCGAGCCGGATCCGCTTGCTGATCATGCCTTCGAGATCGAGGCGGCCCTGCCGCCACAGCGCGATCATGCGCGGCACGTCGCGGCGGAAGTTCGCCGTCCCGTAGAACGACCCGTGCAAGGTCTTGTCGTGCAGGAACAGCTCCTGGGCGCTGAAGGACACCATCGCATCCGCCCGGCCGGCGCCGACGACGACCGTGCGGCCACCGCGGCGGGTCAGGTCCCACGCCTGCCGGATCGTCGCGGGAATGCCGACCACGTCGAAGACGTAGTCGAAGCCCATGCCGAAGTTCAGCTGGTTGTTCAGGTCCGCGAGGCCGTCCGGCGTCGTCGCGTGCGTCGCGCCGAACCGCTGCGCCACCTCGTGCTTCTCGACGACCGGGTCCACGGCCACGATCCGCGCCGCGGCGGCGAGCCGCGCACCCTGGATCACCGCGATCCCGACGCCACCGCAGCCGATCACCGCGACGCTGGAGCCCGCCTCGACCTTCGCGGTGTTCAGCACGGCACCGACGCCGGTCAGGATGCCGCACGACAGCAGCGCCGCGATCTCCCACGGCACGTCGTCGTCGACCTTCATCGCGGCATCGGCCGGAACGACCATCTCCTCGGCGAACGCGCCCAGACCCGCGTAGCCGAACGCGGGGTTGCCGCCGACCACGAACCTCGGTGACGTGAACGCGGAAATGGTGTGCACCAGGCACAAATGCGCCTGACCGGTGACGCACTGCGCGCACTTCCCGCACGGCGGCACGAACGTGATCGCCACGTGGTCACCGACCGCCAGCGAGGTCACGGCACTGCCGATCTCGATCACCTCACCGGCACCCTCGTGGCCGATGACACCGGGTGCGAGGGCGGGCAGCGTTCCGTCCATCGCGGACAGATCGCTGTGGCACACCCCGCACGCCTTGATCTTGATCTTCACTTCCTGCGGCCCCGGCGCGGTGGTCGTCACGTCGTCGCGGAGCTCGAGCTTGTCGTCGCCTACCTGGTTGAGCACGGCAGCCTTCACCGGTATCACTCCTCGCTGAGCTCACGGCCGAGATACCCGTCGGACACTAGAATCTGTTCCTGTTCTTGACAAGGTCCATCAGCGTGAGAGCCGCAGCGCGCCCATCGGGCACGACGCGACGGCACGTTCGGCGCGCGCCACCTCGCCCTCGGCCAGCTCACCCTCCCGGATCTGCAGCACCTCATCGTCGTCGAGCGAGAAAACCTCGGGCAGGATCGACACGCACTCGCCGTGCGCCTCACACACGGCCGGGTCGACCTCGACCTTCATCGCAGCCTCCTGACATCAAGTAGAACTTGTTCTAGAGTAGCGGCCATGCGCATCGGTTTCACGCCCGAACAGGAGCAGTTGCGCCAGGAGCTGCGGGCGTACTTCGCCGCGCTCATGACGCCGGAACGCCGGGAGCGTCTCGCCGGTGGCAGCGACTACGGCGACGCCGAGGTGTACAAGGACACCGTCCGCCAGATGGGCGCGGACGGGTGGCTCACCATCGGCTGGCCCGAGGAGTACGGCGGCCGCGACCGGCCGATGATCGAGCAGCTGATCTTCCTGGACGAGGCCTCCGCCGCCGGCGCACCGGTGCCGTTCCTGACGCTGAACTCGATCGGGCCGACCATCATGGCGTTCGGCACGCCCGAGCAGAAAGCGTGCTACCTCCCGAAGATCGCCTCCGGGGAGATCCACTTCGCGATCGGCTACTCGGAACCGGAAGCGGGCACCGACCTGGCCGCGTTGCGCACCCGTGCCGTCCGGGACGGCGGCGACTACGTGATCAACGGCCAGAAGATGTGGACCAGCCTCATCCAGTACGCGGACTACGTGTGGCTGGCGTGCCGCACCGACCAGGAGTCGCAGCGGCACCGGGGCTTGAGCATCATCATCGTGCCGACCACCGCCCCCGGTTTCTCCTGGACGCCGGTGCCGACGATGTCCGGGCCGACCACCAGCGCCACCTTCTACGACAACGTCCGGGTGCCGGCCGCGAACCTCATCGGCGAGGAGCACAAGGGCTGGAAGCTCATCACCAACCAGCTCAACCACGAACGCGTCGCACTGTGCTCGGCCGCGCCCCTGCAGACCGCGCTGCGCGAAGTTCGGCAATGGGCGGAGGAAACCGGTGCGCTGAAACAGGAGTGGGTGCGGCTGCACCTCGCCCGCGTGCACGCGAAGACCGAGTTCCTCAAGCTGATCAACTGGCGGATCGCCTCCGGTGCCGACGAGGCGCCCTCA
This sequence comes from Lentzea sp. NPDC004789, assembly GCF_053601075.1. Classification (NCBI taxonomy): domain Bacteria; kingdom Bacillati; phylum Actinomycetota; class Actinomycetes; order Pseudonocardiales; family Pseudonocardiaceae; genus Lentzea; species Lentzea sp. NPDC004789. Next base: position 280,945 of record NZ_JBSGBE010000009.1, on the reverse strand, counting down.
CCCGCGGAGGCCTCGGCCACCAAGGTGTTCGGCACCGAGTTCGCGACCGAGGGCTACCGGCTGCTGATGGAAGTGCTGGGCGCCAACGGAATCGTGCGCACCGGATCGCCGGGCGCGTTGCTGCACGGCCGGGTCGAGCGCATGCACCGGTCGTCGCTGATCCTGACGTTCGGCGGCGGCACCAACGAGATCCAGCGGGACATCATCGCGCGGGCCGGTCTCGGGCTGCCCGCCGTGCCGCGGTAAGGGAGAGCCGAAGTGGACTTCACGCTGACCGAGGCGCAACGGGAACTGGCCGCGCTGACCCGCAAGATCCTCGACTCGTCCGACTCGCCGTGGGCCGACCTGGTCAAGTCGGGCGTCGTCCCGGAGGACCCGGCCGAGTTCGGCGTCCTGGAGCACTGCGCGGTCCAGGTCGAGCTGGGCCGTGCCGTCGCGGCCGTCCCGTACCTGCCGACCGTGCTCGCCCAGCAGGCGTTGGCGCGGTTCGACACCCCGCGGCCCGCAACCGTGCTCTCGGTGGCGCTCGCCGAGGACCAGGACGGCGCGAAGACGACAGTGCCGTTCGCGACGACGGCCTCGGCGTTCCTGGTGGCGCACAACGGCCAGGTCTTCCTCGTCGACGCCGACCAGCTCGACATCACCGCGCAGGAACTGGTCGACGGCTCCGACGCGGGATCGTTCGAGTTCTCCGGCGGGCGGCTGATCGAAGGGCTCACGCCCGAGTGGCTCAGCGCGCGCTACACGGTGGGGCTGTGCGCTTTCCAGCTCGGCGTGACCGAACGCGCGTTGGAGCTCACGGCCGAGTACGCGCGCACCCGCGTGCAGTTCGACCGGCCGATCGGCAGCTTCCAGGCCGTGGCGCAACGGCTCGCAGACGCGTACATCGACGTGGCGGCGATCCGGTTGACGCTGTGGCAGGCGGCCTGGCGGCTCTCCGAGGGCCTGGACGCCGACGAGGAGGTGGCGACGGCGAAGTTCTGGGCCGCCGATGCCGGGCACCGGGTGGCGCACACCGCCGTGCACGTGCACGGCGGTACCGGCATCGACATGAGCCACGAGGTGCACCGGTACTTCACGGCGGCGAAGCGGGCCGAGTTCGAGCTGGGCGGGGCGACCGCCCAGCTGTTGAAGCTCAGCGCAGCTTGGTGAGCCGCTCGACGCTCTCGTCGAACTCCCGCAGCAGGTCCGCCATCACCTCGGCGACCGGCCGCACCTCGTTCATCCGCCCGACCACCTGCCCGACCGGCATCGACACCACCGACGGGTCGTCGGACCGGGCGATCCGCAGGTGCGCCTCGCTGACCAGCAGGTTCTGCAACGGCATCGGCAGCGGTTCCGGCGCGTCGTCGGACGTCCACGCCTCGGTCCACCGCGTCTTCAGCAGCCGCGCCGGTTTGCCGGTGTAGATCCGGGTGCGGACGGTGTCGCTGGAGCCCGCGGCGAGCAGCGCCTCCTGCGTGCTGGAGTTGCCCAGGGCGTACTCGGCGGCGGTGAGCCAGTACGAGCCCATCCACACGCCCGAGGCGCCCAGCGCCAGTGCCGCCGCGGCCTGGCGTCCCGAACCGATGCCGCCCGCCGCGAGCACCGGGACGTCCACCGCGTCGACGATCTCCGGGACGAGCACCATCGTGGCGACCTCGCCGGTGTGGCCGCCGGCCTCGTAGCCCTGCGCCACCACGATGTCGACGCCGTTCGCCACGTGGCGGCGGGCGTGCTCGGCCTTGCCCGCGAGGGCGGCGACCGGCACTCCGGCCGCGTGCGCGCGTTCGATGACATCGGCGGGCGGTGAGCCCAGGGCGTTCGCGATCAGCCGGATCGGGTGCGCCAGCGCCACGTCGACGTGCGAGCGCGCCACCGAGTGCAGCCAGCCCAGGACGCCCTCGCCGCCTTCGCCGTCCGGCAGTGGCGGCACGCCGAGCTTCAGCAGGGTCTGCTGGACGAAGTCCTTGTGGCTCTGCGGAATCAGCGCGGACAGGTCGAGCTGGGTGCCCTCGGTCGGCACCTTGGCGGGCATGACGATGTCGACGCCGTACGGTTTGCCGTCGGTGTTCTCGTCCATCCACGTCAACGTGCGGTCGAGGTCGTCCGCGTCGTTGAACCGCACGCATCCCAGGACGCCGAGGCCGCCCGCCCGGCTGATCGCCGCCGCCACGTGCTCGGACGGGGTGAAGCCGAAGATCGGGTGCTCGATGCCGAACTGGTCACACAGGCTGGTGCGCATGATCCTCCACGTGGCGTCGCGCCACCGGGTCGTCGAGCTGGGTCACGCGGGCTGGTGCGCGTGCTCTTCCACGTGCCGCTTGGCCCACTGGTAGTCGGGTTTCCCGCTGGGCGTCCGGCCGATCTCGTCGACGAGCCAGAGCGACCGCGGCACCTTGTAGCCGGCGAGCGTCTCCCGCACGTGAGCGTCCAGTTCGGACAGTGTCGGCGCGGCACCGTCACGCGGCCGCACGATCGCGCCGACGCGTTGGCCCAGCAGGTCGTCCGGGATGCCGATCACGAGGGCGTCGAACACGTCCGGGTGCGACTTCAGCACGCCCTCGACCTCCTCCGGGAACACCTTCTCGCCACCGGTGTTCACGCAGGTGTTGCCGCGGCCGAGCAACGTGATGTCGCCGTCCTCCTCGAACCGCGCGTAGTCGCCGGGCACGGTGAACCGCCTGCCGTCGACCTCGACGAACATCCGCGCGGTCTTCTCCGGGTCCTTGTAGTAGCCGAGCGGGATGTGGCCGCCGCGGGCCAGTTTGCCGATGACGCCGGGCACCGGGTCGAGCTTGTTGCCGTCGTCGTCGATGACGATGGTGTCCTCGTTGAGCTTCACCTTGGTGCCGTCGGTCTGCACGATCTCCTTGGGCACCGCGCCGATGCCGGTGGACCCGGTCTCGCTCGACCCGATCGACTCCAGCAACGTCGTGTGCGGCAGGAGCTCCTGGTACTTCTTCTTCACCGGATAGGAGAACAGCGCGGCGCTGCTGTTGATGACGAACAGCGACGAGCCGTCGTACTGGCCGCGTTCGAACTCCTCGATCAACGGGCGGCCCATCGCGTCGCCGGTGATCGCCGCGACCTGGACCTTCTCCCGCTCGATCGCCCGCCAGATCTCGGCCGGGTCGAACTTCGGCACGAGCACCACCGTGCTGCCGCAGAACAACGCGCCCAGCACGGCCCACTGCGCGGCGCCGTGGATCAGCGGCGGCAGGCAGAGCCGGACCAGGCCGTAGTCCTTGCCCGACCTGGCCTGCTGCCACTCGTCGGTGAGCCGTTCGCCGGTCACGAAGTCGATGCCGCCGCCGAGGGTGCGCCACACGTCCTCGTGCCGCCACATCACGCCCTTGGGCATGCCGGTCGTGCCGCCGGTGAACAGGATGTAGAGGTCGTCCGGGCTGCGCGGCCCGAAGTCGCGGTCGCCAGACTCTCCGGCGAGAGCCGCTTCGTACTCGACGCCGGCGAACTCCTCGTCGGTCTCGTCGTCGATCACGACGAGCGGGCCGGGAGCGCCGACCTCCGCGACCAACGGCGAGTACCGCCGTTCGTGCACGAGCGCGACCAGGTCCGCTTCGCCGAACAAGTACTGCAACTCGTTCTTGGTGTAGCGGTAGTTGACGTTGATGGCGACCGCGCGCAGCTTGTAGACCGCGAGCAGGGCCTCGACGAGCTCGATCGAGTTGCGTGCGTAGAGCCCAACGTGCGATCCCTGTGTCACGCCGTTTTTTGCCAGGTGGTGGGCCAGTTTGTTGGCTCGTGACTCAAGCTCGGCATAGGTGACCCGCTTGGGCCCGCACACGATGGCGGTCCGGTCGGGCACGGTGTCTGCGGCGTGTTCAACGAGGTCTGCGACGTTGAGGGCCATGCAAGGAAAGTAGAACGTGTTACTGTTCTGGACAATCCCCCGTGCGGTCAATCTCGATCCAGGAGGCGCGCGAATGACGACCACGACGGAACCGCACGCGTTGGTGGACCTGGTCGGCAACGTTCTCGTCGTCACGATGAACCGGCCAGAGGTCCGCAACGCGTTGTCCGGCCCGATGATGGCGATCATGCGCGAGGCCTGGGACCGCGTGGACAACGACCCCGACGTGCGCGTCTGCATCCTGACCGGCGCCGGCGGCTCGTTCTGCGCGGGCGCCGACCTGAAGGCGATGACGGCCAACCACCCCAGCGAGTCCGACGGCAAGTTCGACTTCTCCGTCATCGAACCGCTGCTGAAAGGTCGTCGATTGACGAAACCGCTCATCGCCGCGGTGGAGGGGCCCGCGGTCGCCGGTGGCACGGAAATCCTTCAGGCGACCGACATCCGCGTGGCCGGTGAGAGCGCGCGGTTCGGCGTGTCCGAGGCGCGGTGGGGACTGTTCCCGCTCGGCGGGTCGGCGGTGCGGTTGCCGCGCCAGATCCCGTACACGGTCGCGGCGGACCTGCTGCTGACCGGACGGCACATCAGAGCCGCGGAGGCCAAGGAGATCGGCCTGATCGGACACGTGGTGCCGGACGGACAGGCGCTCGGCAAGGCGATGGAGCTGGCCGAGCTGATCTCCGCCAACGGGCCGCTGGCGGTGCGGGCGATCCTGCGGACCATGCGGGAGACCGAGGCCATGCACGAGAACGAGGCGTTCACCGTGGACGCCCGGCTCGGCATGGAGGTGTTCCGCAGCGAGGACGCGAAGGAAGGCCCGCGGGCCTTCGCGGAGAAGCGCAAGCCGGAGTTCAAGGGGCGCTAGCGCGCAGCAGACGTGACCGCCGGTAGTACCGGCCGGCGATGGCGTGGTCACCCAACGCGCGGTGGACGTGGCCGAGGCCGGTGCACGCGCGAACCTGTTGTGGCTGAGCGCCGATCTCGGTGGCGACGGCGAGCGCGTCCCCGTAGTGGGTCAGTGCGCCGGCGACGTCGCCGGCTGCCCGTTCGGCGTCGCCGAGACCGACGAGCACCCAGGCCTCGCCATCCCTGTCCCCGCAGGCGCGGAACATCGTGAGGGCCTTCCGATAGCGCCGGACGGCCTGGCCGGGACGCCCGCACCGCAGCTGCAGCGTGCCCATGCTGTCCAGCGCTCCCGCCTCCCCCGCCGCGTTGCCGAGTTTCCGGTGCAGCACCAGGGCCTGGCCGAGGTGTCTGGCCGCGGGCACGTGCTCGCCCGTGCCGAGCTCGACGTTGCCGAGCCCGTGCAGGGCCACGGCTTCACCGGCCGGGAATCCTGACTCGCGGAACATGCCGTGCGCCCGGCGGTAGTGGCCGGCCGCACGTGCGTGGTTGCCGAGGCGCCGGTCGATGTTGCCCAGGCTGACCAGGGTGCCCGCCTCGCTCGTGCGGGCGCCGGTCCGCCGGTGCAGGGCGAGCGCCTTGCGGAAGTGCCCGGCGGCCTGGTGATCGCGGCCCTGACGCTGGGCCAGCGTGCCGAGGTTGGCGTAGGCGCGCGCCTGCCCCGGTTCGTCGCCGCTGCGCTCGAACAGGTCCAGGGCCCGGCGGAACTGCTCCGCGGCGACCTCGTGCCGGCCCAGCCGGGTGTGCGCGCCGCCGAGACTGATCAACGCGTTCGCCTGTGCGGTGGGGTCGTTCGTCCGCTGGGCCGCGTGCAGGGCGCGGCCGTGCAGGACCACGGCATCCGTGAAGTACCCGCCGGCCAGGTAGCGGAACAGGATGACGGACAACGAGATCGCGTGTCCCGGCCAGTCGCGCGCGGCGGCGTACCCGCCGATCTCGACCAAGGTGGAACGTTCGGTGTCCAGCCACTCGCGGGCCGCCCGCGGGCCGGTCATCTCGGGCACCGGCACCCGCGGGACCTCCGGCAGCCGGTGCGGCCCGGCGAGGTGCAGGGTCTGCGTCGCGGCCAGCGCGGCCGCCACGTAGTGGTCGAGCAGGCGGGTGAGCGCGTCACGTCGTTCGGCCGGCGGGTCCTCGTCACCGGCGCGATCCGCGGCGAACGTCCGGACGAGGTCGTGGAAGGTGAACCTGCCGAGCGCCAGAGGCTGCAGGAGGTGGTCGCGGCACAGGTCATCGAGCACCGGCCGGACGGCGGCGGGCGTCGCGCCGACGAGCGCCGCCGCGGCGTGGACCTCGAAGTCCTGGCCTGGGTGCAGGGCGAGCAGTCGCAGCAGCCTGCGCGCGGCGGGCGAAAGGCTCTGGTAGGACAGGTTCAGCGCCAGTTCCACGCCGGAGTCCAGGCGGTGGTGGCGGTGCCGCTCGTCGAGGCGGTCGGCGTGGTCGGTGAGGGTCCAGCCGCGCGTGCTGCGGATGTGCCCGGCGCACACGCCGAGAGCGAGCGGGAGATGCCCGCAGGACCGCGTGATCCTGGCCGCGGCGTGCGGGTCGTGGCCGACCGGTGTGCCCTGCGTTGCCCTTTCCAGGAACCGCAGGGCCTCCGCGCGGCCGAACACGTTCACCGGTACGTGCGTCACGTCCGAGAGACCGGTGAGGACACGTCTGCTGGTGATCAGCGTGAGGCAGCCGGGTGTGCGCGGCAGCAGCGGGGCGACCTGGCGTTCGTCGACCGCGTTGTCCAGCACCACCAACGTCTTCGTGTCGGTGAGCAGGCGGCGGTACATCGACGAGCGGGCCGGCGGGTCGTGCGGGATCCGCTGGCCCGGCACACCGAGCAGCCGCAGGAAGCCGTCGAGCACCGCGGCCGGGTCGGCGGGTCGCTGGGCGGGGTCGTGGTGGTATCCGCGGAGGTCGACGAACAACACGTGGTCGAAGGGTCTCTCGCGCGCGAGCAGGTGCGCCGCGCGGACGGCCAGCCGCGTCTTGCCCACCCCCGCCATGCCCTCGATCGCCGAGATCGCCACCGTGCCACCGCCCACGACGGCCCGTTCCCGCGCCCGCCGGATGTCCTCCAGCTCGGCGGCGCGGCCGACGAACCCGGTCAGGTCAGGGGGAAGGGTGTCCTGCACCCGGATCTGGGACGACGCCAGGGTCTCCCCGGCCACGACGCGCAACGCCTGCTGCCACTGCGCCACGTACCCCGCGTCCGGGTGCAGCGCCCGCACCACGGCCACCACGAGGTCCGCGTTCAACCGCCGCCGTCCGGTGCGGAAGCAGTCCACCACGGTCGTCTTGCCGACCAGGTCGGCCGCCGGGCGGCCCTGCGCGGTCCACGTCACGTGGACTCGGTCCTTGATGCGTTCGTAGGACGGGTCGCCTGCCCACACCTTCAGCGACCGCAAGCACTCGGCGAGTTCGTCCAGCGTGCTCGCGCGTCCTGGATCGGGCGGTGATCCGGCTTCTTCCCCCGCTACCCGAGAAGCCCCCATCACAGTCGATGGTAACCACCGGCGTTCGGATTCGGTCGGGATTCGGCCGCGGCGTTCGTCGTCGGCGCATCGTTCCCCGTGGAGCAACAACCGTTACCGATGAATGGGAATCCCTCATGAACGCACGCTTTTCGCGCACTGGCGCCGCTGCTCTGGCACTCGCACTGCCCCTGTTGCTCGGTGCCGCCGCACCGGCCCTGGCGCAGGACACGACCGCGGCGGCGCCGAGCGCCCAGCCTCACTCCACCGACGTCGGCGCAGCCGACTGGTGGACCTGCAACTACTACTACGGCAACGCCGAGATCAAGCGCGGCGACGGCGACCGCAACGGCAAGGGCGACATGGTCCGGGAGGCCCAGTGCCTGCTGCGCGACCTCTACGGTTACTACATCGGTTCGTCCGGCGTCGACGGGGACTTCGGCGGGAACACCGAGAGAGCCGTCAGAGCGTTCCAGAACGACTCGTACGCGAGGAACTGCCGCGTCAAGCTGCTCGTCGACGGCAAGGTCGGCGGCCACACCTGGGCGGCGCTGCGGTCCGGCACGGGGTGCGAGTGACCATGAAGCCGATCCTGTCCGCCGCCGCGGTCCTGACCGCCCTTCCGCTCGTGTTCAGCCCGGCCGCGAGCGCCAGCCCCGGGCCGCACGTCAACGGCGTGTTCATCAACCACACCAGCGCGAACTACGTCAACATCCGGCCCTGCGCGCGCATCTCCAGCTCCTGCGCCCCGGTGGGGCAGGCGCAGATGTCCCACTCCCTGATCGACTACTGCTTCGTGCTCGGTGACTACTTCGAGGGCACGCCCTACTGGGACTACGTCTACGACCAGAACACGGGCAAGTCCGGCTACATCACCGAAGCCCGGCTGGACGACGCGGGACAGGGCCAGGCCTGCTGACCAGGGGGCGTGACGGCTCCACCGGAGCGGGTGGAGCCGTCACGGGGCTAGATGTCGTTGCCGGCGACGTAACCGAACGTCATGGCGGGGCCGATCGTCGACCCCGCCCCGGCGTAGCTGTGCCCCATCACCGCCGAGCTCACGTTGCCCGCCGCGTACAGGCCGGGAATCACCGACCCGTCCGGACGCAGGACACGCGCGCGGGCGTCGGTGACCATGCCGCCCTTGGTGCCGAGGTCGCCCGGCACGATCTTGAACGCGTAGTACGGCGCCACCCACAGCGGGGCGAGGCACGAGTTCGGGAAGACCGCCGGGTCGGTGTAGTAGTGGTCGTAGGCGCTGTCGCCGCGCTTGAAGTCCGTGTCCCTGCCGGAGAAGGCCTGGTTGTTGAACCGGCTGACGGTGGCCTTCAACGCGCCCGCCGGGACACCGATCGCGGAGGCCAGGCCGTCGAGCGACCAGTTCTTCACGACCGCGCCCGACTGGTACCACGAGTCCGGCAGCGGCAGCGTGGGCGCGACGTCGGAGAACAGGTACCTGTTGCGGTAGTTCTGGTCGACGATCAGCCACGCCGGGATGCACGGGTTCGCGGAGTTCTTGTCGTACATGACGTGCACGACGTCGCTGTAGGGCGCGGCCTCGTTCACGAACCGCTGACCCGCCGCGTTGATCATCAAGCCGCCGGGCAGGGTGCGTTCGGCCAGGCAGAAGTACGGTGAGCCCGGGGTCGGGATGACCGGGCCCCACCAGGCGTCGTCCATCAGGTCCACGGCGGCGCCCACGCGCAGGCCCGCGCGGTGGCCGTCGCCGGTGTTCTCCTTCGCGCCTACCGTCCATTGTGTACCGATGGGCTGACGTTGGTACTGCGCGCGCATTTCCGCGTTGTGCTCGAAGCCGCCAGAGCCCATGATCACGCCGCGCCGCGCGCGGACGAGACCGCGTGAGGTCAGCACGCCCTTCACGGCGCCGTTCTCCACGTGCAGGTCTTCCAGGCCGGTGTTCAGCCACACCGGCACGTTCGCCTGCATCAGGCCCGCGCGCAGACCGCCGGCGAGTGCCTGGCCCATGGTCAACGGCTTCTGGCCCGCCAGCGCGGCCGCCGTTCCCCGTGCCAGTGCGGCCGCGGCCGTCGCGGCACCCTTCGCGTTGACCAGGGCGAGGGCGAGCCACTTGTAGTCGGCGCCGTAGATGACCATGCCGGCCGGCGTGGCGAGGTAGGGCGGGTTGAGGTTCGCGAGCTCGGCGCCGAGGATGCGGCCGTCGAGCATCTCCGGCTCGATCGAGCGGCCCCGCGCGATGCCGCCGGGGTACTCGGGGTAGTAGTCGCTGTAGCCGTCCATGTACCGGAAGTTGAGCGGGCTGTTCCGCATGACGAACGAGATCATCTGCGGCCCGTGGGTCAGATAGGCCTGTTGCCGCGACACGGGGATGTCGCCGACGACGGCCGCGAGGTACTGCCGCGCCTTCTCCGGCGTGTCCGGCACACCGGCCGCGAGGATGACCTCGTTGTTGGGGATCCAGATGCCGGCACCGGACCGCGCGGCCGAGCCGCCGAACGTCGGTGCCTTCTCCAGCACGACGCAGCTCAGGCCGCGTTTGGCCGCGGTGAGCGCGGCGGTCATGCCGGCCGCGCCGGCGCCGACCACGACGACGTCGAACTCGCCGAGCGGGTCCGCGCTCGCCGGAGATGTTCTGACCAGGCCGGAAGCCAGTGCGAGACCGGCTCCGGCGATCACCTGACGGCGGTTCAGGGTCATGGGGTCACTCCCGACATCAGCTTCCGGTGGTCCCAGCTGGCCGTCCTGGTGGGACGGAAGATCACGGCGACGCGCCGGGACATGGCCTTCTTCATGGCTTCCCGTGCTTCGTCGTCGTCGCCGACCTCACCGAAGTTGCGCGCCACCACGGCGTCGACGACCCGGCCCAGGTCCGGCGTGAACTCGGCGACGCCCTCCAGGTGGACGCCGCGCAGCTGGTCGTACGTCTCCCCCGCCTCCGCGAGCACGCTGCAGCGCGAGTCGCGCCGGAGGTTCACGATCTTCTGCGACTTGCGGTCCGTGCAGAACACGATCTCGCCGTCCAGCACCGCGAACCACATCGGGACGAGGTGCGGCAGGCCGTTCCGGCCGATGGTGGCCACGATCAACGTCTTCTGGCCGTCCAGGAACTCCCGGACCTCGGCGTCCGTCATCCTGATGAGGTCACGCACGGTCCCTCAGCTTTCGCTTGTACAGCTTGCCGTTCGGATCGCGCGGCAGCTCGGGGAGGTACTCGATCGTGCGCGGCAGCTTGAACTTCGCGAGCCGGGTGCCGGCGAATGCCAGCAGCTCCTCGGTCAGCGCCTCGTCCGGCTCGACGCCGTCGGCCGGCTGGACGACCGCCTTGATCTCCTCGCCCCAGTCCGGGTGCGGCACGCCGAACACCGCCACGTCCGCGACCTTGGGGTGGCACACGAGTTCGCCCTCGATCTCCGCCGGGTAGATGTTCACGCCACCGGAGATGATCATGTCGTTCTTGCGGTCGCAGAGGAACAGGTAGCCGTCCTCGTCGAGATAACCGATGTCCTGCAACGTGAAGAGCTTGCCGACGCGCGCGGCCTTCGTCTTCTCGGTGTCCTTGTGGTACTCGAACGTGGAGTCGCCCATTCGCATGTAGACCAGGCCGCGTTCGCCCGGCGGCAGCTCGGTGCCGTCCTCGTCCAGGATCTTGATCTCCGACGTCGGCCAGGGCAGGCCGACGGATCCGGGCTTGCGCAGCCACTCCTGCGCGGAGATCGCGGTCCCGCCACCCTCGGTCGCGGCGTAGTACTCGATCACCACCGGACCCCACCAGTCGAGCATCCGGCGCTTGACCTCCAGCGGGCACGGTGCCGCGCCGTGGATCATCGCGCGCAACGACGACAGGTCGTACTTGTGCCTGACGTCGTCCGGCAGCGCGAGCAGGCGGTGGAACTGGGTCGGCACCATGTGGCTGTGCGTGACCTTGTACCGCTCGATCAGCCGCAGCATCTCCTCCGGCGACCAGTGGTCCATGAGCACCGCGGTGTGGCCGAGCTGGATGGAGATGACGACGAAGTTGAGCACCGCCGTGTGGTAGAGCGGCGACCCGCACAGGTGCACGTGCCCGTCGTGCGGCTTGATCCCGAAGATGCCGAAGAACCACGGCGCCGACCCGGGCACCACGTCGGGGTCCGCGCCGGTCAACGGCCGGCGCACACCTTTCGGCCGCCCGGTCGTGCCCGAGGTGTAGAGCATCGGCGAGCCGGCCGTGCGGACGTCCGGCCTGCCCTCCTCGCCCTTCCCGAGCGTGCCCAGCGGTTCGAAGCCGGGGATGTCACCGACGGCGAACCTGGCGTTCGCGGGCAGGCTCGCGGCGGCCTCCGTCGCCGCCTCGGCGAACCGTTCGTGCCCCACGAACGCCTTGGCGCCGCTGTCCTGCACGAGGTACGCGACCTCGGTGCCGGTCAGGTGCCAGTTGGCCATCACGACGTAGAGGCCGGTCTGGTAGGCGGCGAAGTACACCGCCACCAGTTCGGCGCTGTTGGGCAGCATCAGCACGATGCTGTCGCCGGGTGCCAGCCCCAGGGCCTGGAACCCGCGCCCGTACCTGTCGGCCTCCGCCGCGAGCTCGGCGTAGGTGATCTCGCGGCCGCTCGGATCGACCAGCGCGGTCAGGTCCGGGCGGTCGGCGGCGATGTTCCAGAGTCCTGTGACCACACCCTCAAAGTAGAACGCGTTTCACCTACTGACAAGCCTCCGCGACCGCCTTGATCGTGGCAACGTCGCGGCACCCGACGAGCAGCATCGTGACGCCCGCCTTCTCCCAGCGCCCGATCTCCTCGCGCACGTGCTCGGCGGTGCCGACGATGCTGATCTCGGCCACCAGTTCGTCAGGAACCACCTGCGCCGCCTCGTCTTTGCGTCCGGAGAGGAACAACCGGCCGATGTCGCGCACCGCCTCGCCGTATCCCATGCGGGTGAAGACCTCCGCGTGGAAGTTCATCCCCGGCGCGCCCATTCCGCCGATGTACAAAGCGATGAAGGGCTTGAGCATCGCCCTGACCGCGACCGGATCGTCCGTCACGACGACCTGACAGGTGGCCGCGACCTCGAAGTTCTCCCTGCTGCGGCCCGACCTGGCGAACCCGTCGGCCAGCCACTCGTCGTACATCCCGGCGAGCCTGGGCGCGTAGTAGATCGCGAGCCAGCCGTCGGCGATCTCCGAGGTCAGCGCGACGTTCTTCGGGCCTTCCGCGCCGAGCCAGATCGGCAGGTCGGCGCGCAGCGGGTGGGTGATGGGCTTGAGCGGCTTGCCCAGCCCGAGCGCACCCGGCCCCTGGTACGGCAACGGGTGGTGCGGACCGTCGTTGGTGACCGGAGCTTCGCGAGCCAGCACCTGACGCAGGATCGAGACGTACTCCCTGGTCCTGGCAAGGGGTTTGGCGAACGGCTGGCCGTACCAGCCCTCCACGACCTGCGGTCCGGACACACCGAGACCGAGCACGAAACGCCCGCCGGACAGGTGGTCGAGGGTGAGTGCGTGCATGGCGCACGCGGCCGGCGTGCGGGCCGACATCTGCACGACGGACGTGCCCAGCCGGACCCGTCGCGTCGCAGATCCCCACCACGCCAACGGGGTGAAGGCGTCCGATCCCCACGCTTCGGCCGCGAACACCGCGTCGAAGCCGGATTCTTCCGCCGCCGCCACCAGTTCGGCGGCGTTCGAGGGTGGCGCGGCACCCCAGTACCCGAGCTGCAGACCGAGCTTCATGGCGCCCATCTTGCCACCATTTCGAGAACCTGTTTCACTTTGATCTGTGACTCGTCCGCCCGAGACAAAACCGCTCAGCGCTCCGCTCGACGTGGGCTTCGACTACACACGCTCGCTCGGCCCGACGCTGGGCCGGTTCCTCTCCGATCTGCGCCGCCGCAAGGTGACCGGGATCCGCGGTTCCGACGGCCGCGTGCACCTGCCGCCGCTCGAGTACGACCCGGTGACGGCGCAGAGGTTGACGGACTTCGTCGACGTGGCGTCGACCGGCGTGGTGCGCGGGTGGTCGTGGATCCCCGAACCCCTGGAAGGCCAGCCGCTGGACCGCCCGTTCGCGTGGGCGCTGATCCAGCTCGACGGCGCGGACACCTCTCTGCTGCACGCCGTGGACGCGGGCACACCGGACCGGATGTCGACCGGCGCGCGCGTGCGGGTGCGCTGGCGTGACGAACGCGTCGGCGCGATCACCGACATCGAGTGCTTCGAGCTCTCCGACGAGCCGGCCGCCCCTCCGGTCGAGGCCGAATCCGTGACCATGGTGACCACGCCCGTGCACCTGCACTACACGCACTCCGCGTCGCCGACCGAGGACCCGTTCCTGCGCGGCCTGATGGAGGGCCGGCTGATCGGCCAGCGCTGCCCGGCGTGCGCGAAGGTCTACTTCCCGCCGCGACCGGCCTGCCCCACCGACGGCGTGCCGACCACCGACCAGGTCGAGCTGCCCGACCGCGGCACCGTCACGACGTTCTGCGTGGTCAACGTGCCGTTCCTCGGCCAGCGCATCCCGCCGCCGTACGTCTCGGCCTACGTGCTGCTGGACGGCGCGGACATCGCGTTCCTGCACCTGCTGCTCGGCGTCGCCCCTGAGGACGTGCGGATGGGCATGCGCGTCGAGGCGGTGTGGAAGCCGCGCGAGGAGTGGGGCCCGACGATGCAGAACATCGATCACTTCAAGCCCTCCGGCGAGCCGGACGCGCCGTTCGACTCCTACTCCCAGCACCTGTGAGGCTCGCATGCGTGACGTCGCGGTAGTCGGTTTCGCGCAAACGCCCTGCGTGCGCGAGACCGACGGCACCACCAACGGTGTCGAGATGCTGGTGCCGATCTTCCACGAGGTGCTCGGCTCGCTCGGCCTCACCAAGTCCGACATCGGGTTCTGGTGCTCGGGCTCGTCGGACTACCTGGCGGGCCGTGCGTTCTCGTTCGTCTCCGCGGTCGACGCGATCGGCGCCTTCCCCCCGATCATGGAGTCGCACGTCGAGATGGACGCGGCCTGGGCGTTGTACGAGGCCTGGGTGAAGCTGCTGTGCGGCGAGGTCGACACGGCGCTGGTCTACGGCTTCGGCAAGTCGTCCGCCGGTCAGCTGCGACGCGTCATGGCCATGCAGCTCGACCCCTATGTCGTGACGCCGCTGTGGCCGGATTCCGTTGGCCTGGCCGGGATCCAGGCTCGGATGGGCATCGAGGCCGGGCTCTGGGACGAGCGGGAGATGGCGTCCGTTGCCGTGAGGAGCCGTGCCGCGGCCCTGTCGAACCCGCTCGCACAGCTGTCCGGTTCGTTCGACGTCGACGAACTGCTGGGGTCGGACTACCTGGCGGATCCGTTGCGGCGGCACGACTGCGCGCCCATCACCGACGGGGCGGCGACGATCGTGCTGGCCGCGGGTGATCGTGCGCGGGAGCTGTGCGAACGGCCGGCGTGGATCACCGGGTTCGAGCACCGGGTCGACTCGCCGTCGTTCGGCACCCGCGACCTGACCACGTCCCCGTCGGCGGTGGCCGCGGGCAAGGCGGCCGGGGCAGAGGGCGTCGAGGTGGCGGAGCTGCACGCGCCGTTCAGCCACCAGGAGATCCTGCTGCGCCAGGCGCTCGGGCTCTCCGACGACGTGCTGGTGAACCCGTCCGGTGGCGTGCTGGCGGGCAACCCGATGTTCGCGGCCGGGCTGGCGCGGATCGGTGAGGCCGCGCGGCGGGTGCACGACGGGTCGGCGTCGAAGGTGCTGGGGCACGCGACGAGCGGGCCGCTGCTGCAGCAGAACCTGGTGTGCGTGATGGAAGGGCGGGAGTAGATGCGACCAGCAGCCGTCGTCGGCACCGGCCAGACGCACCACGCCGCGAAACGCCTCGACGTCTCCATGGCCGGCCTGTGCCGCGAGGCCATCGACCGCGCGATGGCCGACGCGGGCGTGGACTGGCCGGACATCGACGCCGTGGTCCTCGGCAAGGCACCGGACCTGTTCGAAGGCGTGATGATGCCCGAGCTGTTCCTGGCGGACGCGCTGGGCGCCGTCGGGAAACCGTTGCTGCGCGTGCACACCGCGGGCTCGGTCGGCGGCAGCACCGGCAACGTCGCCGCGTCGCTCGTCCAGTCCGGTGTGCACGACCGCGTGCTGGCGGTGGCGTTCGAGAAGCAGTCCGAGTCCAACGCGATGTGGGCGCTGTCCGTGCCGACACCGTTCACCATGCCGGTGCACGCCGGCGCGGGCGGCTACTTCGCACCGCACGTGCGCGCGTACATCCGCCGCGCGGGCGCTCCCGAGCACGTGGGCGCGATGGTCGCGGCCAAGGACCGGCGCAACGGCGCGTTGAACCCGTACGCCCACCTGAAGCAACCGGACATCACCGTCGAGTCGGTGCGCGCGTCCACCATGCTGTGGGACCCGATCCGGTACGACGAAACGTGTCCGTCGTCCGACGGCGCGTGCGCGGTGGTGATCTCGGCCGAGCCCACGTCGAGCAGAGCCGCGTGGATTCACGCGACCGCGATGCGCACCGAGCCCACCACGTTCGCCGGACGCGACCAGGTCAACCCGCAGGCCGGGCGGGACGCGGCACGGGCGTTGTGGCGGCAGGCGGGGATCACCGATCCGCTGTCCGAAGTGGACGCCGCCGAGATCTACGTGCCGTTCTCCTGGTTCGAGCCGATGTGGCTGGAGAACCTCGGGTTCACCGACGCCGGGCAGGGCTGGAAGCTCACCGAGGCGGGCGAGACCGAGATCGGCGGACGGCTGCCGGTGAACCCGAGCGGTGGCGTGCTGTCGTCCAACCCGATCGGCGCGTCCGGGCTGCTGCGGTTCGCCGAGGCGGCCATGCAGGTCATGGGCACCGCCGGGGAGCACCAGGTGGACGGCGCGCGCGTCGCGCTGGGGCACGCGTACGGCGGTGGGTCGCAGTTCTTCGCCATGTGGGTCGTCGGATCGGAGAGGCCATGAAGTTCACCGTCGGCATCGCGATGAGCCCGCTCGACCAGCTGACCGAACTCGCCAGGACCGCCGAGGAGTGCGGGTACGCGTCGATCGCGCTACCGGACTCGTTGTTCTTCTCCGAGAAGGTGTCCGCCGACTACCCCTACACGCCCGACGGCTCGCGCATGTGGAACGCCGACACCCCGTGGGTGGACCCGTTCGTCGCCGCCGCCGCGATGGGCGCCGTGACCTCCCGCATCCACTTCTACACCCAGGTCCTGAAACTGGGCTCCCGCAACCCGTTGCTGCTGGCCCGTCAGGTCGGCTCGGTCGCGCACCTGACCGGCAACCGCTTCGGTCTCGGCGTCGGGCTCGGGTGGTCGCCGGAGGAGTTCGAGTGGTGCGGCGCGCCCTACAAGAACCGCGGTCCGCGCGTCGACGAGATGATCGACGTGCTGAAGCTCGTGCTCGGCGGCGGGATGGTCGAGTACCACGGCGAGTACTTCGACTTCGACCGGCTGCAGATGTCACCGGCGCCGACCGAGCCGGTCCCGTTCTACGTCGGCGGCCACTCCCCCGCCGCGCTGAAGCGCGCCGCACGCGTCGGCGACGGCTGGACGTCCGCGATGATCAAGTTCGCGGACCTGAAGTCGGTGATCGCGCAGCTGAAGGACCTGGGGGCGTTCGAGCGGCCGTTCGAGATCCAGGCCGTGTGCGTCGACCGGTTCGGGCTCGACGGCTACCGGCAGCTCGCCGAGATCGGTGTGACGGACGTGATCGTGGTGCCGTGGCTGTTCTACGGCGTCGGGTTCGACGGCGGGCTGCAGGCCAAGAAGGACGGGCTTCGGCGGTTCGCCGACGAGGTGATGGGAGAGTTCGCATGACCGCGGTGACCTGGAACGCCTCCCGCACCGAGACTCCCGCCCGCGTGGCCTCGTGGCGCTCGATGGACGCGGTGACGCGCGGCGCCAAGGACGAGTGGCTGGCGTTGTTCGCCGAGGACGCCGTGGTCGAGGACCCGGTGGGCCCGTCGATGTTCGACGCCGAGGGCAAGGGACATCACGGCAAGGACGCGATCGCGGCGTTCTGGGACCTCGCCATCGCGGGCGTCGAACGGTTCGAGTTCGCGATGCACGACTCGTTCGCGGCGGGCTCCGAGTGCGCGAACGTCGGCGTGATCACGGCGTTCCTGCCCGGTGGCGCACGCGTCGACACCGAAGGCGTGTTCGTCTACCACGTCAGCGAGGACGGGCTGATCAGGTCGATGCGCGCGTTCTGGGAGACCGAACGCGCGATGGCCACCTTCCGCCAGGCCGACTGACGGACTGGCACGACCGTTGCCTGAAGTGCGAGTGGATGTGAGTGCACTGTGTTCAGGTAGCCGGCGCCTTGCGGCGTCGGCGTTGGCCCGCACGGGGTGCGGGTCTTCCCGTGGCGGTACCCGTTGCCCGCGGGGTGCGGGTCTTACGCAGGTTTCCAGCGGGCTCGTTTTGCGTCGCCCCGCAACTCGGGGAGGACGTCTCGCGGTGCACGAGCGCGGCGAGGTTGCGCGCGGCGTTGAGATCCCGGTCCAGGACCAGGCCGCACGCGTCGCAGCGGTAGGTGCGTTCGGACAGGCGCAGCTTGGCTTTCACCACGCCACAGCCCGAACACGTCTTGGACGAGGGATACCACCGGTCGGCGACATGCAGGTGCACGCCCGCCCACCGGGCTTTGTACTCGATCTGGCGGCGCAGTTCGGCCAGGCCGGCACCGGCGACATGCCGGGCCAGCCGCCGGTTACGCATCATGCCCGCCACGTTGAGGTCTTCGATCACCACGGCACCATGAGTGCGCACGAGCCGGGTGGTGAGCTTGTGCAGCGCATCTCGGCGGGCGTTCGCGACGTGATAGGTGGGCTGGCACGACCCCCTGTGCGTGCCAGTCCGGGTCCGTCGTCATCCCTGATCGCCCCTCCGCTGTGCCTCCAGCATGTGCCACCGTTTC
Organism: Lentzea sp. NPDC004789; assembly: GCF_053601075.1. Lineage (NCBI taxonomy): Bacteria > Bacillati > Actinomycetota > Actinomycetes > Pseudonocardiales > Pseudonocardiaceae > Lentzea > Lentzea sp. NPDC004789. The sequence continues at coordinate 262,864 of NZ_JBSGBE010000009.1, read as the reverse complement.
CGTGAATCCTCAGTGGTTCTCAACAATCCGCAGCTCAGAGCTGGTATTACCGGGAGCAACAACCCGGCACCTCACTGAAACGGGCAGATGGAACTCGTCCTTCTCGGCGGAACGGCAGTGTTCGTGGACGGCACCGCGCTCGACCTCGGACCGCCACGGCAGCGCTGTGTGCTGGCCGCGCTCGCGGTCGACGCGGGCCAGGTGGTATCGGTCGACCGGCTGACGCACCGGGTGTGGGGCGACGACCCACCACTGCGGGCCAGGGCGACCTTGATGAACTACCTGTCCCGCCTGCGCCTGCTGCTCGGCGGAGCCGTCGTCCGGCGTCCTGGCGGCTACGCGCTGGAGGTCGAACGGTCGGCCGTCGACCTGCTGCGGTTCCGCGCCCTGTGCCACGAAGCCCGCGGCGCGGACGACCGGCGTGCGGCGGCGCTGCTGCGGCAGGCGCTGGAGCTGTGGCGGGGAGAGGCCCTGACCGGGGTCGAGGGCGACTGGGCGGCGGCCGAACGCGACCGGCTGCACCAGCAGCTCCTGGAGGCCGAGTGCGATCTGACCGACGTCCAGCTGCGTCTGGGTCACGGGGACGACCTCGTGGCCGCGCTGACCACGCGCAGCACCCAGTGGCCGTTGGACGAACGCGTGGCGGGCCAGCTGATGCTCGCCCTGCACCGCGCCGGACGCACCGCCGACGCCCTGGCCTGCTACCGGCAGCTGCGCGAGCGGCTGGTCGACGAGCTCGGCACCGATCCCGGCACCGCCCTGAGGGGCCTGCACCAGCAGATCCTCGACGACGACCCGGCCCTCACGCCGTGGTCGCGGAAGACCGGCGGAGAACCGGGTCCCCGGCAGCTGCCGGCGCCGCCGCGGTGGTTCACCGGCCGCGGCACCGAGCTGGCGAGCCTGGACAAGGCGCTGGCGGACGCGAACACCGTGATGATCACGGCGATCGGCGGGGCGGGCGGGATCGGCAAGACCTGGCTGGCGCTGGCGTGGGCGCACCGGAACGCCGAGCGGTTCCCCGACGGGCAGCTGTTCACCGATCTGCGCGGGTTCAACCCCACCGAACAACCCGTCGGGCCCGACGCCGCGCTCCTCGGTTTCCTCACCGCGCTGGGCGTCGCGCCGAACCGCGTTCCCGCCGAGCTGGACGCCAGAGCCGCGCTGTACCGCAGCCTGACCGCCGATCGGCGGATGCTGGTCGTGCTCGACAACGCCGCCACCGCCGACCAGGTGACGCCGCTGCTGCCCGGCGGCCCGGACTGCACGGTGCTGATCACCGGCCGCGGCGTGCTCGCCTCGCTGATCGACCGGCACGGCGCCGGCCAGCTGCGGCTGGACGTCCTGGACCACGCCGAAGCCCGAGACCTGCTGACCGCACGCCTGGGCGCCGAACGTCTCGCCGCGGAGCCCGCGGCCGTCGACGAGCTGATCGACCTGTGCGGGGGCTACCCGCTCGCGCTGTCGATCACCGCCCGGCACGCCGCCGATCGCTCCCTGGCCGAGGTGGCCGCCGAGTTGCGCGAGCTGGGTCTGGACCTGCTCAGCCACGACACCGACCCGGCCGCCAGCCTGCCCGCCGTGCTGTCCTGGTCGCTGCGGCGGCTCACCGACGAACAACGCACCGTGTTCGCGCTGCTGGGCATCGCTCCCGGCCCCGACACGACCGTGCCCGCCGTGGCCGCCCTCACCGGTCTGTCACCGGCCAGGGCTCGCAAGGTGTTGTCGGCGTTGGAAGAGGCGTCCTTGCTCGAACGGCGGCCGGACGACCGGTACGCGATGCACGACCTCGTCCGCGCCTACGCCGGCACCGTTGCCCGCGATCTGCCCGACGACACGCGCGAGACGGCTCTCGTCCGGGTGATGGACTTCCACCTGCACACGGCCATCGCCGCCGACCGCCTGCTGAACCCTCACCGCCAGGTCCTGCAGGTCGATCCACCCGCACCCGGCGTCCAGCCGCACCCACTACCTGATGCGGCAGCCGCGGCGTCCTGGCTGGAGGCGGAGTACGTCACCCTGCTGGCCACCCAGCGCGCCGCCGCCGGGTCGGGCCACCACCGCGTCGTCTGGCACTTGGCCTGGGCCCTGGGCACCTTTCAGCACTGGCGAGGGCTCCTGCGCGACGCGCTCGCCTCGTGGCGGGCCGGGCTGGACGCCGCGGCCCATCTGCCCGAGTCCACCTTCCGGTTGCACGCCCATCGGCTGCTCGGCACGGTGTACTCGTTGCTCGGCCTGCACGAGGAGGCCACCGGCCACCTCGACGAGGCCCTCGCCCTGTCGGTGTCTCATCCCCCCACCGACCAGATGCACACACACCTGACGGTCATGCAGGCGTGGCAGCTGAAGGGTGACGACCGCCGGGCGCTGGAGCACGCCCGGCAGGCCCTCGACCTCTGCCGCACCCTCGACCACCCGGTCTGGGAGGCTCTCGCGCTCAACTCGGTGGGCTGGCTCGCCGCGCGCCTGGGCGACTTCGGCACCGCACGCGACCACTGTCTGGCCGCGCTCTCCCTGCACCGGCGCCACCACAGCCCCACCGCGGAGGCCGCCACCCTGGACAGCCTGGGGTTCATCGCCCAGCGCACGGGCGACCACCGCCAGGCCACCGAGCACTACGGCCAGGCCCTCGTCCTGTCCCGCGAGCACGGCGATCTCTACCAGGTCGCGGACACCCTCGACGACCTCGGCCATTCGCACGCCGCCCTGGGACAGCACGACCAGGCCCGCGAGGCGTGGCAGGAGGCGCTGGAGCTGTACCGGGAACAGGGCCGCGACGAGGATGCCGAACGGGTGCGACGGCAGCTCGACGACCTCACGCGTACTGGACCCGGAACTCCTTGATCCCGTTCAACCACCCGGACCGCAGCCGCCGCGGTTCCTCCGTCTGCCGGATGTTCGGCATCGCGTCGGCGATGGCGTTGAAGATCAGGTCGATCTCCAGCCGGGCGAGGTTCGCGCCGATGCAGAAGTGCGCGCCACTGCCGCCGAACCCGAGGTGGGGGTTCGGGTCTCGGGTGATGTCGAACTTCTCCGGGCTCTCGAACACCTCCTCGTCGAAGTTGGCCGACGAGTAGAACAACCCGACCCGCTGTCCCTGCTTGATCTCGACGCCGCTCAGCTCCGTGTCCGCCATCGCCGTGCGCTGGAAGACGACGACGGGCGTGGCGTACCGGACGATCTCGTCGGCGGCCGTGGCCGGGCGTTCGGACTTGAACAGCTCCCACTGGTCGGGGTGGTCGAAGAACGCCTTCATGCCGTGCGTGATCGCGTTGCGGGTGGTCTCGTTGCCGGCGACGGCGAGCAGCAGCACGAAGAAGCCGAACTCCTCCGACGCGAGGCCCGCACCGTCCACATCGGCCTGGACGAGCTTCGTGACGATGTCCTCGCGCGGGCACTTGCGGCGGTCCTCGGCCATCGTCCACGAGTAGCCGAGCAGCTCGGTGGCGGCGGCGAGCGGTTCGACCTCGAACTCCGGGTCGTCGTAGGCGATCATCTGGTTGGACCAGTCGAAGATCTTGCGGCGGTCCTCCTGCGGGATGCCGATGAGCTCCGCGATCGCCTGCAGCGGCAGCTCGCACGCCACGTCGGACACGAAGTCGCCGCTGCCCTTGGCGAGCGCCTCCGCCACGATCTGCTCGGCACGCCGGTGCAGGGCGTCCTTCAGCGCGTTGATCGCCTTGGGGGTGAACCCGCGGGAGATGATGCCGCGCTGTTTGGTGTGCGTGGGCGGGTCCATGTTCAGCAGGAGCAGCCGCTGCATCTCGATGTTGTCGCGCGGCATGTCGTCCTTGAACCGGATGATCGCGGTGTTCTCGCGGGTCGAGAAGACCTCGCTGTTGCGCGAGACCTCCTTGACGTCGTGGTGCTTGGTCACCACCCAGAAGCCCTCGTCCGGGAAGCCGCCCTGACCGAACGGTTTCGAGTTCCACCAGATCGGTGCCGTCCGCCGCAGCTCCGCGAGCTCCTCCAGGGGTAAGCGTTTCGCGAACATGTCCGGGTCGGTGAAGTCGAAGCCCTCAGGGATGCGCGGCTTGCCCACGGACACACCTCCTAGATGTAACACGTTCTATCTGATTCAAACACGCTTGCGCCTTGTGTTGAAGCCCCCGGACGACCAATCTGGTCGTGTACAGGAACGTGTTCTAGTTTTCAGGCCAAGGAGGCTCGCGTGGGCAGTCCGGTGATCGTGGGAGCGGTGCGCACGCCCATCGGCAGGCGCAACGGGTGGTTGTCCGGCCTGCACGCCGCCGAGCTCCTCGGTGCGGCACAACGAGGTCTGCTCGACCGGACCGGCGTAGATCCGTCCACTGTCGAACAGGCCGTCGGCGGCACCGTCACGCAGGCGGGCGAGCAGTCCAACAACATCACCCGGACCGCCTGGCTGCACGCGGGCCTGCCGCACAGCACCGGCGGCACGACCATCGACGCCCAGTGCGGCTCCGCCCAGCAGTCCACCCACCTCATCGCGGGCCTCATCGCCACCGGCGCGATCTCGTGCGGCATCGCGTGCGGCGTCGAGGCGATGAGCCGGGTCCCGCTGCGCAGCAACCTCGGTGACGCAGGCTCTCCCCGCCCCGACTCGTGGAGCATCGACCAGCCCAACCAGTTCGTCGGCGCGGAACGGGTCGCCGAGCGGCGCGGCATCGGGCGCGAGGAGGTGGACCGGTTCGGCGTCCAGTCGCAGGCGCGGGCCCAGCGCGCCTGGGCGGAGGGCCGGTTCACCGCCGAGGTCGTCCCGGTGAAGGTGGGCGAGGAGCTGGTGGAGACCGACCAGGGCCTGCGGGAGACGTCGCTCGAAGCGCTGGCCGCGTTGAAGCCGGTGCTGCCCGACGGCGTGCACACCGCGGGCACGTCGTCCCAGATCTCCGACGGCGCGTCGGCCGTGATGGTCGTGGACGAGGACTTCGCTCGGGCGCACGGACTGCGACCGCGTGCGCGGATCGTCACGCAGTGCCTCGTCGGTTCCGACCCGTACTACCTCCTGGACGGTCCGGTCGACGCGACCACGCGGTTGCTCGAACGCAGCGGCATGAAGATGGCGGACATCGACCTGTTCGAGGTCAACGAGGCGTTCGCGTCCGTGGTGCTGTCGTGGGCCTCGGTGCACCGGCCGAACCTGGACCGGGTCAACGTCAACGGTGGCGCGATCGCCCTCGGGCACCCGGTGGGCAGCACGGGCACACGGCTCATCACCACCGCCCTGCACGAGCTGGAACGCCGTGACGCCACCACCGCGCTGATCACGATGTGCGCCGGTGGGGCGATGGCCAGCGGCACGATCATCGAGCGGATCTGACCGGCGAGTGTGGCCCGGCGGCGTTGCGGGCCACACCTTCACGCCAGTCGCGCGGCCCTCGTTCATCCACGTCGTCGTCGAGCGAGGCGCGTCCCGTGCGGACCCGGGCACCGTTGACAAACTGAATTGTTAACGCTAACAATTCACGCGGGCCGGGCTCGCGCCGGCGCCGGCCGACCCGCACGACGGAGTGAGGACGACGGATGCGCACAGCGGTACGACGTGTTGTCGCGGCAATGACGGTGGTGCTGACGGCGGCGTTGGCCGTCCAGGCGCCCGCGGTCGAGGCGGCGCCGAACCAGGTGGTCACGACGCCGCCGATGGGCTGGGCGTCGTGGAACAGCTTCGCGGCCCAGATCAACTTCAACGTCATCAAGGCGCAGACCGACGCGCTCGTGGCCAGTGGCCTCAAGGACGCCGGCTACCAGTACGTGAACATCGACGAGGGCTGGTGGCAGGGCACGCGCGACGCCGCGGGCAACATCACCGTCGACACCGCCGAGTGGCCGGGCGGGATGAAGGCCATCGCCGACTACATCCACAGCAAGGGCCTCAAGGCAGGCATCTACACCGACGCGGGCCGCGACGGCTGCGGCTACTACTACCCCACCGGCCGGCCCGCCGCGCCCGGCAGCGGCAGCGAAGGCCACTACGACCAGGACTTCCTCCAGTTCTCCCGGTGGGGCTTCGACTTCGTCAAGGTCGACTGGTGCGGTGGCAACGCCGAGAAGCTCGACCCGCGGACCACGTACCAGGCGATCAGCGACTCGATCGCCCGCGCCACGGCCCGGACCGGCCGCCCGATGGCGTTCTCGATCTGCAGCTGGGGCGACGGCAACCCGTGGGACTGGGCGCCGGGCATGTCCACGATGTGGCGCACCAGCCAGGACATCATCTTCTGGGGCGAGTCCGCGTCGATGGACCGGGTGCTGCGCAACTTCGACTCCGCCCAGCACCCGGCGGCGCAAAGCGCCGGCCACTACAACGACCCCGACATGATGATCGTCGGCATGCCCGGCTTCGACGCCGCCCAGAACCGGACGCACATGAGCCTGTGGGCGGTGTCGGGCGCGCCGATGCTGACGGGCAACAAGCTGACCGAGATGACCGCCGAGACGAAGGCGATCCTGACCAACCGCGAGGTCATCGCGATCGATCAGGACTCGGCGAACCGGCAGGGCGTCAAGGTCGCCGAGGACGTGACAGGCCGGCAGGTCTACAGCAAGGTGCTCTCGACGAGCGGGAAGCGCGCGGTCGTGGCGCTCAACCGCACCACCTCCGACGCGAGCGTCACCGTTCGGTTCGCCGACCTCGGTCTCGCCCCGACCGCCGCCGTGCGGGACGTGTGGAACGGCGTCGACCTCGGCACGAAGACCACGAGCCACACCGTCACGGTGCCCGCGCGCCAGGCCGTGCTGCTCACCGTCACCGGCACCGAGGCGCCGGGCACGCGGACCGGCGCCGTCGTGGGCAAGCAGTCCAACCGGTGCCTGGACATCAACAACTCCGCGACGACCAACGGCACGCAGGCACAGCTGTGGGACTGCAACGGCCAGAACAACCAGCAGTGGACGTACACGGCGAGCAAGCAGCTCAGCATCTACGGCGGCACCAAGTGCCTCGACGCCTACAACCAGGGCACGACCAACGGCACGAGCGTCGTCATCTGGGACTGCAACGGGCAGACCAACCAGCAGTGGACCCTGGCATCGGACGGCACCATCCGGAGCGTCCAATCAGGACTGTGCGTGGACGCCTCCAACGCCGCGACCGCCAACGGCACGAAGATCATCCTCTGGTCGTGCGGCACCGCCGACAACCAGAAGTGGACGCTGCGCTAGCTCGGACTAGGAGCCGTACACCGGCACCGGCCGGTGGTCCGCGACCAGTTCGCGGACCACCGGTCCCAGCTCCGCGGGCTCCCACCGCGCGCCCTTGTCGATCTCCCGCCCCCGCCGCCACCCCTCCACCAGGCACACCCGGCCACCGTCGACCTCGAACACCTGCCCGGTCACGTCCGCGGCCTCCGCGGACCCCAGCCACACCACCAGCGGCGAGATGTTCTCGGGTGCCATCGCGTCGAACCCGTCGTCCGGCGCCGCCATCGTCTCCGCGAACGTCGCCTCGGTCATCCGGGTCCGGGCGGCGGGCGCGATCGCGTTGACCGTCACCCCGTACCGGGCCAATTCGGCGGCCGCCACCAGCGTCATGGCCGCGATGCCCGCCTTGGCCGCCGAGTAGTTCGCCTGCCCGACGCTGCCGAACAGCCCGGCGCCGGACGAGGTGTTGATCACCCGGCCCGTCACCGCGCCGCCCGCCTTGTGCACACCGCGCCAGTGGGCCGCGGCGTGGTGCAGCGGCGCGAAGTGGCCTTTGAGGTGCACGCGGACGACCTCGTCCCACTCGTCCTCGCCGCAGCTCACGATCATCCGGTCGCGCACGATCCCGGCGTTGTTCACCAGCACGTCGAGGCCGCCGAACGCCGTCACCGCGGCGTCGACCACGCGTGCGGCACCGGCCCAGGTGCCCACGTCGTCGGTGTTCACCACGGCGCGCGGCCCGATCAGCGCGGCCACCTCGGAGGCGGGGCCCTCGGAGAGGTCGTTGACCACCACTCGTGCACCGGCGGCGGCAAAGGCCAGCGCGTGTGCGCGGCCGATGCCACGTCCCGCCCCGGTGACGATGACGACCCGGTCCTGCAACAACGTCATGACGAACCCCCATCGGTGTCGGCGGCGGCGAGGAACGCGGGCCGCTCTCCCCCGCCGTGCACGACCAAGGTCGACCCGGTCACGTAGGAAGCCAGCGGAGAGGCCAGGAACACCGCGCACGCACCGACCTCGTCCGGTGTGGCGAGCCGGCCCAGCGGCACGGTGCGGGCGACGGCCTCGATGCCCGCCTCGGACCCGTAGTGCAGATGCGACTGCTCCGTCCGCACCATGCCGACCGCCAAGGCGTTGACCCGCACCCGCGGAGCCCACTCGACGGCCAGGGAAGCGGTCAGGTTGTCCAAGCCGGCCTTCGCGGCGCCATAAGCAGCGGTTCCCGGCGACGGACGGCGGCCGGACACGCTGCTGACCATCACGATCGAGCCGCCGGCGTCCTTCATCACCGCGTACGCGGCCTGCGAGACGAGCAACGGCGCCAGCAGGTTCAGCTCCACGATCTTCTGGTGGAACCGCGGCGAAGCCTTGGCCGCCAACGCGAACGGCGCACCTCCCGCGTTGTTCACCACGACGTCCAGCCTTCCGAAGCGGTCGACCAGTCCAGAAACCAGTGCCGAAACCTGCGCAGCGTCCCGGACATCGCACTCCACGAACGACGCGCCCGGCACCTCGGCGGGACGCCGGGCACAGGTCACCACCGTCGCGCCCGCGGCCAGGAACGCGCGGGTGATTCCGAGACCGACACCCCGCACGCCGCCCGTCACCAGGACGACGCTTCCGTCGAGGGACAGTTCCACGATGCACCTACCCCGGTCGCTCCGGCGCTGCTAAATTACCAAGCAATCGCTTGGTTCGGAAGGCGGCGCGATGGGAATCTCCAGCAGCCACACCGAAAACGGCATCATCGAGGTCACGATCGACTACCCGCCGGTCAACGCCATCCCGTCGCAGGGGTGGTTCGAGCTGGCCGAGGCGATCACCCGCGCGGGCGAGGACCGGCAGACGCGGGTCGTGATCCTCAGGGCGGAGAACCGCGGCTTCTGCGCGGGCGTCGACCTCAAGGAGATGCAGCGCACCCCCGGCCACGAAGCGCTCATCGCGGCGAACCGGGGCTGTGCCAAGGCTTTCGCGGCCGTGTACGACTGCGAGGTGCCGGTCATCGCCGCGGTCAACGGTTTCTGCCTCGGCGGCGGTGTCGGGCTGGTTGGCAACGCCGACGTCATCGTCGCGTCCGACGACGCCACGTTCGGGCTGCCGGAGGTCGACCGCGGTGCACTCGGGGCGGCGACGCACCTGGCCAGGCTCGTCCCGCAGCACCTGATGCGCACGCTGTACTACACGGCCCGCAACGTCAGCGCGCAGACGCTGCACCACCACGGCAGCGTCGTCGAGGTCACCCCGCGCGACAAGCTGGACGACGCGGCGCGGGAGATCGCCGAGGAGATCGCCAGGAAGGACCCGACGGTGATCCGCGCGGCCAAGGAGGCGATCAACGGCATCGACCCGCAACGCGTGCACACGAGCTACCGCTTCGAGCAGGGCTTCACCTTCGAGCTGAACCTCACCGGTGTGTCGGACCACGCCCGGCAGGCCTTCCTGGACGGAAACCATGCGCGACAAGCGAATGACAGCTGACGAGGCGGTCAGCGAGATCAAGGACGGGATGACCGTCGGCATCGGCGGCTGGGGCTCGCGGCGCAAGCCGATGGCCCTGGTCGAGGCGATCCTGCGGACCGGCCTGAAGGACCTCACCGTCGTCACGTACGGCGGCCCGGACGTCGGGCTGCTGTGCGCGGCGGGCAAGGTCCGCAAGCTGGTCTACGGCTTCGTCTCCCTCGACACCATCCCCTACGACCCGTGGTTCAAACGGGCCAGGGAGACCGGCGCGATCGAGGTGCTGGAGCTCGACGAGGGCATGCTCCAGACCGGGCTGCGCGCGGCCGGCCACCGGCTGCCGTTCCTGCCGATCAGGGCGGGACTGGGCTCGGACGTGCTGAAGTACGCCCCGGAGCTCAAGACGGTCCGCTCCCCCTACGACGACGGCGAAGAGCTGGTCGCCATGCCGGCGTTGCGACTCGACGTGGCGCTCGTGCACCTCAACCGCGCCGACAAGCACGGCAACGCCCAGTACCTCGGCCCCGATCCGTACTTCGACGACCTGTTCTGCCTGGCCGCGGACCGCAGGTACGTCTCGTGCGAGCGGATCGTGGACCGGTTCGAAGGACCACCGCAAACCCTGCTGCTCAACCGGATGATGGTCGACGGCGTCATCGAGGCACCGGGCGGAGCGGGGTTCACGAGCTGCGTGCCCGACTACCCGCGCGACGAGGCCAAGCAGCGCGAGTACGCCGAAGCCGCCGCCGAGGGGAGGTTGCCGGCATGAGCGACGTCACCAGGGCCGAGATCTGCGTGGCCGCGTGCGCCGACCTGTTCGCGGGCGCCGGGGAGACGCTCGCCAGCCCGATGGGGCTCATCCCGTCGCTGGGCGCGAAGCTCGCCCGGCTCACCACCGAGCCGGACCTGCTGCTGTCCGACGGCGAGGCCTTCCTGCTCACCCCGGAGTCCACTGTGGAGGGATGGCTGCCGTACCGGAAGGTGTTCGACGTCGTCGCGCACGGGCGCCGGCACGTCGTGATGGGCGCGAACCAGGTCGACCGGTTCGGCAACCAGAACATCTCCGCGATCGGCGACCACGCGCGGCCCACCCGGCAGCTGCTCGGGTTCCGCGGCGCGCCCGGCAACACGATCAACCACCGCACCAGCTACTGGGTGCCGCGGCACAGCCCGCGCGTGCTCGTCGAGGCCGTGGACGTGGTCTCCGGCGTCGGCTACGACCGCGCCGTCGGACCGTTCCACGACGTCCACCGCGTCGTCACGAACCTGGCGGTGCTCGACTTCGCCACGCCCGACCACTCGATGCGCCTGGTCTCCACGCATCCCGGCGTGTCCGTGGACGAGGTGCGGAAGCAGACGTCGTTCCCGCTCAGCACCGGCGATGTGACGGAAACCCGGTTCCCCACCGACGAGGAGCTCAAGCTCATCAGGACCGTGCTCGATCCCGATGCCGAGCGGGACCGGGAAGTCCCGTCATGAGGACCGCGCTCACCGAGCTGGCCGGGGTGAGACACCCGGTCGTGCAGACCGGCATGGGCTGGGTCGCCGGGCCGCGGCTGGTGTCCGCGACCGCCGAGGCGGGCGGGCTCGGCATCCTCGCGTCCGCCACCATGACCTGCGCCGAGCTCGAAGCGGCGATCAAGGAAACCCGCTCCCGCACGTCCCGGCCGTTCGGCGTGAACCTGCGCGCGGACGCCCAGGACGCGCGGGACCGCGTCGACCTGATCATCCGCGAGCAGGTGAAGGTCGCGTCCTTCGCGCTCGCCCCGAAACCGGACATGATCGCCAAGCTGACCGACGCGGGTGTGGTGGTCATCCCGTCGATCGGCGCGGCCAGGCACGCGGAGAAGGTCGCGAAGTGGGGCGCCCACGCGGTGATCGTGCAGGGCGGCGAAGGCGGCGGCCACACCGGCGGTGTCGCCACGACCCTGCTGCTGCCGAGCGTGCTGGACGCCGTCGACATCCCGGTGATCGCGGCGGGCGGCTTCTTCGACGGACGGGGCCTGGCCGCCGCACTCGCGTACGGCGCGGCCGGCATCGCGATGGGCACGCGGTTCCTGCTCACCCGGGAGAGCACGGTCCCGGACGCCGTCAAAGCCGCCTACCTGCAACGAGACCTCAACGGCACGGTCGTGACCACACGCGTCGACGGCCTGCCGCACCGGGTCCTGCGCACGGACCTGGTCGACCACCTGGAGAGGTCCGGCAGGCTCAGCAGCCTGACCAGGGCCGTCACCAACGCGGCCAGGTTCCGCAGGCACACCGGGCTCACCTGGCGCGCGATGATCCGCGAGGGCCTGGCCATGCGGCACGGCAAGGACCTCACCTGGTCGCAGGTGATCATGGCCGCGAACACGCCGATGCTGCTGCGCGCCGGTCTGGTCGAGGGCAGGACCGACGCGGGCGTGCTCGCGTCCGGTCAGGTCGCCGGCCTGCTCGACGACCTGCCCACCTGCCAGGAACTCATCGAAAACATCGTCAAGGACGCCGAAAAAGCCATCGACCGGCTCAAAGACGTTCGATGATCGTCACGTTCGCCTGACCGCCACCCTCGCACATCGTCTGCAACCCGTACCGGCCACCGGTCCGCTCCAGCTCGTGCAGCAACGTCGTGAACAGCTTCGTGCCGGTCGCGCCGATCGGGTGGCCCAGCGCGAGCGCTCCCCCGTTGACGTTCACCCGCCCGAGATCGATCTTCAGCTCCTTCGCCCACGCCAGCGGGACCGACGCGAACGCCTCGTTGATCTCGAACAGGTCGATGTCCGAAATGGACATCCCGGCCCGTTCCAGCGCGAACCGGGTGGCGCGGATCGGCGCGGTCAGCATGTAGATCGGGTCGGACCCGCGCGCGGAGAGGTGGTGCACCCGAGCCCGAGGCGTCAGCTTGTGCTCGCGCACCGCCCGTTCCGACACGACCAGCACCGCCGACGCACCGTCGGAGATCTGCGACGACAGCGCCGCCGTCGTCCGGCCACCCGGCCGCAACGGTTGCAGCGCCGCCATCTTCTCGGCACTGGTGTCCGGCCGCGGGCACTCGTCGGCCGCCACCCCGTTGACCGGCGCGATCTCCCGGTCGAACCGGCCCTCCTTGATCGCGGTGATCGCCCGCAGATGGCTCTGCAGCGCGAACTCCTCCATCTCGCGCCGCGACAGGTCCCACCGCACCGCGATCAGGTCGGCGGCGCGGAACTGGTTGACCTCCTCGTCGCCGTACCGGTGCTGCCAGCCCTCGCAGCCCTCGAACGGGCTGCTCGCTCCTGGCATCACCGTCATGGCCGACCCGATCGGCACCTGCGACATGTTCTGCACGCCGCCCGCGACGATGACGTCGGCCGTGCCGCTCATCACCGCCTGCGCGGCGAAGTGCAGCGCCTGCTGGCTCGACCCGCACTGCCGGTCGACCGTCACGCCCGGCACCTGCTCCGGGAACCCCGCGGCGAGCCACGACGTCCGCGCGATGTCGCCCGCCTGCGGTCCGACGGTGTCCACGCAGCCGAAGATCACGTCGTCCACGTCGGTCGGGTCGACGTCGACCCGGTTGAGCAGCGCGGTGATCACGTGCGCGCCGAGATCGGCGGGGTGCACGCGGCTGAGCTCGCCGCCGCGCCTGCCCGCCGGAGTCCGCACAGCCTCGATGATGTACGCCTCGGCCACGAGGGCCCTCCCCTTCTACGTCTTCGAGTTCTTCCGGCGCCCCGTGGCGATGCCGTCGAGCAGGATCGCGAGGTACTGGTCGGCGACCGTGTCCGCCGGCAGCCCACCGCCCGGCCGGTACCAGCGCACGGCCACCCACACCGTGTCGCGGATGAACCGGTACGCGAGGTCCACGTCGAGATCGGCGCGGAACACGCCCGCGCGCATGCCTTCCTCCAGCAGCACCGTCCACAGCTTGCGGAACTCCACGTTGCGGTCGTGCAGGTAGGAGAACCGCTCCAGCCCCATCAGGTGCTTGGACTCGTTCTGGTAGATCGCGACCTCGGCGTGCCGGGTGTCGATCGCCTCGAACGACGCCACGACCAGCGCCTTCAGCGTCTGCTTCGGCTCCAGGCCGGCCTCGACGATCTCCCGGTACGACGCGAACAGGTCGTCGAGGAAGGACCTCAGGATCTCGTCCACCATCGACTCCTTCGAGTCGAAGTGGTGGTAGAGGCTGCCGGACAGGATGCCCGCCGCGTCCGCGATGTCCCGGACCGTGGTCTGCCCGTAGCCGCGTTCCGCGAACATCCGCGCCGCGAGCTCCAGCAGCTCCGCCCTCCTGTTGCTCACCGGTCGTTCCTTCCTCACGGGTGCTGACTGCTCACCGAGACGACCTCGCCCGTCAGGTACGACGAGTAGTCGCTGGCGAGGAACACGATCACATTCGCGACCTCCCACGGCTCGGCGGCGCGCCCGAACGCCTCGCGGGACGCCAGTTCCGTCAGCAACTCCTCACTGGTGACCTTGGCGAGGAACGGGTGCGCCGCCAAGCTCGGGGCGACCGCGTTCACCCGGATGCCGTGCTCGGCCACGTCCATCGCGGCGCAGCGCGTCAACGCCATGACCCCGGCTTTTGCTGCGGCGTAATGGGCTTGACCCTTCTGCGCACGCCAGCCGATCACACTAGAGTTGTTAACGACGACACCGCTTCGTTGGGCGACCATTTGGCGTAACGCGGCCCTGGTGCAGCGGAAGGTTCCGTTCAGCGTCACGTCCAGCACGCGCGACCACTCGTCGTCACTCATGTCCAAAAGGGACTTTTCGCCGCCGAGACCCGCGTTGTTGACCATCACGTCGATGCGGCCGAACCGCGCGACTGTTTCGTCAACGAGCGTCTGCACCTGCTGCTCGTTGGTGACATCGCACGGGATCGCGTGATGAGCCCCGATCGACTCGTGGGTCTCCTTGAGGCGACGCTCGTGCCAGTCGCTGATGACCACCGTCGCGCCTTCTTCGAGGCAGCGTTTCGCGGTCGCGGAACCGATACCGGTGCCCGCCGCGGCCGTCACGACGACGACCTTGTCCGTGAGGAGATCGTGGCTCGTCATCGCGGCAGCCCCAGGATCCGGTGGGCGATGATCTCGCGCTGGATCTCGTCCGAGCCGCCGTAGATCGTCTCCGCGCGGCTGAACAGGAACATCCGCTGCCACTCGCTGCCGTCGAGCATCGACTCCGGCCCGAGCGACTCCATCGCGAGCTCGCCGAGCCTGCGATGCCAGCCGCCCCAGAACAGCTTCAGCACGGACGCCTCCGGACCGGGTTCGTCGTTCAGGGTTCTGAGCGTGTGCGAGCGCATGACGTGCAGTTCGAGCCACGCCCTGGTGAGCTTCTCCCGCATCTCGTCCGGCGCCTGCGCCCTGATCGCGTCGAGCTGGCGGCGGAAGCTCACCTGGTGGCCGAGCATCGCCGTGCCCCGTTCGAAGCCGAGCGTGGCCATCGCGATCTTCCAGCCCTCGCCCGGCTTTCCCACGACGTTGTCCTGCGCCGTGACGGCGTTGTCGAAGAAGACCTCGTTGAACTCGGACGTACCGGTCAGCTGGCGGATCGGCCGGACGTCGATGCCGGGCTGGTGCATCGGCACGAGCAGGTACGAGAGGCCGTGGTGCCGTTGCGACCCCGGTTCCGTGCGGCACAGGACGAAGATCCAGTCGGAGTGGTGCGCGTTCGACGTCCAGATCTTCTGCCCGTTGATCACCCACTGGTCGCCTTCGAGGCGCGCCCTGGTCTGCACGGACGCGAGGTCCGAGCCCGCGCCGGGTTCGGAGTAGCCCTGGCACCACAGCTCGTCGAGGCTGCGGATCTTCGGGAGGAACCGCTCCTTCTGCTCGGGCGTGCCGAACGCGATCAACGTCGGGCCGAGCAACCCCTCGCCCACGATGTCGACCTTCGCGGGCGCGTCGGCCTCCGCGTACTCCTCGTGGAAGACGACCTGTTCCTCCACGCTGCGCTCGCCGGGCCAGCCGAGGCACGTCCACCCGTGCGCCGCCAGGTGCCGGTGCCAGCGCAGCCGTGCCTCGAACGCCTCGTGCTCGCGGCCGGGACCACCCAGACCGCGCAGCTGCGCGAACTCACCGACGAGGTTGGCGGACAACCATTCCCGCACCTCGCGCCGGAAGGACTCCATGCGCCATACTCTAACCTACCAAGCACTTGCTTTGGAGGGCGTTCATGGCCGGTGATCCAAGCAGGCAAACGGTTTCAGCTGTGCTCGACCGCGCCGCTTCGCTTTTCGGCGACGCGGAAGCCTTGGTGGACGGGGAGGTTCGGCTCACCTACACCGCGCTGCGGGCGAAGGTGCACACCGCGGCGCGCGCACTCATCGGGATGGGCGTGCAGCCGGGCGATCGGGTGGCTTTGTGCGCGCCGAACTCGTGGTACTGGGTGGTGGCGGCGCTCGGGGCGTTGCACGCCGGTGCCGCATTGGTGCCGATCAACACCCGGTTCACCGCGACCGAGACGCTCGACGTGCTGCGGCGCAGCAAGGCGCGCGCGTTCCTCGTGGAGAGCTCGTTCCTCGGCCGCGACCGGCTCGCGGAGCTGCGGGGCGAGGAGCTGCCGGAGATCATCGTGCGGCTGCCCGTCGACTGGCTCGACTGGGCCACGAACCTGCCCTCGCTCGACCCGGACCAGCTCTGCGACGTCATGTACACCTCCGGCACGACCGGGCGCAGCAAGGGCGCCATGAGCGCGCACCGGCAGTCGCTCGGCGTCGCGGAGGCGTGGGCGGTGTGCGGCGAGCTGTCGTCCGGCGACCGGTACCTGATCGTCAACCCGTTCTTCCACACCTTCGGCTACAAGGCGGGGATTCTCGCCAGTCTGCTGCGCGGCGCGACGATCGTGCCGCAGCGGGTGTTCGACGTGGCCGAGACGATGCGGCTGATCGAACGGGAACGCATCACCGTGCTGCCGGGTCCGCCGACGATCTACCAGTCGTTGCTCGACCACCCCGACCGCGGGTCGTTCGACCTGTCGTCGCTGCGGCTCGCGGTCACCGGGGCCGCCGTGGTGCCGGTGGCGCTGGTCGAGCGGATGCAGTCGGAGCTGTCGTTCTCGACCGTTCTGACGGCCTACGGCCTCACCGAAGCCGTCGTCGCCACCATGTGCCGTCCCGACGACTCACCGGAGACGGTGGCGCACACGTGCGGGCGGCCGATGGCGGACTTCGAGCTCCGCCTGGGCGAGCAGGACGAGGTGCTGCTGCGCGGCCCGAACGTGATGCTCGGCTACCTCGACGATCCGGAAGCCACCGCGGCGGCCGTCGACGCCGAGGGCTGGCTGCACACGGGCGATGTCGGGCAGATCGACGCACGCGGATACCTGTCGATCACCGACCGGCTCAAGGACATGTACATCTGCGGCGGGTTCAACGTCTACCCCGCCGAGATCGAACAGGCGCTGGCCCGCCTGCCAGGAGTCGCCGAGTCCGCGGTGGTGGGCATGGCGGACGAGCGGCTCGGCGAGGTCGGAGTGGCGCACGTCGTGACGTCACCGGGTTTCTCGCTGACGTCGGACGAGGTGATCGCCTTCTGCCGCCAACGGCTCGCCAACTACAAGGTGCCGCGGGCCGTGGAGTTCCACCCCGCACTCCCCCGCAACGCCGGCGGCAAGGTCCTCAAACACCTACTGCGCAAGGAGAACGCGTGACAGTGGAGTACGAACGACGGGACGCGGTCGCCGTCGTGACCATGAACCGGCCGGAGTACCGCAACGCGCAGAACTCGGCGATGACCTACGCGCTGGACGAGGCCTTCACGCGCGCCGTCGACGACGCCGAGGTCAAGGTGATCGTGCTGGCCGGTGCGGGCGACCACTTCTCCGCGGGCCACGACATCGGCTCGCCCGGCCGGGACGTGGACCAGTCGTTCGAGCGCAAGGCCGTGATGTGGTGGGACCACGTCGGCCGTTCCGGCGGTGATCTCCGCTTCGCCCGCGAGATGGAGGTCTACCTCGGGATGTGCCGGCGGTGGCGGGAGATCCCGAAGCCGACGATCGCGATGGTGCAGGGCGCGTGCGTGGCGGGCGGCCTGATGCTCGCGTGGGTGTGCGACCTGATCGTGGCGGCCGAGGACGCGTTCTTCGCCGATCCCGTGGTGCGCATGGGGATTCCGGGCGTCGAGTACTTCGCGCACCCGTGGGTGCTCGGCCCGCGCGCCGCGAAGGAGGTGCTGTTCACCGGCGACCGGTTCTCCGCCCAGCGCGCCTACGAGTGGGGCATGGTGTCGCGGGTCGTGCCGCGTTCGTCGCTGGAGTCCACGACCTTCGAGCTGGCCGGGCGGATCTCCGCGATGCCGCAGTTCGGGCTCGCGCTGGCGAAGAAGGCGGTCAACCAGTCGGAGGACCTGATGGGCCTGCGGGCCGGGATGGACTCGGTGTTCGGCCTGCACCACTTCGCACACGCCCACAACGCCGAGGTCAGTCCCGACGCGCTGGCGGGGATGGACGCCCGTGCGATGAAGAAGGCCTCCGGCTGATGGACCTCGACTTGGACGCCGCGACGCTGGAGTTCCAGGCCGAGGTGCGGTCGTGGCTCGCCGCGCACGTCCGCCCGCTGTCCTCGATGGACACCGCGGAGGGCTTCGCGGAACACCGCGCGTGGGAACGGCTGCTCGCCTCGGCACGGTTGTCGGTGGTCTCGTGGCCTGCTTCGTTCGGCGGCCGGGACGCCTCGCTGCTGCAGTGGCTGATCTTCGAGGAGGAGTACCACGCCGCCGGTGCTCCCGGACGGGTCTCGCAGAACGGCATCTTCCTGCTGGCACCGACGTTGTTCGCGCACGGCACCGACGAACAGCGCGCCCGGATCCTGCCGCCGATGGCGCGCGGCGACGGGGTGTGGGCGCAGGCGTGGTCGGAGCCGGAGGCCGGGTCGGACCTGGCGTCGCTGCGCAGCACGGCGGTTCGGGCCGAGGGCGGCTGGCTGGTGCGCGGGCAGAAGACGTGGAGCTCGCGGGCGGCGTTCGCGGACCGGGCGTTCGGGCTGTTCCGGACCTCGCCGGAGGGCCGCCATCGCGGCTTGACGTACCTGATGTTCGACCTGCGGGCTCCTGGTGTGACCGTGCGGCCGATCGCCCAGCTCGACGGCGAACCGGGCTTCGCCGAGATCTTCCTGGACGACGTGTTCGTGCCGGACCACGACGTGATCGGCGCCGTCGGCGACGGCTGGCGGGTCGCGATGAGCACCGCGGGCAACGAGCGCGGTCTGTCGTTGCGCAGCCCCGGCCGGTTCGTCGCGGCCGCCGGGCGGCTGGTCGAGCTGTACCGCAAGAACCCGGATCCGGCGCTGCGCGACCGGGTCGTGGACGCGTGGATCGGCGCGCAGGCCTATCGGCTGCACACGTTCGGTTCCCTGGCGGATCCGCCCGCCGGTCCGGCCGCCAGCGTCACGAAGGTGTTCTGGTCCGAGCTGGACGTGGCGGTGCACGAAACCGCGCTGGACCTGCTCGGCGAGGCCGCGCCGGGGTGGCGGGACGGGTGGCTGTTCTCGCTGGCCGGACCGATTTACGCCGGTACGAACGAGATCCAGCGCAACGTGATCGCCGAGCGGATTCTGGGGTTGCCGCGATGATGTTCACGCTGTCGTCCGAGCAGACGGACTTCGCCTCGGTGCTGCACGGGTTCCTCGCCGCCGGGAAGCGGGATCTGGTGTCGCTCGGGGTCGACGAGGTGACCGACCCGGTCGACCTCGTGGTGGTGTTCGAGGAGCTGGGGCACCACGCGGTGGAGGGGGCGTTGATCGAGTCGCTCGCGGTGCTGCCGGCACTGCTGGGTGAGGTCGAGGCGGTGGCGGCCACGCCGATCGGCCCGCGAGCCCACACCGCGTCCGTCGCCTTCCCACCACACGTCCCGCACGCGGTCCAGGCCGACCGCTACTTCCTCGTCGAAGGCGACACCCTCCACGAGGCCGTCCCCACCGCCGAGCTGTCCTCCGTCGACCCCGCCCGCCGCCTCGTCGAACTGGCCGCCGGCGCCGTCGTCGCCACCGGCGTGCCCTCCGCCCGCGCGTTCGACGTCGGCGTCCTGACCTGCTCGGCCCAGCTCCTCGGCCTCGGCCGCGCGATGCTCGACATGACCACCGAACACGCGAAGGCGCGCACCCAGTTCGGCAAGCCGATCGGTTCGTTCCAGGCGGTCAAGCACCACCTGGCCAACGTCCACATCGGACTGGAGCTGGCCCGCCCACTCGTCCTGGGCGCCGCCGTGACCATGTCCGCGCGGGACGTCTCCGCCGCCAAGGTGGCCGCCTCCGACGCCGCCTGGCAGGCCGCCCGCATCGCCCTGCAGGTGCACGGCGCGATCGGCTACACCGCCGAGCACGCGCTCGGCCGGTTCCTGCTGCAGACCCGAGCCCTGCGCACCGCGTGGGGCAGCCCGTCGATGCACCGAGCGCGCGTGCTGGAGGCGTTGTGACACCGGAACAACTCGCGCTGCGCGACGCCGTGCGCGGCCTGCTCGCCAAGCACTCGGACGTCCGTGCGGCGATCGAGACCCCGGACGGGTACGACAAGGGTCTGTGGGCACGGCTGTGCGACATGGGCGTGCTCCCGATCCCCGAGCAGTACGGCGGATCCGGCGCCGGACTCGCGGACACCCTGGTGGCGCTGGAAGAGCTCGGCCGCACCCTCACGCCGTCACCGCTGCTGGCCTCGACCATCGCCGCCCAGGCGCTGCTGAGGTTCCCCGGCACGGGCCGGTTGCTGCGCCGGATCGCCGACGGAGCCGGCGCCGCGCTCGCGTGGGACGCCGTCGAGATCACGTCGAAAGAGGCGTTCGACCACCCTGAAGTCAACCCGGCCAGCCACTACCTCGACGGCACCGCGCGGTACGTCCTCGACGGCGACCTGGCCGAGATCCTCCTGGTCAGCGACGGCACCTGGATCTACGAGGTGGACCTGTACGGCGTGGCTCGCGAGCACACGCCGACGCTGGACCAGACCCGCCGGCTCGCCACGATCCACCTCGCCGACACCCCCGCGACCCGCCTCGGCCGCTGGTCACCCGAGATCCGGGACATCGCCCTGGCGGCTCTTGCCGCGGAACAGGTCGGTGGCGCCGCGCGAGCCCTCGAAATCACGGTCGAGTACACCAGGACGCGGGTCCAGTTCGGCCGGCCCATCGGCTCGTTCCAGGCGTTGAAGCACCGGATGGCCGATCTCCACGTCCTCGTCGAGACCGCCAGGTCGGCCGCGCTGGCCGCCACCGACGAGGTGTCCGCGGCAGTGGCGAAGGTGTACTGCTCCGAGGCGTTCTGCAAGGTCGCCGCCGAGATGATCCAGCTGCACGGCGGCATCGCGATCACCTGGGAACACGACGCCCACCTGTACTTCAAGCGCGCGCACGGCAGCGCCCAGCTGTTCGGCGGCCCGGCCCACCACCTCCGGCGCCTGCAGACGTTGAGCTAGTCCTTGGTGAGCCTGTCCAGCAGGCGTTGGAACTTAGGGCACTCCATGTGCGTCGGCGCCGGGCAGGACGCGGCGTGCCGCAGCCCGTCCCGCATCATGGTCAGCCGCCGGATCGTCGCGTCCAGCTCGTCCGCCTTGCTGGTGAGCAACGCGCGGTCGAGGCGCGGGCTGCCGTCCGGGGCGAACATCACCGCGATCTCGTCGAGCGTGAACCCGGCCGCGCGGCCGACGGAGATCAACGCCAGCTGCTGGAAGACGCCCTGGTCGAAGATCCGCGTGAGACCGCGCCGGCCGACCGAGCCGATCAGGCCGCGCTCCTCGTAGTAGCGCAGGGTGGAGGCGGGCACGCCGGACCGCCGCACCACCTCGCCGATACCGAGTTCCTGCATGACACTTGACCTCAAGCCGACTTGAAGTAGGACGGTAGGAGCATGACAGCTGAGGTCAACACCGAGCAGGCGGCACTGTGGAACGGCGCGGGCGGGCACGGCTGGGCCGCCGCACGCGACATCGTCGACCTGGTGATGCGACCGTTCGAGGACCTGCTCGTGCGGGCGGCACAGGAGAAGCCGCGGACCGGGGTGCTCGACGTCGGGTGCGGGACCGGGGGTGTGACCAGGGCGATCGCGGCGGCGCTCGGTGACGTGCCATGCCTCGGGGTCGACATCTCCGGACCGCAGATCGCGGTGGCGAAGGAGAGCCCGAACGTCCGGTTCCTCCAGGCCGACGCCCAGGTGCACGCGTTCGAACCGGAGTTCGACCTGGTCGTCTCGCGGTTCGGGGTGATGTTCTTCGACGATCCGGTGGCCGCGTTCCGCAACCTCCGCTCCGCCGCGAAACCGGGCGGTGAGCTGCACGTGCTCGTCTGGCGCGACAAGGACGAGAATCCCTTCCTGACCACCGCCGAGAAGGCGGTCGCACCGCTGATGCCGGACCTGCCCACGTTCGCCCCGGACGGGCCGGGACCGTACGGGCTCGCGAGCCCCGACCGCACGCGCAAGATCCTCGGCGAGAGCGGCTGGACCGACGTCGACCTCCGGCCGGTCGACCTGGTCTGCGGCATACCCGAGGACCTGCTGCCGGCGTACCTGACGATGCTCGGCCCGGTCGGCCGTGCGCTCCAGACCATGGGCGAGGACGAGCGCGAGGACGTCCTCAAGACCGTCCTGCGCGCGTTCGACCCGTTCGTGCACAACGGGGAAGTCCGCTTCCCCACCGCGTCGTGGGAGATCACCGCGCTAATGCCACTCTGACTGGCGTTGCCAGGTCAGGAGGTTGTCGAGCACCTCACCGGACCAGCCGCGCGTGTCCAGTTCGGCGTGCGCGGCGTAACGGCCGCGGTAGAAGAGCAACGGCTGCGCGTCGCGCACCGGACCGAGCTCCACCACCTCACCCACGACCATGTGGTGGTCGCCCGCGTCGTGCACCACCGACACCCGGCAGTCGACCCAGGTCAGGGCGCCGTCGAGCACCGGGGCACCGGTGCCCGACGGCCGCCACGACACGCTCGCGAACTTGTCCGCACCGGCCTTGCCGAACACCGTCGACACCTCGCGCTGGTCCTCGGCCAGCACGTTCACGCAGAACGCGCCGGCCGACGCCATCGCCGCCCAGCTGCGCGATGTCCGTTGTGGACAGAAAAGCACCAGCGGCGGGTCCAGCGACAGCGCCGCGAACGCCTGGCAGGCGAACCCGACCGGCCCGTCGGAGGACGTGCCGGTCACCACGGTCACCCCGGTGCAGAAGTGTCCCAGCACCGAGCGGTAGCGGGCCGCTACTTCTGACCGCATTACTTCTGGTGGCCAACGCTGAAGTCGTGTCCCCACAGGCTCACCGCCGTGCTCTCGCGTGCGATCCAGTCCTCATCGGACACCTGCCGTCCCTCGCAGCCGAACTCGACGTCGAACCCGCCGGGTGTCTTCATGTAGAACGACAGCATCAGGTCGTTCACGTGCCTGCCCAGAGTCGCCGACATCGGCACCTTGCGCCGCAGCGCCCGGTCCAGCGTCAGGCCCACGTCGTCGGTGTTCTCGACCTCGACCATCAGGTGCACGATCCCGCTCGGTGTCGGCATCGGCAGGAACGCGAGGCTGTGGTGGCGCGGGTTGCAGCCGAAGAACCGCAGCCACGCGGGCGGCCCGTCCGCCGGGCGGCCGACGAACTGCGGTGGCAGCCGCATCGAGTCGCGCAACCGGAAGCCGAGCACGTCCCGGTAGAAGTGCAGCGCCGCCTCGTCGTCCGAAGTGGACAGCACGACGTGGCCGAGGCCCTGCTCCTCGGTCACGAACCGGTGCCCGTACGGCGACACCACCCGCCGATGCTCCAGCGCGGCACCGTGGAAGACCTCCAGCGTGTTGCCGGACGGGTCGTCGAACCTGATCAGCCCGTTCACCCGCCGCTCAGCCAGATCCTCCGGCGTGCCCTCGACGTAGGACACCCCGGCCGACGCCAGCCGTTTCGCGACTTCCTCCAGCTCGGCCTCGGTCGCGGCCTCCCAGCCGGAGACCTGCAGGCGGTCGGCGTCTCCCGGCACGATCACCAGACGGGCCGGGAAGTCGTCCATCCGCAGGTACAGCGCGCCCGGCGTCGAGCCCTTGCCCTCGACCATGCCGAGGACCTTCAACGCGAACTCCCGCCACCGGTCCATGTCGGTGGCCTCGATCCGGAGGTACCCCAGCGATCGGATGCCCATCACGCCTCCGTGAGAAAGTCAGCCAAGAAGGAAATCGACAGCGAGCCGGTTGAACTCGTCGAACTTCTCCAGCTGCGCCCAGTGCCCGCAGCCGCCGAACACGTGCAGCTGCGCCCGCGGGATCAGCTTCAACGCCGTGAGCGCGCCGTCCAGCGGGTTCACCCGGTCCTCGCGGCCCCAGACCAGCAGCACCCGTTGACGCAGCTTGTAGGCGTCGCGCCAAAGCATGCCCTGCTCGAAGTCGGGGCCGGAGAACGACTTGCCGAGCGCGGCCATGGCGCGCAACGACTCCGGTTGCCGGGCCGCCTCGAAGCGCTCGTCGATCAGCTCGTCGGTGACCAGCGACTGGTCGAACACCATGATCCGCAGGAACTCCTCGATCTTCTCCCGCGTCGGCGTGCGGGCGAACGCGCTGAGCTTCCGCACGCCCTCGGTCGGGTCCGGGGAGAAGACGTTCAACGACAGCCCGCCCGGCCCCATCAGCACCAGCCGCCCGGCGCGTTTGCCGTGGTCCAGCGCGAACCGGACGGCGGTGCCGCCGCCGAGCGAGTTGCCGAGGACGTGCGCCCGCTCGACCCCGAGCGAGTCGAGCAGGTCGCGCAACGCCCGTGCCGCGAAGGTGAAGTACTGGTCGTGCTCGGTCGGCTTGTCGGACTGGCCGTAACCGGGCAGGTCCACGGCCAGCACGCGGAACGACTTCGCGAACACCGGGATGTTGCGGCCGAAGTTGCTCAGCGACGACGCGCCCGGTCCACCGCCGTGCAGCAGGACCAGCGTCTCGGGGTTGTCCGTGCCGGCCTCGTGGTAGTGCAGTCGCACACTCATGATCGCCCCTCAGAACAGCCCGTCGCGGACCTGGATGCCGAGCTCGCCCTTGCCGTACATGACGAGCACGCGCTCCGGGTCGTTGGCCGCGTGCACGCGTGCGCCGTGCGCGTCGCGCCAGTACCGCGGCAGCGCCCCGCCCGCGTTGATCGCCTTGCCGCCCGCGCTCTCGAAGAGCCGGTCGATCGCGGAGATCGCCCGCGCGCTGCCGAGCACCTGGTCGCGGCGCGCCCGCAGGCGCAGCTCGGCCGGGATCCTCGTGCCGGCGACGGCGTGCTCCCACTCGTCGTTGACGTTCTTCTCCAGCTGCCACCACGCGGTGTCGATGTCGTTGGCCGCCATGGCGATCCGCACCTGCGCGAACGGGTCCTCGACGGACTTCTCGCCCATGTACGCGGCACGCACGCGTTCCCGGGTCGCGCCGACGTGGGCCTCGTAGGCGCCGCAGGCCATGCCGATCATCGGCGCGGTGATCGCGAACGGGTGGATCGTCCCGTACGGCATGCGGAACAACGGTCCGGGGTTGACCTCCTGGCCGGGACAGATGCACCGGGCCGTGTGCAGCATGCTCAACGTGCGGTGCTCCGGCACGAACGCGTCCTCGACCACGATGTCGTTGCTGCCCGTGCCGCGCAGGCCGACGGTGTCCCACACGTCGTTGATCGTGTAGTCCGCGATGGGCAGCAGGAACGTCCGGAAGTCGACGGGCTTGCCCTCGTCGTTCATCACCAGCCCGCCGAGCAGCACCCACGTCGCGTGGTCGCAGCCGGACGAGAAGCTCCACTTGCCGCTGAACCGGAATCCGCCCTCGACCGGTGTAGCCCGGCCGACCGGCGCGTACGAGGACGAGATACGGGTGTCCTGGTCCTCGCCGAACACCTCGTCCTGCGCGCGTACGTCGAACAACCCGACGTGCCACGGGTGCACGCCGAGCACCGACGCGACCCAGCCCGTCGACCCGCAGGCGCTCGCGATCAGCTTCACGGCCTCGTAGAACGCGAGCGGGTGCGACTCGAACCCGCCGTACCGCGTGGGCTGCAGCATCCGGAAGAAACCGGTCTCCTGCAACGCCTTCACCGACTCCGGCGGCACCTTGCGCAGCTCCTCCGCCTCCGCCGCGCGGTCGCGCAGTGCCGGCAGCAGCTCCCGCACCTTGCCGAGGATTTCCTCGCTCATCGGACTTTCTCCCTGCTCAGCTCCAGTGCGATGTCGATCAGCTGGTCCTCCTGCCCGCCCACGAGCTTGCGCTCGCCCGCGCGGACGAGGATCTGCGCGCCGGACACGCCGTAGCGTTGCGCCTGCGTGTACGCGTGTTTGAGGAAGCTGGAGTAGACGCCCGCGTAGCCCATCATCAGCGCCATCCGGTCGAGCAGGCACTCCTCGGGCATGACGGGCCGGACGACGTCCTCGGCCGCGTCCACGATCTTGAAGAAGTCCACGCCGGTCTCGAAACCGAGCTTGTCGCAGACCCCGACGAACGCCTCCAGCGGAGTGTTCCCCGCGCCCGCACCGAATCCGCGCACGCTGCCGTCGATCTGCTTCGCCCCGGCCCGTGCCGCGGCCACGGAGTTCGCGACGCTCAGCCCGAGGTTCTCGTGGCCGTGGAACCCGACCTGGGCGTCGTCCCCGAGCTCGGCGACCAGCGCTTCGACCCGTTCGGACACCTGTTCCAGCACCAGGGCCCCGGCCGAGTCGACCACGTACACGCACTGGCACCCGGCGTCGGCCATGATCCGCGCCTGTTTCGCCAGCACCTCCGGTGGCTGCGAATGCGCCATCATCAGGAATCCGACGGTTTCCAGTCCGCGCTCACGGGCCAATGCGAAGTGCTGCACCGACACGTCCGCCTCGGTGCAGTGCGTGGCGATCCGGACGATCGACGCGCCGTTGTCCTGCGAGATCAGGATGTCGTCCTTCACGCCCACGCCCGGCAGCATCAGCACGGCGATCCTGGCCCGCTGCGCCGTCTCGGCCGCGACCTTGATCAGCTCCTGCTCCGGGGTGAGGCTGAAGCCGTAGTTGAACGACGACCCGCCCAGCCCGTCGCCGTGCGTCACCTCGATCACCGGCACGCCGGCGTCGTCCAGCGCCGCCACGATCGAGCGCACGTCCTCGACGGTGAACTGGTGGCGCTTGTGATGCGAGCCGTCACGCAGTGACGTGTCGGTCAACCGCAGTGTTGGATTCTTTTGGTGCACGAGCGATCTCCTCCCCCACCTTGGTCGCGGCGGCCGTCATGATGTCCAGGTTTCCGGCGTACTCCGGCAGGAAGTCACCCGCGCCGGCGACCTCAACGAAGATCGACACCCGGCCGTCGTCGAACTGCGGTTCGCTGAGCAACCGGAACCCCGGGACGTACGACCTGATGTCGTTCTCCATCCGGGCGATCGAGTCGGTGATCGGGTCCGGGTCGGCGTCCTCGGGAATCGCGCAGAAGATCGTGTCGCGCATGATCATCGGCGGGTCCGCGGGATTCAGCACGATGATGGCCTTGCCCCGGGAAGCCCCGCCGATCGCCTCGATGCCACGACTGGTCGTGCGGGTGAACTCGTCGATGTTGGCCCGCGTCCCCGGTCCCGCCGACACCGACGCCACGCTCGCGACGATCTCCGCGTACGACACCGGCACCACCCGCGACACCGCGTGCACCATGGGAATCGTGGCCTGGCCGCCGCACGTGATCAGGTTGATGTTCGGCGCGTCCTGGTGCTCGCCGAGGTTCACCGGCGGCACCACGTACGGCCCGACCGCCGCCGGGGTCAGGTCGACCGCCCGGACACCCGCCTCGGCGTAGCGCGGCGCGTTGGCCCGGTGCACCGCCGCGGACGTCGCCTCGAACACGATGTCGGGCAGCTCGTCCTGACGCAGCAACCACTCCGCGCCGTCGACCGAGACCTCCAGGCCCAGCGACGCCGCCCGCTTGAGGCCCTCGCTGGCCGGGTCGATGCCCACCATCCAGCGCGGTTCCAGCACCGGCGAGCGCAGGAGCTTGTAGAGCAGGTCGGTGCCGATGTTGCCGGACCCGACGATGGCCGCCTTCACCCAGTCACCCCTATTCGAACTTCAGGTCGACAGAACCAAGTCCGGTGAACTCGGCGTGGAACTCGTCCCCCGGCCGCGCGTCGATCGCCCGCGTGCACGAGCCCGGCAGCACGATGTCGGCCGCGAGCAGCCGGACGCCGAACGAGGCGACCTTCTGCGCGAGCCACGCCACCGCGATCGCCGGATCGCCCAGCACCGCGTCACCACGTCCCTCTGCGACGACTTCACCGTTGCGCCGCAACGTCGCCGCCACCGCGCCGATGTCCAGTTCGGACGGACGGACGCGCTCGGAGCCCAGCACGAAACCGGCCGAGGAGGCGTTGTCCGCGATGGTGTCCTGCAGGCCGATCCGCCAGTTCTCGATCCGGCTGTCGATCAGCTCGATGGCCGGCGCGACGAACTCGGTGGCCGCCAGCACGTCCTCGACCGTGCAGCCCTCACCCGGCAGGTCCGCACTCAGCAGGAACGCGATCTCCACCTCGACCCGCGGGTACAGGTACGCCGACGCGTCCGCGGTTCCGGTCAGCTGCATGTCGTCGAGCAGGTGGCCGTAGTCGGGTTCGTCGACGCCCATCATCTGCTGCATCGCCAACGACGACAGGCCGACCTTGTGGCCGATCACGTCGCGGTTGCGGTGCCGGACGTTGAGCAGCTGGATCTCGTACGCGTCCACCACGTCGATCTCCGGGTACAGCTCGACCAGCGGCTTGATCGGCACGCGGTCGCGTTCCGCCACGCGCAGCAGCTCGGCGGCCGCCTCTCTCTTCTGGATCGTCAGCACCCGGCCTCCTTCACGACATGTTGACCCGCACGACGGCCGGAGAAGACGCAGTCGGCGAGCGCGAGCCCGCTGACGTAGGACTCCGAGCACACGCCGACGGCCGACCGGCCCGCCGCGTACAGGCCGGGAACCCCTTGCACCTGACCGGTTTCCTCGTCGACGACGAGCCCGCCGAGGGTGAGCGTCGGGCAGGGGTAACCGAACCCGGCCCGCACGCTGACGTTGATCAGCGAGTACGGCGGCTCGCCGAACGGCTCGGGCGTCCCGATGCCCGCCTTGGCCGCCACTTCCTCGATCGTGGGCGCGGTGACCAGCCCGCGGTTCAGCAGGTAGCGGACCTGCCACCGCTGGAACGGCGCGGTCTGCGTCTTCACCTGAGCCCGCGCCACCCGCAGGACGTCGCCGTCGATCAGCAGCCACGCCCTGCCGCCGCGCTCGACGATCTCGCCGCCGATGGCCGCGCCGTACCGCGTCGCGTCACCGAACCGCTGCCCGTCCGCGTCGACGAGCACTCCGCGTTGCAACGCGCTGGGCGGCGTGACGAACCGCCACGCCGAGACCTTGTCCAGCCGCGCGGTCCGCCCACCCGCGGCGACACCGAGCCTGATCCCAGCGCCGTCGTCGCCGGGCGTGCCCAGTGCGAGCGCGCCGCGGTACGCCGGAGCGTGCTCGTGCACCATCGCCCGGTTCGCGATGAACCCACCGGCCGAGATCACGACACCCTGCCGCGCGGTGACCACCAGCGACCGTCCGAACCGGCGTTCCACCCACGCCGCCAGCGCGAACAGCCTCCGGCCGAGCGGCGGGTAGTAGAGCCACGGCTTCGCTCCGGCCCTGGTCAACCTCCGGTGCAACGACTTGGGAAGCCCGGTGAGCGTCCGGCACCGCACGCCCGTGACCCGGCCATCAGAGGTGATCAGCTCAACCGCGCGGGTCTGCGGCATGATCCGCGCGCCTGCGCGCCGGGTCGCCTCGGCCAGCCGGGCGAAGAAGACCTTGCCGGACGTGCCTTTGGCCCTGGTCCGGTGCCCGCGCGGAGCCGGATCGGCCCAGGCGTCCTCGCTGCCGGACTGGTAGAGGTAGTAGTCATCGGTCGGGTACGAGGTCTTGAACGGGCAGAGCGCCGACGAGAACGGCACGCCCTGGTCCTCCAGCCAGGCCAGCATCTTCGCGCTGTCCTCGCAGAACCGGCGCAGGGTCGCCTCGGACACCGCGTCCCGGACCTCGTGCTTCAGATACGCGAACATCGCCTCGGGCGTGTCGGCGACCCCGGCCTCGACCTGCTGCCGCGTCCCACCGCCCGCGTAGACGACTCCGCCGGACAACGCGGTCGCGCCACCACCCGCGAACCGGTCCAGCACCACCACGGACGCACCGGCCGCCGCGGCCTCGACGGCGGCGCACGCGCCGGCCGCACCGAAGCCGATGACGATCACGTCAGCGGTGACTTCCACGCAACCCTCCAGAAACAGGTTCTTGGTGAGTCGACTTGCCTGGAACTCCTACACCATAGCGCCAAAGCGCCCCAGAACTATAACCTGTTCTAGTCTGATGCCTCGGGGAGGTGCGATGTACGACGTGATCGTCGTCGGCAGCGGTGCGGCAGGCATGACAGCCGCCCTCTGCACCGCTCAGCACGGCCTGCGCACCCTCGTCGTCGAGAAGGCCGAGCACTTCGGCGGCTCGACCGCGCGGTCCGGCGGCGGCATCTGGGTGCCGAACAACGCCGTGCTCACCGCCGCCGGCCGGCCCGACTCACCCGAGCAGGCCAGCGCCTACCTGGAGCACATCGCCGGTGACGTGCCGGCCGAGCTGCGCGAGGCGTTCCTGGACGCCGGACCGGCGATGCTCGCGTTCGTCGTCGCGCACACCCCGCTGAAGTTCCGCTGGGTCCGCGACTACGCCGACTACTACCCGGAGGCACCCGGCGGACAGCCGCGCGGCCGCTCGGTCGAACCGCTGCCGTTCAGGGCCGAACTGCTCGGCGACGAGATCAAGGACCTCGAACCGCCGTACGTGCCGACGCCCGCGGGCATCGTGATCACCCAGACCGACTACCGGTGGCTGACGCTGATCGGACGGCACCCGCGCGGCCTGCTGACCGCCGCCAAGGTCTTCGCCCGCCGGTTCCTGCCGGGCCGCCGCCTCACCATGGGCCAGGCGCTGGCCGCCGGGCTGCGCGCGGGCCTGAAGGCGCTGAACGTCGAGGTCAGGCTGAACACCGCGATGACCGACCTGCACTTCGAGAACGGCCGGGTCGCCGGAGTGATGGTCGGCGAGGAGCTGATCAAGGCCGCGCACGTCGTGCTGGCGTCCGGTGGCTTCGAGCACAACGAGCAGCTGCGCAACCGACACCAGGACATCGGTACGGAGTGGACGGTCGGCGCGAAGGCCAACACCGGTGACGGCATCGAGGCCGGCGTGCGGGCGGGTGCGGCCGTCGGCCTGATGGACGAAGCCTGGTGGGGCCCGTCGGTCCCGTTGCCGCGCGGCCCGTACTTCCTGCTCGCCGAACGGTCGCTGCCCGGCTGCGTGCTGGTCGACGCCGTCGGCCGCCGGTTCGTCAACGAGGCCGCGCCCTACATCGACGTGGTGAAGGCGATGAAGGGCACCACCTGGCTGGTGTTCGACCACGCCTACCGCAGCCGCTACCCGTTCTGCGGCGTCCCGCCCCGCCGCCCGCTCCCCCGCCGCTGGAGCGACTCCGTGCTCACCGCACCAAGCCTCGAAGAGCTCGCCCAGGAAGCGGACCTGCCGGAGCTCCTGGACACCGTCCGCCGGTTCAACACCCTGGCCGTGGACGGCAACGACACCGACTTCCACCGCGGCGACAGCGCCTACGACCGGTACTACGGCGACCCGCGCAACCACCCGAACCCGAACCTGGCGCCGCTCATGACCGGTCCGTACTACGCGGTCAGGATCGTGCCCGGCGACCTCGGCACCAAGGGCGGGCTGCGCACCGACACCCGCGCGCGGGTGCTGCGCGAGGACGGTTCGGTGATCGAAGGCCTGTACGCGGCGGGCAACACCATGGCGTCCGTGATGGGACACACCTACGCGGGCGCGGGCGCCACCCTCGGACCGGCGATGACGTTCGGTTATCTCGCCGGCCTCGACATCACTGGAGGAATGTCATGACGCAGGACGCCGTACGCACGATCGACACCGGCGCGCCTCCAGCTCGGTTCGCGCGCGGCTGGCACTGCCTCGGACTGGCCGATGACTTCCGCGACGGCAAACCCCACGCCGTCGAGGCGTTCGGCACCAAGCTCGTGGTGTTCGGCACCGAGGACGGCAAGCTCAACGTCCTCGACGGCTACTGCCGGCACATGGGCGGCGACCTCACCCAGGGCACGGTCAAGCGCAACACCGTCGCGTGCCCGTTCCACGACTGGCGCTGGGCGGGCAACGGCAGGTGCGTCGAGATCCCTTACGCCAAAAGGGTTCCGCTCCGAGCGCGCACCCGGTCGTGGCTCACCATGGAGCAGAACAAGCAGCTCTTCGTGTGGAACGACCCGCAGGGCAACCCGCCGCCCGAGCACGTGACGATCCCGCGCATCGACGCCGCGTTCAGCGACGAGTGGAGCAACTGGACGTGGGACTCGGTGGTGATCGACGGCGCGAACTGCCGCGAGATCATCGACAACGTCGTGGACATGGCGCACTTCTTCTACATCCACTTCGCGTTCCCGACGTACTTCAAGAACGTGATGGAAGGCCACATCGCCTCGCAGTACCTCACCACCCGCGGCCGCCCGGACGTCGCGATGGGCTCGAACTACACCGGTGACGTCGAGGTGCGGTCCGAGGCCTCGTACTACGGGCCGTCGTACATGATCGACTACCTGTGGAACGACTACAAGGGCCTTGAGATCGAGACCGTGCTGATCAACTGCCACTACCCGATCTCGCCGACGTCGTTCCGGCTGCAGTGGGGCGCGATCGTGAAGAAGCTGCCCGGGGTGTCCGACGAGCACGCCGACAAGATCGCCCGCAAGTTCGCGCGCGGCATCGGGGTCGGGTTCATGCAGGACGTGGAGATCTGGCAGAACAAGACGCGGATCGACAACCCGTTGCTGTGCGAGGAGGACGGGCCGGTCTACCAGTTGCGGCGCTGGTACGAGCAGTTCTACGTCGACGTCGAGGACGTCACCGACGACATGGTGCGGCGGTTCGAGTTCGAGGTCGACACGAGCCGCGCGGTCGAGGTGTGGGAGAAGGAGGTCGCCGAGAACCTCGCCAAACAAGAACCGGCGCCTCAGCAGTCATGAACGAGCGCGACGAGTTCCTCGTCGGCGGGATGCGGCCGGTGCGCTGCGACTGCGGGAACCAGGTGCTGGTGAAGAAGAACAGCCCGCAGCACACGAGCGTGCAGTGGCTGGCCGACACCAGCACGTGCCCCGAGCTGTGCGGGCCGCGGTCGGCGTTCACGCCGACGTGCCTGCGGCTGCGGGACAGCATCGAGAAGGCCGTGCGCGATGGGACGCTGGAGGTCGCCGATGGCTGAGGTGCACCGGCTGCGGGTCGACGCCGTGATCGAGGAGACGCCGGACGCGCGCTCGTTCGTGCTGTCCGGAGTGGACTTCCCGGTGAAACCCGGGCAGTTCCTGACCGTGCGGGCGGGTGACGTGGCGCGCTGCTACTCGCTGTCGAGCGCGCCGGGCGAGCCGTTGAAGATCACGGTCAAGCGCACGCCGGACGGGCACGGGTCGGCGTGGATGTGCTCGGAGCTGTGCGTCGGCATGGAACTGGAGGTGCTGGCGCCCGCCGGGGTGTTCACGCCCTCCTCGCTGGACTGCTCGGTGCTCGCGTTCGCGGCGGGCAGCGGGATCACGCCGATCATGTCCATCATCAAGGCGGTGCTCGGGGCGTCCGGGCGCGTGTTCCTGTTCTACGCCAACCGGGACGAGAACTCGGTGATCTTCGCGCGGGAGCTCGACGAGCTGTGCCGCGCGCATCCCGAGCGGCTGACCGTGGTGCACTGGCTGGAGTCGGTGCAGGGACTGCCGCACGTCGGCGCGCTGCGGGCGTTCGTGCGCAAGTGCGACGAGGCGTTCGTGTGCGGGCCGGGCCCGTTCATGGAGACCGCCCGCAAGGCGTTGCACGACGTGCCGGTGGTGCACATCGAGAAGTTCGTGTCGTTGTCCAGCGACCCGTTCTCGGACGTGGCCGCGGTGGTGGACGACCGGCCCGACGCCGTGGTCGAGGTGTCGCTGGACGGCGAGCAGCACCGGTTCCCCTGGCCCGCCCGCCAGAAGCTGCTCGACCTGTTGCTGGAGAAGGGACTCGACGCGCCGTACTCGTGCCGGGAGGGCGCGTGCAGCGCGTGCGCGTGCCGGCTGGTCGAGGGCGAGGTCAAGATGCTCAACAACGACGTGCTCGACCCCGAGGACATCGCCGAGGGCATCGTGCTGGCGTGCCAGTCGGTTCCGGTCACCGACACGGTGAAGATCACCTACGAGTGAGGGGCGCTCATGCCGATCGATCCGGATGTCGCGGTGGGGGCGGAACTGCCCGAGATCAAGTTCTCGTGGACCCACTCCGACGTGCTGCTCTACCACCTGGCCCTCGGCGCGACGGAGCTGAGGTACGTCTACGAGCAGGGACTGCGGGTGCTGCCGACGTTCGGCGTGGTGGCCCCCCGCTTCCACGAGACCGCGCCGCCGGTCGTGTCGTTCCCCGGCGTCGACATCGACCTGGCACGGGTGCTGCACGGCACGCAGGAGATCACCGTGCACGCCCCGATCCCGGCCGAGGGCGAGGCGGTGCTGCGCACGCGGATCGCGGACGTGTGGGACAAGGAGAAGGCCGCCGTCATCGTGCAGGAGTCGACGGCCGTCACGCCCGATGGCACCGCGCTGTACACGACCCGGTCCAGCATCTTCGCGCGCGGCGAGGGCGGGTTCGGCGGCTCACGAGGACCTTCCGGCAAGGTCGAGGTGCCGGCGCGTCCCCCGGACTTCGAGATCTCGACGCCGACGTTGCCGCAGCAGGCTCACCTGTACCGGTTGTGCGGCGACCGGAACCCGCTGCACGCCGATCCGGAGTTCGCTCGGCGGGCCGGCTTCGACCAGCCGATCCTGCACGGGCTGTGCACGTACGGCGTGGTGTGCAAGGCGGTGATCGACACCGTGCTGGACGGGCCGGAGCAGGTGCGGTCGTTCGGGGCGAAGTTCGCGGGCGTGGTGTTTCCCGGTGAAACGCTGACCACGCGGGTGTGGCGGGACGGTTCGCGGCTGGTGCTCACCACTTCGGCCGGGGATCGTCCGGTGCTCGCCGACGCTGTGCTCACCACGGGCTGACGACGATTGCGATTGAGACTTGACTTCGAGCCTCTGGCGAGATGCTTATCGGCCTTCAAAAGCCGGGCGTCGCATCTCGCACTCAAAGTCAAGCCCCAATCGCGTGGGCTGGGCACGTCACTACCGCTTACCGGGTCGGCATCAGGCCCTTTCGGGCTCGGCTCCGCCTTCGCATGAGGGTTCGGGCAGGCGGTTCACACTTTCGTGTACGGCTTTACCTGCTTTTATGTTGTGATCTTGCGGTAGATTAGAACACGTGATCGAACCAGACCTTCCTCTTCTCTCTACCGGCGAGCTGCTGAGCAGTCTCGTCGGTGAGGTGGTGGAGATTCGGGCTCGTGAACACGCGGTGATGCGGAGAATTGCCGAGTTGGATCGGCGTGGTGCCGCGAGTGAGCTTGGGTACAAGGATTTGGCTCAGGTGTTGCAGCACGCGGTCCGGTGGAGTCGGAATGCCGCCAAGCAGTGGGTGGTGAATGCCGGGCTGCTGGGGTCGGGGATCACGCCGACCGGGAGTGAGATCACTGCCGAGCTTCCGGTGACCGCGTCGGCGGCGGCCGAGGGCGCGCTGTCGGTCGAGCATGTCGCGGTGGTCGGCGAGGTGATGAAGGAGCTGCCCGCCGAGTACGAGGAGACCGTGGTCGACCTCGCGCGCGAGCACGATCCGGTGGCGTTGCGGGGGTTGGGCCGCAAGCTGGTCTACGCGCTGCTTCAGAACGATCCGGAACCACGTGACCGTGAGCCGGTGCGGCAGGTCAACCAGCATGTG
Organism: Lentzea sp. NPDC004789; assembly: GCF_053601075.1. Classification (NCBI taxonomy): domain Bacteria; kingdom Bacillati; phylum Actinomycetota; class Actinomycetes; order Pseudonocardiales; family Pseudonocardiaceae; genus Lentzea; species Lentzea sp. NPDC004789. The sequence goes on along the minus strand of NZ_JBSGBE010000009.1, from coordinate 227,502 downwards.
ATGCGCTGGAAGGGCGACCAGCTGGAGATCCGGGCGACGCTGGACAAGGTCACCGGCGCCCAGTACGAGGCGCTGCTGGACCCGCTGGCGAAACCGCGCCCCACCACGGCCGAGGAAGGTCCGGATCCGCGCTCGCGTGCCGAGCGCGAGGGCGATGCGCTGGCCGGGCTGGTCGATCTCATGCTGCGCGCCGATCAGTTGCCCGAGCACGGTGGTGAGCCGGTCACGTTGACGGTGACGGTGCGCTATGAGGACCTGGCGGGCAAGCTCGGTCAGGGCATGCTGGACAACGGCGAGCGCGTCCCCGCCGCGGAGGTGCGTCGCCTGGCGTGCAGCGCGGGAATCATCCCGCTGGTGCTGGGGGAGAAGTCGCAGCCGATGGACATCGGCCGCAAGACCCGCAGCTTCCCCGCCGGAATCCGTCGCGTCCTGGTCGCCCGCGACAAGGGCTGCGCGTTCCCCGGTTGTGACAGACCGCCGAAACAGTGCGACGCGCACCATATCCAGCACTGGGCGAACGGCGGCGACACGTCAGTCAAGAATGCCGTGCTGCTCTGCCGACACCACCACACACTGATCCATCAAAGTGAGTGGGAAGTGAAAATGGTGCACGGCATCCCGACGTTCTACCCGCCCGCCTGGCTCGACCCGCAGCAAAAACCGAGACGCAACCTGATCAACTCGGTCGCGTGACCGCCCAGCCCGGCTTTTGAAGACCGAAAAGCATCTCGCCAGAGCTCGAAGTCAAGCCTCAATCGCAATTGTCGCGAAGCGGCGATGAAATGACCAACGCTCGTCAGCGATCAGGCAGACGGCTGAGACTCTGGCGGCGATCTCCGTTCCAGCGCCGCCAGCCGCAGCTCCAACTGGTCCACCCGGTGCCGCAACAACGTCACCTGCGCTTCGAGGCTGACCTCGCGTTCCGCCCGCCGCTGAATCCGGGGCGACCTGGCGGCGCGCTCCACGACGGCGTCGAGCGGCACCAGCCGCTGCGGTCCGTTCGGGCCGTCGACCAGCCGGGACTCGATCTCCCCGTTGCGGTACCAGGACCGCAGGGCCGAGCGGGACACCCCGGTCTCCGCCTCGGCCTGCGCGAGCGACACCCACGGCGTGTCCTCCAGTTGCGCGAACAGTTGCAGCTCTTCGCGCCACTTCGCGAGCCGTTCGTCCCAGTCGCTTACCATTGGTAGACCACCCTGTCAGTGACAGCGCATTGACAGGGTCAATCATAGGCGCGCACGCTCGTTTCATGTTTGAGCGATTCACGGGGGAGGCCCGCCAGGTCGTCGTGCACTCTCAGGACGCCGCGCGGGAGTTGCAGCACAAGTACATCGGGACCGAGCACGTCCTGCTCGGCCTGTTCGCCACACCGGCCAGCGTGCCGGCCAGGGTGCTCCACCAGTTCGGGTTCACCAAGGAGTCGATCACCACCGACCTGCTCGAGATCGTGCAGCGGGGCACCGAACCGGGACAGAAGGGGCACATCCCGTTCACCACGAGAGCGAAGAAGGTCCTCGAGCTGGCGTTGCGCGAGGCGATGAGCCTCGGCCACAACCACATCGGGGCCGAGCACATCCTGCTCGGACTGATCAGGGAGGGCGAAGGGGTCGCGGCGAAGATCCTCGCGAAGCACGTCGGCGATCTGAGCCGGTTGCGCAACGTCGTGCTGGGGGAGATCGCCGAACCGACCGCCCGCGCGCACAAGGCGACGACCGCCGCCGACGAGGCGTACGCCGCGGCGCAGGCGCTGGCCGGTGCGGGCCCGGTCGGCAGCCACCACCTGCTGGAAGCGCTGATCAGGTCCGAGGGGAGCATGGCGGCCCGCGTCCTCGCGGACCTCGGCATCGACCCGGACGTGATCGCCGCGAAGATCGACGAGCTCGATCCGGAGACCACCACTGACGCCACGCCGGAGGAGGCGGCGGCGCGCAAGATGGAGCTGCGGTTCACGGAAGGCGAGGTGCAGCTGGTGTTCCGCGACGAGCAGACCATCGACCTGGTCCGGAAGATCACCGAGGTGACCGGCGGGCCGATCCGGGGCACCGGTCCGGTCGCCGGCACCTTCGTGCCGCTCTGGTCGTCGACGAACGACCTGCTGCTCCAGCTCCTCGGCTACCTCCAGGCCGAGCCGGACGAGGAGGCCAAGGGAGTGCTGAAGATGGTGCGCAAGGTGATGCGCGACCGGCTACGACGAGCCTAGGACCAACCCGCTGGTCGGTACGCCCGTGCCCGCGGTGACCAGGACGTGCTCGACGTCGGCGACCTGGTTCACCGCGGTGCCGCGGACCTGGCGCACGCCTTCGGCGATGCCGTTCATGCCGTGCAGGTAGGCCTCGCCGAGCTGGCCGCCGTGCGGGTTGAGCGGCAACGCTCCGTCCAGCTCCAGGGCACCGGAGGCGATGAAGTCCTTGGCCTCGCCCCGGCCGCAGAAGCCCAGTTCCTCCAGCTGCACCAGCACGAACGGGGTGAAGTGGTCGTAGAGCACCGCGACATCCACATCGGACGGACCGATGCCCGACCTCTCCCACAACCCCCTTGCCACCACGCCCATCTCGGGCAACCTGGTCAGGTCGTCGCGGTAGTAGCTCGTCATCGTGAACTGGTCCGGGCCACTGCCCTGCGTGGCGGCCTTGATGTGCGCGGACTTCTGGGGCAGATCGCGGGCGCGTTCCGCCGACGCGACCACCAGGGCCACCCCGCCGTCGGTCTCCTGGCAGCAGTCGAGCAGCCGCAGCGGTTCGGCGATCCAGCGCGACGCCTGGTGGTCCGCCAGCGTGATCGGGCGGTTGTGGAACCACGCGTGCGGGTTCGTGGCGGCGTGCTTGCGGTCGATCACGGCGATCCGGCCGAAGTCCTCGGAAGTCGCGCCGTACTCGTGCATGTACCGGCGGGCGAACATCGCGACCATCGCGGCCGGGGTGCCCAGCCCCATCGGGTACGACCAGCTGTTGTCGATGTTCGCGGCGGCCGCGGTCTGCACCTGGCCGAACCGGTGGCCGGAACGCTCGTTGAAGGCGCGGTAGCAGACGACGACCTTCGCCGCACCGGTCTGCACGGCCATCGCGGCCTGCTGGACGGTCGCGCACGCCGCCCCGCCGCCGTAGTGGACGCGGCTGAAGAACGTCAGCTCCGGGATGCCCAGCTCGCGCGCGACCGCGATCTCGGCGTTGGTGTCCATGGTGAAGCTGACCAGTCCGTCCACATCGGACGGTGTGAGCCCGGCGTCCTGGAGCGCGGCCCTGACCGCCTCGGCGGCCAGCTGGAGCTCGCTGCGGCCGGAGTCCTTCGAGAAGTCGGTCGCGCCGATGCCGACGATCGCGGCGTTCATGCCGGCACCTCGATCTTCACGGTTCCGGTGACGTGGTCGCCGTGCCCGGTCCTGCCGACGACCTCGATCACCACGTCCTGGTCGTCCCTGGAGAGGATCTGGCCGAAGAACTTCAGCGTGTCGTAGGCGTAGCAGGGGGCGCCGAGCCGGATGTTGATCTGACGCACCAGCACTTCCGGGCCCGCCCAGTCCGTGACGTACCGCTGCACCAGGCCGGTCGTCGTCAGGATGTTGATGAAGATGTCCTTCGAGCCGCGCTGGACCGCGAGGTCGCGGTCGTGGTGCACGTCCTGGAAGTCCCGAGTCGCGATCGCGGTGCTGATCACGAACGTCGGCGTGGCCTCGACGTGCCACTCGGGCAGGGAATCACCGGTCCGCACGGGGCCTCCAGCTCGGCATCGTGAGTTCGTCGTCGACCTTCGTGAACACGACCTCGACCGGCAGGCCGATGCTCGGTTCGCCCTGGAACTCGCCGAGCATCCGCACGCCCTCGTCCAGCTCGACCAGGGCGATCACGAACGGGGTCTGCCTGCCGGGCACCTGCGGGTGGTGGTGCACGACGTAGCTGTAGATCACGCCGCGGCCGTCCGAGACGAGGTACTTCGGTTTGGTGGCACCGCATTCCGGGCACATCGGGCCGGGCGGGTGCCGGAGCAGGCCGCAGCCGCCGCACCGCTGGATGCGGAGCTCGCCTTCACGGCAGCCTGCCCAGAAGTACTCGGTGTCGCGGTTGACGGAGGGCCGGATGACCTGGGTTTGCGGTGGTGCGGGCGCTGGTTCGGGTTTCGCCGCGGGACGGAACTTGAGCACCCGGAACCGCATCTCCGCGACCGCCTCGTCACCCACCCACCACGTGCTGCGGGTCGTGACGAACCAGCCCTCCCCCAGCCCGGTCTTCTTCGGACCGGTCACGTCCTCCAGGCTCGTGGTCACCGAGACGTGCTCGCCGACCCTGAGGTAGCGGTGGTAGGTCTGGTCGCTGTTCGTCGCCACGACCGAGGTGAACCCGGCCTCGTCGAGGATCTTCATCATCGCGCCGAGCGGGTCGTCCAGGGTGCGCTGGCCGTGCAGCCCGGCCATCGTCCACACCTGGACCATCGCGGGCGGCGCGACCTCGGTGTAGCCGGGGTGCCGGTCGCCGATGGCCTCCAGCCAGTTGTTGATCATCGGCAGGTTCACCGGGTCACGTGCCAGCCGCGGCGCCGACTCACCTCGTTCGGCGATGCGCGCGGCTTCCTTCTCGATGTCGATCATCGCACCACCCGAGGCAGTCCCAGTCCGATGTTGGCGATCAGCTCGCGCTGGATCTCGTTCACTCCCCCGCCGAACGTCAGCACGAGGTTGCGCCGCGCCTGCACGTCCAGCCACCGCACCAGTTCCTCGCTGGCACCGTGCCGTCCCACCAGCTCTTCGAGCAGCCGGCCGACGCGCTGGGTTCGGTCCGCGGCGAACACCTTGGTGGCACTGGCGTCCGCGACCTCCACCTCACCGCTCGCGACCTGCCAGTTGAGCAGCTCGTTCACCCGGTGCACCGCGCGTGCCTCGGCGAGCGCCCGCCGCACGTCGGGCAGGTCGAGCAGCTGCCGTTCGCGGGCCCAGTCGTGCACGCGTCCCAGCAGCGCGCCGAGCCGGCCGGCCGGGCCGAGCATCACGCGCTCGTGGTTGAGCTGGGTGGTGATCAACCGCCAGCCCTTGTTCTCCTCGCCGACCCTGCGGTTCTCCGGCACGCGCACGTCGTTGTAGTAGGTCGCGTTGACGTGGTGCGCACCGTCGCAGGTGATGATCGGCGTCCACGAGTAGCCGGGGTCGGTGGTGTCGACGATGAGGATCGTGATGCCCTTGTGCCGCGAGTCCGGTGCGCCGGTGCGGCAGGCCAGCCACACGTGGTCGGCGTCGTGCCCGCCGGTGGTGAACGTCTTCTGCCCGTTAACGACGTAGTGGTCGCCGTCGCGGACCGCCTTGGTGCGCAACGCGGCCAGGTCCGTGCCGGCGTCGGGTTCGGTGTAGCCGATGGCGAAGTGGAGGTCGCCGCTGAGGATGCGCGGCAGGAAGAAGTCCTTCTGCTCCTGCGTGCCGAACGCCTGCAGCGTCGGCCCGACCGTCTGCAACGTCACGTACGGCAGCGGCACGTCGGCCCGCGCCGCCTCGTTGACGAAGATCTGCTGCTCGACCGGCCCGAACCCCTTGCCGCCGTACTCCCGCGGCCACCCGACGCCGAGCCTCCCGTCGCGCCCGAGCCTGCGCACCAGCTCGCGATAGGTCCGGCCGTGCCGCTCGGTGAGCATCGCCTCGCGCTCCTCCGCGGACATGACGTTCGCGAAGTACTCGCGCAGCTCGTCCCGCAGCCTGCGCTGGTCGGCGGTCAGGTCAATGAACATCGATGGCTCCCAAGCGGTGCTCCACTCCGCCGACGAACCGCGTCAGCTCCTTGGCCATGCCGTAGTAGCGGTGCATCGGGTAGGTGATGTCGAGGCCGAGCCCGCCGTGCAGGTGGTGACAGCTGTGCACGGCCGGCAGCGCTTCCGCCGCGAGCCAGTAGGCCGCGGTGGCGAGGTCGTTGTCGTTGAGGCTCCAGCAAGCGGAGAGCGTGGCGAGATGCAGCGTGCGGGCGGCGATGTAGACGTCCGCGACCTGGCACGCGGCGGCCTGGAACGTCGAGAGCGGCTTGCCGAACTGGTGCCGCGTGCCGACGTGCCGCACCGTGAGATCGAGGGCACCGGCCAGCACGCCGTCCGCGACCGCGCACGCCCCGGCCAGCGCGTATCGGCGCAGATCCGCGGCCGCACCCGCCAGTTCCTCACCGCGGGCGCCCTCGAACCGCACGGTACCGTCCGATATGGACACACCGGGCTGCCCGGGATCGACGACGTGGACGCCGCGGTCCGTGCTCACGAGAATCCGCCGTGCTTCGGCGGCGTGCGGCACGTTGATCTTCACCCCGAAGATCCCGTCCGGTCCGGCCGTGGTGCCCGGCTCGGCGGGCAGCGGATGGGACGGTTCGCTGAGCGCCGCCGTGAGCACGCCGTGCTGCTCGGTGACCAGCGGGAGCAGTTCGTCCTGTTGCGCGGCGGTCCCGTGCTTGACGATCGGCAGCACGCCCAACGCCAGCGTCGCCAGCGCGGGCACGTCCACCGCGCGGCGGCCGACCTCGGTCAGCAGGACGGCGGTCTCCAGGACGCCGAGCCCGTCGCCGCCCAGCCGTGCCGGCACGGCCAGAGCCAGCAAACCGGCCTCTGCCAGGGCTTTCCAGGGCGTGCCGCTCTCCCTGCCCAGCACGTCGGCCGCCAGTCCGGCGATCTCCCGCTGGGTGTCGTCGAGCTCGAAGTCCATCACGGCTCCCTCGGCAGTCCGAGAATTCGTTCGCCGGCCAGATTCATCAGCACCTGCGTCGTGCCACCCGCGATGCTCAGGCACCGCGTCAACAGGAACTCGTGCACCGCCTCGCCGTCCACGGCCCCGTCCGGCCCGAGCAGCTCGACCGCGAACTCCGCGACGTCCTGCCGGTGCCGCACCCCCACCAGCTTGCGCACGCTGGACTCCGCGCCCGGCTCCTGCCCGCTCAGCACCCGCAGGCTCGCCCGCAGGTCCAGCACCGACACCGCCAGTCCTTCCGCCACCAGCGCACCGAGCCGTTCGGCGTGGTCAGCGGCAGCCGGAGAGCCGAGAACCTGTTCCAGCGGCTCGCCCAGCGACGATCCGCGCCCCATCGCGACACGCTCGTTGGCCAAGGTGGTGCGCGCCAGGCGCCAGCCGTCGTTCACCTCGCCGACCACGCAGTCGTCCGGCACGAACACCTCGTCGAGGAAGACCTCGTTGAACCGCGCGTCGCCGGTGATCTCCCGCAACGGCCGCACGTCGACGCCGGCGGACTTCATGTCGACCAGGAAGTACGTGATCCCCTTGTGCTTGGGCACCGACGAGTCGGTGCGGGCGAGGCAGATCGCCCAGTCGGCCTCGTGCGCGAGCGACGTCCACACCTTCTGCCCGGTGAGCCGCCAGCCGCCGTCCACCCGCACGGCCTTGGTGCGCAACGACGCCAGGTCCGAACCGGCCTCGGGCTCGCTGAACAGCTGGCACCAGGTGAGCTCGCCGCGCAACGTCGGTCGCACGAAACGTTCCTGCTGCTCAGGGGTTCCGTGACGGAGGATCGTCGGCCCGGCCCAGCCGCCGATCACGAGGTCCGGCCTGCGCACCCCGGCGCGGGCGAACTCGTCGTCGATCACCAGCTGCCGTGCCGGGTCCGCGTCCAGCCCGTACGGCCGCGGCCAGTGCGGCACCAGGAACCCGCTGTCCGCCAGCCTTTCCCGCTGTTCACCCGGCGCCAGCCCGGCGAGCTCCTCGGCGAACGCCCGCACTTCCGGATCACCCGAGATCTCCACGGTGTGCGTGCGGCGCACGCCCTGCAACGCCAGCTCCGCGACCCGCCGCCGCCACCGCGCGACCCCGCCCGCCAGCTGCTGCAACGCCAACGCCCGCCGCAGGTACCGATGGGCGTCGTGCTCCCAGGTGAACCCGATCCCGCCCAGCACCTGGATGCAGTCCTTGGCGTTGCGCACCGCCGCGTCCAGCGCCACGGCCGCCGCCACCGCCGCGGCCAGCGGGTGTTCGTCCTCGCCGACCGAACCGGCCGCGTCCCAGGCGACCGAACTCGCCTGCTCGGCCCGGCACAGCATCTCGACGCACAGGTGCTTCACGGCCTGGAACGACCCGATCGCCCGCCCGAACTGCTGCCGTTGCCGGGCATACGAGACGGCGGTGTTCAGGCACCACGCGGCGACTCCGCTCGCCTCGGCCGCCATCAACGTGATCGCGAGATCCGTCGGGTCGTCGACCTCGACACCGGGTTCGGTGACGACCACCGAGCCCAGCGACCGCGAGAGGTCGACGGCGTCGAGCTCGGTCACCTGCGCGACGGGCGCGAGCCTCCAGGAGTCCGTTCTCAGCAACACGTGCGTGGCTTCGGCCGCACCGACGACGTGATGAGACGAGAAGCCGAACCCCGCGATCCCCTCGAACCCGGGCTGCAGCACCGACACCAGCGCCGTGGGCAGCAACGGCCCCGGCACGAGGTTCTCCGCCGCCCGCTCCAGCATCACCGCGAGATCGGCGACCGTGCCGCCCTCCCGCGTCACCTCGAAGAACCCGACCCGGACGAGGTCAGCCCACTCGCCCTTGGCCGCGTCCACACTGTCCCGCAACGCTCGTTGTTCCCCGGTCGTGGCGATCGGCATGCGGCCTCCTCCATACGTGAAGGAGTTTATAGAACGTGTTCTAATTCGGGCAACAGATCATGGGCGCGAAACCGATCGAGTAGGATGTGAGGGCAGCTGCAACACGTTTCAGGAGGATCATCTCCGTGTCACCTTCGAAGTCGCGCACGGACGCGCTGATGGCGGGCGAGGAGCTCAGCTCCGCGGCCCAGCGCGAACGGCGCAAGAGGATCGTCGACGCGACCATCGCGCTGGCGTCCAAGGGCGGGTTCGACGCCGTCCAGATGCGCGCCGTCGCCGACCGGGCGGACGTCGCGCTGGGCACGTTGTACCGCTACTTCCCGTCGAAGGTCCACCTGCTCGTGTCGAGCCTCGGCGTCGAACTGGAACGCGCCCAGGAGAAGATGGACCGCGCCACCGTTCCCGGCGACAGCCCCTACGAGCGCGTGCTGTTCGTGCTCGGCCGCATCACCAGGGGCCTGCAGCGCAACCCGCACCTCACCGAGGCGATGACCCGCGCGTTCACCTTCGCCGACGCCTCCGCGGGCGCCGAGGTCGACCGCGTCGCGTGGCTGATGGAGAGCATGTTCACCCGCGCGATGAGCGCCGAGGAACCCACCGACGAGCAGAAGGCCATCGCCCGCGTGATCGGCGACGTGTGGCTGTCGAACCTGGTCGCCTGGGTGACGCGCCGCGCCACGGCCACCGACGTCGCGAACCGCCTCGAACTCACCGTGCGCCTGCTGCTGAAGTGAGCCGAGCACAATAGGGTCCGTCCTGTGAAGACGCTCGTGATCGTGCTCGGCGTGCTGGCCGTGGTCGGCGGCGGCACGGTGGTGCTGGTGCAGCAGTTCGGCGGCTGGAACACGCTGGTCGGCAAGGCCTGGGCGATCACCTACGAGGTGACGACCGAACCCGCCACCGCCACCCCCATGCAGGTCGAGTACCTGAGCAACACCGACCGCTACAAGAAGGAAACGCCGCACGCCGTCGCCAAGGCCGTCCCCGTCCCGTTCACGGAGGAGGTGGTCGTCAACGCCGGCGAGAAGGCCGAGATCATCGCGACGCCCAACGGCGATCAGGTGCTGACGTGCCGCATCCTGCTCGACGGCGAGAAGGTGCTGGCGTCCTCGACCTCCGCGCCAGGGCAGAAGGTCACCTGCACGACGATCACCGCGAGCTGATTCAGCGGGGTGAACGCCCAAGCGACCACAATTCCCGCAAAACGCCAAGATTCATCGGATCTCTGGCACCGAAACTGACGTTACCGGCGAGATTCGGCGCCTTGGCGCATTGACCCATCGGATCGATACTGCTTGTGTGGCCCCGAGCACAGGGGGTCACATGACAACCAGCAGGCGGCAGTTCTTCGGTCAGGCGGCGGCGGTCTCGGCCGGAGTCGCGCTCACGTCGTCCGCGGTCGAGGCGGTCGCGGCGGTCGGCACGCCGGACACCGCGGGGCTCGTCGAGGTGGCGTTCAAGGTCAACGGCGAGCGCCGGAAGCTCAGCATCGACCCGCGGGTGACGCTGCTGGACGCGCTCAGGGAACGGCTGCAGCTCACCGGCACGAAGAAGGGCTGCGACCGCGGGCAGTGCGGCGCGTGCACGGTCCACGTCGACGACCGGCGCGTGCTGTCGTGCCTCACGCTGGCGGCCACCTTGCAGGGCAAGGAAGTCACCACGATCGAGGGGATCGCGGACGGCGACGAGCTGCATCCGGTGCAGCAGGCGTTCATCGACCACGACGGCTTCCAGTGCGGGTTCTGCACGTCCGGGCAGATCATGTCCGCGGTGAAGGTCGTCGAGGAACGCGGGATCCGCACCGACGACCAGATCCGGGAGGCCATGTCCGGCAACATCTGCCGCTGCGGCGCCTACCCGAACATCCTGGAAGCGATCAAGCAGGCCAAGGGCGGTGAGCGCTGATGCACGCGTTCGACTACGCCTCGGCGGCGACCGTCGCCGACGCCCTCAAGCTGGCCCGGCCGGGGTCGGCGTTCCTCGCCGGCGGCACCACGCTGGTCGACCTGATGAAGCTCGACGTCCTGACGCCGGACCGGGTCATCGACGTCAACCGGCTGCCGCTCAAGGGCATCCGGCTGCACGCGGGCGCGGTGCGGATCGGCGCGCTGGAGCGGATGAGCGACGTCGCCGCGCATCCGGTCGTCACCGCGACCCACCCGATGATCTCCCGCGCGTTGCTGCTCAGCGCGTCCGGCCAGCTGCGGAACATGGCGAGCATCGGCGGCAACCTGATGCAGCGCACCCGGTGCGACTACTTCCGCGACGTCACGTCGGCGTGCAACAAACGGCTGCCGGGCAGCGGATGCCCGGCGCTGACCGGGAACAACCGCGGCCACGCGATCCTCGGCACCAGCGACGCGTGCGCCGCGACGCACGCCAGCGATGTCGCCGTCGCGTTCGCCGCGCTGGAGGCCCAGGTCGTGCTCAGGAGCAGGGACGGCGACCGGACCGTGCCGCTGGAGGACTTCTACCGGCTGCCCGGCAGCACGCCGGAACGGGAGAACGTGCTCGGACCGGGCGAGCTGATCGCCGAGGTCGTCGTGCCGGTTCTGCCGTGGGCCCAGCGGCACTCCACGTACCTCAAGATCCGCGATCGGCAGTCCTGCGAGTTCGCGCTCACCTCCGTCGCGGCGGCGGTGCACCTCAAACGCGGTGTCGTCCAGGACGTCCGGCTCGCCGCGGGCGGTGTGGGCACGAAACCGTGGCGGCTGCGCGCCGTCGAAGAGCGGCTGAAGGGCGGCGTGGCGGTGGAACGGACGTTCGCGGACGCTGCCGAGTCCGCTGTGGACGGAGCACGGCCGTTGGCGCACAACGCGTTCAAAACCAGTCTGTTGAAGCGCACGATCGTCCGCGCCCTGCTCGACGCGGCGGGTGTGCGGTGATCGGGCAGCCCGTCGACCGGGTCGACGGCCGCATCAAGGTCACCGGGGCGGCACCGTACGCCGCCGACACCAAGATCCCCGGCGTCGCTTACGGCTACCTGGTCACGAGCACCGTCGGCCGCGGCCAGATCACCGCGATGGACACGAGCGCGGCGCTGGCCTCCCCCGGCGTGCTGGCCGTGTACACGCCGTTCAACCCGTTGAAGCTCTTCGCGTACGTCCAGGAGCAGAACGACGAGCGCTTCCCCCCGTTGCAGGACAAGGAGGTGCGCTTCTTCGGCCAGGCCATCGGGTTCGTCGTCGCCGAGACGTGGGAACAGGCCCGTGACGCCGCCGGGCTGGTCACCGCGACCTACGAGCAGCAGCCGCCGGTCACCGACTTCCCCGGGCCGGCGCTGCGCAAGTACGAAGAGGTCGAGGAGGTCGTCGGCACCCAGGCCCTGGGCGACGTCACCTTCACCGCGAGCTACACCACCCCGTTCCAGCACCACTGCGCGATGGAACCGCATGCGACCGTGGCGACCTGGAACGACGACCACCTGACCGTCTACACGGTGTCGCAGGGCGCGCTTCTGGTGCAGCGCAGGCTGTCCGAGACGCTCGGCGTGGACGCGGCCAAGATCCACGTGCTCAGCCCGCACGTCGGCGGCGGGTTCGGCGGCAAGTGGGGCAACTGGGCGCAGGTCCCGCTGGCGTGCGCGGCGGCGAGGGCGCTGAACAGGCCGGTCAAGGCGGCGCTGACGCGTGAGCAGGTGTTCGCGATGGCTGGACACCGCCCGAGGACCAAGCAGACCCTCTCGATGACGTGCACCGCGGACGGCAAGCTGACGTCGATCGTCAACGACGGCGTGACCAGCAGGGGCCTGGGCGGCAACTGGTCCGAGTCTGTCGCGAACTGGACGCTGACCACCTACGCCAGCCCGAACATCCGCGTCACCAAGACGATCGTGCCGCTCAACCTCGGCGCGGCGACCGTGATGCGCGCGCCGGGCGAGGCCAACGGCTCGTTCGCGCTGGAGAGCGCGATGGACGAGCTCGCCGGACAGCTCGGCCTCGATCCGCTGGAACTGCGGCTGCGCAACTACGCCACGCTCGTGCCGAACACCGGGAAACCGTGGTCCGGCAAGCACCTCGACGAGTGCTACCGCCTCGGCGCCGAGGAGTTCGGCTGGGCCGGACGCCCTGGGGAGGTCCGCGCGACCCTCGACGGCGACTGGCTCGTGGGCACCGGCATGGCCACCGCGACCTACGGCTCGGGCCGAGGCCAGGCGTCGGTCAAGGTCCGGCTCCTGCCGGACGGCACGGCGTCGGTCTCCGGCACCGCCGCCGACCTGGGCACCGGTCAGTACACGGTGTTCGCGATCCTGGCCGCCGACGAGCTGGGCATCCCGGTCGCGCGCGTCCGGCCGGAGCTCGGTGACTCCACCTCCCCCGCCGCGGCCAACGCGGGCGGCTCGACGTCGACGGGCACCAACGGTCCGGCCGTTCAGGCCGCCGCGAAGGCCGTGCAGGCCGAACTGGTCAACCTCGCCGTGACCAACCCGCGTTCTCCCTTCTACGGCAAGGATCCCGCGTCGGTCGTCTACCGGGACGGCAGCGTGTCGTCCGGTGGCCTGACCACGAGTTTCGGCACGTTGCTCACGACGTGCGACGTCGGTGGCGTGGAAGCAGTCGGCACCTCGCCCAAGCTCGTCGACCCCGAGCACGGCTTCCGCTCGTTCGGCGCGCACTTCTGCGAGGTCAAAGTCCATCGGCTCACCGGTGAACCACGCGTGACGCGCTGGCTGTCGGTGTGCGACGCGGGCACGATCGTCAACGCCAAGGCGGCTCGCAGCCAGATCCAGGGCGCGGTCGTGATGGGCATCGGCCAGGCGCTGCTGGAGGCCACCGAGGTCGACGCCAGTGCCCGGTTCACCAACGCCAACCTCGCCTCGTACCTCGTACCGGTGCACGCCGACGTCCCGCGCATCGACGTCAGGTTCCTGAACCACCCGGACCCGGTGATCAGCGGGCTGGGCGCCAAGGGCATCGGCGAGCTCGGCATCGTCGGCGTGGCCGGCGCGATCGCGAACGCCGTGCACCACGCGACCGGTGTACGGGTCCGCGATCTGCCGATCACGCTGGACAAACTGCTGGGCTGAGCCGTCGGAGTCAGAAGAAGCGGGTGGCCTGGCCGTCGATGAAGCTCTGGGCGCGTTCCAGGGTGTGCGAGGCGTAGGTGCCGCCGGCCCGCGCCTCCAGCAGGGCGTTCTGCTGGGCCTCCGTCATCATCCGTTGCAGCTCACGGCGTTGGTGCAGCACGCTGTCCTGGTCCTGTTCGACGAACATCTTCTCGACGCCCTCGCTCATCGCGAGCGTGCGTTCCCGCGTCTGTTCCAGCAGCTCGGGGTCGAACTCCCGGCCGTTCTCGCGGCACAGCTCCGGGTTGCCCAGGAAGCTGTGGGTCGCCGCCATCAGCTCGCCCGCCAGGCGCGCGTACTCGCGGCGTTCGTGCTCGTCGTCGTTGCCCCGGATGCCGAGCCACCGGATCACCAGCGGCAACGAGCCGCCCTGCACGACCAGCGTGACGATCGCGACCGTGAAGGCGATCAGGATCAGCTCCGGCCGGTACGGCAGGTCCGTGGGCAGCGTCTGGGCGGCCGCGAGCGTCACGACGCCGCGCATGCCCGACCACGCCAGCACCGCGCCGCCGCGCCAGCTCAGCCCCTCGTTGGCGTAGAACGCCACATCGGCCTGCCTGCGTTGCAGCGCCCGGACACCGCGGTCGTACCGCTTCTCGTCACCGGGGCGCGGACCGCGCGCGACGAATCGGTCCACAAAGGACTCGATCTTGTCGGCGAACGCGTCGGCACGGCGTTGCTGACGGCGCAGCAACGCGATCAGCGGGATCACGAAGGCCCCGCGCAGCACCATCAGGGCGAGCGTCACCAGCAGGCCGAGCACGAGGGTGCGCGCCAGGCCCTCGTTCGCCACGTCGCTGACCACCGACGTGAGCTCGAAGCCCATCAGCAGGAAGACGCCGTTCTCCAGCAGCAGCTGGATCGTGCGCCAGTTCGTCCGTTCGGAGACGCGGTCGTGGGCGGTGAACCTCCGCGCGCTCAGGTGCCCGGTGATCAGGCCGGCGACCACGACCGCCAGCACGCCGGACGCGTGCACCTCCTCGGCCGGGATGAACGCGAGGAACGGCACCACGTACGAGATCGCCGTGGTCAGGACCGGCTGCCCGTGGATCCGCGAGCGCGCCTGCACCGAGGCGATGCCGACCACCGCCCCGATCACCACGCCCACCGACACGGCGAACGCGAAGTCGCCCAAGGCCCCGGCGAAAGAGACGCTGGCCGTGATCGCGACGATCGCCGTGCGCAGCAGCACGAGCGCCGTCGCGTCGTTGACCAGCCCCTCGCCTTCGAGGATCGTCACGAGCCGGGGCGGCAGGCCGAGCTTCTTGCCGATCGACGTGGCGGCGACCGCGTCCGGCGGGCTGACCACCGCGCCCAGTGCGAGCGCGGCGGCGAACCCGAGGTCCGGCACCAGCCACCAGAGCAGCAACCCGGTGCCGAACGCGGACAGGGCCACCAGCACGACCGACAGCGACCCGATGGTCGCGAAGTTGCGCCGGAAGTCCACGACCGGCACGTTCACCGCCGCCGAGTACAGGATCGGCGGCAGCACGACCGTCAGGATCCACTCCGGCCGCACGAAGACGTGCGGTGCGCCGGGCAGCTGGCTGCAGCCCATTCCGACCAGCACCAGCAGCACCGGCGCCGCCACCCCCAGCTTCGGGGCGAAGTACGACACCGCGACGATGATCAGCACGCCCGCGACGGCGAGCAACGCCAGTTCCTGCATGGCGCCCGATCCTGCCCGATCAGGGCAGCACGTGCAGACCTTCCCGGTCCGTGCTCAGGCACAGCGAGCAGATCGTGCCGCCCGCGGCGCTCGCCGTCATGTCCGGCCGCTCGTAGGACTCACCGCACGCCACGCAGTCGTAGCGCGTGCCGCTCGGGTTGCCGGTCTCGTCGAGCACCGGCTCGGCGATGCCGTCGTCCGTGCGCCGCAGGTAGAAGCGGCCCTTCGTGACGACGGCCAGCAACGGCGTCAGCACGATCGGGATGCCGACGGCCACCAGCGGCGAGTACGGCTGGATCGCCGTCCCGAGGAGTCCGAAGTAGACCGAGATGGACAGCAGGGACGACGCCAGGAACGACCCGACGCCGACTGGGTTGACCGCGTACAGCATGCCGCGCCGGAACTCCGGCTGCTTCGGCGAGAGCTTCAGCAGGTACTTGTTGATCGCGATGTCCGTCGCCACCGTGACGACCCACGCCATCGCGCAGTTGGAGTAGAAGCTCAGCAGCTTGTTCAGGAAGCTGAACATGTCGGCTTCCATGAGCACCAGTGCGATCGCGAGGTTCACCAGCACGAACACCAGCCGTCCCGGATACCGCTTGGTGACGCGCGTGAACGAGTTCGTCCAGGCCAGCGACCCGGAGTAGGCGTTGGTGACGTTGATCTTCACCTGGCTCAGCACGACCAGCACCAGCGCGAGCGGCACCACCAGCCACGGCGGCATGAACTGCTTGAACACCCCGGTGAACTGCTCGATCGGCTCCACGGCGGCGACCGCGCCCACCGCGTCGAGCACGTAGACGGCCATGAACACGCCGATCGCCTGCTTGAACGCGCCGAACACCACCCAGCCGGGCCCGGCCAGGATCGTCGCCGTCCACCAGGCACGCCGGTTCTCGGCGGTGCGCGGCGGCATGAACCGCAGGTAGTCGATCTGCTCGCCGATCTGCCCCATCAGCGACAGGCACACCCCGGCGCCCAGCATGACCGCCGCCGTGCTCACACCGTTGTCGCCGTAGGCGAGCCACCGCCGCACCGAGTCCGGCTGCTGCACGATCAGGACGACCAGCGGCGCCACCATCAGCAGCAGCCACAGCGGGTTCGTCCAGCTCTGCAGCTTCGCCAGCACCTTCATCCCGTAGATCACCAGCGGGATGATCACCAGGGTCGAGGTCAGGTATCCCAGCCACAACGGCAGCCCGACGGCGTACCGCAGGCCCTGGGCCATGATCGAGCCTTCGAGCGCGAAGAAGATGAACGTGAAGCTCGCGAAGATGACGCTGGTGAGCACCGAACCGTAGTAGCCGAACCCGGATCCGCGGGTGATCAGGTCGAGGTCGATGTTGTACCTGGCCGCGTAGTAGGCCAGCGGGAAACCGGTCACGAAGATCACGACCGCCGCGAACAGGATGGCCAGCAACGCGTTCCCGGTCCCGTGCGTCAGCCCGATGCCGGCACCGATCGAGAAGTCCGCCATGTAGGCGATCCCGCCCAGCGCCGACGCCCCGACCACCGCGGGCGTCCAGCGCCGGTACGTGCGCGGCGCGAACCGCAGGGTGTAGTCCTCCAGCGTCTCGTTGGACGCTTCGAGCGCCGGCGCTCGCACCTCGTCGTCAACGGTCATGGAGACTGACGCTAGGAAACCCGCGTTGCCCCTGATCACCGCGTCTGTGACGGACGTGTGACGCTCGGTCAGCGCTGGGGCAGCCTCCAGATCCGGATCGACTTGTCCTCGCCCGCACAGGCGATCCGCTCGCCCTTGGGGTCGAACGCCACCGCCTCGATCTTCCCGCCGGCGCCGATGACGTTGGCGCGCACCGACTTCGACGCCACGTCCCACAGCTGCACGGAGTTGCCGTGGCCCCAGGTCGCGAGCGTTCTGCCGTCCGGGTGGTACAGGGTCTTCGTGATGATGTCGTCGCCCTCGGTCCGGTCGAAGACCGCCTTGCTCTGCCCGGTCGCCACGTCCCACAGCTGCAGGCTGTTGGTGCCGTCGTCGTCCGGAACCGCGAGGGTCTTGCCGTCCGGCGAGAACGACACACCGCTCGCGGACGAGTCGTTGATGGTCCTGACCGTCTTGCCGGTGGCCGAGTCGACGAGCTTGATCTCCTGGAACTTGGTGCCGCCGTAGGCCAGCAGCTTGCCGTCCGGGCTGAACGTGATGTCGTCGCCGCCGTGGGCCTCGGTCAGGCCGATCTTGACCTTGCGCGTGGCGACGTCCCACACCTTGAGGCCGCCGGTGTGGGTCAGGCCGACGACGGTCTTGCCGTCCGGGTGGAAGCGCAGGGCCTGCATGATCGCCCTGGCGTCCTCCAGCGTGCCGATCTGCGTGCGGTCGGCGAGGTTCCACAGGTACGTGGTGCTGTCGCCGGTGCGGTTGCCGCCCGCCGCGAGGATCTTTCCGTCCGGGCTGATCGCCACCGCGCACGCCGAGGCACCGCCGGGGCCGTCCGGGTTCTGGACGGTGCCGATCAGCTTGCCGGTCGCGGTGTCCCAGATGCGGACCACGGCACCGTCGAGGCCGTCGTCGCCGCTGACGAGCACCTTGCCGTCCGGGCTCCACGCGATCGACGTGACGGTCGCCTTGTGGTCGGACAGCTGGACGTGCTCGGTGATGTCCTCCGGTTTCCCGGCCGACGACGTGGTCGACTTCTCGGAGCCGCCGTCGGAGTTGGCGAGCTTGGTGTTGTTGGAGGACGGCAGTTCCGCGCCGTTGCCGGTGGTCTTGCGCGAGCTGAGCCACCACGCCGTGCCGCCACCGGACACCGCGAGAGCGCCGCCGCCCGCGAGCAGCAACGTGCGTCTGCGGACACCGGTCTTCCGCGTCGGCAGGACGATCGGTGCCCCCGCCAGCAACGCCAGGGCCTGGTCGACCGACGCGCGTTCGGCGGGGTTCTTGCGCAGCAGCCCACCCAGCAACGACGACAGGCGCCCGGCGCGCACCGGAGGCGGCGGCTCCTGGGTGAGCAGCATCGACAGCGTCGTCATGAAGTCCTGGCCCTGGTACGGCGGCCGGCCCTCGACGGCGGCGTACAGGGTGGCGCCGAGCGACCACATGTCGGTCGCGGGCGTGATGGGCGCGCCGGTGCCCTGTTCGGGCGCCATGTACGCGGGCGTGCCGACGATCGAGCCGTCGGTGGTCAGCGGGACGTCACCGGTGAGCCGCGCGATGCCGAAGTCGGTGATCACGACCCGGTCGCCGGAGAGCAGCACGTTGGCGGGCTTGAGATCGCGGTGCACGATCCCGGCCTGGTGCGCCACCCGCAACGCGCTCAGCATCGCGTTCGCGACGTGGGCGACGTGGTCGACCGGCAGCGCACCCCTGGCCTTGATCGCGTCGGACAGCGAACCGCCGCGCACGAACTCCATCACGATCATCGGCGTGCCGTTGTACTCGACGACGTCGTGCACGGTGACGATGCCGGGGTGGTTCAGCTGCCCGGCGAGCTGCGCCTCCCGCATGGCGCGCTGGCACAGCAACGCCCGCTGCTGCTCGTCCAGACCGGCGGGCAGCAGCAGCTCCTTGATCGCCACCTCCCGGCCGATGACCTCGTCACGGCCGAGCCAGACCCGGCCCATGCCGCCGGTGCCGATCACCTGAACGAGCCGGTAGCGGTGCGCCACCAGGCTTCCCGTCGCATCTGTCACGGCGGGCAGCGTAGAGGAGAACTCACCCCCGTTCGAGGGTGTCCCGCAAGTTCGCGAAGGACCGGAACTGTTGGCGCGCAAGCAACATTGTGCACCTTCAATCGGTCGACAATGGACCTGTCGCTAGTGGACCGCGGCGACCTCGATGCCGATCTCGGCGAGCATCCGCAGCTTGCGGCGCCGGGTCGGCTCGACGGTGAACCCGGCCGCCGCGATCCGCTCGCCCGCCGCCTCGTGGCGGATGTCGGCGAGCACGAGCACCCCGTCCGGCCGCAACACCCGGCGCACCTCGGCGAGCATCTCGTCCTTGGCCGCCGGGTCGAGGTGGTGCAGCATCAGGCTGGAGAAGACGACGTCGAACGAGTCGTCCGGAAACGCGAGCTCCTGCGCGAACCCGCGGTCCAGCCGCGCCTTCACCCCGGCCCGCCGGGTCTTGCGCTCGGCCCTGGCGAGCATCTTCAGGTCCGGGTCCACGCCGGTGAGCTCGACGTCGGGATGCCGTTTCCCGGTGGAGCGCAACAGGTTTCCCGTTCCGCAGCCCACGTCCAGCACCCGCCGGCCGCCCCGCAGCCGAGCCAAGGTGATCATCTCCCGGTGGACGGCGGCCAGCCCGGTCACCTGGTGCAGCAGGTCGTAGAACGGCAACAGGTAGTGCTTGCCCATCCCCGGCAGATAGTGCCGCTCGTGGGACGATGTTTCGGTCATGAACCCATTCTGAATGCGCTGCCAGCAAGGTTTCTGCGTCGATCCGTGGTTTGAATGGGACTATCTGACGGTGCAGATCCGACGAACGTCGCTGAGCGGTGACCAGCCGCCGACCTACCGGTGGCAGCCGGCACCGGGCGAGCTGGCCGTGAAGGTCCTGCCGCTGGGGCACGACGCCGACATCAAGGGTGCGCACGAGGCGCACTCGCACGACTTCCCCGGCATCGCGTACTTCGCGGCCGACGGCGGCATCGTGCGCGCGGGGAAGCAGGTCCGCCACGTCGAGGCGGGCGACCTGTTCGTGATCGCGCCCGGCGACGTCACGGGCAAGGCCGACCACGACGACCTCCTGGACGCACAGGGCTGGGGCGTGTTCTTCACCGCGGACGCGCTCGGCCCGGACACCCCCGGCGCGCACCTCGCGTGGCGCACGCACCCGCTGCTGTTCCCGTTCGTCCACGGCGGAGCCAGGAACGCGTTGCGGCTCAAGGTGCCCGTGCCGGACCGGGACGACTGGACCACCAGGATCCACGCGCTGCGGGACGAGCTGCACCACCGCCGCGAGGGCTACCGCGAGGCCGTGTCCGCCCACCTGGTGCTGCTGCTGGTCGGGGTGTCCCGGCTGGCCGCGGACGTGGTCGGCGACCTGCGCGAGAACGCCGAACCGCTGCTGGCCGAGGTGTTCGACGTGATCGAGCGCCGGTACCCGGACCCGCTGTCACTGCGCGAGGTCGCGGCCGCGGTGCGCATCTCCCCCGGCCACCTGACCTCGACCGTGCGCAGGCGGACCGGCCGGACCGTGCAGGAGTGGATCACCGAGCGCCGGATGGTGCAGGCACGGCGGCTGCTCGCCGTCACCGAGCTGCCGGTGGGCGACATCGGGCGGCAGGTGGGGTTCCCGGACGCCGGCTACTTCGCCAGGACGTTCGGCAAGGTGCACGGGATGAGCCCGACGCAGTGGCGAAGGGTCAACGGCTGATCCCGGTGAACAACAACCGAACACCTGCGGACGGTGGGCGGTTCGCCGGTTTCCGCCTTCGCGGTCGTGGCACTGTCGTGCCATGACCCAGCGGTTCCACGCACTGATGGAAGTCGTGGTGCGGTGGCTGCCGTTCGGCCTGTCCCGCGTCGTCGCGCCGAGCTTCCTGGGCTTCGCGCTGATCAACGGATGCACGTTCGGCCTCGACCTGGTACTGCTCGCCCTGTTCCGCAGCGGCCTCGGCCTGCCGGTGCCGATCGCGTTCACGATCGCGTACGTCCTGGCGTTCGGCCTGAGCTTCGTGCTCAACCGCGCCCTGAACTTCCGCTCGCACGCCCCCGTCGGCCCGCAGGCGGGCCTGTACGCGGTGGCGATCGGAATCAACTACCTGGCGTTCATCCTGGGCGTCGGCAGCGCGCTCACCGCGATCGGCGTGCAGTACCTGCTGTCCCGCGTCGTCGCCGGCGCGTGCGAGGCCGCGTTCATGTACAGCGTGCTGCGGTGGATCATCTTCCGCGACACCGAGTGAGGCCTACTGCAGGTAGCCCTCGACCTCGCCGACCGAGCGCGCGGAGACGTCGTCCGCGTCCTCGCCCTGGGCACGGGCGGCGCGACGCCGGCGCAGCAGGTCCCAGCACTGGTCGAGCGCCTCTTCCAGGGCGCGCAGGCGGTCGTGTTCCTCGGAGCTGGAGATCTCGCCGGCCACCACGCGTTCGCGCAGGCGGTGCTCCTCCTCGACCAGCTCGTTGATGCGGCCCAGCACGTTTTCGTCGGTCACCTTCCGGACTCTACGTGCAAACGCCGGGCGGTGCGCATCACGGCAGCGCGGCCAGCGACAGGCTGTTGCCGTCCGGATCGAGGACCTCGACGTGCCGGACACCGTTGGCGTAGGTCTCCACCGGCCCGCAGGCGATGCCGTGCTCGGTGAGCCGGGCCAGCGCCTGCGACAGCTCGACCCCGCGCACGCCGAACGTGATCATGGACCCGCCCACCCGAGCCGCCCGCACGTCACGGGCGTCGATCACCACGTAGGCGTTCTCCCCCACCCGCCAGAGGTGCTCCTGGCCGATGACCTCGTCCGCCTCACGTCCGAAGAAGACCTCGTACCACCACAACGACCTGACGAGGTCACTCACACACATCACGCTGTACAGGTCCACTCGGCCCACCCCTTTCGAGAGGTGGACCGAGCGGGCGGGCGGAACTCATCGCGGTCAGCTGCTCCTGGGCAGGCTCACGATCTTCGGCGGGACAACGGTGGTGACGCCGACGGTCCAGACCCCCAGGCCGGACCGGCCGCGCTTCAGTGGATTCAGCACTCCCCGAGCGTGATCTCAGGGCGCTCACCGGGGAAGACGCTCGGACGGGCCCGGACGGATCCGGACACCCCGGTCAGGTCCTCCAGGCCGAGCAGGTCGTCGTGCCCTCACCGACGCACACCCGCACGGAGAAGGAGTCGACGGCCGGGGCGAACGACCAGTGGACCGCCGCCGTCGCACCGGGGCCCGAGGCGCGGGCGAGCAGCTCCTCGCTCGTCTGGGTGCCTTGGGCGTAACGCACCCACAGGTAGGCGTCCATACCGTCGTCAGCGGTGTCCTTGACGTAGGAGGCCTGCGGGTCGAAGTACGGCGTCCGGTCGAACCACCTGCCCTTGACCGTCGCTTCGGCGCCGGGCATCACGGGCGTCAGCCCGAAGTAGCACGGGCCCACCCCACCGGGGTCGTACACGGGATCGCCCGAGCACTTGATCGCGTGCGCCAACGGCGCCGTGCACAGCCCGAAAGCCAGTGCGAGGCCCAGGACCAGCGCCAACTTCTTCACGGTCAGCCCACCCACTTGGAACAGTTGTCCTCACCCTGACCGAAGCACACCCTCACCCGGATGAAGTCGACGTGCAGGTCCACCGGCGAGCCCCAAGCGACCGGGGTGCTCACGCCGGCACCCGACGCGGTCGCGACCCGCTCGGTGTAGGTGTAGCTCTGCAACTTGCCGTACTGCACCCACAGGTTCGTGTCCATGCCGTCGTCCGCGAGGTCCTTGACGTAGGAACGCCCGCCGAGCGACGCGCCGTACTCGGAGAACGAGCCGGAGGCCAGTGCCTCGCCGACACCGGCCTTCGAGGGCTGGAACGCGAACCGGCTGGGCACCGACGACCCCGGGTCGTACACGGGATCGGTACCGGCCTCGGCGGCAGGTGCGACGAGCACGCCCAGTGTCAGGGCAGCCGTCATCGACACAGTCATCTTCTTCATGGATCCCCCTTCAGCCACGGATGTATCAAGTGCCGTGGCCGCTCACAAGCCGTTCGGACGATCCCGGACACCTCGATGTCCGGCGCTCTGCAGCACCTCCGCCGACCGCACCCGTGCGTCCGCGGCCGCGGAGGTGTCGCCGCGCGCCTCGTGCGCGCTGGCCAGGGCGACCAGGGCAAGGCCGGCGAGAATGCTCTGACCGGTCGCGGACGCACGTTCGTGCGCCTCTGTCGCGTTGCCCACCGCGGCCTCGGCGTCGCCGCTCGCGAGGTCCAGCCAGGCCAGTTCGACCAGCGCGTCCGCCACACCGGGCCCGTACCCGATCGCCACCGCCATCCGCCACGCCCGCCGCAGGTCGTCGCGGCGGCCGCGCAGAGCCGACAGCGTGATCAGCGCGTCGATCTCGACCCTGCCGGAGCCGGTGGCGAGCGAGAGCGCCTCCTCCGCGCACCGCACCGCCTCCTGCGGCCGGCCCGCGTCGCGGTGGACGCGGGCGAGGTCGTCCAGCGCGGCGGCCTCGCTGACCCGGTCCTCGTGGTCGTGGTTGAGCTGCCGGGCCCGCCGCAGGAAGTGCGCGGCCTGGTCCAGCTCGCCGAGGTAGCGGTGCACGACGCCGAGCGCGCCCAGCGAGTTCGCGGCAGACCGCGTCTCACCGATCTGCTCGCGCAGCTCCACGGCCAGCCGCAGGTTCGCCGCGGCCTCGACCAGGCGTCCCAGCCGCATCTCGGTCAGACCCAGGTTGCCCAGCGCCCGCGCGCGCCGGGCCGTGTCGCCGATCTCGGCGTAGAAGGCCAGCTCGCGGCGGAAGCAGTCGGCCGCCTCCTCCAGCGACCCGAGCTCGGCGTGCACACCGCCGAGGTTGCCGAGCGTGCTGAACTCGCGGAACCGGTCGCCCGCCGCCCGGCTGAACTCGACCGCCCGCTCGAAGTGCTGTGCGGCCGCGTGGTGGTCGCCCGCACCCCAGTGCGCGGTGCCGAGCGACAGGTGCATCGCGGCGGACGCGCTCGGGTCGTCCGCGGCGGCGGCCAGGCCCACGCGGGCGACGGCGAGCCATTCCGCGGTGTGGCGGCGCAACCAGTAGCAGCCGCGCAACGCGTCGGTGAGCAGCCACGCCATCGGCGCGCCCGCCTGTTCGATCAGGGACACGAGGGTCGCGCGTTCGGTGTCGAACCACTGCAGCGCTTCGGTGGCGTTCGCGAACGTGTGTTGTGGACTGATCGACGCGAGCACCGAGAAGTCGGGACGCACCGCGCGTGCGGCGGCCACGGCCAGGTCGAGGTACTGCGCGTAGAGGCGGCCGATCGACTCGTCCGCGCTTTCCTCTGCCGCGTAACGCTCACGGGCGTAGAGCCGCAGCAGGTCGTGCAGTCCGTACCGTCCGGCGGCGCGGACCTCGACCAGGTGTGCGGCGACCAGCGTGCGCAGCGCGGCTTCGGCGTCCGGGCGGTCGAGCAACGCGGCCGCCGCCCGCGCGGGCAGCTCCGGCCCCGGCGCCATCCCCATGCGGCGGAACAACGTCCGCGCCACCGGGTCGAGCGTCGCGTAGGAGTGGTCGAACGCCGTGCGCACCGCGGCGTCGGCGTCGCCCTCGATCTCCAGCGCGGTGAGCCGGTCGCCCGCGGTCAGCTCGGCCATCAGCTCCGCGATCGTCTGATGTGGACGGTCGGCGAGGTTCGCGGCGGTGATCCGCAACGCGAGCGGCAGGTACCCGCAGAGCCGCACGAGCTCGTCGACGGCGGCCTCCTCGCGCAGCGCCCGTTCCGCGCCCAGCACGCTGATCACCACCGCCGGTGCCTCCTCGGGCGTGAGCACGCCGAGCTCCAGCCGGTGCGCGCCCTCCCTGGCCACGAGCCCGGCCAGGCGGTCACGGCTCGTCACGACCGTCATGCAGCCCGGTCCGCCCGGCACGAGTGGACGGACGTGTGCGGCGCTGGGCGCGTTGTCCACCACGACCAGCACGCGCTTCTCGGACGTCATCGACCGGTACATGCCGACCATCGCGTCCTGCTGCAGCGGAATGTCCTCACCGGGCACGCCGAACGCCCGGATCGCGAGCGCCAGCGCCTGGTCCGCGGTGACCGGAGGGCCGGACGAGTACCCCCGCAGGTCCAGGTAGACCTGCCCGTCCGGGAACCTGGCCGCCACCTGGTGCGCCCACTGCACGGCCAGCGCAGTCTTGCCCACGCCCGGAATCCCGCACACCACCGCGAGCCTGCTGCCGCCCTCCAGCAGTGCGGTCAGCTCCTTGAACGCCTTGGCGCGCCCGGTGAAACCCGGCACCACCGCGGGCAGCTGACGCGGCACCACCGCGGCACCGGCCTGGCCGCGCGGCGCAGGTTCGGCCTGGACGCGGCGCCACGCGGCGAGCCACGGTCCGGCCTCGTCGTCCCGCACGCCGAACGCCCGCAGCAGCCCGAGGTACACCTCCAGCGCCGGCGCGGTCTTCCGGCGCGGGCTGAGCGCGTCGGCCAGGGTGCTGCGAGCCAGCCCGGACAGCTTCTCCATCTGCCGCAACGACGGGTTTCCCGCCCACACCTTGAGCGCGCGCAGCTCGGCGATCAGCTCGTCGAGAGCGTGCGCGTCTTCAGGTCTGGGGCCGGACATGACTGAAGCCTAATGATCGCCCCACCGCCTTGCGTGCGAAGACCGGTGTTCGCCGCCACCGCTGCGGGTACCCGTTCGGCACCGTCACCGAGGAGGTCAGGACATGATCAGCCGCTCGCTCCTGCGGCAGCTGCCCGCACGCGCCGCCGCCGGGGCGTTCGTGTTGCACTCCGGTCTCGGCAAGCGCGGCGCCGACCAGGAGACGGCCGAACGCCTGCACGGCTGGGCCGCGAGCACCTACCCGGTGCTGCGCAAGATCGACGCGAAGCGGTTCACCTCGCTGCTGGCCGCCGGTGAGATGGCGACCGGTGCCGCGCTGCTGCTGCCGTTCGTGCCCGCGGCCGTCGCGGGTCTCGCGCTCACCGGGTTCGCCGGGGCGTTGCTCGGCCTGTACGCGAAGACGCCCGGCATGCGGCGGGAAGGCAGCATCTGGCCGACCGAGCAGGGCATCACGCTCGCCAAGGACGTGTGGATGCTCGGCATCGGCCTGTCGCTGGTGCTCGACGACGTGACGCGCGGCGACCGCTGACGGACCGCCGCGTCCGATTCCCCTGGGAGGCATGTGATGCAACCGATCCCGTTCATCCCGTGGGCGTGGCGGGACCTGTCCTGGACCGAGGGACCTGGGCCCGACGAGCTCGCGCAACGTCCGGACACCGGCCTGATCGGCTACCACGTCGAGGCCACCGACGGCGAGATCGGCAAGATCGACGAGAACAACGCGAAGGTGCCCGACGACTGCCTGATGATCTCCACCGGACCGTGGATCTTCGGCCGTACCGTCGTGCTGCCGGTCGGCACCGTGCAGCGGGTGGACCACGACGAGCGCAAGGTCTACGTCGACCGCACGAAGGAACAGATCAAGAACGCGCCCGAGTACGACGCGGACACCGACCCGGAGGACTACCGGCGCCGCACGGGTGACTACTACGCCGAGAGCTACCGGTCCATGCCGCCGATGCTGTGATGGACCACCACCGACTGCTCGCGTTCGTGTTGCCACTCGACGAGGAGCGCGCTCGCGTCGTCCTGCAGTCGTCCGTGTTGATGCTCCAGCACGGTGCGCATCAGGCGGCGCAGCGTCTCGGGCGCCGGGCAGCCGTCGGCCTCGCGGCGGATCACGAAGTCCGCGAACCGCCGCAGGCCGAACTCCCGGCCCTGCGGGTCGCGGGCCTCGACGATGCCGTCGGTGTAGAAGAGCAGCCGGTCACCCGGCTCCAGCTGTTCGTGGCACAACTGGGGTGTGGCGGGCAGCCGGAAGCCCATCGGCGGCGCCGGACGGCACCGCAGCTGACGCAACCAGCGGCTCTGCCGGATCAGCAACGGCGGCGGATGGCCGCGGTTCACCCAGCTCAGGCGGCCGGTGCGGTAGTCGAGGTCGGCGAGCACCCCGGTGGCGAACCGCCGGCCGCCGAACTGCTCGCCGATCACCTGGTCCACCGCGACGCTGGTCTCGACGAGACCGTGGCCGCGGCGGCGGTGGTTGCGGCACGCGCCGGTCGCGAGCGCGACCGTCAGGCCCGCGGACTGGTCGTGGCCCATCGCGTCGAACATCGACAGGTGCACGACGTCACCGGAGATCGCGTAGTCGACGGCGTCGCCGCCGATCTCGTACGCGGGTTCCAGCACGGCGGTGAGCACCAGGTTGTCCGTGGCGAACGTCAGCGGCGGCATCAACGGCCACACGACCTCGGAGGCGACCGTCATCGGCCGGGTGCGCACGAGCCGCTGGTAGGTGTCGCTGTGCGGGCGTCTGCTCACCAGCGTCAACGCGACCAGGGACGCCAGCGCCCGCAACCGGCACATGGTGGGCTTCTCCTCGTCCGGCGCGGTGACGCCGAGGACGCCGATGCGTTCCGTGCCGTCCAGCAACGGGATCCAGAAGTGCCGGGCCTCGCCCCGCCGGCTCACGATCAGCGTGACGTCGCGGAACGACCGGCCGGCGAGGCTCGCGTCCACCGGCAACGACCGCACCCCACCGGGGTGCAGCGCGACCAGCCTCTCCTCCCGCAGGTCCGCGAGCAGGATCAGCACCTCGGAGAACCCGGCGGTGGCGGCGCACCGCTCGACCAGCCCGGGAATCTGCTCCACGGTGACGAGATGGCTCGCCTCGAGCAGGTCCGCGAGCATGACGAACGAGGGGTCGTCGGTGGGCACCACTCCTCCGAGTCCTTTGTGGACGGGTCAGGCGAGTTCGGACCCCTCCGGTGTCAGCACCGACGACACGCACGGCCGCACGCCCAGCACCTCCGTCAGCTCCAGCACCTCCAACGGCCGCAGCACCGCCGCCGTGTTCGCGACGACCACGAGCGCGCTGCCCCTGCGCAGGCACATGTCCTGGTGGTCGAGCAGCATCCCGATCCCCTGCGCACCGAGGAACCGCAGGTCGGTCAGGTCCACCACCACGGGTGCGGGTGGCGCGACCGAGCCCACCGCCCCGTCCAGGCAGCCGGACAGCTCGTCGGTGGTCGTGCAGTCCAGTTCACCCGCCACGCGCACGACGACGGCGGCGCCCACGCTCTCGGTGGTGGTGACGAAAGGAGCGGAGTCGATGTGCACTGGGCAGCCTCCCTGCGGGGCCGGCGCGACCCGTCGGACGGGCTGCCTGCTCAACCCGCCATGACGGTAGCGCAGTTCGCGTGCACCCGCGGTCCGGCGCGTCCCGAACCGCGGGCCTGCCTGCAGGTTCCCCCGGATGGCCCAGTGACGACGAGCGTAGGATCGGGCCTCATGTGCACGTCCGGTGTCAGCGACGCCGTCCTCGGGAAGCAGGCCCGATGACGGGCTTCTACCACGAGACCGCGTTCTACGGCTCGGACGACGACTTCCTGGCGATCGCGGTGCCGTTCGTCGAGGACGGCCTGCGCGCGGGCCAGCCGACGTTGGTGGCGTGCGCCGAGAAGAACACCGCCCTGCTGCGCAATGCGCTCGGTGACGACGCCGTGACGTATCTGCCCGGTGCCGACCAGTACGCCCGGCCGGCCGAGGCGATCGCGAGCTACCGCGCCATCTTCGGCGAGCACGCGAAGGCGGGCGCGACCCAGATCCACGCGATCGGGGACGTGCCGCACCCCGGCTTCGGCGTGCCGTGGGACTGGTGGGGCCGCTACGAGAACGCCGTCAACCAGGCGTACGCCGAGTTCCCGCTGTGGGGCCTGTGCCCGTACGACACCAGGACCACACCGCAGGAGGTGCTCGCGGACGTCGTCCGGACGCACGAGTACATCGCCACGGCGTCCGGCGAGCACCTGCCCAGCCCCGAGTTCGGCAGCGGCCTGCCGCTCAGCGCACCGGTCCCTGACCTGCTGGAACAGGCGCCGCCGCTGGTCTGCCTGGTCGACCCGACGCCGGCGGCCGTCCGCGAGGCGGTCGGCGCGGCGATCGCGGGCGTGCGGCTCAGCGAGGACGGAGCGCACGACATCGTCTACGCGGCCAGCGAGATCGTCACCAACGGCCTGAGCCACGGCGTCCCGCCGGTGCGGTTCCGGTTGTGGACCGACGACTCGCGCGTGGTGGTGACGGTGACCGACCGGGGATCGGGGCCGGCGGACGCGCTGGCCGGGCTGATGCCGACGGCGGCCAGCCGCTCGGCCGGGCTCGGCCTGTGGATCCTGCACCGCACCTGCGACTACGTGTCGATGGGACGCGACGAGGACGGGTTCACCGTGCGGGTGAGCGTCGGCGGCCACACGTAGGGAAGATCGTCCGGCACGTCCGGGAAGTACCGCCGGTAGTGCTCGGGATCCTTGCGCACCAACGCCGACTGGTGGCTGCGGTGCAACGCCTCGTCGCCCAGCCACGGTGGCAGCTCGCCCGCGACGGCGAGCTCGTCCTGGGTGCGCACCACGAGGATGTCCTTGGCACGCGCCAGATCCGACCGCATGGTCGCCTCGCAGGTGTCGAGGAAGCCCGCGGCACGCCACACCGCGCAGATCTCCAGCCCGTACCGCACCAGGGCCTCCTCGTACCCCGCCCACATCCGCACCGCCGGGTGGTGCCGCCAGCCGTGGCCCGGCACCACCAGCGCGCGGTGGACCTGCAGTGTCTCGACCCGCTGCTTCCCGAGCCGCCGACGGTCCAGGATTCGGGCCGTGGCGGCGAAGTCCGGGTGCGGGAGGAAGGTCTGCATGGGCCTCAGAGGACGTAGCGAGCCGCCCGAGCGGCCATCGCCTGGTCGACGTGCACCTCGTAGCGCTGCGCCTGCAACGTCATGACGCTGGAGAAGTCCCGCCGGCCGCGCGTGCTCCAGTGCGCCACGAATCCGAAGACCGCGCCCCAGAAGGCACCGATCACCAGGCTGACGAGCAACAGCCACAGCCACGCCGCACCGGCGGTGAACAGCCCGAACAGCAGTCCGATGAAGACACCGAACCAGGCACCGCTCGCCGCGCCGGCGACCGCGGCCCTGCCTCGCGTCATCCGCCCGGTCACCTGCTCGACCGTGCGGACACCGTCACCGATGATCCGCACGCTCTCCACCGGGAACCCGTCGTCGGACATCCGGTCCACCAGCCGCTGCGCCTCCAGGTAGTCGGAGAAGGTCGCCAGCAGGCTGGACTCTCGCCTGGTCACCTCGTGCTCGATTTCCACATCGCACGACTACCCGCGAACACCGCTCCCAACACCAGCAACACCAACCCCGAGGCCAGGAACGCGAGATCGTAGGCCAGCTGGTCCGGTCCTGGACGGACGTGGTGCAGACCCAGGACCTGGTGGTCCACCACGCCTTCGACCAGGTTGAACACGCCCCACCCGGCGAGGATCCCGCCCAGCAGCACCCTCTCCCGCAGCGGCGCCCGCCGGTTGAGCAGCGCCACCCCGATGAGCACGAAGACGAGGCACAGCAGGTGGAACAGCCCGTCCCCGACCATCATCAGCCGCGTGTCCTCAGCCGGATACCAACCGGACAACATGTGGTGCCAGCCCAGCAGCTGGTGGATCACGATGCCGTCGAGGAAACCGCCGATTCCCAGTCCCAGCACCACTGCCGCGACCATCAGCCCACCACCGTCCGCACGAGCAGGAACAGGTTCAACGACGAGATCACCAGCGCCGCCACCGCACCGGCCGCCGTGACGGCGCGCCGGTTCGCCGACGCGCCCATCACGTCCTTCCGCCGCGCCAGCAACACCATCGGCACCAACGCGAACGGGATGCCGAACGACAGCACGACCTGGCTCAGCACCAACGCCTTCGTCGGGTCGACGCCGAACGCGAGCACCGCCAGCGCGGGCGCCATCGTCACGAACCGCCGCAGCCACAACGGAATCCGGCGGCGCAGGAACCCCTCCATCACGACCTGACCGGAGTAGGTGCCCACGCTGGACGCGGCGAGCCCGGACGCGAGCAGTGCCAGCGCGAACGCCAGCGCCGCGCCCGGCCCGAGCAGCTGCCCGAGCCCGGAGTGCATGTCCTGCAACGACTCGCGCGGCGCACCGGTCTGGTGGAACGCACCGGCCGCGACCACGAGCATGCTCACGTTCACCACCGCCGCGATGCCCAGCGCGACGGCGATGTCGGTGCGGCTGGCGCGCAGGACCTCCCGGACGTCGCCCGGCCGGTGATGCCGCTGGGTCAGCGCCGAGTGCAGGTAGATGACGTGCGGCATGACGGTGGCGCCGAGCATGCCGGTGGCCAGCAGCACGCTGTCCACCCCGGCGAACCCCGGCACCAGCCCCGCCACCGCGCCGGTCAGCGGACCGAGGTTCAGCGTCTGGTAGAGAAAGCCGCCGAGCACGACCGCGAGCAGGCCGATGATCACCGACTCGAACCGGCGCCGCCGCAGCGGTGCCAGCGCGAGGATGCCGAACGACACCAGCGCGGTGATGCCGGCCGCGGGCAGCAGCGGCACGCCGAACAACAGGTTCAGCGCCACCGCCGCGCCCACGAACTCCGCCAGGTCGGTGGCCACGGCCACCAGCTCCGCCTGCACCCACAGCAGCCCCGTGACCGGTCGCGGGTAGTGCTCGCGGCAGAGCTCCGCCAGGTTGCGGCCGGTCACGATGCCGAGCTTCGCCGACTGGTACTGGACGAACATCGCCAGCAGGCTCGCGCTGACGATCACCCACAACAGCAGGTATCCGTGCGCCGCGCCACCGGCCATGTTCGTCGCGAAGTTGCCGGGGTCGACGTAGGCGACCGCGACGACGAACGCCGGACCCATGACGACCGCGGCGGACCGCACGCGAGCTGGCACCGTGATGCCGACCATCTGCCGGTCCTCCTCAGGTGAGCTTGCGGATGGCCTTCTCGATCAGCCCGAGGTTCGCCGGGCTGGTCGCGTACAGCAGCGGATCGGGTTTGGGCGCGGAGCCCTTGTCCCCCAGCGGTTCCGCCTTCATGTTGTAGGTGAACTCGTGCACGCCGTCCGGTGCGGTGCCCGACGCCCAGCCGCCCTCGACGCCCGCGGGCCCGTCGGAGTTGTGCCAGATCGCGCTCGCGTGCTCGGCGTACTCCTCGTCGAACAGCGCGCTCGGCGCGATCGGGCCTTCGAGGCCGTCCTCCTGCAGCTCCTCGATCGCGGCGAGCCACAGGTTCTGGTGCAGGGTGTCGCGGGCGAGGTTGAACTTGAGCATGTCGCGGACACCGCTGTCGTCGGTCATGTTGTAGAGCCGTGCGGTCTGCAGCCTGCCCTGCGCCTCCGCCGCGACGTTCGCGCGGAAGTCGGCCATGAGGTTGCCGCTCGCGACGACGTACCGGCCGTTCCACGGCACGCCGTTGCTGTCGGACAACGTCGGCCCGCCGCCGCTCACGATCGCCTGCTGCGGGTCCATGCCGCCGATCACCGCGGCGACCACCGGGTCGTCGTCCACCGCCTGCGCGGTCACCTCGGACGGCGCGCCTTCCAGCAGCCGCGCGACCATCGTCGCGAGCATCTCGACGTGGCCGATCTCCTCGGTGGCCACATCCATGATCAGGTCCTTGTACTTGCCCTCCATCCGGCAGTTCCAGCCCTGCATGAGGTACTGCATGGTCACGGTCATCTCGCCGTAGGCGCCGCCGATCAGCTCCTGGAGCTTGCGCGCGTAGTGCGCGTCCGGCCGGTCCGGCTTCGCCTCGAACTGCAACCTGCTGGTGTGCAGGAACATCTCGGTCTCCCTTGCTCGGGGTTCACCGCGAAGCTAGGGAGTCGTCGTGACCCGAACGGCTCGACCGAGGCACGCGGTCGACACGCCCGCGTCACCGCCGCTGGTCAGGACGGAGCAATTTCGTCGTCGAGGTGTGTGAGTGCGCAACGACCGGGCACTCGGCCGCCATGACGCGGTTGCACCTCCAGCTGCTCGGCGGTTTCCGGTTGGACTGCGACCGGACACCCGTCCACGTCGTGCCCGGCGCGCGCCGGCTGCTCGCCCTGCTGGCGTTGCGCGACACACCGGTGCCGCGCCCGGTCGCCGCCACGCTGCTGTGGCCGGACGCGACCTCCCGGCGGGCCGGCGCGTGCCTGCGGTCGTCGCTGTGGCGGCTGGTCAAACCGCCGGAGCCGCTGGTCGTGGTCAACGAGGACACGCTCGCGCTCGGTTCCGACGTCGAGGTCGACTTCCGGCGGGCGTGCGCGTTCGCGGCCTCGCCCGGTGCCAGTCCGGACGCCGTCGGGATGCTCAAGGCCGACCTGCTGCCCGGCTGGTGGCAGCCGTGGGTGCAGGCCGAGCGCGACTGGTGGCGGCAGGCCCGGCTGCGCGCCTTGGAGACGCTCAGCGACCGGTTCCGCTCGTGCGGCGACCACCACCACGCCCATCAGGCCGCGCTCGCCGCCGTGCAGACCGACCCGCTGCGGGAGAGCGCGCACCGGACGTTGGTCGAGCTGCACCTGGCCGACGGCAACCCGGCGCAGGCCGTGCGCCAGTACCAGAGCTACTGCACGCGGCTGCGCGCCGAGCTGGGCCTGGAACCGTCCGCGCACATTCACGCGCTCGTGCGACCTTTGCTGCGGTGATGTTCGAGACGCCGCGGTTCTGGCAACTCCCCCGTCATGGACCACAGCAGGGCACCAGTGCTGGAAGCGTTGCAGCAGTTCCGCGACCGCGGCTACGTGCCGTTCACCCCGCCGGGGCACCGTCAGGGCAGGGGCGTCGACCCCCGCGTGCTCGACGTGCTCGGCAAGGAGGTGTTCGAGGCCGACGTCATCGCGCTCAACGGCCTCGACGACCGGTTGATGCGCGGCGGCGTCATCGAGCACGCCCAGGAGCTGATGGCGGACGCGGTCAACGCCGAGCACGCGTTCTTCTCCACGTGCGGCAGTTCTTTGTCGGTCAAGAGCGCCATGCTGTCGGTGGCCGGTCCGCACGAGAAGCTGATCGTGCCGCGGCACGCGCACAAGTCCGTGGTGTCGGGCCTGATCCTGAGCGGCGTCCGTCCCGTGTGGATCAGTCCTCAGTGGGACGCCGAACGCCACCTGACCCACCCGCCCTCGCCCGAGCAGGTGCGCGAGCTGTTCGAGGCCGAGCCGGAGGCCAAGGGCATGCTGCTGGTGACGCCGACCGACTACGGCACGTGCGGTGACATCGCCGCGATCGCCGAGGTGTGCCACTCGTTCGGCAAGCCGTTGATCGTCGACGAGGCGTGGGGCGCGCACCTGCCGTTCCACGACGACCTGCCGCCGTGGGGCATGGACGCGGGCGCCGACGTGGTCGTGACGAGCGTGCACAAGTCCGGTGCCGCGGTCGAGCAGAGCTCCGTGTTCCACCTGCAGGGCGACCTGGTCGACCCGAAGGTGCTCAAGGCGCGCGAGGACCTGCTCGGCACGACCAGCCCGACCTCGCTCGTGTACGCGACCCTCGACGGCTGGCGCCGGCACATGGTGGAGCAGGGCGAGGCCATGCTGACCGCAGCACTGGCGCTGGCAGAGTCGACCCGTGCCGCCGTCGACGAGCTGCCGGGTCTGCACGTCATGGAGTTCGGCGACCTGGTGCACTCGTTCGACCCGCTGAAGATCGTGATCGACGTGTCCGGGCTGCACATCAGCGGCTACCAGGCCACCGACTGGCTGCGCGAGCACCAGCGCGTCACCCTCGGCCTGTCCGACCACCGGCGCGTCGTCGCCCAGTTCACCCACGCCGACGACCACCGCTCGGCCCACGTGCTGGTGGAGGCGTTGCGAGCGTTGACGCAGGCCGACCTGCCCTCCCCCAAGCCGATCGACCTGCCCTCGCCGTCCGACCTGCAGCTGGAGACGGCGATGCTGCCGCGCGACGCGTTCTTCGCCGAGGTGGAACAGGTGCCGGCCGAGCAGGCGGCAGGCCGGATCTCGGCCGAGATGATCACGCCGTACCCGCCGGGGGCGCCCGCGGTGCTGCCCGGCGAGGTGATCACGCGGGAGGTGCTGGACTACGTGCGCAGCGGGCTCGCGGCCGGGATGGAGCTGCCGGACCCGGCCGATCCGGACCTGAAGAGCGTGCGCGTGGTGAGCACTCGCGCCGCCGCTCAGGCCTGAGCCGAAACGGGCTTCACCGCAGGCAAGGCCAGGTGAGTCCTTGCCTGCGGTGTCACGCCATCGACCTCAGCGGCCGCGCCTCGTCCGAGCCTCCAGCGTCACGTCGCCGGGCCGGGCCGGACTCGGCACCACCATCGGCCGCGGCACCCGCGCCAGCAGCCGGTGCGCCACCGTCAGCAGGGTCCGCGCCTCCATCCGCTCGCCGTACCCCAGGTGCTCGTCCGCGGCCTCCACACAGGCCAGGACCTGCGGCGGAGCCACCGCGTCAGTCGCGGCGCAGTCGGCGACGGCCGCGCTCAGGACCTTGCGGGCCTCGTCCGCCTCGATGTTCGTGAGTGCGGTGCAGACCGCGTTGTCCAGCTTCTCCAGCACCGTCACGCGCAGCTGCTGCCGCGACATGTCGTCGAGTGTCATCGCCCGCCTCCACAGCCGAGTCTCCGCGCCGACTGCTTGACGCCTGCCGGGCCGAGTACCCACGCGAGGCGGGCTGAAACCACCAGAGGCTCACACGACCGGCCGCAGCTCCCGGTCGCTCGCGATCAGGTGCTCCCACGTCCGGCCGCGCTGGCTGGGAGGGGCCTCACCGTCCGCTGTGCACACCGGGTACACGAGCCCGAAGGGAACCGGTTGATCGAACTCGTCACCGGTGTGAACGTCGACCAGACGACGCACGTGTGCCATCACAACCACTCCCTCGCGTGTGAGCGGCGCAAGCCGGGGTTTGGGATCAACGAATACCCCGTGAGCAGCACGGACATGCGCTGTGCCGTTGCAACATAAGGGTGATACATCTGTCCTAAATGGACTTACGGTCGGTGTCCGCTGCTGACGCGGCGAGGTCACCGACCGTGCGCGTGAGCTGCCAAGTGCCGCAACATGATCCCCTCGCGCAACGCCCACGGGCACACCCGCAACCGGTCGACGCCGCGCCCCGCCACGTCAACCGCACGTGGCCTACCGGTAGCGCGGGTGCGTGGTGTGCCACTCGAAGCCGCCGCCCATCCAGGCCTTGGTGCCCTTCAGGAACCGGTGCAGCTCCACCGACGGCACGGCCAGCAGCTCCTTACACCCCGCCTCGAAGTCGCGCACGAACTGGTTGTGCAGCTCGACCGTCCTCTCCACGGCCTCGGCGATCGAGCACCGCCGGTCGGCCGCGATCTGCAGCACCATGTTGCAGACCGGTTTCTCGTCGGCGGCGTCCTTCTCCACCGACACCAGGTCGTTCACGATCACCGACGCCGTGCCCGCGGCGGTCAGCAGCTGCCGCACGCGCGGGTCGTAGTACAGCGGCGCGGGCAGCTCGTAGCCGCCCACCGCGTCGATCAGGGTCATCGACGTGTAGAAGGTGTCGTGCTGCCGGGTCGCGAGGTACTGCCACGCCGGCGGGTAGTTGCCGGTGTGCCGCCACGCCGCGTAGGCGCTCCAGGACACGAACATCGCGAACGTCGAGTAGCAGACCCGTTGCACCACAGTGGGTGTGCTGCGCGACGAGAGGTGTGCGATGCCCGACCGCAGGCCCACGAGCACCGGGTCGGCCGCCAGCACCTCCTCCAGTTCCGCGGTGAACTCGGCCGCGGGCGCGACCGGGTCCATCGCGGCCATCGCGAGCGCCAGCCGCGGCGGCAGCTCGGCGGGCACCGCGCCCAGCTCGGTGCTGTCCGCGTACAGGTCGTCCGCCGCCCACCAGGCCGCGTTGAGCCTGGCGGCGATCAGCAGCTGCTCGACGTCGTCGGTGTCCACGTGGGTCAGCACCGCGAGCCGTCCGAACTGGCCGCCCAGGAACCGTTCCGGCTCCTCGAAACCGCAGTCCGCGGCCCACGCGACGAGCCGCTCGTCCACGGCGGCGGCCAGCAGGGCGTCCTCGCGTTCGAGGACCGGCACGTACAGCGGCGGCGCCGTGCCGTCACCCCACGGGCGTTCCGCGTAACCGGGTTCCGGCGGCAGCCCGACGGCCTCGGGCCGTCCGAGCCGGGCAGCGGAGGTGCCCAGCCCGGACGGCCCGTTCAGCAGATCCCTCATCACACCCGGTCCGCCGCGATCAGCAGGTAGTGGAAGCTGCCTTCCCTGTAGGCGGTGAGGAACGGGTCCTCGATGCCGGTGGCGACCGACGACTTCGCCCGCAGCTCCCAGTACGGGATGGTCTCCGGCGTCAGGTCGACCACGCTGATCGGCACGAAACCGTTGTCCGCCAACGCCTTGAAGTACTCGCTGCGGGCGTGGATGTTGCAGATGTAGTGCTGGTCGATCTGGCTGACCGCCCGCGAACGCCCACCGGTCAGGTCGTTGTAGCAGCCGGTGATGCAGACGTACCGGCCACCGGGCGCGATCAGCCGCGCGAACTCGCCGTACAGCTGCTGCAGGTCCACGTACATCGTGGTCTCGTTGGTCCAGATGCCGTTGAACGCACCGGTCTCGAAGCCGGTGTCGAGCATGTTCTTGAAGTGGAACCGCACCTGGTCGGAGACACCGCGTTCGGCGGCCTGGCCGTTCGCGAACGCCACCTGCTGCTCGGAGATGCTGACGCCGTCGACCTGGCAGCCGAACCGGGCGTTGGCCATGAAGCTCGTGCCACCGCGGCCGGAGCCGCCGTCCATCAGCCTGCCGCCGAGCGGGATGTCACCGAAGTGGTCGAGCAGCACCTCGGCCTGAGCGGTCTCCAGCCTGTGCATCTCGGCGATGATGGCCTCGTCGCGGACCTCGGCGGGAGCCTCCAGCACCGCCGGGTCGTACGCCCCGAGCCCGTAGTGGTGGTGGTACAGCCCGTCGACCTCGCCGAGCTTGATGTTGACCGGGTCCTTCTCCCTGTTCCAGTAGTCCGCGACGGAACGCTGGTAGTCGGTGCGCAGAACCGGCTTCACAGTGGGGCTGGCCATGACCAGTGGTGCTCCTGTTCGTTGGAACGCTCGCTGCCGAACAGCAAATGACATTTGCAGCTTTCAGCCCACGCGGCGATCCGCCGTTCAGGCGTTGGTTCGGCCACGAACGGGGCGCCGGATGACGCACCACGGTGGGCGTCTTCACCCGCGCAACCCCTGCGGTATCCCCACTTTCGTGGATTTCGTACGTCCGTCCGGATGACGAGGAGGACAACGATTCCACGTCGGCCGGACACAGACCCCGGATGCGCACCCCGTTCGCGAAGTGTCATTGAAAAGCATTTCAGTATTACCTATTTCAGGAATGTGAATGTTTGACACCGGCACGGCCATCGATTACAAAGAAAAGACCCCGCCCTGCCGAAGAGGGTTTTCGATGACGCGAACCTCGCTCCCCCTGCTGAGCCTGCTCTTAATCGGTTCACTCGCGGTACCCGTCACCACAGCGACGGCCGCACCCGCACTGACCGGCCTGGACGTCTCGTCAGGCAATCGACGTTCCCCCATTTCCGGCCTCTACGACTGGTCGAAGGCGGGATATCGGGGCAATGGCGCGCTACCCGGAAACAATGACGTCAACCCGGACGCGGCCTGCCAGATCACCCCCGCGGAACTCGCCTCCCAGTTCAACGTGCACCCGAATGACTCCGCCGACGACACGACCGGGCTGCAGGCCGCCGTCGACGCGATCCGCACCCAGTGCTCGCCGACCGCGGGCTATTCGAAGCTGAGCCTCATCACGCTGCCGGCCGGGGAGCTGAAGGTGTCCAGGGAGGTGCACGTCGACGCCGACTACCTGATCATCAGGGGTGCCGGCGCGACCGCCACGAAGATCGTCTACACACCCGACGCCAACACCCGCTACGACGCCCTCACCCCGGACGGTTCGGACTGGGACGAGGACGGCATGACCTACGGGCAGGGCAAGGGCGGCTGGCTGTGGCCCGGTCGCGGCCTGTTCCGGGTCCAGTCGCGCGGCGTGCACCCCAGCTACGCGAGCGACTACGCGTCGGCTCCCGCCAACCGCAAGGACATCTTCGAGGGCACCGTCAACGTGCACTGGAAGGCGGGCGCGAAGGTCAAGACGGCCGCGAAGGCCGGTGACCGGACCATCCAGGTGCAGTCCACCACCAACATCAAGCCGGGCATGTTCGTCAACGTCCGGGCCGCGAACTCGGTCAAGTTCTACGAGCAGCAGTTCGCCACCGGCACCGAGTGGCCGTTGCTGAACATGCACATGCGGCAGCAGATCTTCACCGTCGCCGCGGTCTCCGGCTCGGCGGTCACGCTCGACAAGCCGCTGGAGTTCGACGTCCCCGTCAACTCCACCTCGGACGGTTCACCGGCGATCGACGGGACGACCTACGACTCCAAGGTGTCGCCGCTGGTGGACCCGGTCCTCGGCGTGGGCTTCGAGAACTTCGGCTTCACGCAGGCGATGCCGAACCTCGACCCCGCCGAGGCCGTCGACAACTACGGCAACATGGCTCCGGACGCGGAGATGCACGGCATCGTCTTCAAGTGGGCGGCGAACTCGTGGGTGCGGGGCATCCGCGCGGAGATGACCGGGTCGCACCCGATCGTCACCGAGGAGGCCAAGAACCTGCAGATCGTCGACAACCACCTCGACGGTTCGTGGAACAAGGGCAAGGGCGGCAACGGCTACTTCCGCGGCTCACGCGTGTGGGACTCGCTGTACGCCGGCAACACCTCGCGCAACCTGCGGCACTTCACCTTCCAGTGGTCCGCGTCGGGCAACGTGGTGGTGGGCAACGACTTCGACTCCGACCTGAACCTGCACGGCGGCTGGGAGCGCAACAACCTGTTCGAGAACAACACGGTGCACGTCTCCTACGCGCACCGCTCCGGCAACTGCCGCGCGAACTGCGGTGAGGAGGGCGGCGGCGGTCCCGACGACTCGAACTGGTTCCCGATCTGGTGGGCGGCGGGCCAGAAGGCGATCAAGTGGTCGGGTGCCTCCGGGCCGCGCAACGTCTTCTTCCACAACGACATGACCAAGCAGCTGGCCACCGGCGGCCCGTACCTGCCGTACTACGACGACCGGCAGCGGATCTACCAGTTCGGCTGGAACGGCACCGCGTACCGGCACCTCGACGCCGGTGGCACGCCCATCGCGGACTGGGCGAAGAACGAGCAGCGCGACTACACCGGCGGCCACGGCGTCGACGCCTCCCGGACGGACTCGGCGAAGTCGTTGTTCCTCAAGAACCTCCCGGCCGGTCCCGGCGCGGAGGTCGCGATCCCGGTGTCCACTTCGGACCAGCTGAGGGCCGCACTGGCCGCCGCTAAGCCGGGTGACACCATCCAGCTCGCGCCCGGCACCTACCGCGGTTCGTTCATCACGCAGAAGGCGGGCACCTCCGGCAGCCCGATCACGCTGACCGGCCCGTCGTCCGCGGTGCTGGTCAACGACGGCCCGTCCGGTGAACCGCCGGCCTGCCCGGTGCCGACCGCGGGCTGGGACCCCGGCTACGGCCTGTGGCTGTACAACGCGCCGTACTGGAACATCAGGGGAATCACGGTCGCGGAGTCCAAGAAGGGCATCGTCCTCGACAACTCCCACCACGTCACGATCGACGGCGTGACCGTGCGCAAGATCGACGAGGAGGGCGTGCACTTCCGGCGTTCCTCCGCCGACGGCGTGCTCAGGAACTCGACGATCACCGACACCGGCGTCGTCACGAAGGACTACGGCGAGGGCGTCTACCTCGGCTCGGCGAACTCCAACTGGAAGTGCCACGGCAACACCGGTGGCGTCGACCGGTCCGACCGCGTGCAGGTGCTCGGCAACAGGATCGGCCCGAACGTCGCCGCCGAGCACATCGACGTCAAGGAGGGCACGCGGGGCGGCGTGATCCGCGGCAACACGTTCAACGGCACCGGGATCAGCGGCGCGAACTCCGCGGACTCGTGGGTCGACGTGAAGGGCACCGGCTACCTGATCGAGGGCAACACCGGCACCTTCACCTCGCCCGGCACGTTCAGGAACGGCTACGAGACGCACAACCCCGGCACCACGCCGTCGTTCGCCAACGGCTGCGGCAACACCTGGCGCGACAACAGATCCGACCTGGGCAACGTCGGCGAGTACGCCGTCTACGTCACGTCGGCGTCGAAGTGCGCGGCCGAACCGAACGTCGTCCACGCCTCCAACACCGTCACCCGCGCGAAGAAGGGCCTGACGAACGTCCCGGTCACCCCGTGACAACGGGGTTGCAGGGGTCCCGATCGGTGCACGGCGGCGTCGCCGGTCGGGACCTCGTCACTCACGCGGCCTGGCGCAACGCGCGCACCTCGTCCCGCAACGCGCGCACCTCCTGCAGCAGCAGGTCGTCGTGCGTCGCGGCGCGAGGTGCCGGCACGTGCTGGACCTCCTGCTCCATCGCGCTGCACACCACGGCGATGAACAGGTTGAGCATGGTGAACGTGCCGACCATCAGGTAGCAGAGGAAGAAGATCCACGCGAGCGGCTGGTGCACCATGAGGTCGCGCATCACGTCCGACCAGCCGTCGCCGGTGGTGATCTGGAACAGCGTCAGCAACGTCGAGCCCAGGTCGGCGAACCGCGGGTCGCCGGAGTCGCCGAACAGGTTGCTCGCGATCACCCCGCCGACGTAGAGCAGCAACGTCAGCAGACCGGTGAGCGAGATCAGCCCCGGCACGGACTTCACCAGTGCCGTCACGACCCGGCGCATGCTCGGCACCATCGCCACGAGCCGCAGCGCCCGCAGGATCCGCATGGACCGCAGCACCGACAGCGGACCGGCCGCCGGCAGCAGCGCCACCGCCACGATGACGAAGTCGAAGACGTTCCACGGATCGCGGAAGAACCGCCGGCCGAACGCGTACAGCCGGGCGGCGAGCTCGGCGACGAAGATCGCGAGCGCCAGGTGGTCGATGGCGCTCAGCAGGTCACCGTTGCGCTTGACCATCGACGCCGACGTCTCGGCCCCCAGCGTGATCGCGTTGACGACGATCACGCAGATGATCATCCACTGGAACCGCGTGCTCTCGACGACCTCACCGATGCGGACGCGCAACGTCATGCCTCACTCCTCGCCAGGGGACAAGGGCACTATCGGCCGGCCGCGCGCCGAGCTGATCACCCGGAGGTGTTGATCAACTCCAGGCGGCTGGCGGTGCGGGCGAGGTCGAGCGCCTGCCCGCCGACGATCTCGCGCAGCGGGTGGTCGCTCACGAGGGTCAGCCGGACGTCGCGGTCGACCAGCACGTCCACCACGTTCGCGAACCGTTGCTGCGCCTCGCGATCGCAGGTCTCCAGCCGCGGCACCGCCGTGATCACCCAGTCGTCGTGGCGCTCGGCGAGCACGAGGTAGTCCTGCGTGGACGTCGGCTTCTCGCACAGGTCGCCGAAGTCGAACCAGATGCGGTCGTCGATGCCGAGCGCGGTGAGGTCGCGGCCGTTGACGCTGAGGGTGACCGGTGTCGCCGGCGGTTCGGCGTGCGTGACGATCCCGCCGGTCTCGAAGCGGGAGCGCGGACGACCGCGCAGATGCCGGTAGTCGTTGGGGCCGTTGAGCTCGACGGTGTCCATCAGCTCCTTGACCAGCGCGATGCCGGGCAGGAAGTGGTCGTGGTGGAGCGGGTTGGGCAGCAGGCCGTCCGGCGGGTAGTTGGACGTGGCGACGATCATCACCCCGCGTGCCTTCAGCGTTTCGAGCAGGCGGGTCATCAACATCGCGTCGCCCACGTCGTGCAGGTGGAACTCGTCGAACGCCAGCACGTCGCAGCGGCCGATCAGCTCGTCGACGGCCTTCTTCACCGCACCGCGCTCGTGCAACCGTGACGAGATGCGCGCGTGCAGCTCCTGGAAGAAGGAGTGGAAGTGCACGCGCCGCTTCCCGCGCACCGGCAGCACGTCGAAGAACGCGTCCGCGAGGAAGCTCTTGCCCCGGCCGACCGGGCCGTGCAGGTAGACGCCGCGGCGCCGCTCCCCCAGCCCGGCCAGCCGGTCGATCGCCCGCAGCTGCGCCGAGTCCAAGTTGTAGCCGCTGCCCGACGCGCGGGCGAGCAGACTGGCGCGAAGATCCACCTGCACGAGTCTACGAAGATCACTTG
This sequence comes from Lentzea sp. NPDC004789, assembly GCF_053601075.1. Classification (NCBI taxonomy): domain Bacteria; kingdom Bacillati; phylum Actinomycetota; class Actinomycetes; order Pseudonocardiales; family Pseudonocardiaceae; genus Lentzea; species Lentzea sp. NPDC004789. The sequence continues at coordinate 184,615 of NZ_JBSGBE010000009.1, read as the reverse complement.
CCCGCCTGGTCCAATGCGGCCTGAAGGGACTGGAGATATCCCTCACTCGTCACGGTGGCGCCGCTGACGGTGTCGATGTCGGCGCTCTGCGCGTCCAGCGTCTCCCGCACCAGGATCGGCAGCGCGCGGTCGTTGATCTGCTGGTCCCTGCGGTTGCCGTCCGGGTAGCGCGGCACGGTCACCGCGGTGATCTTCCCGCCGTCCAGGGTGATCTCGACCTGCACCGGCCCCCAGCGCGTGTCCACCGCCGGGCCGGTCACCTTGCCCGAACCGCTCGCCGGGGCCCCGGTCGGCGCCGCGGCGGCGGTGGTGGCCATCGGGCCGGACAACGACGTGCGGTAACCGAACAGCAGCACCAGCGCGGTCGCCGTGCCCGCCAGCCACACGAGAATGCGCGTCACCGGGTCACCACCTGAACTCCTCGACGTGGATGCGTTCGCCCGGCACGCCCGCCGCGGTCGCGGCGCGGCGCACCGACTCCGCCCACGGCGACGGACCGCAGACGTAGACGTCGCGGTCGGCGATGTCGGGCACCAGGTGACGCAGCGCGGTCACGTCGTCGACCGGCACCCCTTCGCCCAGCCACGAGGCGGACGACCGGCGGTGACCGGGCAGGTCGACGACGCGCAGGCCGCGGCCGCGGACGAGGGCGTTCAGTTCGGCGGCGAACAGCGGGTGGGTGGCGAAGCGGTGCAGCAGCACCGCCTCGCCGGGCGCGTAGTCGAGCCCTTCCGCGAGTGCGCGCAGCGGCGCCATGCCCACCCCGGCCCCGATCAACGCGATCCCGCGCCGGGTGCGGACCTGGTCGGTGAGGCGGCCGAACGGGCCCTCGAACAGCACCGGGGTGCCGGCGCGCAGCCCGCGCACGGCGGCGCTGCCGTCGCCGAGCGTCTTCACGGTGATCCGCAGGCCGCGGCCGTCGGGCGCGGCGGACAGCGAGTACGGGTTGGCGCGGGTCCAGCCGGGCCGGCCCAGGAACCGCCAGCCGAGGAACTGCCCCGCCCGCACGGGCAGCCGGTCCAGGTGGCGCCCGGTCAGGTGGACCGAGACGACACCGTCGCCCTCGGGCACGACCGCGGTCACCCGCAGCCGGTGCCGGGCGTTGCGCCACAACGGCAGCCCGATCCGCCACACCAGGACGGCGGCTGCTGCGGCCGCCCACAGGCTCCACCAGTAGATCGTCGCGGCCGTCGAGGTGAGGAACTCCTGGCCGGTCCACAGCTGGTGCGGCAGAGCCAGGCCGACGCCGAGGTAGCCGTAGAGGTGCAGCAGGTGCCACGACTCGTACCGCAGCCGTGCCCGCGCCGCCTTGACGCTGGTGACGGCCGTCAGCACGAGGCACGCGGTGCCGGCGAGCGCGAGCAGCATCGCCGGGTAGCCGGTCACGAGGTCCCAGAACTCCGCGGGCGTCGCGGTGAGGTCGCCCGCCGCGTAGCCCCACGTGATCAGCACCAGGTGGGCCAGCACGAGGTTGAACGACGTGAAGCCGACGACCCGGTGCACCGCGACCAGCCGGTCCTGCCCGAACGCCCGCTCCAGCACGGGCAGCCGCGCCATCAGCAGGACCTGGACGAGCAGCAGGTCGGACCCGACCAGCCCGGTGAGCCGGCCGAGCGAGTTCAGCGCGGTCTCCGCGCCGCCGAGGTCGGTGATCCCGCCTCCGGCCGCCCACCAGTACGTGACCAGCAGCAACCCGGCCCACAGCACCGCGGTGGCGCCGACGCGCAGCCCGCCGTCGAGCGGGCGTCTTCGCACGACCGGCGAAGCGGGCGTGAGTGTCGCTGTCATGCGGTCATCCTCGGCGACCAGCCTGAAGACACCGGAAGAGTCAGCTGTGAGTCAGCTGAACCGCGCCTACGATCACCGGCGTGAGCAACGTCGAGGCCGAGCCCGCAGAGGTGACGTGCACGTCCGCGCCGGGAACCGTGGAGGTCCTGCACCCGCGCGACGTTCCGCTGGGTGGCCCGCGCGCGATGTCGGTGCGCCGGACGTTGCCGCAGAAGCAGCGGTCGTTCATCGGCGCGTGGTGCTTCTGCGACCACTACGGCCCGGACGAGGTGCGCATGGACGTCGCCCCGCACCCGCACACCGGCCTGCAGACCGTGAGCTGGCTGTTCACCGGCGAGATCGAGCACCGCGACAGCCACGGCGTGCACGCGTTCGTGCGGCCGGGTGAGCTGAACCTGATGACCGGCGGCCGCGGCATCGCGCACTCCGAGGTGTCGACCCCGTCGTCCACCGTCCTGCACGGCGTCCAGCTGTGGCTCGCACTCCCCGACGCCCACCGCGACGCCCCGCGCGACTTCCAGCACCACGTCCCGCCGACCGTCCACGTCGGCGGCGCGGAGGTCCGGGTGTTCCTCGGCTCGCTGGCCGGCTCGACCTCACCTGTGACGACGTTCACTCCGCTGCTCGGCGCGGAGCTGGTTCTGCCCGAAGGGGCAACCGTCGAACTCGCCGTCCGCCGCGACTTCGAGCACGGCGTCCTGCTCGACACCGGCGACGTGACGTTCCAGGAGACCGCTCTCGCCCCCGGCGCGCTGGGCTACGCGGGTACCGGCCACACCACGCTGACGCTCTCAACCCGGGACGGCGCAAGGGTTGTGCTGCTCGGCGGCGTGCCGTTCGGCGAAGAGATCGTCATGTGGTGGAACTTCGTAGGACGCACTCACGACGAGATCGTCGCCTGTCGAGACGAATGGCAGGCTGAGACCGAAAGGTTCGGCCGGGTGGAGGGCTACGACGGCGCCCGGCTGCCCGCGCCACCGCTTCCCGGTGGCCGTCTGCGTCCGCGCGGCAACCCGGCGTGACCGATGTCAAAAGTCATACTTCAGGACTGTTGAAAATCACGTTCCGATCGCTTTTCCTGAGCGAGGCATCCACGAAGGTTGCCGCGCGTCTAAGGGGGCATGACGAACGTGACACGAGTGGGCGCCGAGTCCGTCTTCGCCTTCATCGCCCCGTCCGGGCGCCCCATGCCGGTCGAGGTCGAGCTCGGCTACCGCGCCGACGACCCGCACGCCGTGAGCATGACGTTCCGCATGGGACGCCAGGAGACGGTGTGGCTGGTCAGCCGCGACCTGCTCGCCGACGGCCTGCTCACCACCAGCGGCGCGGGTGACGTGCGGCTGCGTCCGCACAACTCCACGACCGCCGTTCTCGAACTGCAGTCCGACGTCTCGCGCGCGGTCTTCCACGTGAGCTCGTCCGAGCTGCAGGAGTTCCTGAACTCCACCTACGACGTGGTCGCCCCCGGGCACGAGAACGACTACGTCGACTTCGACGCCGAACTGCGCAAGCTGCTCGACTGACGGCTCGCGGAAGTGCCTGACCCGCGCGGGGCCAGGCACCCCGATCAGCTCACGCCGTTGCGGATCGCGCTCGCATACGCGGCCGCGGTCCCCTGTGCGGAGCACGCCTTCATGTCGTCGTACAGCCACATGAAGCCACCGACGATGCCGGCCGAGCTGTGCCACGACCGCATCTTGCTCTGCACGGTCGCGGGCGAGTCACCCGCCGTGCACCCGGATCCGTGCCTGCTCCACAGCCCCGGATCCACCTTCATGCCGAGCGCCTGGTTCCACGTGGCCGGGTCGTTGCCGGAACCACCCGCGTACCCCTGCAGGTACACGCGGTCGACCACCGCGCTGCCGAGGTTGTTCTTCAGCCCCGCCCAGAACGACTGGTTCGTGTACGGGGCGAAGGTGAACTTCGAGTACCCGAGTCCGACCGCCATGCGGGCGAACGCCGCGGTCGGCGCGACCTGGTAGAACGACTCGTCGTCGTTGTTGATCGCGTCGGCGCCGGTGGCGGTCTTCAGCGCCTGGAAGTTGCGGTGCAGGATGCTCGACGAGCCGGTGCCCTGGGAGTTGACCAGTGCGGCGATGTTCTCCCAGTCCGGCACCGCCCAGGCGCCGATCGACACCTCGATCCGGTTGACCGACGTCGGTGCCTGCTTGAGCGTCCGCAGCCGCGCGGGCCAGCCGGCGTCGCCGACGTAGCGGCCGTTCCGCACGATCAGGACGTCGTTGTAGTACAGGTCGCCGTTGGGGTGGACGTGGATGCTCCAGAGGATCACGGTGGTGAACCCGGAGGCGCGCAGGGTGTTCATCACGGCCTGGCCGTCGGCGTAGAACGGGCCGCCGCCGTAGACCGCCGACCGCGGCGACTGCTGCGCCGCGGCGGGAGCGGGGTCGAGTGCCATCAGGCCGCACAGGGCCAGCACGGTTGCGAGGAGAGCGGGAAGCAGGGGCCGCCTCATCACGAATGTCCCTTCGTCAGGCGGCGGCCTGCTCCCTCACCATAACGCCGTGATCAAGCCCCCAAGTCGCTAGTAGCCGTAGATGAGGTCGTAGGCGAGCTGCGGGTCGAACTTGCCCGCCTCCACGTTGGGCGCCTTGCCGCACTTGCCGTCGGAGTCGCCGGGCACCTTGATCCACAGCAGCATCTCCGCGCCACCGCCGGTGCGGGCCGGAGTGCCGAGCTTGCGGCCGCCGGGGTTGCACCACTCACCGTTGTGGCCGTTGCCGTTGCGGCTGGTGTCGATCACGAACGGCTTGGTGAAGCCCGCGAAGCTCGCGTTCACGTCGTTGCCGTAGGTCGTGGAGGCGGCCGTGGTGTGGTAGTTCGACACGTTGAGCGAGAAGCCGCGGACGTTGCGCACGCCGGCGTTGTCCAGGCGGGTGGCCATGGTGTTCGCGGGAATCCACTGGGCGTTGCCCGCGTCGAGGTAGGCCCACGTGTTGGGCGCCTTGGCCTTGAGCTGCTCGGTGGCGTACCTGATCATCGCGGTGCGTTCGGCGATCTTGGCGTCGTCGAGGCAGTTGAAGTCCGCCAGCGAGTCCGGTTCGACGATCACGACGGCCGGACGCGTGCCGATGCCCTCGGCGAACTTGGAGATCCACGCCCGGTAGGCCTCCGGCGTGCCCGCGCCGCCACCGGAGTGGCCGCCGCACGCGTCCCGGCCGGGGATGTTGTAGGCGACGAGAACCGGCAGCTTCGAGCCCGTCCTGCCCACGTAGCCGCTCACGGCCGCCTTGATGTCGCCGCTCCAGTTGCCGAACCAGCGGGCCATCGGTTTCGCGGAGATGCTCGCCTTGATCGCGGGCCGGCGACCGTCGGCGGCGTGGTCGCGCACCCACACGGCGGGGTTGGAGTCCGGGTCGACGTAGAAGCCGTCGGTCAGGCTGAGGGGACTGGCGGCGTGCGCGGCCGGGGCGGTCGCCACGACGGCCAGCAGGGCCAGCGCGAGTGCTCTCATCATGGCTTCGAGGGTGGGCCGGGGCGCCTAAGGGGCGGTAAGTCGAGGCCGAACCGGCAGGCTCACGCAGGGGTACCCCCGAGCTGGGAACCCCTGCATCCCAACCTACTCGGCACCACCGACGATTCCGGACTGCAGCGGCAGCAGCGGGGCGACGATCCTGGCGAACGGCCCGCTGCGCACCACCCCGCCGCCGACCGGCCCGAGGAACGGCGTCCGGGCGTCCAGCGCGTCGGGCAGTCTCGCGTAGGCCGCCCACCGCTCGTCCCACGCCTGGATCACGTCGAGGTGCCCACCGGGCAGGAACCGGGTCAGGTGCACCCCTGCGACCTGCCCGGTGTTCCCCAGCAGCGGTAACAGGCGAAAGCCGCCTTCCCGCCGCAGCCTCTCGATCAGCTCCGCGCTGTCCATCTCATCTCGCCGCCAACTCACGACTGGTCCGGTAGGCCTCGACCGCCGCATCGCGTTCGGCGACCGACCACCCCAGCGGCTTGGCGATCAGGTCGGCGACCTGACCCGCCACCGAAGCGCCGAAGTCGAGGTGCTCCACGGCGATCCGGGTCCGCCGCGCCAGGACGTCGTCCAGCCCGAGGGCGCCCTCGTGCGTGACCGCGTAGACGATCTCGGCCGCCAGGTACCCGGCCACCGGCGTGGCGAGCAGGGCGTCCTGGGCGATCAGCGCCAGCACGTCCGAGACCGCGGAGCCGTAGCGCCGCAGCAGACGCTCCACAGTGGACGTGGGCAGGCCGGACTCGGCGGCGACTCGAGCCCGGTCCGCCCACAGCTCGTGGTAGCCGACCGCACCGCACAACGGCAGCTTCGCGGTCAGCGACGGGGCGACGGCCTTGCCCAGGCCCGCCACCGCCGAGTTCACCACGTCCGCGGCCATCACCCGGTAGGTCGTGTACTTGCCACCGGCGATCACGAAGAAGCCCGGTTCCGGCTCGGCCACCGCGTGTTCCCGGGACAGCTTCGCGGTGTCGCCGGACGCGCCGTCGAGCAGCGGCCGCAGACCCGCGTACGTGCCGACGACGTCGTCGACCGACAGCGGGGACCGCAGCACGGCGTTGACGTGGTCGATGATGTAGGAAACGTCTTCGGAAGTGGCGGTGACGGCAGCGGGATCGCCGTCGTAGGGCGTGTCCGTCGTGCCGATGATCCAGTAGGCGCCCCACGGGATCACGAACAGCACCGACTTCTCGGTCCGCGTGATCAGCCCGCCGTCCAGGTCGATCTTCGAGCGGTCGACGAGCACGTGCACGCCCTTGGACATCCGCACGTGGAACGGCGGAGTGCCGGGCGACATCGAGTTCAGCGAGTCGGTCCACACGCCGGTCGCGCTGATCACCCGCTTCGCGCGCACCTCGACCGTCTGGCCGTCGACCTCGACCAGCGCGCCGGAGACCCGGCCACCGGACCGCACCAGCGAGGTCACCCGAGCCCGCGACACCACGGTGGCGCCGTGCTGGGCCGCGGTGCGCACGAGCGTCAGGACCAGCCGGGCGTCGTCCATCTGCGCGTCGTAGTACCGGATCGCGCCGGCGAACTTCTCGACGGCGAGCGACGGCCCGACCTGAGCCATCCGGGTGCGGGACAGGTGCCGGTGCATCGGCACCGCACCGGCCCCACCCATCGTGTCGTACAGCAGCACACCCGCGCCGACGTAGGCGCGTTCCCACTGCTTCTCCAGCGGGAAGAGGAACGGCACCGGCCGCACCAGGTGGGGTGCGAGCCGGCGCAACAGCAGTCCGCGTTCCTTCAGAGCCTCCCGGACCAGCTTGAACTCCAGCTGCTCCAGGTACCGCAGCCCGCCGTGGACGAGCTTGCTGGACCGGCTCGACGTGCCCGCCGCCCAGTCGTGTGCCTCGACCAGCGCGACGGAGAGGCCTCTCGACGCGGCGTCCAGAGCAGCGCCCGCGCCGACCACACCACCTCCGACCACGAGCACGTCGAACTCCGCGGAGCCCAACGAACGCACCGAGTCAGCACGCCGAGCCGGATCCAGCCTCGCGAACAACTTCAGCTCCTAAGAAAGAAGAACCAGCCCAAGAAGGAGAGCAGCTCAGCGGACGTCGGCGTCGACCCAGTCGAACGACTTGGTGACGGCCTTCTTCCAGTTGCGGTACTCGCGCTCGCGCTCGTCGGCCGCGAGCTCGGGCGTCCAGCGCTTGTCCTCGGCCCAGTTGGCGCGCAGCTCGTCCAAAGAGGACCAGTAGCCGACGGCCAGGCCGGCGGCGTACGCGGCACCGAGCGCGGTCGTCTCGGCGACGACCGGACGGACCACCGGCACGTCCAGCACGTCCGCCTGGAACTGCATCAGCAGCTCGTTGGCGACCATGCCGCCGTCGACCTTCAGCTCGGTCAGTGGCACGCCGGAGTCGGCGTTCATCGCGTCCAGGACCTCGCGGGTCTGGAACGCGGTGGCCTCCAGCACGGCGCGGGCCAGGTGGCCCTTGTTGACGAACCGGGTCAGGCCGACGACCGCGCCGCGCGCGTCCGCCCGCCAGTACGGCGCGAACAGGCCGGAGAACGCGGGCACGAAGTACGCGCCACCGTTGTCCTCGACCGAGCGGGCCAGCGTCTCGATCTCGGGCGCGGAGCCGATGATGCCGAGGTTGTCGCGCAGCCACTGCACCAGCGAGCCGGTGACCGCGATCGAGCCCTCCAGGGCGTAGACCGGGGCCTCGTCGCCGATCTTGTAGCAGACCGTGGTCAGCAGGCCGTTCTTCGACGCGACCTTCTCCGTGCCCGTGTTGAGGAGCATGAAGTTGCCGGTGCCGTAGGTGTTCTTCGCGGTGCCGGGCTCGTAGCAGGCCTGGCCGAACGTGGCGGCCTGCTGGTCGCCGAGGATGCCCGCGATCGGCACGCCCTTGAGCACACCGCCGGGACCGCCGTGGCCGTAGACCTCCGACGAGGAGCGGATCTCCGGCAGCATGGACAGCGGAATGCCCATCTCGCCGGCGATCTCCGCGTCCCACTGCAGCGTGTCGAGGTCCATCAGCATGGTCCGCGACGCGTTGGTCACGTCCGTGGCGTGCACACCGCCGTTGGGGCCGCCGGTGAGGTTCCACAGCGTCCACGTGTCGGTGTTGCCGAACAGCAGGTCGCCGGCCTCGGCGCGCTCACGGGCGCCCTCGACGTTGTCGAGGATCCAGCGGATCTTCGGGCCGGAGAAGTAGGTCGCGAGCGGCAGACCGACCTTGGCCTTGTACCGCTCGGCACCGCCGCCGAGCGCGCCGAGCTCCTCGACGATCGCCTGGGTGCGGGTGTCCTGCCAGACGATCGCGTTGTAGACGGGCTCGCCGGTGTTGCGGTCCCACACCACCGCGGTCTCGCGCTGGTTGGTGATGCCGACGGCGGCGAGGTCACCGGTGTTGAGGTCGGCGGCGGCGAGCGCCTGACCGATCACGAACCGGGTGTTCTCGGAGATCTCCACCGGGTTGTGCTCGACCCAACCGGCCCGCGGGAAGATCTGCTCGTGCTCCTTCTGGCCCACGGCGACGATGGAGCCGCTGTGGTCGAAGATGATGGCCCTCGTGCTGGTCGTGCCCTGGTCGACGGCGAGAACGTACTGCGTCATCGAAGTTTGTCCTTTCGGGATGGTCAGAACGCTCGTCAGAACACGATCGAGGCGACGACACCGGCGATGGCACCGCCGACGAGCGGGCCGACGACCGGGATCCAGGAGTAGCCCCAGTCGGAGTCCTTCTTGCCAATGGCTTCGCCGTCAGTGCCCTTGTAGGAGAGCGGCAGCAGGGCGTGCGCGATGCGCGGACCGAGGTCGCGAGCCGGGTTGATCGCGTAGCCGGTGGGGCCACCGAGCGAGGCGCCGATGCCGACGACCAGCAGCGCCGCGGCCAGCGGGCCGATCTGGGTCGGGGTCTTGCCGAACGCGAGGATCACGAAGACCAGGACGAACGTGCCGATGATCTCGCACACGAGGTTCCAGGTGTAGCTGCGGATCGCCGGGCCGGTGGAGAAGACGGCGAGCTTGAGGCCCTCGTCGGGCGTCTCGTCGAAGTGCGGCTTGTAGGCGAGCCACGCGAGCACCGCACCGAGGAAGGCGCCGAGGAACTCACCGGCGAAGTACACGACGGTCGAGCCCGCGCTGACCGGAACACCAGGGGCGTACTCAGCGGCGCCACTGGTCAGGATGCCGACGGTCACCGCCGGGTTGAGGTGCGCGCCCGACTTGTAGGCGACGTACACACCGGCGAAGACACCGAGGCCCCAGCCGAAGTTGATCAACAGCCATCCGCCGTCGAGCCCCTTCGACTTGGCGAGCAGCACGTTGGCCACCACGCCCGCACCCAGCAACAGCAGGACGCCCGTACCGAGCACCTCGCTGAGGAACACTGACCCGAGACCCACGCTGGCCTCCCATTCGTCCTTGAACGGCTGATCACCCGCTGGTGATTGACGCGGAACGTAATGAGCCAGGTCACGCCTGCTCAACAGGCGCGTTTCGACAATGTCGACACCAGGTGGGTGCACGACTGTGACCACTCGGTCACTCTGCGCTCAAATGCCGTGTTTCCAGCGGTTTTCCGCCGGTTTTCCAGGTCGGCTGACGCACGGAGCTGTTCGACATTGCCGACACGGGTCGTCTCAATTACGTTTGCCGCCGTGCCCGGACCCATCCAGTCGATCGAACGAGCCGCAGCCGTGCTGCGGCTGTTGGCGCGTGGCTCCGGCCATCACGGTCTCACGGAGATAGCCGACTCGCTCGGTCTCGCGCGCGGCACCGCGCACGGGATTCTCCGCACGCTGCAACGGGTCGAGTTCGTCGAGCAGGACCCGGCGACGGGCCGCTACCGGCTCGGCGCGGCCCTGCTGCACCTGGGCACGTCCTACCTGGACGCGAACGAGCTGCGTTCTCGATCGATCAACTGGGCGGACACGCTGGCCGCGCGCAGCGGCCAGGAGGTCCGGATCGGCATGCACCACGACGGCGCCGTGCTCGTCGTGCACCACGTGTTCCGCCCGGACGACTCGGTGCAAACGCTCGGGATCGGTGCCATGCTGCCGTTGCACGCGACGGCACTGGGCAAGGTGCTGCTCGCCTACGACCCGGACCTGTCGGCGGCCGCACGCCGGCGGGAGCTGACGTCGTTGACGCGCAGGACGATCACGCGCGCCCAGGCGCTGGAGCGGGTGCTGACCGAGGTGCGCGCGCAGGGCTGGGCGGGTGAGGCCGAGGAGTACATGCCGGGCGAGGCGAGCATCGCCGCGCCCATCCGGATCCCCGGCGGCCTCGTCGTCGGCGCCATCGGGATCTCCGGTGCCGTGGACCGGTTGTGCGAGCCCTCCGGCCGTCCGCGCGCCACGCTTGTCCGCCAAGTCCTCCAAGCCGCCGAATCGGTGACCGGCGCACTAGTGGAAGAGTCCTGATGGCTCAGCGCTTCGTGATGGCGATCGACCAGGGCACCACGTCGACCCGCTGCATCCTGTTCGACCAGAACGCCCGTCTGGTCGCGGTAGCGCAACGCGAGCACCGGCAGTACCACCCGCGGCCGGGCTGGGTGGAGCAGGACGCCGTGGAGATCTGGCGCAACGTCGACCGGATCATGCCGCAGGCGTTGCGGCAGGCCGGCATCACCGCGGAGCAGGTCGTCGCGCTCGGGATCACGAACCAGCGCGAGACGTTCGTGCTGTGGGACCGCCACACCGGTGTCCCGGTCGGGCGCGCGATCGTGTGGGAGGACATCCGCACCGAGGACCTCGTTGCCCAGCTGGGGAAGCAGCCCGGCATCGAGGAGGTCCGCGAACGCTGCGGCCTGCCGCTCGCGACCTACTTCTCGGCGCCCTCGCTGCGGTGGATGCTCGACAACGTGGCCGGGTTGCGCTCACGTGCCGAGCGCGGCGACGTCCTGTTCGGCACCATGGACACCTGGCTGATCTGGAACCTCACCGGCGGCGTGAACGGCGGCCTGCACGTCACCGACGTGACCAACGCGTCGCGGACCATGCTGATGAACCTGAGCACGCGGCAGTGGGACCCGATGCTGCTCGAGTTCTTCGGCGTGCCCGCGGCGATGCTGCCGGAGATCCGGCCGTCGACCGAGATCTCCGGACGCACCACGCGCGTCGTGCCGGGCATCTCGATCACTGCGGCGCTGGGCGACCAGCACGCGGCGTTGTTCGGGCAGACCTGCTTCGAGAAGGGCTCGATCAAGGGCACCTACGGCACCGGCGGCTTCCTGCTCATGAACACCGGCAACGAGCTGGTGCGGTCCAAGCACGGTTTGCTGACGACGATCGGCTACCAGATCGGCGGCGAACCGGCGTACGCGCTGGAGGGCTCGATCGCCGTCGCCGGGTCGCTGGTGCAGTGGTTCCGCGACAACCTCGGGCTGATCCACTCCGCGCCGGAGATCGAGACGCTGGCGCGCACGGTCAAGGACAACGGCGGCTGCTACATCGTGCCGGCGTTCTCGGGACTCTTCGCGCCGCACTGGCTCGCGCAGGCCCGCGGGCTCGTCGTCGGGCTCACGTCGTACATCAACAAGGGGCACCTGGCGCGGGCCGTGCTGGAGGCGACCGGGTGGCAGACGCGCGAGGTCGTCGACGCGATGAACGCCGACCTCGGGGCGCCCACGCCGGTGTTGAAGGTGGACGGCGGGATGACCGCCGACCACCTGTTGATGCAGTTCATCGCGGACGTGCTGGACATCCCGGTGATGCGCCCGCTGGTCGCCGAGACCGTGTCACTGGGTGCCGCCTATGCCGCGGGCCTCGCCGCCGGATATTGGCCGGACCTGGAGGGACTGCGCCGCAACTGGCATCTGGCCGCGCGGTGGAACCCGGTGATGGATGCCCGGCACCGCGAGGACGAGTACGCGAACTGGAAGCGGGCCGTCGAGCTGACGTTCGCGTGGGCCCGTTCCAGTCCGTCCACTTAGGAGACTTCAGGAGCGCTGCTTGCGCACCCAGGCGCTGACGTCGTCGGTGGCGATCGGCAGCGCGTCCGAGAGGATCTCGGCGCCGTCGCTCGTCACCACGAGGTCGTCCTCGATGCGCACGCCGATGCCGCGCAGCTCGGGCGGCAGCGTCTCGTCGTTGGGGTGGAAGTACAGGCCGGGTTCGACCGTCAGCGCCATCCCTCGTTCGAGGATCCCCTGCTGGTAGGTCTCCTGCCGGGCGTCGGCGCAGTCGTGCACGTCCAGGCCGAGGAAGTGCCCGGTGCCGCAGACGATGTAGCGGCGGTGGTGCTGGCCGCTCGGGTCGAGGGCCTTGTCCACGCTCACCGGCAGCAGGCCCCAGTCGTGCAGGCCCTCGGCGAGCACGCGCATCGCGGTGTGGTGGAAGGCGCTGTAGTCGTTGCCCGGCCGGACCTCCGCCAGGGCGGCCACGTGCGAGGCGTGCACGAGGTCGTAGACCTGGCGTTGCGCGGCGGAGAACTCGCCGCTCACCGGGAACGTGCGGGTGACGTCCGCGGTGTAGAGCGAGTTCATCTCGACACCGGCGTCGAGCAGCAGCAGGTCGGACTCGTTCACGCGGCCGTCGCAACGGGTCCAGTGCAGGACCGGGGCGTGCGGGCCGGCGGCGACGATCGAGGTGTAGCCGGGGCCGTTGCCCTCGGTGCGGGCACGGCGGTCGAACGTGCCCTGCAGCCACCGCTCTCCCCCGCCGCGCACGGCCTGACCGAGCTCCATGGCGACGTCGGCGAAGCCCTTGACCGACGCGTCGACGGCCTGGCGGAGCTGGTCGATCTCCCAGTCGTCCTTGATGCGGCGCAGCTCGGCGAGCACGGTCCGCAGCTCGTCGCTGTGCGAGCCGGTGAGCGCGTCCAGCAGCGGGTCGACGCCCTTGGCGGTCAGCGTCTCGGGGTGGCGGCCGCGCAGGGCGTGCGCGAGGTCCTCCAGCGGGCGGGCCGTGATGCCGAGCGCCTCGCCCCACTCCTTCGGACCGGCGGCGGCGCCGATCCAGAACGGGCTGCGGTCGGCGTCGCCGAAGAAGTCGACGCTGTGCGTCTCGGACGGCACCGGCACGAACAGCGTGGCGTCGTCGTCGGAGAGCACCAGCACCGCGCCCTCGACCTGGCAGCCGGTCAGCCAGACGAAGTCGCTGTCGGCGCGGAAGGGGTGGAACGTGTCGTTGGACCGGACGTGCGCACGACCCGCGGCCAGCGCGATCCGCTTGCCCGGAAGTGCCCTGGCGAGCCTGGCGCGGTGGGCCTGGGCCGCCTCGGCGGTGCCGCGCGGCAGGTCGATGGCGCTGTCCCACTCGCCCCAGCCGTCGCGGATGTAGGAGCGGAAGCCGTCGGCCTCCACGAGTTTCGCCATGTCACGGCGTGTCCGAGCCAATTCGCGTCCTCTCAGAGTGGTCCTTCCTGCCAGCCTTCCGCCCATCGGCGGGGATGCGCCACTCCAGATCGGGGATAGCCTCAGGTTATGGAACTGGAGATCCGGCACCTGAGGGCGATCTGCGCCATCGGTGACGCGGGCAGCCTGTCCCGCGCGGCCACCCAGCTCGGCATCTCCCAGCCCTCGCTCACGACGTTGCTGCAACGGGTCGAGCGGCTGGTCGGCGGCAGGCTGTTCGACCGCGGCCGGTCCGGTGCCGTGCCCACCGCGCTGGGCGCGCAGATGCTGCAACGGGCCAGGTTGCTGCTGGTGGAGCTGGAGGCGTTCGGCTCGGACATGGCCGGGAGGGGCGGCCCGATCCGGTTCGGCTCGGTGCACATGGAGTGCGTGGCGGCGCTCTACACCCGGCTCGAAGACGCGCTGGACGACGTCACGCTGGTGGTCGAGCCGTCGTCGACCGCGCTGGCGCTGGCGCTGGCGAACGGCCACCTCGACGCGGCGGTGATCGCGGTCGACGAGGAGGGCGACCTGGGCCTGCCCCGCGGGGTGGCGCAGCGGATCGTCGTGCCGTGGGTGCCGGTGTACATCGCTCTTCCCGCCGGCCATCCGCTCGCCGCGGGACCGGAGGTCGATCTCGCCGACCTGGCCGGTGAGGCGTGGGTCGGGCCGCCCGGCGCCGAGGACGGGTCGCTCACGACGTTGCGTGCGGCCTGCCGGGCGGCGGGGTTCGTGCCGCGGATCCGGTTCGAGGTGCCGAGCGGTGCCGGACGGCAGCTGATCGCCGCGGGCAAGGCCGTGCAACTGGTCGAACCGACGTCGCAGGGTGGTCCCGGCGTGGCGGTGCGACCGCTGGCGGGGGCGCCGATGCGGATGCGGCTGGTGTTCTGCTGGCGGCGGGAGCGGCTGACCTGGGAACAGGCCAGCCGCGTCCACGCCGAGGTGCTGGGCGCCTACGCCGAGCAGGCGATGGCGAGCCCGGTGTTCCGCACGTGGTGGGAGGACCGCGGCGCGGCCCTCGCCTCGGTGGAGTGATCAGCCGACCGTTGCCAGCCACGCGTACCAGTCGGCGTCGTAGCTCGTGCCGATCACGCGCGTGAGGTGGTCCCGAGCCGCCGCCCAGTCTCCGGTCCGGTACCCCGTCAGCAACGCGTCGACGTCCTCCGGGTGCTTCTCCACCAGGTAGCGAACGGCGAGGTAGCCCCAGTTGTAGACGCGTTTGGTGTCGTGGTCGTAGGTCGTGTCGAAGAGCGTGCTCAGCGCGTAGGTCTGCTTCTTCGCCTCGGCCAGCGCGTCCGCGTAGACCACGTCGCGGTAGCTGTACGAGAGGTACTCGGCGAAGCCCTCGACCCACCACACCGTCGGCGTGGTCATGTTCTCCTCGAAGCCGCCGTGCAGGTCGAACCGGCCGTCGAGGTAGTGGGTGTACTCGTGGTTGAGGTTCCAGATCTGGAACGACGGCAGCCAGTCGGCCTCGTGCGCGATGAACCGCGCCTGGTTCAGCGCCGGGTCGCCCTCCAGGTACATGCCGCCGTTGTTGGTGGAGATGTCGAACATGACCCCGGCGTACGTGCGGTAGTCGCCGGCGGTGTTGAAGACGACGACCTCCAGCGAGGTGTTCTGGTCACCCGCGACGGGTCCGGGGTCGCGCACCAGCCGGTGGAACACGGCGTCCTGACCCGCCAGCGACGTGCACGTCTGGCGCAGCTGGGCGCGCGTCATCTGCTGGGCCCGGATGCGCAGGCTTTGGCTGCAGGTGTATCGGATGGTGAGCACGCGCCGGTCGATCCGCGCGCGGAAGTCGCAGGTGCCGTAACGGGCGCAGTTCGCCTTGTCGTACCAGTCGACCATCTCGGCCACGCCGACCCACATCGGCGCGAGCCTGCCGACCACGTCGCCCCTCCCGGCGAGGTCGGCCAGCAGCGGCCGCGCGCGGGTCACGAGCCCGGCGTGCTGCAGGAACCTGCCGAGTTCGCGGGTCGCGTTCTGCACCAGGTAGGCGCGGTCGGTGCCGAAGAGGTCCAGGTGCCGCACCACGAACCGGCGCAGCGCCCGCAGGATCTCCGGCTCGGCCTTCACCGCGGCGACGAACTCCGGGTGGTCGTGGCCCTGGTAGAGCATCATCATGCCGGCGTGCACGGTGGCGTCGTCGGCGCTGGTGTAGTTGTCGAGCGCGTGGGTCAACGCGCGCAGCTCGGCCGGGTAGTCGGTGACGGCCGCGTAGATCGTCGACTCGGGCGCCGGGTGGTGGACGGTCCTGGCGACCTCGGGTGGCAGCAGGGGGCTGTTCGGCGAGACGTGCACGGAAGCGTTGATGAGGCCGGCGCCGTGGTCAGGGGCGGCGTCGGCGTGAGAGGGAGCGAGCAGCCCGGCCACGACGGCCAGGGTGAGCACGGTTGATCGCATCCGGTCCTCCGCAGGGATGAGGTGTGGTGCCGACGAGCGTCACATCCGGCGCAGACCCGCGATCATCTCTTCCTCACATAGCTCGTTGCTATGGGACGCAGACGTTCTTGTAGGCGAAATGCCTCAACTGGTCATGCCGTTGCCATTCTTCTTCCCGCAACGTCCCTTGCGCCTCCTGACAGGCCCGGTCGCGCGGGTTGTGGTTGATCGTGACCAGGTCGGCGATGTCCCAGGCGATGACGGTCTTGTCGACGCTCCCGGTCAGCACGGTGTCGCCACCGACGATCGCTGCGGCGCCGACCACAGGACCGGTGTGACCGGTCAGCTCGGCCATCCGGTAGGGGGTGCCGGGATCCAGCACGCTCCAGACCACCGCGGTGCTGTCCGTGTCTGCGCCGATCACCATGGTGCCGTCCCGCGAGTAGGTGACCGCGCGCATCTTGCCCGCGCGGAACTGCAGCGACGGACGTTCCACCGGGTGTTCGGGTGCCGTGACGTCCCACTGCAGCACAGAGCTGCCCGTGTCCAGCGCCACGAGCAGCGAACCACCGCGCGGGTCGAACGCCACCGACCGCACGCCACCCCGTCGCTTCGGCAACTCGCTCACCGGCCGGGGCAGCCCATCCCCAACCTTCCACAACTCGACCCGTCCGGCGGCGTCACCGACCGCGAGCAGCTCGCCCTTCTCATCGAACGCGACGGCGCGCACGGCGTCCTTCTCCTTGCGCGGCAGGGGAACCGGCGTCGGCGCGCCGACGTCGGCCAGCACCACGGCGCCATCGTCGCCGCCCGCCGCGACCCTCGCCCCGCCGGGGTGGAACGCCAGCGCGCGGACCGCGGCGGTGCTCGCCTGAAACGCGGAGAGCTTGCGGGGGTCGTCCGCCGTCGAGATGTCGCTCAGCTGCACCACGCCGTCGTCGGAACCGGTCGCGAGCTGGGCGCGCCCCGGATCCATCGCGGCACTGCGCACCGGCGCACGGTGTGACTTCACTCCGGCGCGCCGCCTGGGGTGCGTGGAGTCGTTGAGGTCCCACACGCTCGCCTCGCCGCGGTCGGTGATCACAACACCGAGGCTGCTCGCCGGCGAGGTCACCACCTGATCCACGGACGCGTCCAGAGTGGACGTCCCGTCGGCGTCGAACGAACCGGCACGGCGAAGGTCCCACAGCTTGGCGCTGCCGTCCCTGCTCCCGGTCACCGCCGTGGTCCCGTCCGAGCTCAGCCCCACCGAGGTCACGACGTCCGTGTGGCCGTACAACAGCAGCTTCGGCCGGTGGGCACCGGACGAGCTCTCGTCCCAGAGGATCACCTCACCGGTCTCGATCCCGGTCAGCACCGCCGTACCGCCGGTGGCGACCGCCGTGACCGCCTTCTGGTCGGTGAAGCTGAGGTTGTGCGCATCCTTGTACGGTCTGCTGGTGAGCTGGAGGCGCGCACCTCCGACGGCATAACCCGTGACGGACTGGGACTGGCCCACCGCGACGACGAGGGCGGTGCTCTCCAGCTCGGGATCCTGGCTCTGTCTCAGCGGCCGCATGCCTTCGCCGAGGTCCTCCTTCTCCCAGCGGAACACGCCTTTGCTGGTGGCCACCTCGGCGTGGTCGGCGTTCGCGCTCAGACCGACGTCGTTCAGGTCCGCCGGTTTCGGCAGCAGATCCTGCATCCTGCGAGGGCTGGCGGGCGAGCTCAGGTCCCACAGTGTCACGGTGCCGTCCCGGCATCCGCTGAGCAGACGATGGCCGCTCTGGCTGAGCGACAGGGACACGACTCCGCCGCCGCAGTCGTTCGCCGGCTTCGCGATGAGCTTCGGAGCCTTCTTGTCGTTGACGTCCCAGACCTCCATCGGCGCCCGCCCCAGCACAGCGACGGTGCCGGCGGTGTTCATCGCGGCCGCGGGCACCTCCTGGTTCTGCCCTTCTGCGGGCAGGGCTCCGACCTCGACGGCCGTCGCCGGGTTGACGACCTGCCACATCGCGGCACCGCCCGTGCCGGCGATCAACATGTGACCGTCCTGACTGAACGCGGTGGTGCGCACCACGCCGAAATCGGAGAACAACGTCTCGGGCTCGCGCGGCTCCGTGAGCGTCGCCACCAGGGCCGCCCGCACCCGTGTGGAGTCCTCCAACCCGTTCGCTGCCAGCACCAGGCGTAATGCCTGCTCACGCTGGGCGTAGCGCACGGTGCCGGCCTCACGCAGCAGCTCACTGACCGCACGTTGCCGCAGCGACTCGTCCTGTTGCTCCGCGAACGTGGAACGCTGCCGCACCACCAGACCGATGGTGGTGATCAACGCGATCATGAGAACCAGTCCGGCCAACCGCCACGGCCGCCAGCTGCGAGTCCTCGCTCGTGCCTGGACGACCGAACCGACCCAGTGCACCTCGAGCCCAGCCGTGTTCGGCGCGTTCTCACGGTTCGCCTCCGGTGCCACGACCTGCCACCCGGCTTTGCGCGCCGCCTCGAACTTCCCCTCCAACCCCCGCACCCCGCCGACCTCGCCCTGTGCCGTGACGGCACCGGTGACCGCGCACTCACCGCGCCAACCCTTCAGGAACCCGGCAGAGACACGGGTCAGAACGCTGGTGAGCGCGACCGCGAACGCCGCGCCGAGCGAAGGCCCGTTGATGGGACCGAGTCGCCGTTCGCCGGGATCGATGGTCCACAGCACGCACGGCGGGTTCTTGCGGCGTTGTGTCGCGTAGTCCCAGGCGGCTTTGAGTGACGCCGTGAAGTCCGGGTCGACGCGCAGGAACGTCATCGTGCGCGGATCGGGGAACAGCCCAGGCGGGCCACCGGGTACGACCGCGAGCTTGAGCGATCCGGTGGCTCCCTTGCGTTCACCGGTGTCGAACAGGACACCGACCGCGTACTGGTAGGACCGCGGCTTGACGACACCGGACATCAGTGCCACTGCGATGTGCGCGAGCGACCGGCCTGCCCCTTCCGGCAACGCGTCCACCAGGTCGAGAGAGTCGTTCCTGCGCCAGCGGTGAGCGCCGCCGGTGCCGTCGATGAGCAGGCCCCGGTCGTGCCAGCGTCGTGCCGCGGCGGTGATCGCCTCGACGCCTTCCGACCTCACGTGCTCACCGTTCACCGCCGCGAGCGCCAGACCGACCGCCGCCAGGACACGTGTGGCGTCGTGGAACTCACGATCGGCGACCTCACCCGCGACCCGGAGGTCGGTGCCGCGCTCCCAGTCGCCGAGCCGGTCCGGTGCCTCGATCACGGCGGCGGACACGGCCTCCCACCACAGCAGACCGGTGCTGAGCCGGGCGCGCAACTGGTCCGGCGTGGGCGCCTGCAGCTCCCCACGTCCGGCCTGCGCCAGCAGATCGTCCAGTGTGGACAGTGCGCTCATGCGACCAGCCGATCGATCAGCTCCCGGTGTTGTTCGGGCAGCCGGAGGGCGATCTCCCGCCAGGCGTCCCGCACCTGCGGCGTGATGTCCCCGGTCAGCGAGGAAACCAGGTCGTCCGCGCTGATGCGGCAGAGATCCTCGGTCGTGAGCTCTTCCGCCACCTGCCAGCGCCCGGCGGCGTCGAAGTCGCCGAAGTCCATCCGCACACCGCGCCTTCCCCACTCGTTCACCGGGTACGGCATCACGCGCAGTCCTGTGCCACCGTCCGTGTTGCCGTACTCCACGCTGATCGCCACCAGCTCACTTCCGGGTGGCCGGAACGCCTCCAGGAAGTACCCGATGTCCCGGTCGCGGCGCAGCACCAGGGTCGTCGTGCCGGTCGGGGTGGTCGCGCGCAGCACCTCGTCGGCGTTGGCGCCCGCCGCTGCGAGCGTCTGGGCCGCTGACTGCACCACCGGCAACGGCACCGCCGAGGCGGTCAGCCGGGAGTCGGGCCGCCGTTCGCACAGGGTGAAGGTCCACGGTCCTGGCCGCAGATCGCGGATGCGGCACACGTCGCGGCTGTCGAACTCGCCCAGGCGAACCGTGCCGTTCTCCCCCACGCCGACCCCGATTCCGGTCAGCGCACTGGGGAACGCGGCAACGATGTCGAGGTCGAATCGGTCCGCCGCCCGCTCGCTGGGGACCACCACGGCCCTCAGGTGGAGATCGTCTCTCACCACACGGCGTTGATGTTGCAGCTCCTGCAGCATCTCACCCAACTGGGGCAGGAAGCTCAAGCCGACCGGCTTGCCCGAGACGTATCCGGTCCACCCGTACGGCTTCCGCCGCAGGTTCGCGGAAATCTGTTCGATCTGCGGCACCGGAATGGGCTGTCGTTGTGGCACAGCGGGATCGCTGCCCCAGAACGAGGTGAGAGGAGTGTCGAGCTGGGCCAGCACGTAGGGCCGGACGAGGGGCTCGGCACCGACCGCCTCGAGTCCCGCGGACAGCAGCCGCAACCCGCCTCCCACGAACGGCAACCCGCACATGGCAGCACGGCGGAACGCCTCCGCTGCCTCAGGCTCTCCACCGCGGAGCATCAGATGGGCCTCCAGCACCACGGCGTCAGCGGCGTCCGGGTGCTCCCACACGAGGCGCCGAGTCCAGGTGGAGGCGTCCGGATGGCCCGTGTGCACGAGGTAGTAGCCCGTCGCCACGTCGACCACGAAGCTCGACCCGCATCGGCCCGACAACGCTTCCTGCGCGACCACTCCGGCGGACGATCGGTCGCCGCGGTGCAGATAGCCGAGCAGCGTAGCGGCGAGCCCCGGCTTCAGGCTCACCCCCGCACCCGTGGTGGTCAGTCCGATCAGCCCCGGCACCACGAACACCCTCGGCGAGCCGCCTGGCGCGATCCACACGACGGCATCGGCCCGACCGTCCGACCTCGGGCTCCGGCGTTCCCATCCGCGACCGTTGAACGACCACGTGTCGAGGAACGAACCAGGATCATCCGCTGTCGGCTGCCCTCGGTCCACGTGGACATCGGCCCTGCCGTCGGCGGTCTCGATCACACCGTAGAACCTCTCCCCCGCCGGCGACCAGCCGTCGATGAAGTACCGGCCAGGCGAAAGGTCGACGGGCACGCCCGCTCCGGCCCGCACGAGCGAGGTCGTGACCGTCACGAGCAGTTCGTCGAGGATCCGCACGACACCCACGATGGCGCCGTTGTCCGCGCGCGCGTCCTCGTGGTGCAGTTCGATCGCCATCCCAGGTCACACTCCCCGCACGGGCAGGTCGAACACGAGGTTCGGCGGATACATCGGGAAGTGCGCCGACCTGACGTAGCTGTCGCCGTTGAAACGCGCGGTGAGCACGTAGACGGCGGCAGGAGCCTGGTCCTCCCACAGCGAGGGCAGCGGGTGGCGGCACAACTCGGTCGAGGTGTCCGGGCAGGTGAGCGTCAGCGTGGCGGAAGCGAGCGCTTCTCGCGGCGCGCACCCCAGCCGGAACGGCACGGCGGGCACCCCGTCCACGTACCGGATCGTCCGGTCACCGCTGTAGTTGCCGCTGGCCCAGATGCTCTGTCGCTCTTCCGGGCGCCATCCGACCACAGCGTTCATCGCGGTGACCAGGTCGCCCGTCTTCACCTCCCAGATCCAGTTGCGGTGCTGCGAGGCGGCCGCGCCCGCCAAGCTCTGCAACAACGCCGACGTGAACGGAGTGGGGCCCGACAGCGAGCCCGGTGCGGTCGCTCCCGGCTCAGCCGCGAACAGGATCACCGACTCGCAGGGCCTGCGCACGGCGTCCGGCAGGATCGGCGCGAAGGCCTGTACAGGTCCGGCGTCCAGCAGTTCGTTGGGCAGGTTGCGGCAGGCGTCGACGAAGTACAGCTGGACCTTGGCCCGGCACTTCTCCATGCCCGCGGCGAACACCTCGATCTTCAGCGCTCCCTCGAACGGGTTGCGTCGGAGGCCGAAGTCCTCCAGCAGAATCAGCTGACCTTCCTTCTGGCAACCATGGCCGCTGAAGAAAAAGAAGGCGATGTTGTCCTCGTGCTCGTCGCAGCGCGCGTACCAGCGTTCGAGGGCCGCCCTGAAGTTCTCGACGGTGGGGCTGTCCTCTCCGGACACGAGCAACTCCACCGAACCCAATGGCGCGAAGGGGTTTCCGGCCTGGTTGTCGACGAGCCAGGAGGCCACCGCGCGTGCCGACGGTGGCGGGCCCTGCACCGGTTTGAAGTTGCGGACGGCCGTCGCAAGCGGCCCGTCCCCCTCGTAGGAAGCGCAGTGCGGGTAGTCGCCGACGCCCACCACGAACGCATGGGTGCGCGGACCAGATCCGCGCTCTTCGAAGACCGTGGTCATGCGAGCGCCTCCGCGATGCGTGCGCCGACCCGGTGGTGGAAGTTCGGCTGCTTGAGGTACGCCGTGTGCGCCCACGCGGCTCGGGACGGGTAGCTGTAGTCCTCGGCGGCCGCGAAGATCGGGGCGACGCGGAACGACAGCGGGTCGGCCGGGTCGACGACGTTGATCCAGTTGCGGATGCCGCGCGGCAGGGAGATCGCCGAGGGTTCGTCGTCGGGACGGCTCTCCTGGAACAGGCTCAGCTCCTCGAACAGCCCGACCTGCGAGCCCACCGTCACGAGCGCGTCGACGCACAGGTCCGGGCGGTAGTGGCTCAGCATGTCGTAGACGATGTTGCCGCCCATGCTGTGCGCGATGACGACGCGCGGCGCCTCGGCTTGCTCGATCGCCTCGGCGACCAGCGAGATCACCTCGCCGGGCTCGTCACGCGTGCCGCGCAACGACGGGTACTGCAGGACATCGGCGATGAGGAGGGCCGTGTTCGTGCTCATCAGGCGCCGACCGGCTCCGACGACCAGGGCCGCGGGGTTGAACAGGCGGGTGACGGAGACGAGGAGGTCACGGATCTCGTCGCCGGCGCCGAGCGTCTCGCCTTCCGGCGGCCAGACCTCCGCGACCAAGCGGTCCACGAACTCGATGTCGTTGTGCACCTCGTTCAGCCACGGATACCGCACGTGCTCCGGATCGTGCGGGTAGAGGCTCTCGCGCAGGCCGAGGTAGCGCAAGAAGGACGGAGCCTTCGCCGCCAGCAGTTGCTCGTGCCGCTGATGCGAGTCGACCAACGTGTACAGGGCGTCGAGGGCGTCGGACACCGACTGACGGGCGATGATCAGCAACGACGGCGACTGCTCCACCAGGGCGTCACGATCGTCGGCGTCCGGGCCGAGACGTTCAGTGCTCTTGTGCGGCAACGAGGCCAGGCCCCAGCGTGGCGGCCGGATGAGACCACCCCAGTGCGGCATGGCGATGGCGGCACCGGCAAGTCCTGCTGCCGGTAGCAACACGGTGCGGAACAACGCTTCCCTGCGACGGGCGGCCGCGTCGTACCCGTGGCCGGGGCGGTTCCCGATACCGTGGACGTACACCAGCGCCATGTCTGCTCCTGTCACCCGCACACGACACCGGAGCAGCCGTTCGGGTCACCGGTGGACGTGTTGCCGCCCGCATCCACCACCGTCCCGGGAACCGCCTCGATGCCGTGGTCGGCGTTGTTGCTGGTCGTGTTGTTGCGGATTTCGACGTTGCTGCCGGGTTGCACGTTGACGTGCAGGCCGTCGTTGACCGGGCTCCCTGCCCTGTTCACCCGGCCGTTCGGCCGGTGGCCGTTCGACGTGAAGACGTTGTCGCTGATCAGCAGGTGCGGACCAGGGCCTCCGCTGTCGGTGTCCAGGTAGACGCCGGCCGCACCGTTGCCGGTGAACTCGTTGCCGGACACCACCAGGTCGGCGAACCCGCGCAGGGGAACCAAATTGCTGGTTCTGCCCATGTTCAGGCCAATGTCGTTGCCGCGGAACTTGTTGCCCTCCACGGTCATCCGCTGAGCGCCGTAGGCGCCATTCGCCCTGACTCCGGACGTGACGCCGACGAACTCGTTGTCCCGGATGATCTGTCCTTGGGAGTTCGCACCGATGTCCACGTAGCTGTCGGTCAGACGGCTCCTGGTGACGTTGAGCCCTCCTACCTCGCTGATGCCTATCGAGCTGCGGACGAAGGTGCTGTCCGCGAACTTGGGGACGTTCGAGTCCTTGTTGAAGTCGATGGTCGTGTCGGTGAACGTGCAGTTCGCGAAGACCGTGGAGGGAACATTCCAGCCGAACCTCAGTTTCGCGTTCGTCATCGTGGTTCCCAGGAAGCTCGCCCGGTCTGAGGAATCCGCCCGGACCCCTCGTCTCAGCTGCGAGTTCTGGACGGTGACGTCCTGCGCCATGATGAACACCAGGTCGTTGTCTGTGTTGCCGTCGAAGCTGACGGCTTCGACCTTGCTGGACCGGCTGCGGGAGAACCCGACCCCGAGACCGAACATGCTGATGGTGCCGTTGCGGATCACCGTGTTGATCCGCTCGAACCCGTCGACTCCGGTGTCGGTGCCGCTGCCGCTGATCGTGTGGCCGCCGAGGTCCACCACCACGTCGTTGGCACCGACGATCAACCCAGGTCCCGTGCAGTGGAGGTCCTTGCGCAGCCGCACGTTCTGCCTGATCGTCTGACCGCACTCGGCGCCCGGCACCGCGACCGCGACGACGACGTTGCGGCTGCGTTCGTCTGTGCGAGTTCCCGCGCTGACGACGAGCTTCACCTCGTAGGTGGCGGCTTCGCCGAACCGGTGCTTGAACTGCGGTGTGGTGGAGGTGGCCAGCACCCCGCCGGGGCCGCGGACCTCCCACTGCCAGCGTTCCGGCGGGGCGCCTGTGACGTCGGCCGTGAACGACACCTCCTCGCCCGCCTCGGGGTTGTTCGGGGAGGCGTTGATGCCGTCGATGTGGGGCATCACCGGCACGACCGACGAACTGTTCGTGGGAACCGGCAGCGAGCCGGTGGTGCCGTCCGGGCGAGAGCCCTGGGACGCGGTGACGCTGGGCCGGGGACCGCTCGACGCCGCGCTGGGCGACGACGTGGTCTTGCTCGGCGGTGAGCTGACGCTGCGCGAAGGACTCGGCGGCTTCGCTGGATCGTACTTGTCGATGCGCCTCACGACGCCGTGCACGTCGATGACGCCGGCTTTTTCGCTGCCAGGATCGTTGAAGAACACCAGACCGTCGCGAGTGGACAGCTCGAACTCGACGCCGGCGGGCAGCAGCGGCTCGGTCGTCACGCTGGAGCCGTCCGACAGATCGACGACGTGCACGCGGTTGGCCGCGCGATCCGGCACGAACGCGTGACCGCGGGCCTCGACCGGCCTGCCGAGGTCGCCGGGCAGCGGGTAGGACATCCCGCAGGTGCCGGTCGCGACATCACACGACATGAGCACACCGCGTGCGGGCTGGACGAGCAGCAACCGGCCCGCGTCCGGTGTGGCGGCGACGACGTCCTTCTCCCCGAGCGGAAGCGGCGTCCTGGCAGCGACCCCGCCCTCGGCCGAGATCAGGGTGGCCGTCCGGTGGGTCCGGTCGACGACGATCGGCTGGTCGCCTGCGACGACGATCTCCACCGCGGACGCATCCGGCTGGTGCACGTCACGCAGCTCGCGCTGGATCGGATCGGTGGCGCCCGCCTCGAACGACTGGAGCGAGCCACTTCCGTCCGCGAGCCAGACACGACGGCTGTCGGCGGCCGCGGCGAGCACCCGGCTGGGCAGCCGGGTCTGGACGCCGACTTTGCTGCGCGCGTCCCCACCGACGGCCTGCACAAGGCGGTTCACCGGGTCGAGAGCGAAGTACGACTGGCCGACCGGGTGCACCGACAGGCCCTTGGCCTCCGCAAGTGGTTTCAGCGGGATCGTGTCGAGGGTCGAGGTGTTGACGGCGACCACCGCACCGGTCGCCGGGTCGGAAGTGTAGGCGCGGTCCTTGCCCAGTGTGACGGTGAACGGAACGTTCGCCTGGTAGACCGCCACGTTGGCCGACACCGCGGCCGAGACGCCGTCCACCAGGGTGATGTGACCGATCGAGCGGGACGCGAGCCAGGTGCTGCCTGCGAGCATGTGCGGTTGCACCGGTGGCAGGACCTGCTGAAACCCGACCACGACCAGGCCTGCGGCCGCTGCGGCGGCACAGGCCGCAGCGATTGCCGGCCGCAGGTGCCTGCGCGAGGGGATCATCGCCGTCGTCTCCTCGCGTACAGGGGTCTGGGGTCGAAGAAGGCCCGCCAGCGCAGCACCAGCGCCCGCCAGCCCGGATACAGCGATCGGCGGAGCTTGCGTTCGAGCAGCCACGCGCGCTCGACGGCGTCCGGCGCCAGATGGGCACGGCCGTAGATCGCCGTGGTCGTGGTGTCGGCCAGTTCGAGCAGAACCGAGGACGAACCGAGCCGGGCACCGGCGTAGCGGGCGTACTCGAGCGGTGTGCGCTCGGGCGCCAGGGCCAGGTCACGTTCGAGCAGCCGGTCGACCGACTCCTCCCAGGCACCGACGACTTTGGCGGCAGCGGACACGGCACCCCGTCGCCGGCGTCGGCGCTGCGCCTTCGCCAGAGGCACACCGGAGACCAGCGACACGACGAGCCCGGCGACCGCCAACAGCGCCACGCGCAGGGGATCGTGCCCTGGTTCGGCAGGCGGATCACCCGGCGACGGAGCCAGCGTCATGGTGGGCTTCTGACTGCCGTCACTGGGCACCGGGACCGGCGCCGGCACAACCCGCGGCTGTGGCGGGGTGTCGCGCTGGGTCTTGGCCGGATCGGTCGGATCGAACGCAACCCAGCCCTTCCCGGCGAAGTGCACCTCGGCCCAGGCGTGGGCGTCCGCGGTGGTCACCTGGTCACGCACCCGATAGCCGACTGCAACCCGTGCCGGGTAACCGAGAATCCGCGCCATCACGGCGAACGCCGACGCGTGCAACTCGGCATACCCCTTGTCGTCGCCGTCCTGGGACGCGCCGAGCAATCGGCTGACGCGGGCGTAGGAGTGACCTGGCGCGGCATCGACGCTGTACGGCAGACCGCGCAGATAGGCCTCAAGAGCACGCAACTTCTCCGCCGGGCTGCCCGCAGCGCTCGTGACGGCATAGGTCTGCGCCTGCACGCCTGCCGGAACCGGCTCCGGCACCTCGCGCAACGCGGCGAAGTCCGCTGCGGACGTCGGTACGTCATCACGGCCGAGGTCTCCGGAGTTCGACTGCACACCGGTGACCTCGTAGGTGGTGCCGGCCGGCCAGGACTCTCCGGCGAGCAACGAGCCGGCGGTGGCGCTGAACGCCATCGTCTTCGGTGCTGTGGTCAGGAACCGGACGGCGCTCGGAGTGCCGACGACCGGCAGGAAAGGAGGAGACAGGCCGGCCAGGGTGATGCGGGCGGTGACCTCGGCGCCGGTGCCGCCGCGAGCGAGCCGTTGACCGGTGACGAGGTAGTCGTCGGTGGAGGTCCACAAGGTGCCGTCGAAGTGACCGAGCGCGGCGGTGCGGATGCCGACGAGATCACCCGTGGTGCGTGCGGTGAAGAGGACCTTGGGCGGCTTGGTGACCAGCTGGTCGCGCACCTCGTTGAGCGGCGTGATCAGGTCGGGCGGTGGAACGGGGTCGGTGTGCAGCGGACGCGGGTCAAGGCGGTCCTGGCTGGACACGACCGCTGCCACACCGACACCGGCCGCCACAGCGAACACCAAGAACGACGCACCGCCGACTGCGGCGCGCACGCGCACGGTGCTGTTGGCGCGCAAGAAGGTGAGCAGGACCAAGAAGGCCGCTACCACCGCGGTCGGGCCCAGGTGCACGCCCTCCTGGTTGGCCACCACGACCAGTCCGATCACGAACCCGATCAACAGCGGCACTGCGGGAGCGAGTACCGCGCGGGTGCGCAGTGCGAGCAGAACGGCCGCGAAGGACGTGCACCAGACCACCAGCAGCACGGCGACGAGCACCTGACCGGTCGGTTCGGCCGGCACGCTGACCGACAGCACCCGAGCCCAGCCGCCCATCACGCCCTGACCGAGCTCGGCGGCGACCCGCTGCCACCCGTCACCGAAAGTGGACCGCAGCGCGAACGGCACGGCGACCAGCGGGAACCCGAGGACGAACGCGATCACGCGGGCCGGCCAGCCACGTCGCCCGGTGAGCGCCGCCAGCGCACTCGCCGCCACCACGGCAGTGCCCAGCGCCAGCAGAAAGTCGTTGGTGGCGAAGAAGTCCAGGTAAAGCAACCCGGAGACCGCAGCAGTCGCCGCGCACACCAGCAGCTGGATCACGCGCCGCTCCAATGGTCCGCGAACTCGGCACACGTGCGTGCTGTGACGACCTGGACACCCGCCACGGCACCTGCTCCGAATGGGGCGGGTCCGACCTCGACGACCAGCACCGGCCGACCCGTGGCCGCGATCTGACCGACCTCGACCGTGTCCAGGGCACCGCTCACGACGAGCGCGCTGGACCACTGCCGGTCACCGGCGACGGCCTGCACCCAGGAGAGCCGCCGCGGCGCGATCTCCACTCCGGCCAGGAAGTCGAGCGGCTCGGTGGGCTCGGCCCTGGCGGCGCAGCACAGCTCGACGTCTCCTGTGGTGCGCAACGTCAGCTGGGCGCCGGAGTTCACCGCCGACACGCACAGCGAGGCCGCGACACGCACGGCTTCCTCGAAGCGACCACCGATGTACGGGGTGGCCGCGGTGTCCAGCACGACCAGGCATTCCGGGGCGTCCGGTGCGCTGTGGTGGCGGACGACGAGCTCACCGGTCCGCGCTGTCGACGGCCAGTGGATCAACCGCCGCTCGTCGCCGGGGACGTAGGGCCGCAACGCGTAGAAGGCAGAGCCCTCACGTCGGGGTGTGATGGCCTCGCCGTCGATGTCGAGCGGACCACCCGTGCCGAAACCGGCCAGTTCACGGTAGGCCGGGTGCACGTAGTACGTGTCCGTCGGACCGCTTCGGCGCGTCCGGCGCAGGACGCGGATCGGGTCGGTGAGGTCGATCGCGGGAGGCGGTGACGTGTAGACGCCGCGGCGCTTCGTGGGCAGGTCGTACTCGACCTCGTCGGATGCGAGACCGGGCAGTCCGGACAGGACCAGCCGCACGGGTTCCCCAGGGCTGCCGTCCACGACCTCCAGCTCCGGACTGGGACGCGTGCTCTCGTTGTGCACGACGAGACGGCACCGGATCGGCTGTCCCTCCCGCACCCGGTGGTGTTGGAGCACGCGCCGCGCACGAACGTTCGGCCGCCGCGACGTCCACGCTGCGGCGGCGAGCACGAGTGCTGCGGCCGCGACGCCCAGTGCGGTGATCTCGGGATAGTCAGCAGACAGACCTGCCGAGGTCAGCACGAGGGCGGCGATCACGAGACACCACCCGGTCCGAGTGAGGCGCATGGTCACCCGGCCCTCGGCACCCTCACGCGCCGGCCGTCCCGCAGGATCGAGCCGATCACGCTCGCGGCGGTTCGCCCCTCCGTCCTGGCTTGGTGGGTGAGCTGGATCCGGTGCGCCAGCACGGGTTCCGCGATCGACTTCACGTCGTCCGGACTGGCGTAACCGCGCCCGCGCGAAGCGGCGACGACCTGCGCCGCAGTGGCGAGCGCGATGCTGCCGCGCGGGCTGGAGCCGCGCAACACCGCATCGTCCTCCCTGGTCGCCGCGACGATGCTGACGATGTACTCGCTCAGCTGATCCGAGACGTCGACCGTGCGTGCGATCGCGATCATCCGCTCGACGTCGCCGATGTCCATGACCGACTGGGACGGGTCCGGTGTCCTGCGCGCCACACCGAGGGCCACGACCTCCTTCTCCACGTCCGGCGCCGGATACCCGATCGACGTGCGCATCAGGAACCGGTCCAGCTGCGCCTCCGGCAGCGGGTAGGTGCCCTGGTGCTCGACCGAGTTCTGGGTCGCGACGCAGAAGAACGGCCGAGGCGCGTCATAGGTCGTCAAACCGACCGTGACGGTCTGTTCGGCCATGACCTGCAACAGCGCGGACTGCGTTTTCGGGGACGCCCGGTTGATCTCGTCACCGAGCAGCACGTTCGCGAAGACCGGGCCTTTGCGGAATTCGAACTCCAGCGTTCGCGGGTTGAAGACCTCCACCCCGGTGACGTCCGATGGCAATAAATCGGGGGTGAACTGAACCCGCTGGAAGTCACCGCCGACCGAGCCTGCGAGCGCCTTCGCGAGCGACGTCTTCGCCACTCCCGGCACGTCCTCGATCAGGAGATGACCTTCGGCGAACAAGCAGGTCAGAGCCAGTCTCACCACCTCGGACTTGCCACGCACGAACTGCTCGACGTTGTCCTGCAACGCGTTGAAGTTCTCCCGGAAAGCAAGCATGGAACTGAGCATTGCGCAATAACCTCGCACGGCGTGGAGTCGCCCGACGGAGTCATTATCGCCACGGACAGACACACGTTACAGCGCATGCCCTATTCCATTCTGAGCAGGAATTCCTCGTCAGCAGGGGTTTCCCGCGCGGGACGAATCACTCGGGCTTGGTCGGCTCCGCGAAGACCAGGTGCCGCACCAGCGGGGGTTCCTTGGCCAGCCCGCGCGCGACGTCCTGGTTCTGCTGGTCCACGACCGTGCCCCGTTCCAGGTGCTGCCGCAGGTGCTCCTGCCACGTCGTCACCGTGAAGGTCTCCAGGAACGTCTCGGGCTTCTCGGTGTCGCGGAACAATCCCCACATCGTGGCCCCGGTGCGCCTGCGCGCCCGCCCGACCCGTTGCATGGCGTCGATGAACGCGTCCTCGTTCTCCTTGGCCACCGGCCACTCCACCGTGACCAGCACCGGCCCGGCGTTCGTGTCGTCGAGCTCCGGCGGTTCCTCCCAGTAGGTCGCGGGGCTGACGTCGAGGGGACGGTCGATGAGCGGCAGCCACTTCGTCGCCGCCAGCGCGCCGGCCGCCATCGCCACCGCGGGCACGATCATCGCGACGCGGAGGTCGTACGCGTCCGCGATGACACCCCACACCACCGCCCCCAGCGCCTGCCCTCCCATGAGGATCAGCTGGTAGTAGGCGAGCGCCCGAGCCCGCGTCCACGACGGCAGCAGCACCTGCGCACTGGCGTTGAACGTCGACAGCGTGGCGATCCAGCAGGCCCCGGTCAGCAGCATCGCCGCGATCACCAGCGCGAAGCTCCCGGTCAGCACCGCCGTGCTCGTCGCGCCCGCGTAGAGCCACGTCGCGAGCAGCACCAGGCGGTTCTTGCTCATGCGCCGCAACAACCTCGGCACGACGAACGCGCCTCCGATCGCCCCGGCCCCGACGCTGCCGAGCAACACGCCGTACCCGCCGGCGTCGAGCCCGAGCGGCCCGCGCGCGATCGCCGGCAACAACGCCCACAACCCGCTGCCGAACACGATGAAGAGCAACAACCTCGTCAACACCCGCCGGAACAACGGCGAACTGCCCACGTACCGCGCCCCGCTGCGCACCGCCGTGGCGATGTGCTCGGTCCCGAGTGGACGGTGGTCCGACGGCCTCTTCCACCGCGCCAGCACGACCAGCACCCCGAGGAACGACACGGTGTTGAACGCGAACGTCGCCTCCGGCCCGGCCAGCGCGATCAGCAACCCGCCGAGCGCCGGTCCGATCGCGCGCCCGACGTTCATGTTGACGCCGTTGAGCAGCGCCGCCTGCGGAATCTCCGCCCGCGACACCAGCTCCGGCTGAATGGCCTGGAACGACGGCATCGACAACGCCTGCCCGATCGCCATGAGCGCGAGCAACCCGAGCAGGCTCACCGGCGTCGCGTGGTTCGTGCCGGCGAGCAGCATCAGCCCCGCCGCACCCGCGAGCATCAGGGCCTGCCCGGAGATCAGCACGTGCCGCCGGTCGAGGATGTCGCCCAGCGCCCCGGACGGCACGACCAGCAGGAACACCGGCAACGTCGTGGCCGTCTGGACCAGCGCGACCTGCAGGGCGGTGCCGCCGAGGTCGCCCATGAGCCACTGGGCGCCGACGGTCTGGGCCCATGTGCCGATGTTGGAGGCGAACTGGGCGAGCCACAGGGCCCGGAAGGCGCTGCGGCGCAGGGGTGCCCACGCGGAGACTGTCACCGCCCGATCTTCACACCTGCCGGTGCGCTCTGCCGAGCACGCGGACCTTGTCGGTCCCGCCCTCTAGAATTGAAATTGGGGGTACCCGGCTGGTGTCGTGTGTGTGGTGGGTCAGCACGGACGCCGTGCGAAAAGGACAGCATGCGGAACTTCCTCGTCCGGATCGAGCAACCACTGCGCCTCGACCGAGAACCCGGCGTCCCGCAGCCACGACGCCACCACGTCCGGCCGGCGCCAGTGCACCCGCACGTTCATCGGATGCCCGCCGTACCCCTGCGTCTTGACCCGCACCTCGTCCCCGACGTGGAACCCGAGCTGCACCACCCCACCTGGCCGCAGCACCCGCCGGAACTGCCCGAACACCACCGGCACCTCGTCGTCGGGAACGTGGATCAACGACCACCACGCGAGCACCCCGGCCACCGAACCGTCCGGCAGCGGGAGGGACGTCATCGACCCCACCTCGAACCGCACTCCGGGGTACGCGCGCCGGGCCACGCCGATCATCCCGGGCGACAGGTCGACACCGAACGCGTCGACTCCGAGCTCGCACAGGTGAGCTGTCACGTCACCAGGACCGCAACCGACGTCCACCGCCGGCCCGCCGAGGGCCAGCACGCTCTCCGCGAACAACCCCAGCGCCGCACGCAGGTGCGGCTCCCTGGCGAAGGCATCACGCCGTAGATCGGCATAGCTGGCCGCGACCGTGTCGTAGGAGGTTCGGGTGTCAGCCACCCAGTCCGCACTCATGGTCAAACAACCGTCACCGGATGCTTGACCACGGCCCCGAACAGGTAGCCCTGCGTGTTGTAGGGCGCCACCTCCGGCTGATCATCCGCCCGCACCCGCAACACGTGCTCCCCCGGCGTGGCGAGCCAGGGAATCTGCCACCGAGTCCACCCGTCACGCGACACCGGCGTGGCCCGCCGCCACGTCCGCCCGTCCGTGGAAACCGAAACGCGCCGCACCCCATCGGGTCCCCAAGCCCTCCCGGTCAGGAGCCGCCGCCCGGCCGGCAGGGTCGCTCCCCACCCGAGTTCGAAGGCGCTCTTGGTCACCTGCGAGGTCACCAGCGTCCCCTCCGCCGGGTACGACGGCCCGAGCAACCGGTAGAAGTCCGTGTCCCAGGGCGAGTGCAGCGGCGTCGTGGACACCTCCAGCGACCCCAGCCACTTGATGCTCGCGATCCCGGCCCACCCCGGCACCACCAGCCGGGCCGGGTAGCCGTGGTCCACCGGCAGGTCGGCGCCGTTCATCTCGTAGGCGACCAGCACGTCGTCCAACGCCTTCGGCACCGGCAGCGGCCGCCGCACCCGCCCGAGGTTCACGCCGCCGGTCACGTACTCGGGGTCCAGGCCGGCCGGGAGCACGTCCACCGCGGACCGCCGCAGCCCGGCGAGCCGCAGCAGCACGCCGAGCGGCACCCCGCGCCACCGGGCGTTGCCGACCGCGCCGAGCGTCCACGGTGTACCGGCCACGCTCTGCCCCTGCTGCGAGGTGAAGAAGCTCCGGCCGTTGCCCGCGCACTCGATCACCGCCTCCACCGAGCAGGACGGCAGTGCGCGCAAGTCCCGCAGCGACAGGGACAACGGCCGCGTCACCCCGGACCCGAAGATCTCGAGCCGCCACGAGGCGGCGTCCAGCACGGGGGTCGAGGTGTGGTTGCGCACGAAGAACTTCGACACCGGCACGAGCGAACCGACGTCGTGCAGGGCCTCCCAGCGGGTCTCCGCGTTGGTGCCCCGCACGATGAAATCGCTGGCGGGCAACGGCTTCACGATCGAAGGTGCCGCCACGGCACGGGACGGTAGCACCGTGAGTCCTGCCGCGATCAGCACGCCGCGCCGAGAGATCATGCGCTTCACGCTAGCCGCCCGCCGCAAGGGGCCGTCCCACAGAACGAGAAAGGTCGTGCGCGGCTCCGGTACACGTCGAACCGCGCACGACCGTCCCCCCTCGACGAGCGGGCTGGGGGTCCCGCTCGCCCTGCCCGGTCCCGCAGTCTCCCACCGACAGGACCGGCCGCCAGAAGCATCGACGCGCTATGTCCCTGAGGCGTTCCACCCCGTTCCACGCCCGTTCCACCGGTCTGCTTGGGTGTGCGGAGTGACTCCCGAGTCGTGGTTGGAAGCAGGCACCCGAGCGCTGACGCGGCACGGGGATCTGCGCACCAGCCGGGAGCACTTCGCCCAGGCCTACGAGGCCGCGCAACGCACCGGCGACGTGCACACGCTCGTGGCGGCGGCGCTCGGTGCCGGCGGGGTGTGGGTGCACGAGCAGCGCACCGCGGCGGAGGCGGAACTGGTGCGGTCGCGGCTGCGGCACGCGCTCACGCTGGTGGAGCCCGGATCCGACCTGGCGTTGCGGCTCAAGCTCAGGCTCACGGCCGAGAGCGACTACCAGGCCAACGAGAACGCGAACATCCTCGCGCTCCTCGACGAGGCGCGGCAGGTCGCCGACCCGGTCGTGCGGGTCGAGGCGCTGAGCCTCGCGCACCACTGCGTGCTCGGGCCCGACCACGTGGAGCTGCGAAAGGAACTGGCCGCCGAGATGATCGGCGAGAGCCTGCGCACCGGACGGCCGGGCGACCTCATGATGGCGTTGCTGTGGCAGGTGGCCGACCACTTCCTCGACGCCGATCCGCACGCCGTGCGCCGCCTCACCGATCTGCGCGAACGGCTCAAGCACGAGGACCATCTGGCCGTGCGGTTCGTGGTGAGCGCGATGGAGGTGATGCTCGCGATCCGCGACGGCCGGTTCGCCGAGGCCGAACAGCTGGCCGGGGCGAGCGCGCAGCTCGGCGCCGAGGTCGGTGACGTGGACGCGACGGCCTGGTACGGCGCGCAGTTGTGCGCGATCCGCTGGTACCAGGGCCGCACGCCGGAGCTGTTCCCGTTGCTGGACCACCTCGTGCACTCGCCGACGCTGAGCACCGTCGACAACTCGTTCTTCGGCGCGCTCGCGGTGGCCGCCGCGCTCGCCGGGGACCGGCGCAAGGCCCAGGGCGCGCTCGCGATGCTGTGCCGGCGCGGACTCGACTCGCTGCCCCGTTCCAGCACGTGGCTCGTCACGATGAGCGGGATCGCGGACGCCGCGCACCTGCTCGACGACGTGGACGTCGCACGCGAGGTCTACGCGATTCTGCTGCCGTACGCGCGGTTGCCGCTCATGGCGAGCGTCGCCGTCACGTGCTTCGGCTCGGCGCAGCACCCGCTCGGGCTGGCGGCGCTGACGTTCGGCGACGTCGGCCTGGCGCTCACCCACCTCAAAGCCGCCGTGCGGGACAACTTCGCGCTCGGGCACTGGCCGGCCGTGCTGTCGTCGCGCCGCAAGTACGCCGAGGCGCTGGAACGGGCGGGCGAGGTCGACGAGGCGCGCCGCCAGCTCGCGACCTGCGCGCAGGAAGCCGCCGCGCTGGGCGTCACCGCACCTGCGGACGGCGAGCTGAAGGTGCGGCGCGAGGGCAGGAAGTGGCTGGTCCGCCTCGGCGGCAGGAGCGTTCTCGTGGACGGCGGGATCGGCATGGCGCATCTCGCGGTGCTCGTCGCCAACCCCGGCCGCGAGATCGCCGCGGCGGAGCTCGTCGCCGGCACGAACGCCCTGACCGAGGACGTGACGGCCCAGGACCGGCTGGACCCGGAAGCGTTGCGGCAGTACCGGAGCAGGCTCGCCGAGCTGCGCGGACGCGACCTCGACGACGCCGGGCGGGCCGAGCACGACTGGCTCGCGGGCGAGATCGCGGCCGCCACCGGGCTGGGCGGCAGGACCCGGTCGTTCTCCGACTCCGGCGAACGGGCCAGAATCGCGGTGGGCAAAGCGATCCGGCGTGCCGTCAGCGCGCTGGCCGCGGCCGATCCGGTGATCGGTGAACACGTGCGCGACCGTGTCCGAACGGGCAGGCGGTGCAGCTACACGCCTCCGTGACCGATACTGCAGTCGTGATCACGCCCGAATACCTCCTGTCGCCGCGTGAGTTCGAGGTCCTGTGGCGGACGCTCCGACTCGGCCGGATGCCCTACCCGCTCGACGTGCCCAGCGAGGGCGACACCGAGCAGGAGCTCAAGGCGCTGCAGCAGAACACCCTCGCCAGGCTGCGTGAACGCGGGCTGGCCGACGACGATCGGCTGGAGGAGCTCCTGCGGCTGCTCGACCACCACGAGGTGTCCGTGGACGCGGTGCTGGGCCTGGACCGGACCGTGCGGGCGCTGGCCGCGTCCAGCGGCGAGCAGGCCGTGCTGGCGATCATCGACGGCGACCGGGTCGGGCTCGCGGAGATCAGGCCGACCGGGCTCGCGCGCGAGATCGTGCGGGTGCTGCCGGAGGGAGAACCCGGTCCCGGCAACGCGATGTCGGTGCGCGCGGACACGTTGCAGCAGGCCGCCGCGCTGCAGGAGAACGACCACGACGAGGAGTCCGACGACCCGTGGGGCGGGGCCGATGACGAGCTCGACGACAGCCAGGCGCTGCAGAAGGCCGGGTTGTCGGCGCAGGACGCGCGGCAGCTGGGCGAGCTCGCCGCCAACCGCGTGGCAGGCGGCCAGTTCGGCGTGACGCACCGCCGGGAGCGCTCCGGCACGGTGATCAACTGGTTCGACACCCATCAGGGCCGTTATCTGGTCGTCAACTCCGACGGCTGGCTCAGCCTTTCCCCCGCCGACAACGACCGCATCGCCACCAGAATCGACACCGTGCTCGCGTGAATTGATCAGCAGCCGATTTATCGGCGTCCGATGGACCAGGTGGCGAAGATCAAGACAAGCCTAAGGATCACCCTCACGCCTATGTGATTTAGGCCACACCGCCGCCTGGTCAAGGTCCGTTCCAGTGATGTGAACAGAGATCGGAAGCCCGAACGGGCAAGGTGTCGAGAGCGCTCCCACAACCAGGGGAAACGATCTTCCTGATCATCGGCCGTTCACATGACGGTCGCCCGTTTCGCTGTGCGACAACAGATTGTGAACGCCGGTCTCAATTGGTCACACGTGCCGTGGAATGCGACCGCTGTACATAAAGCTACTTGATACTGCACGCATGTACATCGTCGGTGACAAAGACGCTGTCCCGCTGCAGGACACCGTCAGCTCGGGTGAGGTCCAGCTCGACCCGACCGCGGGCGAAGAGCTCCGCAAGCAGCTCCAGGCTCAGATCGACCAGGTCGACTCGTGGCTCGAACGCGCCAACACCAGCATCGCCCGTCCCGCACCGCTGGGAGCCAACCCGATCGGCGACGCCATGCGCGACAAGTTCACCCATCGCGCCGAGGGCGAGCAGTACTCGTTCGTCAGCGTCATGACGGCCTACCGCACGGTGCTGGAGCAGACGAAGAACTCGATCGTCGCCGCGATCGAGAACTTCACCCGCCTCGATGAGGAACACCAGGCAGCACTGAAGAAGCTCATGAACAGCTGATCCAGGCGCGGATCAAGCTGACCCCATCGACGCGAGAGGCGAGCCGGTCATGCCCCCCGAGACCGACCCGAGCGAGTTCGAGAACAAGCCGGTCCTCACGGACCCCCAGAACTGGGCGTCACGCTCGCACGAAGAGCTCTACGCCGCAGTGCACAACAACAACGACCCCGGTCAGGCCGGCCAGATCAGCTCCGACTGGGGCAAGTACGGCTCCGAGCTCACCGAGGCCGCCCGCACCATCAACGCCGTCATCACCGCGTCGGAGTCCAAGTGGACCGGTGCCGCCGCCGAGGCCGCCCGTGACGCGATGAAGAAGCTCGGGACCTGGGTCGACGAGACCGCCCGCACCGCCGTCGACGTCGGCAACAAGGTCGCCGACCAGGGCCGCGTGATGGAGGCCGCGCGAGCGCAGATGCCGGCGCCGGTCCAGTTCGACTGGAACAAGGCCGCGGCCGCGCTCTCCCAGCCGGGCACGCCCGCCTTCGTGCTGGCCGCAGCCGACATCGCGGTGGCCAACGCCGCGTCGCGCGCGGCGCACGAGCAGGCCGTCAACGTGATGACAACGATGGAAAACAACTCCCGGCAGATCGACACGTCGACGCCGACCTTCAAGCCGCCGTTCAACCCGAACACCGGCCAGGTCGAGGAACCGGTGCTGGCGACCGCGCGGATGTCCGGCGCGCCCACGCTCAACGGCGCGGAAGGTCTCATGTCCACGCAGGCGGCCGCCGGTGGCGCCGTGGCCGCTCCGCCCTCCCCCACCGGCGCGGCGGCCGGTGGTGCTCCTCAGGGCGGCGCGAGCGCGCCCGCCGCGGCGGCCTACACGCCCTCCGCGCCCGGCTACACCCCACCGGCCGACCCCGGTGGTGGCGGAGGCGGAGGCGGCGGAGGCGGCTACACGCCGCAGATGCCGAACTACAACCCCGGCAACACGAACGTGGCCGCCGCGTCGTACACGCCGACGGCGCCCGGCTACACGCCGCCGGCCAACCCCGGCAGCACGTACACGAGCGGTGGTGGCGGCGGCAGCAGCTACACGCCGCAGTTCCCGTCCGGTGGCGCGCCCTACCCCGGCACCGGCCTGTCCGGCACGCCGCGGCCGAACACGAACATCCCGAAGATCCCCGTGGTCGGCCGGGACATCCCGAACCCGAACTACACGCCGCAGAACCCCAACTCGCCCAAGGGCTTCACGCCCACGGCGCCCGGCTACAACGGGCCTGGTGGTCCCGGCGGCGGCGCTGGTGGCGGTGGCGGCGGTGGCGGTGCCGGGATGAAGCCCGGTGCGATGCCGAACTTCGGTGCCGCGGGCGGTGGCGCCGGCGGGTTCGGTGGCGGTGCGGGCGGTGCCGGCGGCGGCTCGATGCAGGCGGGCGGTTCCGCCGGTGTGCAGGGCCGTCCCGGTGGCATGCCGATGGGCATGACCGGCCCCGGCGGTGCCGCGGCGGCCGGTGCGGGCGCGGGTGCCGGTGCGCCGATGGGTGGTGGAGCTCCGCACGGCGGTGGCAAGGGCGAGGACGACAAGGAACACCGTTCCGCCAGCTACATCATGGGCGGCGACCTGTTCGAGGTCCCCGGCGAGAACCTGCCCCCGTCGGTGATCGGCGGCGCGAAGGTCAAGAAGCCGAAGGGACCCGACGCGTCGTGATCACGCCCGAGTTCCTGCTCTCGCCGCGCGAGTTCGACGTCCTGTGGCACGAGCTGCGGCTCGGCCGGATGCCCTACCCGCTGGACGTGCCGAGCGAGGGCGACACCGAACAGGACCGCCGGGTCCTGCGCGACAGGACGCTCGACGAGCTGCGCCGGCGCGGCCTGGCGGACGACCACCGGCTCGAGGAGTACCTGCGGCTGCTCGACGACCACGACGTGTCCGTGGACGCGGTCGCGGGACTCGACCGGACCGTGCGCGCGCTGGCCGTCTCCAACGGCCGGCAGGCCGTGCTGGCGATCATCGACGGCGACCGGGTCGGGCTGCTGGCGATCCGGGAGACCGGTCTCGCCCGCGAGATCGTGCGGGTGCTGCCCGACGGCGAGCCCGGCCCCGGCACGGCGGTGAACGTGCGGGTGGAGACGTTGCGGGACGCCGTCGCGATCCAGGAGGCGGAGGAGTCGGACTCCGACGACCTGTGGGGCGCGGCGGACGAGGTCGACGACCGGGCCGCGCTGCAGCAGGCCGGTCTGTCGTCCCAGGACGCCAAGCAGTTCGGCGAGCTCGCGGCGAACCGCGTCGCGGGCGGCCAGTTCGGCGTCACCCGCGGCCGGCAGCGTTCGGGCGTCGTGATCAACTGGTTCGACACCCACCAGGGCCGTTACCTGATGGTCAACTCGGACGGCTGGCTCAGCCTCTCGCCGACCGACAACGACCGCATCGCCACCCGAATCGACGCCGTGCTCGCCTGAGAGCGCTCCAGTCGCCGTTGAACCGCCGCCGCCGGAGGACCGTGTGAATCCCGCGAACCCCACCCAGTGGGTCGAAGAGTACGAGGCCAAGCTGGCCGACCTGAAGAAGAAGTCGGAGGACCTGCAGGAGAACTTCGCCGCGTCCACCGCGACCGTCACGTCCAAGGACGGCGCGGTGACGGTGACCGTGGGCCCCAACGGCGGCCTGCAGAACCTGGTGCTCGGGCACCGCGCGGTCGAGCTGGGCGCGCCCCGGCTCACCGCGCTGATCCTGGAGACCGCGCGGCAGGCCCAGAAGCAGGCGGCGGAGAAGGTGCTGGAGATCTTCAAGCCGCTCGGCGAGGGCACCGAGGCCTACCAGATGGTCTCCGACTCGATCCCGTCCGACGACGAGAT
This sequence comes from Lentzea sp. NPDC004789, assembly GCF_053601075.1. Taxonomy (NCBI): domain Bacteria; kingdom Bacillati; phylum Actinomycetota; class Actinomycetes; order Pseudonocardiales; family Pseudonocardiaceae; genus Lentzea; species Lentzea sp. NPDC004789. Next base: position 144,608 of record NZ_JBSGBE010000009.1, on the reverse strand, counting down.
CGACGAGACCGACGCCTACGACGAGATCGACGACGAGCCGGAACCCGCCCCGGCCCCGCCGCCGGTGAGCCGGCCCGCGGCCGCACCGCAGCCGCCGCTCGTCCGCGGCCGCCGCCGTGCGGACGACGATGACGACGACGACAACCAGCCCTGGTAAGGAACAGCGATGACCGCGCCGGAAACCCCACTCCCGTCTCCTCCCGGGATGAAGATCACCGAGGAGAACAAGCTCAAGGGCTCGCTGTTCATCGAGGCCTACGGCAGCCTGATCGACGGCATCGGCAAGGACGCCGAGTCCGAGACCGAGAAGGCCCTGGACATCACGTTCAACGCCATCGGTGCCGCGTCGGCGACCGTGATGCTGGCGATCGACCCGCTGGGCAGCATCATCGGTGCCGGCGTGGGCTGGCTGATCGAGCACGTCAGCTTCTTGCGGGACGCCCTGAACCAGCTGATGGGCAACCCCGAGGAGATCCAGGCCAACGTCGAGGCGACCAAGAAGCAGGCCGCCGACCTGCGGGTGCTGGCCGAGGACCACAAGAACGGGCTCGCCACGTTCGACGGCTGGACCGGTCAGTCGTCCGAGGCGTTCAAGCGGTCCATGGACGGCATGAGCCAGGAGCTCGACGACCTCGCCAACGCCGTCGAGACCAAGGCCAAGATCGTCGCGATCATGGGCATGCTCGTCACGGTGCTGCGCGACATCGTCCGCGACATGATCTCCCAGCTGATCGGTTCGCTGATCGGCGGCGCGATCCTCGCGGCCGCCGCCATGATCCCGACCTTCGGCGCCTCGATCCCCGCGTTCATCGGCTTCGCGACCGGCAAGGCGGTCGCGCTGGGCGTGAACATCGCTTCCCGCGTGGCCCGCGTCGTCGCCGCGCTCACCCGCCAGATGAAGCGGATCGGCGACCTCGACGGCATCATGGCCAAGATCAGCAAGGGCTGGGAGCGCTTCGAGAACTCCGCCGACGTCGCCGAGATCGGCTACGAGGCCTACAAGGCGCAGAAGGACGTCGACAAGAAGATCGACGAGGCCGTGGCGCAGAACTCAGGTGGCGGTGGCGGCAACACGCCTCCCGGCGCCTCCGGTGGCAAGACGGCCCAGGACACGACCGCGACGGCAACCGCGACGCTGCCGAACGCGCCGCACGTGGGCACGGTGATGGACGCCGACGGCGGCAAGGCGGAGGCCCTCGCCCAGGCCCGCGTGGGCACGGTGAGGCCGGACGTCGCGGGCACTCCGATGCACATGGTCTCGGGACGCCAGATGGACACGGCGGAGCCGATGCACGCCCTCAGGCGCATGGACGCGGTCGAGCCCATGCAGGCCGCACACCGCGTAGAAGCCGCTGAGCCGATGCACGCTCTCAAGCGCATGGACGCGGTCGAGCCCATGCAGGCCGCACACCGCGTAGAAGCCGCACACGCCATGCAGCCGCTCCAGCGCATGGAAGCCGTCGAACCCATGCAAGCCGCACACCGCGTCGAAGCCCCACACGCCATGCAACCGCTCCAACGCATGGAAGCAGTCCAAGCTCCGATGGCCCCGACGCACATGACCGCCGCCGAGCCCATGCAGCCGCTTCACCGCATGGAGGCTCTCCAGCCGATGCAGGCGCCTACGCACATGAGCGTCGCCGAGCCCATGCAGCCCCTCCAGCGCATGGAGGCCGTCCAAGCTCCCATGGCTCCGACGGCCATGCACGAGCCCATCGCCAGGACGGCATCGGACTCGACGATGGTCTCGGGCGTCTCCATGACGTCGGGCACGCCGGTGCACCAGGCCGTCCAGCCGATTCAGGCGCACGACATGTACAACACCGCCGACCCCACCCCGGCCAGCCCGGTGCAGGCCGTCGCCGCCTTCGAAACGATGGCGCCGACGCAGATGTCCCACACGTTCGAGGCACCCGAGCCGGTCCGCGAGGGTTACAACCCGCTGCAGGCCTACTCGGTCGCGGACCCCGTGCAGGGGGGCTACAACCCGCTGATCGAGGGCGGGCCCGCCCAGCAGGCCGCCGGGTACGACACGCTCGCCCAGAGCGGCGGCGCCCCGGTCCAGCCGCTGCGGCCGACCGCCGCGAACGAACGGCCCACCAGGCCGGTGGAGTAGCGACTCCCCAGCCGGGATCCCGCCAACCCTGCTCTGTTCTGACGCAGCACTGGAGAAAAGCCGCTCATGGCCAAGGGGAACGTCAATCCCACACCGTCGCCGACGCCGAACACGAACCCGGCGCCGAACCCGACGCCGTCCCCCTCGTCCACGGGTACCGGTGGCAGCAACGGCCCCACCGGCAACACCGGCTTCTCCATGAACGACTCCTCGATGCAGGGGTTGCAGAGCAAGGCGGGTGACCTGGGGTCCCGGCTGTCGAGCATCTCGAGCGGCCTGCGCGGCCTGAACTTCAGCGGCAACGCGCTGGGCCCGATCGGCCTGTTCGCGGTGCCGGCGCTCAACGCGTCCAACGACCACGCCGTCTCACAGGCCGACAAGGGCGCCAAGGCGTTCACCGACGTCCAGGCGGGCCTCAAGGCCACGCACGAGACCGCCGTCAGCACCGACACGAACCAAAAGACGACCTTCAACTCGTTCGACACGTCCACCAACGCCAAGCCACCACCCGGCGCCGCCAACACGACCCTCGGCAACAACCCGCAGGGCGGCCCCAAGGTGTCCGGACCGGGCTCGATCAACGGCGGCGGCACCTCCACCCTGGGCAACAACCCCCAGGGCGGCCCGAACGTCTCGCAGGCCCCGAACATCAAGGGAGGCGGCGGCTTCACCGGTGGCGGCGCGAAGGGCCCTGGCGGTCCGTCGGTGACCACCGCGCCGGACATCAAGGGCGGCACCGGTCCGGCTGGCGGCGGCGGTGTGAAGACTCCAGGCGGCCCTTCGGTCGGCACCGTGCCGACCGTGAAGAGCGGCGGCGGTCCGGTCAGCACCGGCGGCGTGAACACGCCCGGCGGTCCTTCCATCGGTGCCACGCCGAACGTCAAGGGCGGCACCGGTCCCGTTGCCGGTGGTGGTTCCAAGGGCGTGGGTGGTCCTTCAGTCGGTGTCACACCGCCGAGCGTCAAGGGCGGCACCACTCCCGCTGCCGGCGGCGGCGCCAAGGGCGTCGGTGGTCCTGGCCTGACCACGCCTCCGGTCATCGGCGGTGCCACGCCCGGTTCCGCTAAGCCCGGCACCACACCCGGTGGCAAGGGCGGCGCGACCCCGTCCGCGCTCGGCGGCACTCCGGGCGGCAAGGGCGGCGCGATCCCGTCCGTCCCCGGCGGCACTCCGGGCGGCAAGGGCGGCACGCCCCCGACGTCCGCACCGGGCCCCAAGCCCGGCGTGACACCACCCGGCCCGCAGAGCGCCGTGACGTCCCCGTCCACCGGCGGCCCGCGCGGCGCAACGCCAGGCACTCCCGGCGCTCCCGGCATGGCGCCGCCCTCGGCCCCCGGCGCCCTGGGCGCGCAGGGCGGCGAACGCGGCGGCAGCAAGTTCGGCGCGGGCGGCGGCAAGGGCGTGTTCGACGCCCCCAAACCCGGCACGCCCGACAGCACCATCACCAAGGCCCCGCCCGGTTCGTCCTCGACCCCGCCGCCGAAGCCGGGCACGCCCGGCACGCCGGGTTCGCCCACGCCCGGTGCGACCTCACCGAAGCCAGGCGCCCCTGGCACGCCGGGTCCCGCGAGCTCGCCCACACCTGGCGCGACCTCGCCGAAGCCGGGCGTCCCCGGCACGCCGACCCCAGGCCCGCAGGCCGCGGTGACCACACCAACGCAAAGCGGCTCACGCGGCGGCATCACCCCAGGCACCACACCTCCGCCCGCCGCCAACCCCGGCGCGACACCCCCACCCGCGGCACCGGGCGGCGCGAACCCCGGCGCCACGACGTCCGAACGCGGCGGCAACAAGTTCGGCTCCGGCCTCGGCGCGGGCAAGGGCGTGTTCGACGCCCCCAAGCCGCCCACCCCGGACAACACCATCTCCAAGGCTCCCGGCACCTCGCCGTCCACTCCGCCGCCGGCCCCGAAACCGACCCCGTTCACGCCGCCACCGGCCAGCGTGCCGCCGGCTTCGTCGTCGCCGAACACCAACACGCCGAACACCAACACGCCCGCGGCCAACGCACCCGGCACGAACTCACCTGGTACCAACGCACCAGGTCCCAACACCCGCGGCCCGAACCCACCGGGCACCAACCCGCCGGGTACGAACGCGCCGTCGCCGCGGCCAGATGCCACGCCGTCCCCGCAGCCGCCCAGGGCCGACACGGCACCGCCCGTGCAGACGCGGCCGGCCCCGTCGACGAACGTCCCCCCGGCCAACGCGCCGTCGCCGAACGCACCGTCGCCCAGGCCCGACGTCACGCCGTCCCCGCAGTCGCCCAAGCCCGACACCGTGCCGCCCGTGCAGACGCGACCCGCGCCGAACGTGCCGCCGGTCAACACGCCGAGCCCGAACACACCGCCGGTCAACACGCCGGGTCCGAACACACCGCCGGTCAACACGCCGGGTCCGAACGTGCCGCCGGCCAACGTGCCGAGCCCGAACACACCGCCCGTCAACGCGCCGTCGCCCGCCCCCAACCCGAACACCAACGTTCCGCCGGTCAACACCCCCAACCCGAGCCCCAACCCGAACGTCAACGCCCCGTCCGCCAGGCCGGAGACGAACGTTCCGCCGCCGAACCCCAACACCCCGTCGCCCAAGCCCGCGCCGAACACACCGCCGGCCAACCCCAACACGCCGCCCGTCAACGCACCCACCAACGTGCCACCGGCGAACACGCCGAACCCGAGCACGCCCGCACCGCACACCCGGCCCGCACCGGACGCGGACACCAACGTCCCGACCAAGACCCCGGCACCGGACCTCGTCGTCGCCCCGCCGGCGGTCCAGACGCGCCCGGCACCGCCCCCGGCGACCACGAGCACCAGCCCCAACCCGGCACCCTCCGTGGTGCCGCGCTCGCACCCGGCGGCAGGACCGTTCCAGGCACAGCCGCGGTCCGGTGGTGGCCGCACGCGCGCCAAGCTCAAGAAGTGGCTCGGCATCGACTTCGTCAAGGGCCTGTTCAACAAGCCCTCGGCCACTCCCGCGCCCGCACCGGCCACGAACACCAGCCCCAACACGGACACCAGCACGAACACCACGCCGCAGGACCCGTGGGTCGGGATGCTGGGCGCGAAGGCCAATCCGTCCGGAATGGACGTCGACACCCTCAAGGGCCACGTCGACGCCGCCGTCAACGACGGCAAGCCGGGCAGGGCGCGGGTGCTCATCAACCGCATCACGGACCCCGGCAAGAAGGCCGAGCTGCAGCAGCACTACGACACCGCGGTCGGGAACAAGGGCGACGCGGGCAAGGTCGAGGTGCCCAAGGAGCTGCACTTCGCCTGGTTCGGCACCACCCCGAGCCCCGGCGCCGTGCAGGGCATGAAGGAGTGGGGCGCCAAGGTCGGGGAGAACAACGGCAAGAACGCCGACCCGAAACAGCAGTGGAAGGCCACCCTCTGGACCGATGACTCGGTGCACAGCTGGGACCCGGCGGTGGTCCAGGAGCTTCGCGACGCCGGCATCGACATCAAGACGGACACGCCACAGCTGGTCAACGATCTCTCCAACGACGTCCAGAGCCGGACGGACACCAGCACAACGATCAACGACGTGTACAACGCCGCGCAGCACCCCGATGCCAAGGCCTACAACCTGGCCGCGGACATCGCGCGGTATGCCGTGCTGGCCAAGAACGGTGGCGTGTACGTCGACGTCGACATCCGGCCCGGTGCGGTGTCGCTGGACAACATCGGCGACATGAAGATGCATCCGACGGACCTGCCGTTGATCGGACCGCGGATCCGTGACCAGCAGAGCCTCGACAGGACGCTGCAGGGCCACGACGTCGCCCCCGGCACCGAGCTGCAGACCGCCGAGAACATCCAGTACGGCAAGGGCGAGCTGAACAACAACTTCATCGTCGCGCCGCCGAACAACGACTTCATCAAGTCGTTCGCCGACATCATCCCGCAGAAGTTCGACAGCCTGCAGAACGACCTCAACTCGACGCGCGCGGAGCTCAAGGCCCAGGCACCGGACATCTCCGGGCCGAACGTGTTCGTCGACAGCGCCCTCCCCGCCGTGCGCCCGAAGATGGGCCTCATCGGGATGCACACGATGAAGCCGGACAACCTGGACCTGAAGCTCGAACCTGGGTTGTCCTGGGCGCCACCGCAGGTTCCGCTGATCCAGAAGACCGACTTCGGCGCGCTGTTCGACCCCGACCTCAAGAACAAGTGGTCGGGGCTCGAGTGGATCACGCCGGAGAGCGAGACCCAGCTCGACAACGACACCACGCCTGCCGCCGACAGGTCCAACCCCGGCAACGACAGCTCCCGTCCGGGCAACGAAAGCCGCCAGGCGCCCCCGCCGTCACCACCGGCACCGCCCGCTCCCCCCGCCCCGCCGACGTCCCCCGCGCCGAACAGCGACACCGGCACCGACGCGCCGAAGACGATCAAGAGCGGTGGCGCCCCGCCGAAGATGGACCCGAAGACCTGGGACTCGCACCAGGGCAAGGACGTCCTCACCGACCAGACGTGGCGGCACGACCCCGCCAAGACCGCCGACTGGTTCGCGCCGAACAACCCCGCGGACCCGAGCACCTGGGCCGACCGCAGGGCCGACGCGCACGTCGGCAAGGTGGACACCGAGGTCGCCGACGTCAAGACGAACAGCACTCCGTCGGACGTCGACTCCTACAAGGGCATCGTCAAGTACGACCTGCGCCGGATCGAGACCAGCCCTGGCAACTTCGTGCAGGAGTACACGGTCAAGATGCACATCGATCCGGGCGCGAACCCGGATCCGAAGGTCGTGGAGGACCTCAAGCAGAACGTCACCCAGGGCGTCGACAAGCTGCTGAACCAGGGTTACCGCATGCCGAGCGGCGACCAGTTCCACGTCAACGTCGAGTTCACCGAGAACAAGGCGGAGGCGCACGCCGAGATCAAGGTCGGCGACCAGGACACGAACACCGACCAGAACAACTGGAAGCCCGGCGAGTCCCCGGAGATCCTCGCCCACGAGACGCTGCACTACCTGGGCGTCCCGGACGAGTACAAGGACTCGAGCCGCGTCTTTCAGCAGCACGACACGAACTCCGGCGTCCACCAGAACGACGGCGGCATGATGGGCGCCGACATCCGCGACCTGAAGACCGATCCCGGTCTGCGGCCGCGGCACCTGTGGCTGATCGAGAACACCGCCAACAACCAGACGGTGGTGCACGACACCAGGCTGGACGCCCCCGGCCCCGCCACGGTCCCGCCGCCCGCCCCCGCGCCCAACACGAACACCGGCCCCGACACCAACACGGACACCAGGTCGAGGCAGGCACCGCAGACGACCCAGAACGCCAACCTCGGCGACAAGCGCAGCCGCGACGACAGTCCCGACAGCGGCCACGAGAGCAACACCGACGTCGACGACCGGCCCACGAAGCGGCAGAACCAGGCCGACGCCCCGACCGGCGGACCGTCCAATGTGGACCCCGGTACGCCGATGGACGTCGACAGCGACACGCAGGCCGAGAACAACGCGGACGACAACCCGGAAAACAACACCGACAGCCAGACCGACGCGCTCGCCGACCAGATGAGCAACATGTCGCTCGGCGACATCGACGCCACCACCAAGTACAACCCGGCGTTCGCCAAGCTCGGCGAGGGGAAGATCGACCTTCCCACCAAGGACAACTACCTCGGCAAGCTCAAGGAGAGCGTCGAGAACAACAAGCCGCCGTCGTTCGTGGTCAACATGATCGTCGGGCACGGCGACCTGGGCAGGATCGACAGCGTCATCGAGAGCATCACCAAGGACGCCGGACCGCACAAGGACAACATGGTCTTCGTCGTCGGCGTGAACGGCAAGGCCGCCGACACCCCGGCGATGATCGCCGCGATCAACGACGCCAACAGCAAGATCTCCGGCCGGACCGAGCCGATCGCGCTCGTGCAGCTGCCGCCGACGCCCGACAAGGGCGGCTTCCCGTACGGCGACATGCGCAACAACACGATGAACAGCTCCGCGAACAGGTTCGCGGTCGGCGCGATGGTCGGCAAGGGCACGCACCCGTATCTGTCCATTCAGGACTTCGACACCGGTTCCCGTCAGGTGCCCTCCGGCAAGGACATCTTCAACCACGTCGCCGACTCGCTGAACACCGAAGCAGGGCCCGTCCGCCCGCTGATGTACACGGGCGGCTACCGCGTCGGCGACCCCGAAGCGCTGGTCAAGGACGTCAAGACCCGCATCGAGAACCAGCGCAAGAACGACCTCCCCAAGCTCAGCGGCAAGGAGAGGGACGCACTCAAGAACGCGCTCGACAAGGCCGAGGCGGAGGTCAAGAAGCCGGACTTCCCGGCGCGCTTCGAACAGGCCATGAAGAACGACATGGACGCGCGCGTCCGGCAGGGCGACACGCACCCGTTGCTGCCCTACGGTCCCGAGCCGAACCTGTTCATCGACGCGGTCGTCCCGCTCGTCGACCCGGACGTGAAGTTCAGCAAGGCGGATGCCGAGTACAACGGCCTCGGCAAGTCGATGAACGAGTTCGCGGGCAAGGAGCTCGTCGACATCCACACCAACCTGCTGCCGAAGCCCGAGCTCAACCAGGACCTCAAGGAGGCCAAGGCCAAGCTCGAAGCCGACATCGCGGCCCAGGGCGGCAAGCCGAGCGGTGCGCAGACCGGTGTACTGCAGTCGATCGACAACAACATCGAGGTCAACCAGGAACGCGCCAAGGACACTCCGGGGTACGAGGCCGCCGCCAACCAGATCGCGGTCGACTCGGCCATCACCGTCGACAGCCAGACCAACCGCAACCCCCTGCGCGGCGAGACGTTCTCGAACGACTTCGTGGACGGCGCGGTGGCGACCGACCTGTCCCGGCTCGCGCTCGGGTTCGCCAAGACCGAGGGCAAGTCCTGGCCGCAGTCGCACGTCGACCTGAAGAACGTGCCGAACCGCATGTTCGGCGCCGACAACCCGAAGGACGCGAAGGCGGCGAAGGCGGGCATCGGGTTCGCCGACATCCGCAAGGAGTTCCAGGGCAAGGACCCCGCCGCGCGTGAACCGGCGCAGATCCACGGCGAGCAGTACAACCCGGTCACCGGCCGCAACGAGCCGATCGGCACCAACTGGCAGCCCTCCGACGCCGACGTGAAGAAGCTCGGCGGCACGGACAAGAACACCCTCAACCAGGCGGTCTCCACGCCGCTGCCGGACGGCAAGGGCGTCATGGGCATCGACCCGCAGACGACCCCGGCCCCGGCGCCCGCGAACGCCGACGGCGACGTCCAGATGCAGGACGCCGGCACCGACGCGAACACCGCTGTCGACGACAAGCACCACAAGATCGCTTCAGCGCTGAACATCGCGCTGTCGGACAACAACAGCAACGTCCAGCGCACGTTCGGTGCACTCCAGCACCAGATCCTGCCGATCGCGGGCAACCCGCGCCCCGACGGCCTGTTCGCGGCCGTCAACGCCGAGTTGGGCAAGGGCGGCACCAACGTGGCACCGGCGACGGACCTGCGGCAGCAGACCGTCCAGAAGGCGGCGACCGCGTCGCCGGGCATCACCACCCAGATCGCGAACTTCCGCCAGCAGCACGGCATCGAGAACGGGCATCTGGTCAACGCGTTCGCCGAGCCCGGCCCGACACCTCAGGTCCAGATTCCGGACAGCTACAAGGGCAACGGCGGCGACACGGCCGTCGACAACACGGACACGCCCGGTCAGGACCTCGACCCGGCCGAACGCCAAGCCGAGAACAACGCGGCCCAGGACGCCAAGGACGCCGACAACAAGGTCGCCGCCAAGGCCGAGGAGCTGGCCGGCCGCGTGCTCGCGACCGAGCTCAAGCGCCCGATCGTGGTCCACCACCCCGGCGGCGGCACCACGAAGCTCGACCCGTTCGTCGAGCCCCCGAAGCCCGGTTCGAAGACCACGCCTAAGCCGCCCAAGTGGGGCGCACCGATCCACCTCAACGCCGAGCCCAGGCCGAACGGCAAGACCAGCTACAGCCCGCACACCCCGCCGAACGAGGCCGGGCCGTCGACCGACCGGAGCAGGCCCGCTCCGGCTGACTCGAACACCGACACGCGGCAGACGCGGCCCGCACCGCCGAAGCCGACGCCGAACCCGGTCGTCCCGATGACCACCCTGGCCCCGCAGCCGGTCGGTCAGGTGCCGGACACGAACCTGCCGAGCTTCTTCCAGGACAACAAGGCACTGGGTTCGATCACGCCGACGGACGTGCGCGGCGCGGACGCGGTCGTGGGCGAGATCCAGGGCATCAAGCCCGACGACGCGGCCCGCATCAAGAACGCGCTGGAGAACGACTTCGAGACGTTCCTCGGCAACGGCCGCAACTTCCAGGTCAAGATCGGCAACGCCTGGTTCGAGGCGAACGTCCGCGCCGAGATGCACGCGGACGCCACCACGGCCGTCAAGGACGCCCCCGACACCAAGGTGGACAAGAACTTCCAGGCCGCCGCCGCGTCCACCACCACGAACACCGTCGCCACCTCCAACGACATCGGCGGTTCGGCGACGGCAGGCACCGCGGTCGGCCCGTACGGCTCGCTGGGCGGCAAGGCCGCGCTCGCGACGCCCGCGGTGTCGCAGGCGACCACCAACACCACCACCGAGCAGCGCGCGATCAAGTCCGACGGCGGCTCGAAGCAGGTCACCGTGCCGGTCTCGTACGAGATCACGGTGACCGACGCGGCGGGCAACCCCAGGCAGTTCGCGACGCTGAGCACCGGCCCGGACGTGACGCTGCAGGTCCCGGCCGACCTCAGCACGATCGTCGACTCCGGCAAGACCTCCGACGTCGTCACGCCGGCCGACGCGAACTGGGGCGCCAAGGTCGAGAACGCGGTGCCCGAAGCCGTGGTGGTGCAGGACGCCGGGAAGGCGTTCTCCGACGTCGCGGAGAAGCTGCACCCGTCGATCACCAAGGTCGGCGCGCCCGGCCGCGAGGTGTTGCAGAACTTCCTGAGCCCCACCTCGATCCGCAACAACCTGCCCGCCATGCTCGGCGGCTTCGTCACGTCTCCCGACCTGGTCAGCCCGCACGCCGGCAAGGGCGCCGCGGTGCAGATGACGGCGACGCTCAAGGACGCGAAGCTGGTCGGCACGCACGACAAGGCCGCGCTGGAGGTGAAGGACACCTCCGCCTGGGGCAGCAGTGTGTCCGCGTCCACGAAGACCGGTTTCGACGTCACCGCCGGGTTCGGCGGCAACGTCGGCGTGCCGGGCAAGGCCGGTGGCACGGTCGGCGCGACCGTCACCTACTCCGCGCGCACCGCCGAGGGCGTGAGCGCGGGGTCGAGCAGCAACCGCAAGACCGGCATCGGCGTCAAGAACGAGACCGGCCTGTACGAGGTGACGGCCGAGGTCGAGGTGCGCACGCCCGCGGGCGAGAGCGTCAAGATCCCGATCACCACGCACGTGCGCATGGGTCTGCACGAGGCCGGCGCGGTCGGGCTGCCCACTCCGGACGGCACCAGGAACACGATCACCGACCCGGCCACCGCGGACACGAAGTACCTGCCGCCCTACCTCGCCGACACGCTCGCGGCCGGCAACGCCAAGGTCGGCGAGTTCACCCCGGCCGCGAAGGTGCAGGGTCAGGTCGAGAGCGCGCTGCGGGACCTGCCCGGCATGAGCAAGCTGCTGCCGCAGTGGAACAACCCCGACGCGAACCCTCGCAGCAGCAAGGGACAGGGCTTCGCCGACGTCGCCGAGCAGCTCGCGAACCAGCGCAAGCTCACCGCGAACCTCTCCCCCGCCGCGCTCAAGGCGAACATGGACAGCCTGCTCGGGCCGGGTGTCCAGGTACAGCTGAAGAACTCCGGCAAGACCACCAACACCTACGTCAACGTCACGGTCAAGGCCAAGCTGACCAACCCGAAGCACCTCGGCCAGGCCGACGCCCGCCCGGTCAGCGACTCGACCACGACCGGCCCGAAGCTCGACGCCGGCACCACCACGACCAAGGGCTGGACCGGTGGCGTCCAGGGCCGCGCGAACATCCCGGTCAAGACCGGCGTCGCGTCGCTCACCCCGTCCCCGCAGGCCGGTGTCTCCTACAGCCACTCGTGGGCGGACAAGACCTCGGCGGGACCGGCGGTCTCCGGCACGTCGTCGAACCCCGGCAGCGCGAACGCCCAGGTGTTCCAGCAGGACGTGGAGTTCGAGGTGGAGATCACCTCGTTCACCCGGCCGCGGACGTGGGTGCGCAACATCGTGCCCGGCGCGCCCGGTTTCCACTCGCCCGACGTCAAGACCGTCGCGAAGACCGGCGCGGGCCTCGACAAGATCGACGGCAAGGTCAACCTGTGGGTCTCGGACGGTTCGACGCTGGACCACGACCCCGGCAACGGCTTCAAGCCCGGTGACCCGCAGCCGACGAAGCTCGACAACTCCCCGACCGTCAAGGATCTGCTCAACCCGAAGGAAGCGCGGCCGAAGTCGCCGGAGTTCCTGCACGTCGAGGCCGTGGCGAACACGACGGCGTTGCGCGACCAGGCGATCGACGCGCTCAACCGCGCGGCCAACGGCGACTCCGCGCTCACCACTCCGGGCACCGCGTCGCGGGCGCAGATCGACAAGATGTTCACCCCGGAGAACATCAAGGCCAACCTGCAGCGGCTGATCGAGACCGGGGTGCAGGAGCAGGGCCTCAAGTACGACCGCCGCGTCACCGACCGCACCGGCGCGATCGGCATGTCGGTGAAGCTCGGCGAGGCCAAGATCGTGTCCATTTCGGACACCACCGGCGCGGACAACTCGGTCAGCGGCGGCTACAAGGCCGGTGAGTCGTCCACGACCAGCCGGTCGGTCGACCTCACCGCGGGCATCAACGTGCCGGTGCGCCCGAACGTCACCCCGCCGCCCGCCGGAACGCCGTCGAAGACCAGCGGTTCCGGTGGTGCCGCGGTGACCGGCAAGATCACGCCGTGGTCGGACAGCAGGACCGAGTCGAGCGAGATCGGCGGCAACGTCGACCGCGGCAGGACCACGCCCGGTGACGCGCGGACCGTGCTGGTCCAGATCGACGCCGAGTTCACCATCGTCGGCGAGAGCCGCGCCGGGAACTTCGTGCACGGTGGCACCCCGCACGCCGAGGGCGTGACGGTGAACATGCCGAAGTCGGTGTTCGTGCGCGTGTCCGAGGACGTCGCACGACAGCTGGGCGCGCTGCCGACCGTGGCGCCGAACGTGCCGAAGCCGGACTTCCCGCAGATGGCTCCCCCGGCGACGGTGGCGCCCGGCGAACCGGGCGCGCTCGGTCTGTCCAATGTGGAGTCAGTACCGGATCTGTCCGGTGTGGTCAACGACCTCACGAACCAGCTCTCGGTGAACACCAAGAAGTTCGGCAGCGACTCGCTGATCCCGGACTCGGTGCTCAAGGACTCGATGAGCAACCTGCAGCGCATCGTCGACCTCAACTCGCCGACCAGCGTCAAGGCCATGATCGACAGCGCGCTGGACGGCGGTGTGCCGCTGCTGGTGCACCAGCCCGGCACGTTCGGCAAGGACTCCTACCAGGTGACCTTGCGGGCCAAGGCGGGCGAGCCGAAGTTCGACCAGGTCGTGAACGACGGCGTGGACATGACCCACAACTCCGGCGGCTCGCGCAAGGAGAGCACGGGCCAGGGCCGCGGTTCCGGCTGGGGCGTGGGCCTGCGGGTACCGGGCCTGGCCGCGCCGGGCAGCGCGAACCCGAACGTCTCGGGCACCGCGGGCGCCGCCGTCGGCGCGAACATCGGTGGCAGCAAGAGCAGTTCCGTGACGACGTCGACCAACGAGGCGTTCAGCCACACCCGCACGGCCAGCGGACCGGCGGCGCGCTACAACGTGCCGATCGAGTTCGAGCTCGTGGTGGAGAAGGGCTCGAAGGTCGTCGCCGAGGCCAGGAGCACCGAGCAGGACATGGTGGTCCGCACGCACGCGGACAACCAGAAGGTGTCCCAGCCGACGTCCGGTCGCGGCAACCCGCAGCCGTACATGTCGGCGGCGTCGCGCCGGGGCAGCGAGTTCGGCACACCGGAGGCGACGTTCGCCTTCCAGCAGGACAGCCGCGCGTCGCAGCTCCCGCCGACCGCGTCGGTGGAGAACCTGCGCGGTGCCAAGGACCTGCGCGACGCCGCGGTGAAGGCGCTGACCGAGGCCGGCGCGGGCAAGGGACTGACCGGCAAGGGCACCGGCGCGTTGAACAGCCTGTTCTCCACGCTCAGCCCGGAGAACCTGCAACCGCACCTGCCCTCGATGCTCTCGGGTCCGCTGGACGTGCCGGGCCTGAAGGAGGCCGCGCTGACGTTCGGGCAGGACGCCGACGTCAAGGTCTACGCGAAGCTGGTCAACCCGCAGCTGGGTGCGTTGAGCGACAGCGTCAAGATCGAGAACCCGCTGGTCACGAGGACCGCCGAGACCTCCAGCGAGGCCAAGGCCTCCGAGACCGCCGACGTGTCGGCCGGTCTCGCGCAGGGCAGCGCCGCGGTCAAGCAGGGCGCCCCAGCGGACACGGTCAACGTCGGCACCGGCGGCGTCGAGGTGCGCCACGCGGGCGAGGACTCCGCCGCGGTGTCCGGCGGCCCGGCGCAGGCCGAGGGCGGCAACATCAAGCCGAAGGACACGCCCCGCAGCGGCCTCGTGCAGTTCGACGTCGAGTACCGCGTGGTCGCCACGATCGGCGGCAAGACCGGTGTCGTCGACCTGACCGTGCCGGGTTCGGCCGGCGTGCGCATGCCCGGCAGCGAGGTCGAGACCCTGCTGAAGCACGACTTCGGCGACTCGCTGAAGGACGCCCAGACCGAGGTCAAGAAGGCGGCCGACGACTGGCGGACCGCGGAGAAGGACGTCGAGACGGCGCGCCACGAGGCCCAGGACGCCATCAACTCCGCCGCCGCCGTGCTGGCCAGGACCGACCAGCCGCTGAGCGAGGCCGCAACGGCGTTGAACTCCGCCATCGACGCCCACCTCGACGCGTCGGCCAAGCTCCCGGCACTGGAAGCCGCGGCCAGCGCGACGCAGGCCGACGTCGCGCGCACCCGTGCGACGATCCAGGAGCTCAACCCGCAGATCACGTCGCTCAGCCAGGACGCACTGGCGACCAAGGACGCACTGGACGACGCCCAGATCAACGGCGCACCCCAGCCCGAACTGGACCGCCTCGGCCAGGAGGCCGACGCCGCGCACGCCGCGTTGACCGACGCCCAGCAACAACTCACCGAAGCCCACGCCGACCTCGACGCCCAGCGCAAGGCCGCCGCCGACGCCCGTGCCGCCCTCCAGGCGCAGCAACAGGTCGTGGCGCAGGCGGACGCGGCCCGCGCCGACGCCGAGGCCGCGCACCAGCGGCTCGCGGACGAACGCGCCGCCTCGGAGAAGACGATCAAGGACGCCGAGACCAAGCTCGACGAGGCGCGGCGGACCGCGGACGCCAAGCAGCAGGCGTGGTGGGACGCCAAGGCGAAGGTGGACCGCGAGGTCGACGCCTTCAACACCGCGGCGCAGGCGCCGCCGCCGGTGCCGCCGAAGGACACGCCCGCGGGTGTCGACGAGAGGCCACTGCCGCCCACGCCGCCCGCCGACACCACCGCGGACGTCGACGAACGGCCGCTACCACCCACGCCGCCCGCCGACACCACCCCGGACGTCGACACGACGAACACCAGCGAGAGCAGCGGCCGGAAGTGGTCGCCGGCCCTGCCCTCGATTCCCGAGTCGCCCGAGGCGGAGGCCGGCGACCGCGACAGCGAAGCCGAGACGCGCTCGTCCCGCCCCGCACCGCGGCCCGCGCCCGAGGTGCGGACGCGTCCGGCGCCGCAGCCTCCCTCGGCACCTGCCGTGCCGAGCACGTCCGCCGACACCGGCACGGCACGCACCACCACGGACACCACCGACACCGACACCACCGGCACCCGTGCCGACACCGGCACGGCCCACACCGCCGACACCAACGCCGACCACACCACCGACACCACCCAGGCCGACACGAACTCCCCCACCGAGCTGGACCACCAGCTCGCGGACCTCACCTCCGACGCCATGACCACCGCCTCCCCGATGGCCAAGCTCGTCGAGATGAAACTCCAGTCCGACCCGCGGAAGTTCGTGCAGTCCGAAGCGGGCCTGCACCTGCTGCACGCGTCGGTCGTCCTGGACACCAGGACCGACGAGATCGCCGCGATGATCCGGCAGCACGGCATCGGCGAGGTCGCGAAGACGTTCAACAAGGCGTTCGAGCGGCCGATCATCGAGACCGTGCAGCTGGAGCAGTTCGCGGACCTGAGCGACCCCGCCAACCGGGCCAAGTTCGACGACTGGGCGCACCAGCTGTGGTCGACGGTCAACGGCTCGCCCGACCTGAACGCGGACCCCGGCAAGGTCGCGGAAGTCGTCTTCAACCACGACAAGGGCTACAACCGGGCGTTCAACTTCGCGCAGGAGGCGGCGCTCGCGAGCTTCATGAGCGCACCACCGCTGGCAGACGTCGTCAGCCGCCGACCGGCGCCGGAGGCCAACCCGTCGTCCCAGGCGGCGTGGATCTACCAGGCGTTCGCGGAGGCGGAGATCATCGCGGCGGACGGGTCGGACCGGGCGTCGCAGTTCGCTGGGCTGGTCGACGGCAACCGCACGGAGCTGGAGTCGAAGCTCGGGCCGCTGGACGCCCAACGGGTCGCGGCCATCCGGCAGGAGCTCGTCGACATGGTGATGCTCGACGACGACCTGCCCGCGCCGTCCGCTCCCCCGGCCGATGCCGCGCCGGGCAACCACGGCACGACTTCCACCGCGCCGTGGTTCGAGCCGCGGAATCCGGTGTCGGGGCAGGCCATCGCGGACGCCCGCACCACGACCCCGGCCACGAGCTGGGTGCGCGGTGAGGACGGCGGTGTCCTCAACACCACGACCATCGGGCCGAACGGCATCAACATGCAGGCCTGGCGCGGGTCGATCGCCTACGACAACCGGGTGCTGGACGTGAACGGCGTGCCGGTGCGGGACTTCACGGTCCGGCTGCACGTCGACAACGCCGACCTGCGGGACCGCACCCGCGCAGGCGTCGAGGAGATGTTCAACCGGGGCTACCGGTTGCCGAGCGGTGAGCAGTTCCACGTCACGGTGGAGTTCACCGACGACCCGGCCGACGCCCACGCCACGATCAACGTCACCGACGACCCCGACGGCAGGGCGAACCAGCTGACCTGGCCCGCGAACACCGACTCGCGGCGGCTCGCGCACGAGGTCGGGCACTTCCTCGGCCTGCGCGACGAGTACCTGGAGACCGGCGACGTGAAGCCGATCTTCCAGCACCAGGACGGCAGGGGCCGGGTCGTCAACGACAACTCCCTGATGACCGCCGGGATCGACCACGCGGACGCCTCGCTCAAGCCGCGGCACCTCGAACTCATCGAGAGCCGGATGGCCGCGCTGCAGTCGCACAACCCGCCGCAGGCGGTGGCGGTCGACTCGGAGCTGCCCGCGCCGAACATGCCGAAGCGCGAGCGTTCGGAATCCATGGAGGTCGACGCTCCCGCGAAGCGCCACCACGAGGACTTGTCGCCCGAGGTGTCCGATGTGGACATGACCGGGACGGACGTCGAGCTGGTCAACGAGGGCGGCGTGCACAACGCGGCGTTCGCGAACCTCGCCGGCGGCCGGGCGCTGACGCCGATCACGGCCGAGAACTACCTGCAGCGCACCAAGGACGGCATCGCGAACAACGAACCGCCCGCGTTCGTGGTCAGCATGATCGTCCGCGCGAACGAACTGCACCAGCTCGACGACGTCGTCAACGGCGTGATGGCGAACGCCGGCGACATGAACGGCCGTGTGGCGTTCGTGCTCGGCGTGAACGCGGCGTCTCAGCAGGAGATCGACGCCGCGATGGCGGCCGCGGCACCGACCCTCAACGGCCGCACCGAACCGATCGCGCTGGTCAGCGCGCCGCACGGGCCGAAGGGCTTCAAGTTCGGCGAGACCCGCAACAGCACGTTGCACAGCGACGCCCACGAGTACGCGGTGACCGCGTTGGCCGCCAACGGGACCCACCCGTACGTGTCGATCATGGACTTCGACGCGGGCGACCGGCGCACCCGCGAGGGCGCGCACGTGTTCGACCACGTCACGCAGCTCATGAACGCCGAGGAGGTCGGCCCGGCCGACGGTCCCGACACCCCGGCGCCGCTGCGCCCGTTGCTGGTCGGCGGCGGTTACCGCGTCGCGATCACGCCGGAGCAGCTGCACGCCGACGTGCTGGCGCGCATCGACGGTGACACGAAGACCAGTGACGCGCAGAAGCAGCTCTACCGCGACAAGCTCGGCGAGGAGGGCTTCGCGGACCGGTTCGTGCACCTGATCGACGCGGACATGCACGCCCGGCGCAACCAGCAGGGCATCCACCCGTTGCTGCCCTACACGCCGGAGCCGAACCTGTTCTTCGACGCGTTGGTGCCGCTCGCCGACCCGTCGGTGCGGTTCGGCGAGGGCGCCGCGGAGTTCGGGCAGCTGGCCTCGTCGCTGAACAGGTTCCACGCGGTGGAGATCGCGGGCCACTACGACCCGCGCACGCCGGAGGAGAAGGCCGGGACCGTCCCGACCGACCAGGCGAAGCTGGCCGCGGCCGCCGAGCAGGTCAGGGTGGACGTGCAGAACAACCGCGACCCCGTGCGCGGCCAGGCGTTCACCGCGGACTTCGTCTCCGGCGACACCGGCACCGACCTGTCCAGGATCGCCTACGGGCTGATCAAGGACGGCAAGCTGCCGCAGTCGCACACCGCGCTGCCGAACGTGACCGAGCGGTTCTTCGACGGCAAGCCCGCCAAGAAGGGCACCGCGTTCGCCGACGAACGCGAGCGGCTCTCCACCGGTGAGCAGCGGATCGTCGAACCGTTCCGGCCGCCCGCCGACGGGCAGACCACGAACACCTGGCAGCCGCCGCGCAAGATGGAGACGCAGCTGGGCGCACCGGCGAGGAACCGGATGAGCCCGGCGGTGTCGGCACCGCTGCCCGCGCCGTTCCACGACCAGCAGGCGGGCGTGCAGAAGGACCAGAAGGTCGTGGCGGCGCACGGGATCGTGGCGTCCGACCACCTCAACGCCACCCTGCGGCAGCTGCGGCACCTCAACACGGACGTGCTGCGCGGCCAGAACCCGCCACCGGCCACCGACAACGGCCTGTACGCGGCGGTCGGCGCGGCGACGGGGGTGCCTGCGGCGGCGCTGCGCCTGCAGGCCGTGGAGCTCGCCGCGAAGAGCCCGGCGGTGGCCCAGGCCGTGGCGGACTTCACCGTCAGCAGGCCGATGCACACCGGGCACATGGTCGGTGCGCTGGTCGAGAACCTGAACTGGCAGATGCAGCCGGACGCGAAGGAGAACAACGGCGCCGGCAACGCCCGTGACCTGGTCGGACACCTGATCGCGACCCAGCAGCGGGTGAACGTGCGGATCCACCAGCCCGGCGGCACCCCGGTACTGCTGCGCCCGATGGGCGACGCGGTGAGCGAGACGGTGGAGATCGAGATGGTGATGAACGGCCGTCAGGTGACCTATCGGCCCTATCGCCGACCACAGGGGCTACACCAGGACGAACCGATGCTTTAGCGTGGCCCGCGTGGACGAGTTCGCGGAAGCGCTCCGGACGGCGATCACCAATCGTGGTCTCGGGCTGGAGCGACTCCGCGATCACCTCTCGCAACACGGCGTGTCGGTGTCGCCGACGACGCTGAGCGGCTGGCAGACGGGCCGCAGCCGGCCGGAGCGCAAGAAGTCGCTGCAGGCCGTCGTCCACTTGGAACACATCCTGCAGGTGCCGCCGGGGCACCTCTCGGAGCTCCTGGGACCGCGGCGCCCGCGTGGCCGGTGGCTGCGCAAGGCCCCGGTGCCGATGTCGGCGTTCTGGCCAGTGGATGCGTTGCAGGACATGGAGACCCGCTGGGACGACCAGCTGATCCGGGTCAGCCAGCAGGACTTCGTGACCATCGGGGCGGACCGGACCGCGCGGTCCTTCCGCTCGCGGCAGGTGCTGTCGGCGTCGATGAACGGGCCGGACCGGTGGGTCGTGGTCATGCACACCGAGTCGCACGCCCTGCCGTCGTTGCGGGCCCTGAAGAACTGCGAGGTCGGGCGGCTCGTGGAGGACGAGACGCGGGGCGTGCTGGCCGCCGAGCTGTTGTTCGACCGGGTGCTGAACAAGGGCGAGAGCATCGTGATCGAGCACGAGCTGGTGAACGCGCCGCCGTGTCCACTCGCGACTCGGTACGAGCGCGAGTTCCGGTTGCCCACCAGGGAATACGTGCTCGAGGTGACCTTCTCCGGCCCGCCACCGGT
Source organism: Lentzea sp. NPDC004789 (assembly GCF_053601075.1). Taxonomy (NCBI): domain Bacteria; kingdom Bacillati; phylum Actinomycetota; class Actinomycetes; order Pseudonocardiales; family Pseudonocardiaceae; genus Lentzea; species Lentzea sp. NPDC004789. Next base: position 124,207 of record NZ_JBSGBE010000009.1, on the reverse strand, counting down.
GTCCGTGACGCAGCTCGCCGACGGCACCGCGGTGGCTCCGTCCCGGACCTTGCTGGACGTGGCTCTGGACGTGCGGCCCGGCGTCCGGGGCTTTCGCTGGTCCTGGTGAACGACCGAAGACGGGTGTTCCCTCCGCGCCACGCAGGGAACACCCGTCCTCTTGAGACCGAGGTCAGCCGATCTTCTCGATCTTCGCCCGGCGGATCAGGAACTTGCCGGGCTCGCGGACCTGTTCGAAGGCCGCGTTGTTGAGCAGGGCGCAGCTGCCGGACACCGACGTCACCTTGACGGTGGTGGACTTGTTGTTGTCCAGGTTGGTGACCTTCAGCGTGGTGCCCGCCGGGAACTGGTTGCTGGACGCCGCGGGAGCGCCGCCCTCACCGGAAAGCGTGACGGTGGAACCGTTGCAGACCTGCTGGCCGGACGCGCCGCCACCGTTGTCGCCGCCCTGGTTCGCATCGGGCTTCGGTGCGGGCTGGGCCGTGGCCTGGCCCTGGTCGCCGGCGTTGTTGCCGCCCTGGTTCGCGCCGCCGTCACCCTTGCAGCCGGCCGCCTTGCGCCGCTGCTGGATCAGGTCGACCACGGCCTGCCGGTTCGCGATGCGGGCCTGCGACTGGGCATCCGGGTTCGCCTTCTGGCCCGCGATGAAGTTGAGGTTGTTCTGCAACGCCTTGTCCAGCCCGCCGCAGTCCTCACCGGACGTGGCGGCCTGGCCCTTCTCGGCCTTCGCCTGGACGTTGTTGCCGCAGCCGGCCGCCTTGCGCCGCTGCTGGATGAGGTTGACCACCGCCTGCCGATTGGCGATGCGAGCGTCCGACTGAGCATCGGGGTTCGCCTGCTGCCCGGCGATGAAGTTCAGGTTGTTCTGCAGGGCGGTGTCCAGTCCGCCGCAGTCCTCGGCCGCGTTCGAGTCGGTGCCGCTGAAGGCGAAGATGCCACCGGCGACAGCAGCGACCGCGAGCATGGCGCCCGCGCCGATCATGGCGGGCTTGCGGTGTCGAGCGCCCATTCGATTCTCCTCGGGGTGTTCATCGGTGTTGTACCGGTGACTACGGGGAGGTCACGAACGGGGTTCAAACCGGTCTGGACCATGTTGGTTTTAAATGCTTTTAAGGTTTTGCACTGATGGTGATCTTGCTGGTCAGAGGCCGTTCTCACGAATCCGGACGTCGTCGCGTTCATGGTTCGTGAATGGACCAAGCGGGGTGATACCGGTGCGGGTCAGTGGTCTGGTCCACGGCTCCGCGAAGGCTTGCGGTTCGACGTGGATTCGACGCTGACGCCCCCGGCGTTCGACGGCTACATCCGGTCCAGCAGACGGCTCCGCGCGATCTCCAGGTGCGCGGTCATCGCCGCGCTCGCCGCCTCCGGGTCGCGGGCGATCAGGGCGTCCACGATCGCCCCGTGCTCGGTGATGGTCTGCACCCCGAACGGCTGCTGGAAGTTCAACCGGAACAGGTGCAGGTGACAATGAGTTTTCGCGAACGACTGAAGAACGGCGTCATTCCCGGCAATGCGCAGGATGAGCTCGTGCAACCGCTGGTCGTGCGCGGTCAGGTTCTTGTAGTCGTCGTAGGCGTCATCGGCCGGCGCGGCCGGGCAGGTGGCCAGCTCCTCCTGGATGAGACGCACGTCCTCGGGCGTCATGCGGGACGCGGCCAGTGCGGCGGACGGGGGTTCGAGCAGCAGGCGCAGGGCGTACAGGTCGTCGACCTGCTTGCGGTTCAGCAGGTCCGTCACGCGGTAGCCGCGCAACGGCAGCCTGCTGACCAGCTCTTCGGACTCCAGGCGCGCGAGGGCCTCCCGGACCGGTGTCGGGGACACGTCGAGCTGACGCGCTATCTCGTCGATGTTGACGCGCGCGCCCGGCTTCATGCCGTCGCTCATGATCAGCGCGCGGATCTGCTCGTAGACGTCATCCGCGAGCACGCGCCTGGCCGGTATCCGCAACACCACTCCCGGGACTCCTGTTCAGCTCTTCGCCAGTATCTCCTGCGAGACGCGTTCCATCTCGGCGAACACGTCATCGGAGCGTTGCCCGCCGAAGTAGGCCTCGAAGAGCGGCTGTTCGGCGGACTGCACGGCCGAGCCGTTGGCATAGGCGGTGGACGGGTAGAGGACGCCGTCCTTCACGTACTGGTTGAAGACCGTGAGGTCGACGCCCTGCGACTTCATCGAGGTGACGGTGTTGTCCATGGCGGCGGGAATCGACGGGAAGAACGTGCCGGTGGCGCCCGCCTTGCTCTGGCACTCCTCGCTGCCCATGAAGCTGACCCACTTCCAGGTCAGGTCCGGGTTCTTCGTGCCGGCCCAGATGTTGTTGCCGTTCGAGTTGGACAGCACGGCGCGCTTGCCGGACGGGCCCAGCGGGGTGGGTGCGATGCCGACCTCGACGCCGGGGATCTTGCCGAACGACGGCGCCGACCAGGAACCACCCGTGGTCATCGCGGTCTTGCCGGAGCCGACCAGGTCGATGTCGGAGATCGTGGACTGGTTGCCGGTGGTGAAGGTGCCGAGCTTCGGCGACAGGCCGCGGTCGGTCAGGGACGTCACCCACTTCATCGTCTTCACGAAGCGGGGGTCGGTGTAGTTGAACTTGGTGGGCCACTGGTCCTTGTCGCCCATCTTCCACCCCAGCGTCGCGACGAGCGGGGCCCAGGTGGTCTCGCCGATGAAGCTGCGGCCGGCGATGGCGCCCACGCCGTAGGTGGCGACGGCGTTCTTGTCGAAGCCGGGCTCGTCACCGCGTTTGCCGTTCTTGTCGACGGTCAGCCGCGCCACGATCTTCTCGAAGGTGCCCCCGTCGTCGGGGTTCCAGGTCATCCTGGCGACGTCGTCCTCCGAGACGCCCGCCTTGGCCAGCGCGTCCTTGCGGTAGTAGATGCCCGCCGCGGCCCAGTCCAGCGGCAGCGCGTACTGCTTGCCGTCGGTGAACTTCCAGGTGTCGACGCCGACCGAGTACTTCCTGAGGTCCACTGAGGACTTGGTGATGAGGTCGTCCAGCGGCATCAGCTGGTGCTGCGAGGCGTAGGACTGCAGGAACTGCACGCTGTTCTGGAACGCGTCGGGCGCGGTGCCCGCCACGAAACCGGCGGTGAGCTTGGTGAAGTAGTCGTCGACGTTGTAGCGGGTGATCTTCACGTCGACACCGGGGTTGGCGGCCTCGAACGCCTTCTCGCACTCGCCGTAGGCGACCGCCTGCTTGTCGTCCCACGTCCACCAGTTCACGGTGGTGCCGGACGCCGAGCCCGAGCCCGGCGAACACCCCGCGACCACCAGGGCCGTCACTGCTGCCAACGAGGCGGCGATTCTCATAGCGTCTCCAAAAAGGCGTCGAGAGCGATGTCGAGGTCGTCGGAGCCGCCTGCCTCGTGGGCGCTGTGCTCCCAGACCGAGATCTGCCGAGGTCCGGCGTAGGCGTGGTAGGCACCGAACACGGTGGACGGCGGCACGATGTCGTCCATCAGGCCGACCGAGAACCAGGCGGGAGCCACGGCTCTGGCGGCGAACCCGACACCGTCGAAATAGGACAGTGTCGGGAAGACGCCGGCACGTCGGTTCTCCGCGAGGTACGTGGTGAGCTCGGTGTAGGGCGGCCGTCCGCACACGTTCAACGCCCGGCGGAAGTCGCACAGGAACGGCGCCTGCGCGTGCACGGCGGCCAGATCAGGCACCAGACCGGCGACGGCGAGGGCGATTCCGCCGCCCTGGCTGTTGCCGATCACCGCCACCTCCCGAGCACCCAGCGCGCGAACGGCGTCGACCGCGCGAACGGCGTCGATGAAGACGCGGCGGTAGAAGTAGGTGGCGCGGTCGGCGATGCCGCGGGTCAGGAAACCGGTGCCGCCGCGCTGGTCGCGCACCTCGACCTGCAGGTGCGCGAACCCGGCGCTCGCCCAGGTCAGGTTCTCGACGGCGCTGCCCCGGTTGCCGCCGTAGCCGTGGAACTGCACCACCGCGGGCAGCCCGGACCGGCCGCGCGGCGTGCGCAACCAGGCACGGATCCGGTCGCCGCCGAACCCCGAGAACGTCACGTCGTGGACGTCGAGGGTCTGCAACGGCGTGGCGACCGGCACCGCCTCGACCTTGAGCTCAAGAGCACGGGCCTCGGCCAGGGTGGAGTCCCAGAACGAGTCGAAGTCGTCCGGCCGGACGTAGGAGCTGCGGTACTCCCACAGCGCGTCCAGTCCCAGGTCGGTCAGCACCAGATCCTCCCGCGCACTTCCACGACGTCGCTCACGACGACCTCCGTGACCTCTCCGCCGATGCTCACCGGCACGACCTCCGCGGCGTTTCCGGACAACCGCCGCACCCGCACCACCACCTCGCCGTCGTGCCAGGCGACGTCGACCGCCAGACCGCCGCGGCAGCGCAGGCCGCGGGCCGAGCCGCACGACCAGCCGGACGGCAGCGCGGGCAGGACGTCGATCACGCCGGTGTGGCTCTGCACCACGACTTCCGCCAAGGCGGCCGTGAAGCCGTAGTTGCCGTCGATCTGGAACGGCGGGTGCGTGCTGAACAGGTTCGGCAGCAGGCCACCCCACTGCGAGCCGTCGACCGGCGCGTCGCGGTGCCGGTCGCCGGTGAACGCCTGCGAGGCCTCGGAGAGCAGCGACCGCACGGCCTCCCCGTCGGCCAAACGCGCCCGCAGAGCCATCTTCCAGGCCCACGACCAGCCCATCGCACCGTTGCCGCGCCGGTCCAGCGACGCCGCGGCGGCGTCGCCCAGCGGGGTGCCGGCGACGATCTGGCCGAGCGGGTGGACCGACACCAGGTGCGACAGGTGCCGGTGCGCCGGATCCTCCTCCGGCAGGTCGGCGACCCACTCCCCGATCCGCCCCTCGACCACCGGAACCGGCCGCAGCCGGGGCAGCGCCGCCGAGATCTCGGCGAGCAACGGGTCGGCACGGCCGGATGCGAGTGCCAGCGCCAGCGTGCGTTCGAACACGGCCCTGACCAGCACCACGTCCATGGTCGTGGACCAGGTCAGCGCCTGCGGCCTGCCGCCCGAGTCGAGGAACCAGTTCTCCGGCGAGGTCGACGGGCACGTGTCGAGATACCCGTCCGGCCCCTCGACCAGCCAGTCGAGGCAGAACTCGGCGCACCCGCGCAGCAACGGCCAGGCACGCTCCAAAGTGGACCAGGTGCGGGCGAAGTCGTAGTGGTCCCAGGCGTGCTGGACCAGCCACGCCCCGCCCATCTGCCACAGCGCCCACGACACCGCGCCGTGGCCCATGCCGACCGGCAACGCCCACGCCCACGCGTCGGTGTTGTGGTGCGCCACCCAGCCCCGCGCCCCGTACAGCTCCCGCGCCACCTCGGCGCCGGTCACCGCGAGCTTCTCCAGCAGTCGCAGCAGCGGTTCGTGGCACTCGGCGAGCCCGGTGACCTCGGCCGCCCAGTAGTTCATCTGGGTGTTGATGTTGATCGTGTAGTTGGCCGACCAGGCAGGTCGCAGCTCCTCGTTCCAGATGCCCTGGAGGTTCGCGGGCGGCGCACCGGGACGCGACGACGACACCAGCAGGTAGCGGCCGAACGCGAACAGCACCGAGGCGACGAGCTGCTCGTCCTTGCCCGACAACAACTCCGGCACGTCCACGACGTCCGGCACGTCACCGAAGCGGACCTCGCACGCGTCCATCAACGTCCTGTGGTCGCCGTGCCGCCGACCGCTCCACAACGACTCGGTCGTCGTGGAACTGGTCAGCGTCAACAGCCAGCGATCGCTCTGGCGCACCTCGACCGACACCGTGCCGCGCTCACCGGCGCCGTAGACCGGGGCCTCGACCTGCGGCTCGTGCCTGGGCGCCGAGTCGACCGGGATCTCGATCACGAGGTTGAGCCCGTCCCGCGAGACCTCGCGCAACGGCGTCGTGATCTCGACGGCCAGCGGTACCGCGCCGGTGATCTCCACGCACAGCGCGGTTTCCGACGCCCACACGCGCCGGACGACCTCCCGGCCACCGACCGTGAGCCGCTCGGTGACCACGCCGGTGTTCAGGTCCAGGGTGCGGCCGTGCGACTCGCCGTCGGGCAGCGTGATCCACAGGTCCACGTAAGGCAGGAACGTCTGGCTGTACCGGCCCTCGAAGGACATCAGCAGGTCGGTCGCCCGCCCGAGATCACCGGAGAAGATCGCCGACCGCACCTCGGCCAGCCGTTGGGGACCTGCTCCGGCCGCGACCACGTCGGCCAGCGCGCGAGCAGGTCCATCCGCGGTCCCCGACCACACGGTCGCGTCGTTGACCTGCACGCGGGACCGCCCGGCCCCGCCGAACACCATCGCGCCGAGACGTCCGTTGCCCACGGGCAGCGCCTCGGTCCACTCCCCTGCCGCCGTCGGCCAGTGCAGTTTCACTTGATCCCCGTGAAGCCGATGGAGTTGACCAGCCGCCGCCCGAACACCACGAACAGCAGCAACATGGGCAGCGCCGCGACCAGCGTCGCGGCCATCAGGCCGGCCCAGTCCAGCGAAGCCTGCGGTGAGGACTGCTTGAACACCGCGAGCGCGAGGGTGAGCGGGCGGACCGACTCATCGTTGGTGACGAGCAACGGCCAGAAGTAGTCGTTCCAGGTGGTGATGAACGTCAGCAGCGTCAGCGTCGCCATCGGCGCCACGCTCATCGGCAGGATGATTCGGAAGCACACCCGCAACGGCCCGGCGCCGTCGATGATCGCGGCCTCCTCGACCTCGTGGGAGAGCCCGAGCATGAACTGCCGCAGGAAGAAGATGTTGAAGGCGGAGAAGAACGCGCCGGGCAGGATCATGCCGCCGAACGTGTTCAGCAGCCCCAGGTCCTTCATCAGCACGAAGTTCGGCAGCAGCGTGAACACCGACGGGACCATCAGCGCGGTCAGCAGCACGCCGAAGACGACGTCCCGGCCCTTCCACCGCAGCCGGGCGAACGCATAGGCCGCCAGTGCCGAGAACCCGACCGTGCACAGGGTCAGAAGTCCGGCGTACACAACGGAGTTCCACAGCGCCAACGCCAGGTCGATCTTCGCTCCGGACCCGCCCTCCGCGGCGGCCTCGGCGGGTGTCGCGAGCCCCAGAGCGCGCTTGAACGGACCCCAGGTGAAGTGCACCGGCAGCAACGAGGACGGGTCGGTGGACATCGCGAAGTTGTCCGACAGCGCGGTGCGCAGGATCCAGTAGAACGGGAAGATCGTGACCAGCAGGACCGCGATGAGGTAGGCCCACGCCACACCCCTGCCGAGCTTCGTCGGAAAGGTCATCGACAGCTCCTCAGTTCGTGTCCGACTCGCCGGCACGGGCCATCCGCAGCTGCGTGAAGGTGACCGTGACGAGCAGCAGGAACAGGGCGAGCGACATGGTGGCGGCATAGCCGAAGTCGAACTGGCCGAAGGCCTTGTCGTAGATGTACATCTGCAGCACCAGCGACGCGTCCGCCGGGCCGCCCTTGGTGCTGACCTGGACGATGTCGAACACCTGGGTCGCGCTGATCACGTTCAGCACCACGACCATCACCAGGATCGGCCGCAGCAGCGGCAGCGTCAGCGAGCGGAACGTCTGCCACTCCGACGCGCCGTCGATCCGCCCGGCCTCGTAGATCGACACGGGGATCGTCTGCAGGCCCGCGAAGATGAGCACCGCGTTGTAGCCCATGGACTTCCACACGTTCAGCGCGGCCAGCGTCGGCACCGCCCAGCCGCCGGAGCCGAAGAACATCACCGGCTCGCCGAAGACCCAGGTGATCAGCTGGTTCACGATGCCGAGCTGCGGGTCGAGCATCCACGTCCACACCAGCGCCGTGACCACGCCGGAGATGAGGAACGGCAGGATCATCAGCCCGCGGACGGTCGTGCCGGCCCCCAGGCGGTGCAGCACGACCGCGGTGATCAGCGAGATGCCGACGCCCAGCACCACCGACAGGACGACGAAGTAGGCGGTGACGCCGAGCGAGTGCCAGAACCTGCCGTCGTTGATCAGCTCCTGGAGGTTCGCCAGCCCGGTCCACACCGGCGGGGTGAGGATGTGGAACTCGGTGAAGCTCAGGTAGACGCCGCGCAGCATCGGGTAGGCGAAGAACACGCCGAACCCGAAGACGGCGGGCGCGACGAGCAACCACGCGACCCACGTGTCGTGGCGGCGCGAGGCGGGGCCTTTGCGGCGCCCAGGTGGAGGCGCCGTGATGGCGAGACCACGCACGACCTGGGCGCTGGAGTCCTGCACGGTTGTCACCACGACGCCTCCTGTTCGAGGGTTAGATGCGGATGCTGTCGACGTCGAACACGGAGTCGTCGGGGTTGCCGAAGCGAATCGTGTTGTTGCCGGCCAGCAGGTAGATCGGGACGGTGACCTTCTGCGGCACGTTCCAGTTGTCGTCGTTGGCACCGGCGACGGGCAGCTTGAAGCCGGTGCCGTTCACCGTGACGATGCCGGTCCGGCTGGAGCTACCGTCCACGTAGGACAGCTCGACCAGGTAGGTGCCCTCGCGCGGCACGGTCACCGTCGGCATCGTGAGAATGCCGCTGCCGCCGATGAACCCGACCTTGTTGCCGTTGGAGCAGGCACACCCGTAGACGGTCGCGCCGCCACCGGTGCTGCCCTTCTCCGCCTCGTAGGTGACCGTCTCCCGGGGAGTGACGAACGAGACGGGCTTGGCGCGGTTTCCGTTCTGCACCACGGTGAACTCGTAGGAGGTCGCCGGGGTGAGGCCGGTGACGGTCGCGTTCGTCGAGGTGGTCGTGGCGACCTTCCTGTTGTTGGCGTAGATGTCGTAACGGACGCCGGTCCTGCCCTGCCACTTCAGCGAGACGCTGGTCGGCGTGGCGCCGGTGCCCTGCACGACGGACGGCGCGACGGCGGTGCGCGGGGTGATCTTCAGCAGCTTCGTGCCGTGCACCGGCAGGTCGGCGCTGTAGGAGCCGTTCGCCTGGCCGATGTCCTTGCGCGCCCACACGTCGCGGACCTTGGCGTTGCCGTTGATGCCCAGCTGCGCGAGGTCCGCGGTGACGGTGGCGGGCCGGGAACCGAGGTTGAACAGCGCCACGGTGAAGCTGCCGTCGGCGTTGCGCGCGTACCAGACCTGCTGGTCGGAGAACTGGTCGACCGGGCGCGCCGGGACGCCTGCCTGGTCGATCCCGATGACCTCGTCGTTGGTCAGCAGCCGGTAGCCGTAGTCGTCGATCTTGGTGAGGTCGTCGCCCAGGTACAGCGGCGAGTTCGAGATCGCCCACAGCGTCATGTAGCTCTGCCGCTCGGCCTCGGTGATGCCGTCCATCTCGCCGACGCCCACGTTGAGGCTGTCGAGGTTGTTCCAGCGGCCGGGACCGGCGTCGTCGATCCACTGCACGACGTCGTTGAAGCGCTGCTTGACCGAGTTGTTCCAGGTCACCAGCGTCGGGCAGTAGCACTCGACGTCGGTGTCGATGCGCCAGCCGTTGGTGTTGGCCTTCCACACCTCGGCCTGGCGATGGCTGAGCGCCCACGAGATCAGGAACTCGATCGGGCGGCCGGTGCGCTGCAGGGCGATGTTCCACGCCTTGACGTCACTGGTGTTGTCGTAGTTCTCGCTGCCCTTGAAGCTGCCGGGGCCGACGCCGTCGAGCTTGAGGAAGTCGACGCCGTAACCCGCGATGACCTGGGCGATCGAGTCGATGTACTTCTGCGCGCACGGGTTGTCGAAGTTCATCTTGTAGGCCGTGTCCCACCCGTTGGTCTTGCGCAGGTCCGGGTAGACGATGTCCTTGGTCGTGCAGCCGGGTGCGTTGTAGATCGGCGTCTTGCCGTCGTTGTAGGCCTTGAGGTCCAGGCCCACCGCGAGGTACGAGCCGTACTTCAGCCCCTTGCCGTGCACGAAGTCGCCGAGCCACTTCATGCCGTGCGGGAACTTCTTGGCGTCCGCGACCGGGCGGCCGTACTCGTCGAACGAGCCGAGCCAGCCCGCGTCGACGTTGACGTGGTCGTAGCCGTGCTGCTTGAACCGCGCGGCGAGGACGTCCGCCTGCGCCACGACGTTCTTCTCGTTCAGCCAGCTGGCCGGACCGTCCGGGTTCACGCCGGGGTAGTTGGTCGCCTGCAGGCTCCAGCTGCTCCAGCCCAGGTAGGGCTTCTGGGCGAGCTGCTGCTGCTGGACTTCGGGTGCCTGGGCTGCTGCGGGGACCGCGATCAGCGACGCGAGCAGGCCGGCAACGACACCTAACGCTCTCAAGACCACTCCTTTGTGATTTCCAGCGGTGTTTCAGGCGACCCGGAGGTCTTCCATCGCGTCGCGGTCCCAGTCGATGCCGAGACCTGGCGTGTCCGGGGCGAGCGCGTGTCCGTTGTGGACGGTCAGCTCGCCCTTGGTGATCGCGCGCAGCTGCGGGATGTGCTCGACGAACTTCCCGTTGGGCAGCGCGGCGGCGAGGCTGACGTGCAGCTCCATCAGGAAGTGCGGGCAGACGTCGGCGTTGAACGCCTCCGCGGTGTGCGCGACCTTGAGGAACGGCGTGATGCCGCCGATCCGTGCCGCGTCGACCTGGACGATCGAGGCGGCACCGCGTTCGAGGTACTCGCGGAACTGGGCCACCGAGTACAGCGACTCCCCCACCGCGATCGGGATGGTGGTGGCCCTGGCGAGCCGTTCGTGCCCGCTCACGTCGTCGGCGGGCAGCGGTTCTTCCAGCCAGGCGAGGTTGACGTGCCGGAACGCGTCCGCGCGCCGGATCGCCTCCGCGCCGGTCAGGGACTGGTTGGCGTCGACCATGAGCGCGAACCGCTCGCCGGCGGCCTCCCGGACGGCTTCGAGACGTTCGACGTCCTCGGTGAGATCGGGCTTGCCGACCTTCATCTTGATGCCCTGCCAGCCCTGCTGCGCGGTGTTCTTGGCACCCGCGACGAGCTCCTCGGTGGACAGGTGCAGCCAGCCGCCCTCGGTGTCGTACAGCGGCACCTCCTGCCGGAAGCCGCCCGCCATGCGCCACAACGGTTCCCCGGCGCGCAGGCAGCGCAGGTCCCACAGCGCGGTGTCGACGGCCGCGAGCGCGAGCGAGGTGATCGCACCGACCGTCGTGCTCCGCGTGCTCGCGAACAGGTCCTGCCAGAGGTGCTCGATCCGGCGCGTGTCGGCGCCTACGAGGCGGGGCAGCAGGTGAGCGGTCAGCAGGGCGAGCACCGAGCTGCCGCCCGTGCCGATCGTGTAGGCGTAGCCGAGCCCGGTGAGGCCGTCGTCGGTGGTGATCTCGACGAAGACGGTCTCCTGCTTGACGAACTGCTGGACCGCGTCCGTGCGCAGCGTCTCGACGGGCACGTCGACCTGGAACGCCTCGGCACGTTGGACCTTTGCCACGCCAACTCCTCGGATCTCTGATCCTATAGGATATTTGCGGGCATTGAACGCGGGCGTTACGAGGGTGTCAACCGTCGTTTGGAGACGCTCCCACAGGCTTGAGAGCGTTTACAACGAAAACGGAGGACCGGAAAAAGTTCCGGTCCTCCGATGTCTGCAGCTCAGCGGCGTGATGCCTGCTGTTGGTGGCTGTTGGAGTGCGTGTGAAGATGTGAGTGTTTCTGTCCGGTTGTCAGTCAGCCGGTCAGCTGCCCGGCCGCGGTCCTGTCCGCGGTCAGGCTGGTCCGGCTGGTCTCCTGCAGCGCGATCGTGCAGACGACGGTGAGCACGCAGAACGCCGCGAGGATGAACGGGATCGCCCTGGTGCCCGCGCTCGCCTGCACCTGCGCGAACAGCAGCGGTGCGAGACCGGCGCCGAGGCCCGCGAGCTGGTAGCCGAGCGAGGCCCCGGTGTAGCGGCTGCCGGTGTTGAACAGCTCGCTGTACAGCGCGGCGAGCGGGCCGTACATCATCGGGTGGATCAACGCCTGGCCGAGCACCAGCGCGATCACGACGTAGCCGTTGTCCACCAACGGGAACAGCACGAACCCGAACGCGGCCATGACGACGGCGCCGCCGAGCACGACGGGCCGGCGGCCGAGCCGGTCCGACGCCGCCGACCAGCCGAGGATGCCGATCACCGCGAGCGCGGACGAGAGCGTCAGCGCGTTGAGGATCGACTGACGGCTGTTGCCCACCTGCACGCCGTACGCGAGCACGAACGTCGTGAGCGTGGACTGGGCGACGAACGCCGACAGCCCGACACCGACGCCGAGCAGCAACGTGCGCGGGTGGTTGCGCAGCACGTCGACCAGCGGAGCCGAGGTGCGCTTGCGCTCGGCGGCGAACACCGGCGTCTCCTCGACCTTCATCCGCACGAACAGGCCCACGGCGAGCAGCACCAGGCTGAGCAGGAACGGCACCCGCCAGCCCCAGCTGAGGAACGCCTGCTCCCCCACCAGTGCCGCGGTGCCGGTGAGCGCCGCGGTCGACAGGACCATGCCGCACGGTGCGCCGGCGTTGGTGAAGCTCGCCCACAGCCCACGCCTGCTGGTGGCGTGCTCCGCGGACATCAGCACCGCGCCGCCCCACTCGCCGCCGACGGAGATGCCCTGCACGACGCGCAGCAGCACCAGCCCGGCCGGCGCGAGCCAGCCGGCCGCGGCGTAGGTGGGCAGCAGACCGATCAGGAAGCTCGCGACACCCATCAGGCTCATGGTGAGCACGAGCATCTTCTTGCGTCCCAGCAGGTCGCCGAAGTGTCCGAAGAGGACACCGCCGAGCGGCCGGGCGAGATAGCCGGTGGCGAACGTGCCGAAGCTCGCGATCGTCCCGACGAGCGGGTCCAGTGACGAGAAGAAGACCTTGTTGAACACCACCGCGGAGGCGGTGGCGTAGAGCAGGAAGTCGTAGTACTCGATCACGCTGCCGAGGAAGCTCGACGCGACGGCACGGCGTAACTGCGTTGTTGTCGCCATGGCACTCTCATCTCAGGCGTAGTGTCGGTAAACCCCGCGCGCGACGCACGCGGGCTTTTCGGAGCCTTCGATCTCGATGGTGAAGTCGATGACCACCTGCACGCCGTCGCCCGCTACCTCGTCGACGGACGCGACCGTGCCCTTGAGACGGATCTTGGCGCCCACCGGGACGGGAGCCGGGAACCGCACCTTCTCCAGGCCGTAGTTGATGCTCATCCGCACGCCCTCGATCACTAGCAGCTCGCTCATGAGCGGGATGAGCAGCGCCAGCGTGAGGTAGCCGTGCGCGATCGTGCCGCCGAACGGTCCCCCGGCGGCGCGCTCGGGATCGACGTGGATCCACTGGTGGTCGTCCGTCGCGTCGGCGAACAGGTTGACGCGGTTCTGGTCGATCTCCAGCCAGTCGGTGTGGCCCAGGTCCTGCTGTGCCAGGGTTTTCAGCTCTGCGATCCCGTTGACGATCACATGTCCTCCTTCGTGAGCCCGAGCAGACGAGCGGCGTTGTGCTTGAGGATCTTGGGCCGGATCTCTTCGGAGATGTCGAGCTTCGCGAAGTCGGCGAGCCAGCGGTCCGGGGTGATCACCGGGTGGTCCGAGCCGAAGAGGACCTTGTCCTGCAGCAAGGTGTTGGCGTAGCGGACGAGCTGCGGCGGGAAGTACTTCGGCGACCAGCCGGACAGGTCGATGTGGACGAACGGCTTGTGCGTGGCGACCGCGAGCGCCTCGTCCTGCCACGGGAACGACGGGTGCGCCAGCACGATCTTCAGGTGCGGGAAGTCCACCGCCACGTCGTCGACGAGCATCGGGTTGGAGTGCTTGAGCCGGATGCCGCCACCGCCCGGCACCCCGGCACCGATCCCGGTCTGTCCACTGTGGAACAGCGCGGGCACCCCGAGCTCCTCGATGGCCTCGTAGAGCGGGTAGGCCATCCTGTCGTTCGGCGAGAAGTCCTGCAGGCTGGGGTGGAACTTGAAGCCGCGGACCCCGTGCTCCTCCACCAGCCGGCGTGCCTCGCGGACGGCGGCGCGGCCCTTCCACGGGTCGACGCTCGCGAACGGGATCAGCACGTCGGCGTGCTCGGCGCAGGACGCGGCGATCTCCTCGTTGGAGATGCGCGGATGCCCGGTGGCGTGCTCGGCATCGACCGTGAAGATCACCGCGGCCATCTTCCGCTCGCGGTAGATCGCCGCGGTCTCGGCGATCGTCGGCTGCCGGTGTCCGGCCTTGAAGTACTTGGTGGAGGCCTCCATCAGCGCCGGGCTGAGCGCGCCGTGGCCGTCCTTCGAGATCTCGGCGTGCGTGTGCACGTCGATGGCGACCAGGTCGTCGACGTTCACGGCGCCACCGGTGCCGGGATGCCGTAGGTCTCGGGCTGGAACGCGTCCCACCGCTCGGCGATCTCGTCCGCCTTCCAGCCGCCGTCCGCGAACAGGACGTGCTTCTCGGCCGGGTGCGACCACAGGGCGAGCCGGTCGCCACCGATGCCGATCGCCTGTCCGGTCACGCCCTTCGCCTTCTCCGAGGCGAGGTAGACGATCAGCTCGGCGACGTCCTCGACCGTGCCGAGACCCTCGTCGCGGCGCACCCAGGCGGGCAACGGCGTGCCATTCCGTTCCGCTTCCTCGATCAACGGCGCGAACGCGGGGATCGTCCTGGTCATCTCGGTGGCGGCCACCGGGATCACCGCGTTGACGGCGATGTCCGCCTTGGCGAGCTCCAGGGCCCAGGTGCGGGCCATCGCGGCGATGCCCGCCTTCGCGGCGGCGTAGTTGGTCTGACCGAAGTTGCCGCGCTGCCCCGCCGGTGACGAGATGAGCACGAGGCTGCCGCCCGTCCCCTGCTCGCGCATGCGCACGGCCGCCGCGCGGGCGCACGTGAACGTGCCGCGCAGGTGGACGTTGATCACGGCGTCGAAGTCGTCGTCGCTCATCTTCCACAGCACGCGGTCGCGCAGGATGCCGGCGTTGGTGACCAGCACGTCGAGCCGTCCGAACTCCTCGACGGCGGTGGCGACGAGCCGGTCCGCGGTCTCGGTGGGCCCGACCGGCGCGATCACCGCCTTGCCTCCGATGGCGGCAGCGACCTCCTCCGCGACCTCGTCCACGTCGTTGACGACGACCTTGGCCCCGTTGCGCGCCAACGCCTCCGCGTAGGCACGCCCCAGCCCGCGACCGGCGCCCGTGACGATCGCGACCTTTCCCGACAGCTCCATCCGACGAGTCCTCTCCGTTGGGACCCTCAAAGTACGACATATTCGTGACGCTCGTCTAGATTCTGCCCAACATGTATCGTGACAGGGTGACGCCGCAGTCCCTCTTGCTCAACTTCCTCGGCCTGTACGTGCTCGGCCGCGACATCGCCGTGTACTCGGGCAGCGTGATCGACGTCTTCGGCCGCGTGGACGTCTCCGAGGAGGCGGTGCGCTCGACCCTGAGCCGGATGACCAGCCGCGGCCTGCTCGAGAAGCACCGCAGCGGGCGCAAGGTCTACTTCGGACTGACCCAGCGCGCGAACGACGTGCTGCTGGACGGCGAACAGCGCATCTGGCAGCGCGGCGCCGTCAACCGCGACTGGGACGGCACCTGGACCCTGGTGGGCTTCTCACTGCCGGAGGGCCGGCGCGGCGAACGCCACGACCTGCGCACCCAGCTGCAGTGGGCGGGCTTCGGCCCGGTGCAGAACGGCCTGTGGATCGCCCCCGGCACCCGCGACGTCGCGCAGATGGTCACCGAGCTCGACCTGACCGAGAACGTCACGGTGTTCACCGCCCAGCACGCGAAGCCGACGGAGGCCGCCGACCTGGCCACGCGCGCGTTCGACACGGACGCCATCGCCGCCCGCTACCAGGACTTCCTCAAGCGGTGGGGCGGCCGCGCACCGCAGGCCTCACTGCCGGACGACCTCGCCCGCCAGCTCGTGCTGCACGGGGACTGGCTCGACCTGGTGCGTCAGGACCCGCACCTGCCCGCCGAGCTGCTGGCCGCCGACTGGCCGGCGATCGAGGCCGAGCAGCTGTTCCAGACGCTCGCCACGCGGTACCGGAAGTCCGCCGCCCCGCTGGCCGAGGCCGCGGTGGAGTCGATCTCCATCTGAGCGAGCCGGTCAGGCCTCCGCGGCCTGCTTCAACCGCGCCAGCGTCGCCTCGATGTTGGCCTGGTTCGTGACCGCGCGGTCCTTCACCCCGGTCGCCAGCACCGTGATCGGCTTGTACCACCCCGGCCGGCGGTCCCACGTGGACTCGGTGACCCGGCACCCCGACGCGGTCTCCTCGATGTCGTACTGCCAGCGCGACACCGCCATGCCGAACGAACTCACCTCGAACGCGAACCGCTCGACCGAGCAGTCGGTGACCGTGGACGTCGTGGGCCACACCCGCCAGCCGCGCCGGTTCACGCCGCGGAACCGGGCGCCCACGCGCGGGCCGGCCACGCCCAGCCACCGCCCGCCCGAGTACTCCTCGGCGACGCCGCCGAGCCCGCGCAGGTCGCTGACCAGGTCGAACACCCGTTGCGGTGAGGCCGCGACGTCGATGTGCGCGGTGGCGTCAGGGGTCATGCCGCCGAACTTACTACGAGTAGGTTCGACGATCCAGCCATTCCTGGACGGTCTGCGCGGACGGCAGCACGGCACGGGTGGCGGCGGGATCGGCGGCAACGGGATTCGCGTGCACCCCGACCGCCGTGCCCTGACGGACCTCCGGCCCGCCGATCATCGGGTTCTGGACGCTGAACACGCCGTGCGCACCGGCGAAGGCCGATCGCAGCGACTCCGGTGAGTCCAGGTCCGCGCGCACCACCTCGGCGCCGGCCGAGACCAGCCGGGCAGCCGCGGGCGACGAGGGATCACGGGTCAGCGCCCGCACCCGCCAGCCGTCCGCGAGCAGGTGCCGTGCCACCGCACCACCCCTGCCGGCCGGTGGCGCCGGTGACCGCGACGAGACGAGAGTCCACATCCGTGTATCGCCGAACCGCCCGGAGCCGCTACTCAGCCGGTCAGCTCCCGGACGGGCGTGCCGCGGAGGAACGCGTGGACGTCCTCGACGGCCTCCGCGAAGTACGTGCGGTAGTTGGACTCGGTGACGTACCCGAGGTGCGGGGTGGCGAGCACGTTCGGCAACGTCCTGAGCTCGTCGTCGAGCGGCAGCGGTTCGGTCTCGAACACGTCCAGGCCCGCGCCCGCGATCCGGTTGTGCCGCAACACGTTCAGCAGGGCGTCGCGGTCGACGATGGCGGCGCGCGAGGTGTTGACCAGGAACGCGGTGGGCCTGAGGCGGGCCAGTGCGGCGGCGTCCAGCAGGCCGCGGGTGCGGTCGCTCAGCACCAGGTGCACGGACGCGAAGTCGGCCTGTTCGAGCAGCTCGTGCAGCCCGGACGCGAGCCGCACCCCTTCCGGCTCGGTCCGCTCGGCGGTGAGGTTCTGACTCCACGCCACGACGTCCATGCCGAACGCCTGGCCGATCCGCCCGACCGCCCTGCCGAGGTGGCCGAAACCGACCAGGCCGAGCGTGCGGCCGGCGAGGTCGACGCCGACCGTGCTCTGCCACGGGCCGCCGGAGTGGAAGGCCGCGTTCTCCGCCGCGAGGTGCCGCGCGAGCCCGAGGATCAACGCCCAGGTCAGCTCGGTCGGCGGGGTCTTCGCGCTGCCGGTGCCGCAGACCGTGACGCCGTGTTCGCGCGCGGCCGCGAGGTCGATCGAGGCGTTGCGCATGCCGCTGGTGATCAGCAGGCGCAGCTTCGGCAGCCGGGCGAACAGCTCCGCGGTGAACGGCGTGCGCTCGCGCATGATCACGACGCACTCGGCGTCCGCCAGCGCGCCGGCCGGGTCGTCCAGGTGCTCGCGCAGCACGGTCACGTCGAGGCCCGACCAGTCCGCGTTGGCGAGCGCCACACCCTGGTAGTCGTCCAGCACCACACACCTCATGGGCTGATCATGTCAGAGTGGGCGCATGGGGGAATTCCACCTGGCCCAGGCCAACATCACGACCGGCCTCTGGCCGTTCGACCACTGGCGGATGCGCGGGTTCACCCGCCGCGTCGACCCGATCGACGAACTCGCGCGGCAGGAACCCGGTTTCGTGTGGCGGCCGACGTCGGAGGAGATGATCGCCGACCTGAGCCGGCTGGGCCACGACCCGATGCGGGAGGCGTTCAACCTCAGCGTCTGGGAGTCGGTGGAGGCGTTGTGGGAGTTCACCTACGGCGGCATCCACCTGGAGGCGGTGCAGCGCAGCGCCAAGTGGTTCGACCCGGCGACCGCGCTGGACGTGATGTGGTGGGTGCCCGCTGGTCACCGGCCGACGACCGAGGAAGGGCTCGCGAAGCTCGACCTGGTCCGGCGGGAGGGGCCGACGCCGGAGGGCTTCACGTTCCGGAAGCGGTTCACGCCAGAGCACCTCGCACGATGATCTCCAGCAGCGGCCGCGGGTCGATCGCCTCGTCCCGCGCGAACTGCTGCAGGAACAGGCCCTGCACGCACATCCCGATCGCGTCCGAGGCGGCCAGCGGATCACGCACCCCGAGGCTTGCCAGTGCCGGGACCAGCATCGAGGTCATCGTGGCCCGGCCGCGCGACAACGCCTCCCGCACCTGGAGGTTCGTCGCGGCTTCCACCCACAGCACCATGCGCGCCTTGACCGT
The DNA here is from genome assembly GCF_053601075.1 of Lentzea sp. NPDC004789. Classification (NCBI taxonomy): domain Bacteria; kingdom Bacillati; phylum Actinomycetota; class Actinomycetes; order Pseudonocardiales; family Pseudonocardiaceae; genus Lentzea; species Lentzea sp. NPDC004789. The sequence goes on along the minus strand of NZ_JBSGBE010000009.1, from coordinate 105,760 downwards.
GACGACGTTCGGCCCGGTCATGAACTCGTAGAGCCGGCACAGCTCGTCGATCAGGTCTTCCGGTGACTCCGGCCGCAACGCCGCCTCGACCGTCGGGACCTCCTGGCGCACCATCCAGTCCATGACCCCGTCCAGCAGGGCCGCCCGGCTGCGGAAGTAGTTCGACGTCGACCCCTTGGGCAGGCCCGCGCGGTCGTCCACCCGCGCGTGCGTCAGGCCGCGCAGCCCTTCGGTGCCGAGCAGGTCGACGGCGGCGGCGAGGGCGCGTTCCCGGTTCGCAGTCACCTGCTCACTATAAACGTAGTGACGAGACACTACGAACGTAGTACTGTCGGTCCATGACAGCGACAATCGCCCTGGCCGCGTGGGTGCTCAACAGCGTGATCGGACTGGTGCTGCTGGCGCGTGTGCTCAGAGCGCGAAGACAGGTGCCACGCCTGGCCTACTACCACCTGGCCACCGCACTGACCGGGCTCGGCATCTGGATCGGCTTCGTCACCACGGGTTCGGCGGTGCTGGCGTGGACCGGCTTCGCGGTGCTCACCCTGCACAACACGTTCGGCGACATGCTGATGGTGAGGGGCTGGCGCCGGCGCAATCCCGACGCCAGGGGAATCGCCTACTTCCAGGCGGTGAAGTACCTGCTGAAGAGGCCGTTGCCACTGGCGCACGCGTGGATCGCGCCAGTGGCCTGGTTCCCGGCCCTCGCCGCCGCGGTGATCAGCAGTTAGGACGCGTGGGCTTGCCGGCGAAGCGGTCGCCCAGCCAGTTCAGCGCGTTCGAACCCCACGCGCTGATCGCGGCGATGTGCCCCAGCAGCGGCAACGCGGTCCACTGCACGTCCGCACCGAGCCCGCACCACTGCGAGCGCAGCTTCTGCCCGACGCTGAACGGGATCAGCTCGTCGACCGTGCCGTGGTAGAGGTACACGGGCGCGGCGGGCCTGACCGAACCGAGCGAGTTCTCCACCAACCTGTTCTGCCACACCGGGTCCTGCATGACGTCCGGCCTCGTGGTCAGCGAGTTGATCCGCGTGAACGGTGCCACCAGGGCGATCTCGGCGACGCAGGAGTCGCGGATCTGGTCGACGACCTGCCGGCCGCGGTCGTTGAGGACCTCCGCCAGCGGCAGTTCGGGGTAGGCCGCGGCGTATCCCGCCGCCGCCGCGAACACCAGTCCCGACCCGGCGTTGCCGTCGTTGAACTTCGCGACCGCGTTCAGGTCGGCCGGCACCCCGCCGGCCGCGACGCCGACGACGTTCAGCGAAGGCGCGTACGACTTCCACTGCTCGGCGGCGGACGACGCCGCCTGACCGCCCTGCGAGTAACCGAAGACGCCGACCGGCGCGGCCGCGGACAGGCCGGGGATGTTGCTCGCCGCACGTGCCACGTCCAGCAGCGCGCGGCCTTCCGAGCGGGCCACCGCGTAGGTGTGATCCCCTGGCGTGCCAAGGCCTTCGTAGTCGGTGACGGCGACGGCCCAGCCGTTGAACATGGCCTGCGCGAGGAAGGCGATCTCGGGTTCGCTGCCGTTCTGCAGCTGCTGCGACGGCGCGCAGCGGTCGGCCATGCCCTGCGTGCCCATCGCGTAGGCGACGATCGGGCGCGGGCCGTTGGTCCACGGCAGCGGAGAGACCAGGACCATGCCGGACACGACGTTGCCCGTACCGGTCGCGGACGTCGAGCGGTAGCGGATCTCGTAGGCCTTCACCGGAGCGGGCAACAACCTCAACGGCTCCGGGTGCCAGGCCACCTCCTGACTGCTGACCAGATCGCCCGGTGCGGCCGCCGCAGCGGGTGTGACCAGGGCTGATAACAGGAGAACGGCGGCGAGCACGGCGCGGAGCTGCATCGTTGGACCCCTTTGTGGTAACCGGCGTTACCGCAATCTAGGGCCGAACGTCGCAACGGGGCAATAGGCTGTTCGGCTTTATGGATTCACCGCGAGGAAGAGGAACGCGGCCAGCAGCACCAGGTGCACGCCGCCCTGCAGCCTCGTCGCCCGGCCCGGCACGACCGTCAGCACGCTGACCAGGACCGTCAACAGCAACAGGGTCATCTGCATCGGGCCGAGACCGAGCAGCAGCGGGCCGTCCAGCCAGACCGTGGCTAGCGCGATGGTCGGGATGGTCAGGCCGATGCTCGCGATCGCCGAGCCGTAGCCGAGGTTGAGGCTGGTCTGGATCCGGTCGCGCAACGCGGCCCTGGCAGCGGCGATCGTCTCGGGCAGCAGCACCAGCAGGGCGATCACGACGCCGACGAACGACTGCGGGAACCCAGCGGCCCGCACGCCGGCCTCGATCGCGGGCGACTCGATCTTGGCGAGGCCGACCACCGCGACCAGGGCGACGAGCAGGAGGCCGAGCGACGCGAGCGCGGCCCTGCCCGACGGCGCCTCGGCGTGCTCCTCGCTCTCGATCACGCCGTTCTCGGTGACGGGCAGGAAGAAGTCGCGGTGCCGGACGGTCTGGGTGAAGACGAACATCGCGTACAGGGCCAGGGAGGCGAGGGCGGCGAACGCGAGCTGCGGGCCGGAGAACTCGGGGCCGGGCGTGGTCGTGGTGAACGTCGGCAGCACCAGCGTGAGGGTGGCGAGCGTGATCACGGTGGCCAGCGCGCCGCCGCTGCCCTCGGCGTTGAAGAGGGTCGTGCCGTGCTTGAGGGCGCCGAGCAGCAACGCGATGCCGACGATGCCGTTCGTGGTGATCATGACCGCGGCGAAGACCGTGTCGCGGGCGAGCGACGAGGCCTCCGGGCCGCCGGAGACCATCAGCGTGACGATCAGGGCCACCTCGATGATCGTGACCGCGACCGCGAGGACCAGCGATCCGAACGGCTCCCCCACCCGCAGCGCCACGACTTCGGCGTGGTGCACGGCCGCCAGCACGGTGGCCGCGAGCACGACGGCGACCAGGGCGACGAGCACGGGTGCGAGGTCGCGCCCCCAGGCCAGGGCGAGCAGGAGCACGCCGAGCACGGGGGCGATGGTCGTCCAGGACAGCAGGGGGAAGCGCGAGGAGGCGGCCATGATCACACCCTCGCACGCGGGCCGTCCTGGCCGCCATTCGGAGCAACACCCATTTCTGCCCGATAAAATGTGCAGCGGAGCGCCCCTGCCGCGCCCCGCTGCACATTAATGGCCGGTGCCGTGAACTTTAAAAGTCGAACACAGCACCGGTGTGCGCCAGCATGACGCACGAGTTCGGGTAGGTGTGCACCTCGTTGACGGGCGCACCTCGCCAGAAGCCGAACACCGACACCTCGACCGGCGCGTAGATGAACGTGCAGGCGCGGTTGTCGGACCGCATGGCCCCCAGGTCCGCCCCGGTGGCCGCCAACTGCGCGCAGGCGAGGGCCCTGCGCGGGTGGAGGTCACCTCGTTCGCAGGTCAGGACGGTGGCCTTGACGGCGTTGCCCTCGACGTCCGAGTACCGGACGGTGAGCACCAGCGCGGTCGCGGGGCGTGCGGCCGGGGCGGCCTGCGCGGTGCCGGCGAGGGCGAAAAGCGACATGAACACAGCAACGATCGCAAAGATGCGGCCGAACATGAAAAACGGTCCTCCTGAGACCTCACAAAAACAGGCCGGTTCTCGGCCGACGCAGATGTTGCCACCACGTTTCACCGATGCAAAAGGGGCCAGCACTCGTTCACCGATCACATTTGGCCGTTGCGCCGAAAGCGTGATTGGGCCGAACGGCTGTGTCGCACGACACGTTCACCGTGACACAGCTGCCGACCGACTGTTACGGGTTGCTGACAGAACCACCGCGCGCCGACGTATTATTCAAATCATGTCCAAGACCTCCAGACGCGTCGTGTTCGGCGTGCTGCTGATCGTCACACTCGTGGTTTCCGCCGGCGGCGCGCTGGGTTACCTGGGCAGATTGACGCTCGTGTTCGACCGGCATCCGGGAAAGGCCCTCGCGATTCTGGAGGAGGTGCCGGGACCGCCGGACGGACCGAAGTGCGCGATCGACGCCCGCTACCTCGACGAGGCGCCCGACGGCCTGCGCCCTGAGGTGCTTCAGGCGTGGAAGTCGTTGCGCGCCAAGGCTTCCAGCCAGGGCGTCCAGCTCTGCCTGAACGACGGCAAGCGCAGCCGCCAGCAGCAGCGGAAGGAGTTCGACGACGCCGTGCAGAAGTTCGGCACCGAAGAACTCGCCTCGCGCTATGTGCTGAACCCGCCGGACCGCTCGATGCACGTTCACGGATATGCGGTCGACATCCAGCCGATCGAATCGGCGCAATGGGTCGAGAAAAACGGCAGCACCCTCGGCTGGTGCCGCCGTTACGAAAACGAGCAGTGGCATTTCGAGTACAACGCCGCCTACTCCACCCAGGGCTGCCCCGCGCTGGAGAGAAGCGCGACCGGCAGCTGAAGGTCCAGACGTCCGGGGTGCGGCCGAGGTTGCGCCGACGTAATCTGACAACCTTGATTACCGGATTGGAGCCCTCCGGTGCCTCGTGCCTACGGCGGTGTGTCGCCAGAGCAGCGCAGAGCCGAGCGGCGCGCTCGGTTGCTCCAGGCCGGCCTGGAGCTCTTCACCAGCACGGGCTTCGCCGCCACCAAGATCACCGAGCTGTGCACGGAGGCCGGTGTCTCCACGCGGAACTTCTACGAGGAGTTCGGTTCCAAGGAGGACCTGCTCCGCGAGCTGCACGACCTGATCAACGCCACCGCGTTCGCCCAAGTGCGCACGGCGCTCATCGAGCTGGAGACCGCCGAGGTGTCCGTCCGGATCGCGACGCTGCTGGAAGTGTTCGTGCGCACCGTGACCGCGGATCCCCGTGCGCCGCGCCTCAACTACGTGGAGGCCGTCGGGGTGAACGCGGAGATCGAGCGGCAGCACGTCCGGTGGGTGACCACGTGGGCGGAGTTCATCGAGTCCGAAGCCCTGCGGGCGGCGGCCGCCGGAGTGGCGCCGCAACGGTCGTACCGGCTGACCGCGATCGCGTTGGTGGGGGCGGTCACCGGGCTGCTGCGGGAGTGGCAGGCGCACGAACCGCCGCTGGCGGTGGACGAGATCGCGACGGAGATCCGCGAACTCATGTTGGCGGCGATCACCCGGCCGTAACGTGAAGCCGTGCAGACGACTACCCGGCTCGTCACGGCGATCGCAGCCGTCGTCGCCTACGTGGCGTTGCTGCTCGCCATCACGGCGGGCATCGATCTGCGTGAGCGCAACGCCTTCCACGACGCCCCCGCGCAGTACGCCGCGTTCGTCGCCGCGCTGGACCGGGGCGATGCCAACGGCACCCGCGCGGCCGCCAGCTGGTTCTACGAGCACGGATTCGGCCGCAAGGCGGACGTGTCGATCTCCCTGGGGGCCAGTGCGGCCGACGAGGGCGACATGGATCTCGCCCGCCGGTTCACCCGCGACGTGCCCGAGAAGATCGCGCAGGACCAGCAGTCGCTCGACGACAGGTCCGCCGAGGCCTGGGGGCGGGCGCTGCCGTGGCTCGTCGCCGGTGCCCTGCTGACCGCCGCCGCGCTCGTCCTGCGCCACCGCCGCAGGAAGGCCAACGCCGAGGTGGTCGAGCTGGTGCTCCAGTACGTGCCGCCGCGACCGTGGTGGCGGCGGCCGGTCTTCCTGGTGGTCACCGGGATCGGCTACACGTTCCTGGTCGTCGGCTTCCTCGCGGTGGTGGCGGCGACCCGTGCCTATGAACTTCCTTGGGCCGCTAGAGGTGTCATCCTCGTGGGCGGCATCGTCGCGTTGCCGATCGCCTACTACGTCCTGCGCTACTCCCGCCCCAGAGCGGCCAGAACCGCGGCCCAGACGCTGCGCAACGACTGGCGCGCACCGGTGCTGTACCTGCGCGGCTTCGGCGACGACCAGGACGCGGCGGCCGTCGACGAACTGCCCGGCGTGCTGTGGACCGGCGTGGTGAGCATCCACTCGCTGGAGGAACACCTGATCGGCGCGCTCAGGGCGTTCGGTCCGGTGGTCGCCGTGGGCAGGCCGGACGAGGAGCTGCCGCACCTCGGCGCGGCGCGGTTCTACCTGCCCGGCGAGGACTGGCAGGCCGGTGTCCTGAAGCTGATGGGCCTGTCGCAGCTCATCGTGCTGCGGCTCGGTGACGGCGACGGCGTGTGGTGGGAGGTCGACCAGGCACGAGCCACCCAGCCGCCGGGCAAGCTCGTCCTGCTCATCCCCGGCGGCCGTCCCGACCTCGCCGAACGGCTGGACGCCCACCTGCCGAAGCCCGCGAAAGCCGTTGCCGCGCCTGGCAAGTGGACGTCGGAGGTGGTCGTCTTCGACCAGGACTGGACCCCGCGCGTGCAACCGGTCGGGCCGTTGCCCGGTGAGAAGGACAAGGGTGGCTCGGCGGGCTTCCACGTGGCTCGTGCGATCCAGTTCGCACTGCGGCAGATCGGTGCGCGCAAGAGGGCGCTGGGCCCGCGGACCAACAGCCACCTGCTCGCGGTGTACGGCAAGGTCCTGCTGCTGGTGCCCACGCTGGCCCTGGTCGTCTACTTCCTCAGGCTCGTGTTCCTGTGGTGAGGTCCTACAGCTTCAGGTGAGGCCGGTGGACGTCGAGCCAGGCCGCCAGGTCCAGCGCCTGGTCCGTCACCCGTGCGGGGTCGACGAGGTCGAACACGGGGTGATCGCCGGGCAGCCGCGCGACCTGCCATCCGTCCACAAGAGACGGTGCCACGGCGCCGGGGATCCGTGCGTTGTAGAGGTACTCGACGAGCCGGTGGTCGGTGAACGGCAGCCGCACCTCCAGGCCCACCGCCGCGCTCAGCCGGTCGATGCGGTCGAGCAGCACCGGGAGGGTCCGGGTGAGGTGCAGGTGGGCCGACTTCCGCTCGCGCCACTGCTCGTCCGGTTCTCCCGGCAGCCTCGCGATCTCGTTGTGCGCGCTGGCGCGGCTGTCCGCGAGGTAGGTGTCCAGGTCGAGCGTCCTGAGGACTTCTTCCCGGAACAACGTGCGTTCGAACGGGCGGTGTCCCCCGAAGAGGTCGTCGGCGCCCTCCTCCGGGAGCACGACCCGTTCGCGAGCGGCCCGGAAGATCGCCAGCAGTGGGAAGTCCATGTCGCCCGGGCCGCGCGGCACGTCCCTGATCCGCACCAGTTCGTGCCTCGACGCGGAACCGGTCGTGCCGATCTTGCGGAGCCGGCCGACCGGGACGTCCGCGACGCGCTGGCGGGCGGCGGTGTCCTGCCGCAACCGGCGGATCTCCGCGTCCGTCTCCTCGGCGTCGTCGAGGTGGGGCGCGGTTTCCAGGCGCCAGTAGACGTGTTCGCGGACACCGGCGCGGTCGATCGTCAGGGCCGTGCCGGGCCTGACCTCGTGCAGCCCCTTGTAGATCGTGCGGCCGGGGGTGTGCAGGAACAGCTCGCGCAGGCCGTCCGCGTCGACCTCCCTGCGGGTGGCGGGATGCGCGAAGATCGCCTTGGGCTCACTCCCGAACAGCACGCCGTCGCCGACCGGGTGGTAGTGCAACGGCTTCACGCCGAGCCGGTCGCGCACGAGCACAAGCCGTTGCACGCGGCCGTCCCACAACGCGAACGCGAACATGCCGTTGAGCCGTTCCGCGACACCGAGCCCCCACTCCAGGTAGCCGTGCAGCACGACCTCGGTGTCGGTCCCGGTGGTGAACCGGTGCCCACGCGCCCGGAGGTCCGCGCGCAGCTCCTGGAAGTTGTAGACCGCGCCGTCGTAGCAGATGGTCGCGTGCCCGGCCGACATCGGCTGACCGCCGCGCGCCGGGTCCAGGGTCGCGAGCCTGCGGTGGCCGAACGCCGCGTGCTCCGAGGTCCACAGGCCGCCCGCGTCGGGGCCGCGCGACAGCAACGTCGCGGTCATCGCCGCGAGCACGTCGTGCCGGATGGTGAGGTCTTGGCCGAAGCTGACCCATCCGGTGATGCCACCCATGGAGGAAGTGAACCGGTTCCGGCGCTGGCGAACGCCTAGTGAACCGCGTCCCGGGCTCCGTCCGTAGTCCCTGGCGTGAGCCGCTTCGCCGTTTTCGCCCTGGTCCTGTGTCTCGGTGCCTGCTCCTCGCCGCCCGCCGAGGAGGAGACCGCGTCGCTGCAGGAACTGGAGGCCGCCGCCGGCCCCGCTGTCGGACCGCCGCAGGTCCTGCCGAACGACGTCGCGACACTGCGGATCGAGCAGTCCGCCGCGCTCGGCCCCGTCGTCGCCGACCGCGACCACTACACGCTCTACTTCGACGAGAAGGACGGCACCAACCCGCCGTCGTCGGTCTGCGTCGAGGCCGACTGCACGCTGGTGTGGTCGCCGCTGCTGGCCGCCGGCGGCAAGTTCGACGCGCCGGACATCGACCCGGCGCTGCTCAAGACGTTCCTGCGGCCGGACGGGCTGGAGCAGGTCACCATCGGTGGTCACCCCGTGTACCGGTACGTGGACGACGAGAACGCCGGTGACACGACCGGGCAAGGGGTGGACGGGCGGTTCGCCATCGCGCCCAACGGGTCGAAGGCGGCGCGGTAGCGGTGTGGCGCGGCGGCTTCTCGCGCGCCCTGCCGTGTGCCGCTAACGCCCCAGCCCGGCGTCCCGTGCCCTGATGATCGCCGTCGCCCGATCCGCCACCTGCAGCTTGGCGAAGATGGCGGACACGTTGTTCGCCACCGTCTTCGCCGCCACGCCCAGCCGCGCGGCGATGGCACCGTTGGACATCCCGGCGGCCAGCAGGTCGAGGACCTGCCGCTCCCGTCCGGTGAGCTCGGGGAACGGCACGTCCGGTGTGGACGACCCGGTCAGGAACCCGAGCACCCGCTGCGCCACCGCCGGCCCGAAAATCGCCTCACCGGCCGCCACCGCGCGGATGGCCCTCGCGATCTCGTCCTGCTCGGCGCCTTTCACCAGGTAGCCGCGGGCGCCCGCGCGCATGGCGGCGAAGACCGAGTCGTCGTCGGAGAACATCGTGAGCACCAGCACGGCGACGTCCGGTGCGGCGCGGACGATCTCCTTGGTCGCGGCGATGCCGTCGAGGTCGGGCATCTGCAGGTCGAGCACCGCGACGTCGGGCCGGGTGGTGACGACCTCGCGGACCGCCTCGCGGCCCGTCGCGGCCACGCCCGCCACGACGAAGCCGTCCAGCGAGGTGAGCAACGCGCTCATGCCCTCGCGGACGATGGGGTGGTCGTCGGCGATCACGACGCGGATGTCGGTCACGGCACCTCCACCGGCAGGCGCGCCAGCACCCGTCCTCCCCTGGCCGTCGGCCCGGCCTCGAACCCGCCACCCAACTCGGCCGCCCTCTCTCGCATCGCCTGCATCCCCACACCGGGGCGCCACGGGCCGTTGGGCGGACCGTCGTCGGTGACCTCCACCTCAAGCTCCTGAGCGCATCGCAATCGCACCACGACCGACGAGGCCTTCGCGTGCCGGACGACGTTGGTCAACGCTTCCGTGGCGATGCGGTACGCGGCGACCTCGACGGCGGCGGGCAGCGACGGCACCGCGTCCGGCACGTCCAGCCGGAGCTGCAGGGGTGTGCGCACGAGGGTTTCGGCACGTTGGCGGAGGGCGCCGAGCAGGCCGAGCTCGTCCAGTGCCGGTGGGCGCAGGTCCTCCACGAGCCTGCGCACGTCGGCGATGGCCGTGCGGACGTCCGCGCTCACCCCGGTGAGCAGGCTGCGGGTGCGGTCCGGGTCGGTGGCCAGCAGGTTCGTGGCGGCGTCTGCGCTCAGCGCCACGCCGGTCAGCGTCGGGCCGAGGCCGTCGTGCAGGTCTCGTCGAAGGCGTCGGCGTTCTTCTTCGCGTGCGGTGACAAGGCGTTCTCGGGATGCCTGCAGCTGCGTGGACAGCAACGTCGCGTGCACGGCCACGGCCAGAGGAGCCGCTACGAGGCTCAACACGTTGCGATCGGCGGCACCGAGCGTGCTCTCGCCAGTGCGCACACCAACGTGCAGTTCACCCAGCACCGCGCCGTCGTACACCAACGGCACCGTGACGACGTTCGAAGGCCGTGTGCCGTCACTGGCCAACGTGACGTCAGCGGCCGTCAGGGCAACGTGCGGCACACGCAACGCCACCCGAACCGCCGCCACGACTCCGGCCAGCCCTTCGCCCGCCAGGTGCTCGCCGACCCGCGAGACCACCCGGGCCGGATCGCCGCGGTCGCCGTAGAGAGCGCGGTCGACGAGCCGTTGCAGGCGCGGCAACACCGGCGCGACCAGCAGCGCGACCACCACCGTGGCCACGACCGAACGCCCGAGCCGCGCGGACACGAACCGGTCCAGCACCGCGACCAGCGCGGCGTAGACACCCAGCACCACCGCCGACAACAGCAACCACGCCAGCACCCGCGACACCACGAGCCGGATGTCGAGCAGCTGGTGCCGCACGATCGCGATGGTCACCGCGACCGGGATCAACGGGATCGCGAACAGCACGAACACCGGCGTGCCCGCCACGAACGACCACGGCACCACGAACACCGCCGCCACCGAAGCCGCCAGCAGCAACCACAGCACCGAGTCCTCGCCCCGCCGGTACCGCACGGCCAGCGCGACCACACCGGCCAGCAACGCCGCCAGCGTCCGCAGCTCCGACACGGTCCACAACGGACCGAGCTCCGCGTACCCCGGCAGCTTCAGGTAACCCGGAATCGACGGATCCGCCGCCACCTCGACCACGAACAACGGCGCCGTCGCCACGATCGCGACCGCCACCGGCAGCCAGCCCCGCGACGGCAGCCGCCCGTCCGGGAAGAGCACCAGCGCGAGCGGCAGGAACAGCCCGATCGACCACGGCCACGCGTACGCGGCGATCGTCGCGACCAGCGGGTCGCCGACCGGCATGCCCACCGCGGTGGTGGCGTGCCCGAGCCCGTCGGCGAGGAACAGCCAGCCGATCGGGTTGCGCGGCCGATGCCACGCGAGCACCGACCCGCAGACCGCGAACGCCAGCGCCATCGCGGAGTTCGTGACGACGAACGCGTCCAGCGCCTGCTGCCACGTCCAGCCCAGGCGCAGCACGACCACGGCGGCGGCGCCGGCCTCGGCCACCACCAGGGCGCCGAGGCCGGACGCGAGGACGCGGCCCACGTTCATGCCGGTAAGTGTGGGCCGCCGGGCACCCGATGTCCCGGGAACGCGATCCCGGCACGTCCGGGAAACCTCCCGGCTCGGCCGGATCGTGCACCGGTGTGCGGGGAACGGGCCTGAACGGACAGTTGCTGTCGAACCACCCGGAGGTGCTCAGGTCGGCGAGGTTCTACGCCAACGTGCGGGGAGCCCGCGTGGACCAGCAGCCGCCTCCACCCGATCAACCAGGAGGTACCCGATGTTCCGCACCGGCCTGCTCGTCCTCGGCCTGCTCTCCGCGGCAGACCTGTCGCTCCCCCTGCTGACCGACGGCCAGTCACCGCCCATGGCCATCGCCCTGGTCTCCGCCGCCCTCGGCCTCGCCAGCCTCGTCCTGCTGATCTCGGCCTGGCGAGGCGCCCACAGGGCGATCCTCCCGCTGATCGTCCTGCGCGCCATCTCGGCCGCGACCGCCCTGCCTGCGTTCGTCGCACCGGACGTCCCCGCACCGGCGATCGCCGCGGCCGCCGCCATCGTGCTGCTGACCGCCGCGGGCGCCACCCTGGTGCTCAAGGGCCGCACGGCGGTGACGCGATGAGGTGGCTGCTCCCGATCGGCCCGGCGGCGATCGCGGTCCTGAGACTGATCCTCCCGTACAACACCACCGACGACGACGCCACCGTGCTGCAGAAGGTGGCCGCGCACCCGGACGCCCAGAACTGGGTGATCTGGCTCGGTTTCGTCGCCATGCTGACCCTGGCACCGGCGGTGCTCTGGATCGCGCGAACGACCCGCGAGCAGGCCCCGAAGACCACCGCGGCAGCCGCCGTCCTGCTGGTCCCGGCCTACCTGTCGATCGGCCTCCTCGTCGCCGAGGACGCGGCGGCGCTCAACGGCCACACCATCAGCCACCCCGCCCTCGACGCGGCGACCGGTGTCTTCGTGGCCGGTCACGTGATCGGCACGGTGTTGCTGGGCGCCGCGATGTGGCAGTCGGGCTTCCCGCGCTGGGCAGCGGCGGCAACCGCGATCTCGCAGCCGTTGCACTTCGTGGCCGCCGTGGTCGTCACCAGTCACGAGCTCGACTTCGCCGCATGGGGCCTGAACGCCGTCGGATTCGCGGCGGTCGCCGTGGTGGCGGCACGAGGCCATGACAAGGCGTCACGGTTGCGGCACGCACTGTCCGGACAGGCCGCCGGTTTGCCGCGTTCGGCCTAGTCGGGGGCGATCTCGACCGATTCGTTGGTACCGGAAATGCGGAAACCGGTTTCGCGCGGAACCGGTTTCGGCTAGAAAGTGTGAGAGCGCTCCCACAAGCGCTCCGCCGCACGAGCCCTCCCGGAGACCACATGGATCGCGACGACGTGCCCTACCTCGACGCCACGCTGCCCACCTCGACGCGGGTCGCCGACCTGCTGGGGCGCATGACGCTGCCCGAGAAGGTCGGGCAGATGATGCAGCTGGACTCGAGGGAGGACCTGGACGACCACGTGCTGGGCAAGCACGTCGGCTCGATCCTGCACACCTCGCCGGAACGGGTGCTGCGCGCGCACGACCTCACCGCGCGGACGCGGCTGCGGATCCCCTTGCTGATCGCCGAGGACTGCATCCACGGTCACTCGTTCCACGAGGGCGCCACGATCTTCCCGACCCAGCTCGGCATGGCGGCGACCTGGGACCCCCGGCTGGTCGAACAGGTCGCCCGGGTCACCGCGAAGGAGGCCGCGGCGACCGGGGTGCACTGGACGTTCTCACCGGTGCTGTGCATCGCGCGGGACCTGCGCTGGGGACGCGTCGACGAGACGTTCGGCGAGGACCCGGTGCTGATCGGTGACCTCGCGGCGGCGATGGTCCGCGGGTACCAGGGCGACGGGCTCACCGACGACACCGCCGTCCTCGCCACCGCCAAGCACTTCGCCGGGTACTCCGAGACGCAGGGCGGCCGGGACGCGAGCGAAGCCGACCTGTCGCGGCGCAAGCTGCGGTCGTGGTTCCTGCCGCCGTTCGAGCGGGTCGCGCGCGAGGGCTGTGCGACGTTCATGCTCGGCTACCAGACCACCGACGGCGTGCCGATCACGGTCAACTCGTGGCTGCTGGACGAGGTGCTGCGCGGCGAATGGGGCTACCAGGGCACGTTGGTCACCGACTGGGACAACGTCGGCCGCATGGTCTGGGAGCAGAAGCTGCAGCCCGACTACGCGCACGCCGCCGCGGCCGCGGTGCGGGCGGGCAACGACATGATCATGACGACCCCGCAGTTCTTCGAGGGCGCGCTGCAGGCGGTCGAAGAGGGTCTGCTCGAAGAGAAGGATCTCGACCAGGCGGTCTCCCGCATCCTGACGCTCAAGTTCGACCTCGGGCTGTTCGAGAACCCGCGCCGGCCCGACCCCGAGCGCCAGCGGGTCGTGATCAACCACGAGGACCACGTGGCGCTGAACCTCCAGGTCGCGCGGCGGTCGCTGGTGCTGTTGCGCAACGAGGGCGTGCTGCCGTTGCGCAAGGGCAGGATCGCGGTCGTCGGCCCGCTCGCCGACGACGCGCAGACCCAGCTCGGCGACTGGGCGGGCTCGTCCGGCCAGGCCGACTGGCTGCCCGACGGCCAGCCGCGCGAGATGATCACCACGGTCCTGGACGGGCTGCGCGAGCTCTCCTCCGACGTCACGTACGCCCGCGGCGCGGACATCCTGACGCTCGAACCGGACCCGGAGGGCGAGACGTTCCCGGACGGCCAGCCGCGTCCGCCCGTCGTCCAGCCCTGCCCGCCGGACGCCCAGCTGATCGCCGAAGCCGTCCAAGCGGCCCAGGAAGCCGACTACGTGGTGGCCGTCGTCGGTGACCGCATCGAGCTGGTCGGCGAGGGCCGCTCCACCGCCACGCTCGACCTGATCGGCGGCCAGATCGCCCTGCTGGACGCGCTCGCCGAGACCGGCAAGCCGTTGATCGTCGTGCTGCTGGCGTCGAAACCGCTGGTGCTGCCGGACTCGGCCCGCAACGCCGCCGCACTCGTGTGGGCGGCCAACCCCGGCATGCAGGGCGGCCGCGCGATCGCCGAGCTGCTGCACGGCCTGATCGAACCCAGCGGACGCCTGCCGATCTCGTTCGCCGCCCACGCCGGCCAGCAGCCGACGTACTACAACCAGATCCGCGGCCAGCACGGCACCCGCTACGCCGACCTCACGCAGGAGCCGGCGTTCGCGTTCGGCGAGGGCCTGTCGTACACGACGGTGGAGTACGGCGAGCTGCACGTGGAGACGACGGTGCTGCGGCCGGACGAGACCGTGCGGGCCTCGATCACGCTGACCAACACCGGTGCTCGCCCCGTCCGGGAGACGGTGCAGGTCTACGTGAGCGACGCCGTCACGTCGGTGAGCTGGGCGGACAAGGAGCTCAAGACGTTCCGGCAGGTCGACCTGGAGCCCGGCGAGACCGCGCAGGTCGCGCTGGAGCTCCCGGTCGCGGCCTGCACGATCGTCGACCGGCACGGGAACCGGGTGGTCGAGCCCGGCGACTTCGTCCTCCTGGTGGGGCCGAACTCGAAGGACCTGCGCCGGGCCGAGTTCACCGCAAAGCCTCAGTGCTGAGACGACTGGGCACGATCGTGAGGTAGCGGGGAGGCAGCTCCACCACCTTCGTGATCGCCTTCTTCACCGCCGGGACCAGGTCCGCGTCGACCAGCACGACCGCGGGCCTGCCCGGCGGGTCGACCAGCATGCTCGCCCCGCGCGCACCGGCGGCCAGCGCGGCCCGCACCACCGCGTCCTGCTCGGGATCCGGGTCCTGAAAGCCGTGGTAGGCCGTCAAAGCCGCCCCGAGATCACCGCCATCGTGGACGTACGGCCTCACCACCTGCGGTTCCGCCCTCCTCACCCGAGTATCGACGACGAGCAAACGATGAAGGGAACATTCATCCACCTGAGGTGTAGGAAGGTTCCCTTCATCGCAAACGTCGGGGGTTCCGGTTAGGTCGCGCAGGGCCAGGGCTACTGCGGTTCGCAGTGCTTCGCCTGCGGACAGGCCGCTGCCCTGTGGTAGGTCGATGCTGCACATCAGCGTGGCGCCGCCGGGAGAACCGGACAGCGGGGCTGCCCACGACGGAACGTCGTCGGACGGCAGCAGAGCCCGTTCGGTCGGCCGGTTCACCGAGACCAGTTCCAGCAGGCCGTCGTCACGCCGGTCCCCTGCCACGATGGCACCCCACTTGGCGTGCACCTTCACCGCACCGCCGAGCAGGTTCAGCACGCCGGGCGCGTACCAGACACCTGCCGCCGGCCTGCCGAACGTGCGCCGGAACGCGTGCGGCACCAGCCTGAGCTCCGGCGCGATCTCCGGCCGATCCGCGATGTCGATCATGCTTGCGGTTCCGATTTCCTGGCCAGCAACCGGTAGGCGTTGCCGTTGCCGGTGCGGGCCGCGAGGAACCGGTTCACCGTCTGGTCCAGCGCCATCGCGACGAAGAACGCCGGAATCCCCAGCGACCACACCAGGAAGCTGCGCGTGCGGCGCAACCGGACCCGTTCCGGCCGCCACGGCGCGGGCGTGCGAGGCGCGATGTTGCCCAGGAACAGCAGCAAGGCAAGGGTGAAGTCGTTGCACAGATGGGCTTTCGCGCGTTCGGTGGCCACTGTGGTCAGTCCGCGGTCGGCGAGCGCGTGCTCCAGGTTGCCGATCGGCATCATGTGCTGGTGCTGCGGCTGGAACCACGGCATCCAGTACTTGCCGAACAACCGCCCGAGCCGCCACTCCGGGTCCGGCAGCTCGATCAGCAGGTAGCCGCCGTCGGGCAGCACGTCCGCGACGATGTCGAGCTCCTCCCACGGATCCCGCACGTGCTCCAGGTAGTGGTGCATGCTGATCACGTCGTACCGGCCCTTGAGCTCGCCCGCGAACTCCTTGAAGCTGCCCCGGTAGGCCTGTTCGATCCGGCCGAGCCGCGCCGCGTCCTCGATGGCGGCACCCTGGTCGAGCCCGTCGAACGCGGTGGACTGCAGGACTTCCTTGGCGCCCAGGCAGAAGTGCGCGTGCCCGGAGCCGACGTCCAGCCACCGCTCGGGTTTCGTGAACGGTTCGACCATCCGCGCCCGGCCGTAGTACGGATCGGTCTTGCCGGAGAACACCGCCTCGGCCGAGGTCTCGCCGAGACCGTCGTAGAAGTCCCGGTAGTAGAAGCCCAGGCCCTCCTCGGACAGCCGCGGGTTCTGCCAGACGTGTCCACATCGGACACAGCGGTCCATCGTGAACGTGCCTGGCTTGCGCTGCACCAGGTCCGTGGCGGTGACCCACCGGCGCAGGTCGGCGCTGCCGCACGACGGGCAGTTGTCGCGCCGGGCCTCGTGGAAGTTCCTGGAGCGGTTCTCCTCGTACCAGGGCGTGGCCTGCCTGAGGTGCTCGGCCTGCCGCTTCTCCGCGGTGGACTTCTTGCCACCGGCGGTCTTCAGCCACAGGTACGGCGTGCGCACGAACCGCGGCACCCACAGGTCGCGCGGCCGCAACGGCGTTCCCGCGAACACCAGCAGCGGGTGCGCCCAGTACGCGGCCAGCGCGACCAGTCCCCAGCGCCAGTTCGTGACCAGCGCGGCCACGACGGTCGCATACCCGATGACCGAGCCGGCGATCCACAGCGACGGCCGCTTCCCGAGTTGCCGCAACGTCGCCGCGCGGTAGCCGAGGTCGTACGGACCGGCCTTCAGCCCCGGCGCGACCGCGATCTCGACCCGCGCTCGCACGTGGTCCTTGACCCTGCGCACGAACGCCACGAACTCCGTCGGGTCGTCGGTGTCGATCTCCTCGACGAACTGCTCGCGCACCAGCACGGCCTGCGCCGCACTGATCCCGCGCGCCCACTGGTCGTCGGCGTACTTGGCCGGGTCGACCGCGCCGAGCAGGTCGAGCGCGGCGACCGTCGGCAGGTCGCGCGGCACGAGGTCGACGAGATCGGCGCCGGTCTGCCACGAGCCCTCGGGATGGACTCCGGTGGCGGTGAGGAGCGAGTGCTCGCCCGCGCCCTTGGCGAGCACTCGCAGCTTGGACGCGCGGGAACGCAGACGCAGGACGTCCAAGAGGACGACCAGCACCACCAACACGCTCAGGATCACCCGGCCACCACCTTCTCCAGTAGGTCGGCCGCGGTCGTCGCGCCGCCTGCCGCCAAGAACGAGTCCCGCACCAGCTCCGCCGCGAGCCCGTACTCCGGCTCGTCGAGGACGGACTCCAGCGCGCTGCGAATGTCCGCGGCCCGTGCCCGCGAGTAGGTCAGCCGCACGCCCGCACCCGCCGCCACGACCTGGGCGGCCACCGTCGGCTGGTCGTCCCGGATCGGTGCCACGACCAGCGGCAACCCGTGCGCCAAGGCCTCGCACACCGTGTTGTGACCGCCGTGCGTGACAACGGCGTCCAGGTGCGGCATCAACGCGAGCTGCGGCACGGACGGCAGAACGAGGACGTTGGGCGGCGCGGGCCGCGGTTCGGCGACCACGACGGCCTGGAGGTCGAGGCCGGCGACCGCTTCCAGCGCCTGGCTGAGGAAACGCTCGCCGGCGGGACCGTTGAGGGTGCCGAGGGAGATGAGGACCCGGCGCCGTTCGCTCGGATGTCCCTCGGGAGAGCCCAGCCCGAAGAATCGCCCCCACGGGAAGTCCACCCGCTCGACCCGGTGCGTCAACGCCGGTCCGACGAACGCGACCTCGTCCCCGAAGTCGCCCGCCACCAGTGCCTTCGAGCTGTAGACCAGCACCAGCCGGTCGGAGAACCTGATGTCCCCACCGGCGAAGTCGTACAGCAGGTCGCGCACCCACGCGTCGACCTTCGGCATCGTCCTCAGTGGATTGATCAGCTCGGCCGACGTCGACGCCGACGTCACCCACGGCAGCCCGGCGTGCCGCGCCACGAGCGGCCCGGCCAACGCCTGTTGGTCAGCGACGATCACGTCCGGGCCGAACCGCGCGACCGCGTCGGCGACACCGGGGACCATCGCGTGACCGAGGGGGATCAGGAACTCCTCCCAGAAGAACTTGAGCACCGCCATCCCGCGCAACGCGAGCCACCGCTCCCGTTTCGCCCGGATGCCGGCCTCCAGCACGTCGTCGATCGCCGGGAAGACCACTGCCTGGTCCGGCAGCAACGGCGCCAGCGTGCCGGGGTGACCGACCCAGGCGACCGAGTGCCCGCGCGCCAGCAGTTCCCCGCCCACCGACGCGGTCGGGTTGACGTGGCCGGTCAGCGGCGGCACCACGAACAGGAACCGGCTCATGACGGCAACCAGTCCAGCAGCACGTCGAGCAGCTCGGCCGTGGCCTCGCGCAACACCGTGTGGCCCAGCCCGGACACGATGTGCAGCCGGCACGACGGGATCCGCTCCCGCAGTTCCGCCGCCGCCCCGATCAGCTCGGACTCCGCGCCGTACACGCCGAGCACCGGGCACCGCACCTGCGTCAGGTCGAGCTTCGCGCCGGAGCCGAGGTCGTCGATCAACGTGGTCCCGTTGAGCAACGCGTTGGCGTTCACGGCGAGCTTCGCGATCTTGCGCTGGCCCAGCGCCATCAGCTGGTCCTGCGTCCGGTCGAACTCCAGGCCCAGCGCGGCGACGGTGAGCGTGTTCGTGATGTCCTCGAACCACGCGTCGCCGACCACTCCCCCGCACGCCGACTCGACCAGCACGACGCCGCCGACCCGTTCGGGCGCCTGGACGGCCGCGTGCATCGCGACCACCCCGCCGTAGCTGTTGCCCAGCAGGAAGACCGGCTCGGTCACGCCGATCTCGTCGAGCACCGCGACGAGGTCCTCGGCGCTCTCCTCCGGCGTGTAGCCAGAAGGCGGCCGTTCGGACAGCCCGTGCCCGCGCAGGTCGAACAGCACGGTGCCGAACCCGGCCTGGGCCAGCGGCGCGGCGAGCGTGTAGTAGAAGCTGGACAGGTTGTCCATCACCAGGCCGTGCACGAACACCACGGTCGGCGCGTCCTCAGGCCCGAGCCGCTGCACGTGGAACCGCAGCCCTCGGGCGTGGACCTCAGACACGTGCCGTGATGTGGTCGACGAGACGGCCCACGGACATCGCCATGATCTCGTCGATGTCCATGTCCGCCAGGAACGCCACGAGGTCGACGCCGTAGTGGGCGTTGAGCTTGTCCGCCAGCGCCACGAACTCGATCGACTCCAGCCCGAGGTCGTCGCTGAACGTGGTGTCCCTGGTGATCTCCACGCCCAGCAGGAAGTCGGGCCCGACCACCTCGGTGATCATCTTGGCGACCTGCTGCAGCACCTCGTCCATCACTTCTCCGTTCGCACACGGGCGGCGGCTCGCCCTTGTTCCGCGACGACCTCGATCTGGGGCACGGCGAACGCGCCGCGCACCCGGGCTGCCGCGTCCACCGTCAGTTCCACCGGGTAGATCGGCCCGGCTCCGCGGTCCCACAGCCACCGGCGCACCGCGTCCTTCACCGCGATCACGCGCAGCAGCCAGTCCCGTTGCGCCGGTACGTCCAGGCCGGCGTAGTGCAGCCGTTCGGCGGAGTTCAGGTAGCGGCGCATGATCAGGTCGCGGGTGGCGCTGTCGGACCAGTTCTCGGTCACGTTCAACCACTCGCCGTCCTGAACGGACAGCATCTCGGTGCCTGGACGCAGTTTCACCTGCCAGATCCGGTCGTCCGTGGTGAACCGGCGGGTGGTCCAGCCGGTGATCCGGCACCACAGCTCGCCGTTCACGGTCAGCTCGGCGTCGGCGACCATCTCCTGGGCGGTCACCGAGCGGATCCAGGCCGTGCAGTGCACGTCGCCGGTCGGCGCCGGCCCGTGGAACGACACCTGCTCGATCCCGGTCGGCAGCACCGTCTGGTCGACGGTGAGGCTGACCTGCATCCAGTGCCCGATCAGCTGTCCCGCGCTGTCCAGCAACGCGCCCGGCGCGGGCAGCGGGGTCAGCACGCCGGCGATCCCGTTGTCCGCCAGGCAGTCGATCTTCGCGACGCCCGCGAACGCCGGTCCGTGGAACATCCAGTTGTCCCGGTACAGCTCGGCCGCGCTGACCGGTGCCGCGCGGACGCCCGTCAGCTCCTCGCCGACCCGTTGCGGCGCCACCGGTGCCATCAGCACGACGCCTTCGGCGTAGTCGCCGACCTTGACCACCACGCGGCCGGGACCTTCCGCGCGGGCGGTGATCTTCGCGGTCGTCGCGGGCAGTGCGGTGAGCCAGCGCTTGGCCCTGACCTCGGCGAACCCGTGCACGGTGCCGCCGGTGAGCCGGCGGGCGGCGTCCGCGAACACCTCCAGCAGGCCGGTCGCGGGCACGATCGGGAACCCGTCGGCGAGGTCCGGCCAGCCCGGCGGCTGCGGGAACACCGAGTGGTCGACCAGCTCGGGCATGGTGCGCAACGAGAACTCGCGGGTGAACCCGGCCTCGTTCGGCCGCAGCGCGCCGACGACCTCGCGCGCGACCGCGTTGGTGTGCGCCAGCAGTGCGTTGACCGCGGCGGACATCGGGCTGTCGTCGGCCATCAGCACGGGTTCGGTGCCGAGCGCGTCGACCTTGATCTTCGGCGTGCCGAGCCGCAGCTTGACCTTGTGGCTGGTGCCGCGCTTGAGCCCGAACGCCCACAGCGCTTCGGGTGCGATGTCGGCGTTCACCGCGAGGTGCGGCCGGTCGGACAGCGTGTCCGTGACGAACCCCGGCAGGCTGCCCTGTCCGATCTGGACGAACGCGCGGAAACCCGCCTGGTACAGGCGTTCCAGCAACGGGCGGAACTTCACCGGCTCGACCAGGTGGCGCAGCACCAGGTCGCGGACCTCGGCCGCGGCCATGGGTTCCAGGGAGTTCGCCGACCACACCGGGATGTCCGACGCGCGGACCGGCAGCTGGTCGAGCATCTCCTTGGCGCGGCCCAGGTAGGGCGCGAGGGCCGGGGTGTGGAAGCCCGTGCGGAACGGCATGAGCTGGGCCATCACGCCGTTGGCCTTGAGCTCGCCGAGCACGAGCTCCAGCCGGTCGATCGGGCCGCAGATCACCGACTGGTGCGGGCAGTTGTCGTGGCTGATCGTCACGCCGTCGATCAGGTGCGGCTCGGCGGTGTCGGCCGAGCAACCGAGTGCGGCGTAGGCGATGTCGACGACCGCGACCGCGCCGGGCCCGAGCGCGCCGACGAACTCGTCGATCGTCGGGTAGATGCCGCCGACGACCATCGCGGTCCACTCGCCCATGCTGTGCCCGGCGAGCGCGCCGGGCGTGATGCCGAGCGCCATCAGCTCACGGGCCTCGCGGCGGCCGTCCTGCAGCAGCCCGACCGCGTGGTCGACGACCTCGCCGCTGAACTCCCGCTCGAAGCCCGGGAACAGGAACGCGACCTGGTCGGTGCTGGTCAGGAGTGGCTCGTGGGCGAACCAGATGTCGTGCCGGCCCGGCCACGCCCTGCCCTGCGCGATGATCCGCTCGGCGAGCTTGAGCTTGCGCTCGTCCGGGTTGCCGATGGCGAGCCGGAACGCGCGGTCGGCGGTCGAGCACCGGCGTTCCGCGACCGCTCTGGCCAGCTCCTCCGCCGTGTCGGCGGCGAAGGTCATGACCGGCTTGCGCGGCTTGGCGACCGTGTGGCCGTCGAGCACGGCGTGCGCGTTGATCCCGCCGAACCCGAACGCGTTCACGACCGCGCGGTGCGGTCCGGCCCACTCGCGGGCCTCCACGACCGGTGTGAACCTGGTGCCCTGCAACGAACTGTGCGGCTGTTCGACGTTGAGGGTCGGTGGCAACGTGTTGTGGTGCAACGCGAGGGCGGCCTTGATCAGCCCGGCCATCCCGGCGGCGGGCATGGCGTGGCCGATCATCGACTTCACCGTGCCGATGCCGATCTCGTCGCCGTCCGCGCCGAACGCGTTGATCATCGTGGCCAGTTCCGCGGCGTCACCGGCGGGCGTGGCGGTGCCGTGCGCCTCGATCAGGCCGAGCCCGTCCTCGCGCGGGTCCAGGCCCGCGTTGGCCCAGGCCCGTTGCACGGCAAGGAGTTGTCCCTCGGGGTTGGGCGTCATCATGCTGGTCGCGCGGCCGTCGCTGGCCGTGCCGATGCCGCGGATCACCGCGTACACGCGCTCGTCGCCGACGTCTTCGAGGCGCTTGAGCAGCACCATGCCGACGCCCTCGGACAGCAGCGTGCCGTCGGCGTTCGCGTCGAACGGCCGGATGCGTTCGGTCGGGCTCAACGCTCTGAGCTGCGTGAAGACGCTCCACAGCGTCGGGTGGTGGCAGACGTGCACGGCACCGGCGAGCATGGCGTCCGCGCGGCCCTCCTGGAGCTCGCGGACGGCGTGCTCGACCGCGACCAGGCCGGACGCGCAGGCCGCGTCGACCGTGTAGGCGGTGCCCTTCAGGTCGAACCGGTTGGCGATCCGGGAGGCCGCGAGGTTCGGCACGAGCCCGATCGACGACTCCGGCTGCTCCGGGCCGAGGCGGTCCCGGATGGCCTGGCGAACCGCGGTCAGGTCGGCTCCGGCCAGGTTCGGGAAGAGGTCGCGCACCACCGAGACGACCTCGTCCGCGAGCCGGACGCGCTGGTCGAGGCGCGCGCAGCCGGGCGTGAGGTATCCACCGCGCCCGACGACCACGCCCACCCGGTCCCTGGACGGCAGCGCCGATTCACCCCCCGCGTCCGCGATGGCCTCGGCGGCCGTGGCGAGGGCGAGCAGCTGGTCCGGTTCCGCACCATCCACTGTGGACGGCATGATGCCGAACCTGGTCGGGTCGAACTCCGCGAGGTCGTCGACGAACCCGCCCCTGCGGCAGTAGAACCGGTCGCCGGTGGTGCTGTCCTGGTCGTAGTAGGTGGCCGGGTCCCAGCGTCCGGCCGGGATCTGCCCGATGGCGTCGACGCCGGCGACGATGTTGCGCCAGAACGTCGTCGCGTCGGGGGCACCGGGGAAGACGGCGCCGATCCCGACGATCGCTATGCCTCCCATCGGTAGACCACCTGCACGTCGGTGCCGCTGGCGATCTCGTTCAGCAACGCCTCGACGCCCTGTTCGGGGTCGATCAGCCCGATGCCGCGACGGGCGTACTCGTCGGCCAGGCCGACCGCCATGCCCGCGCCCGCCCAGGGACCCCAGTCGACGGCGACGACCCGGCGTTGCGCGCCCCAGAACCGGGCCATCCGGTCGAGGGCGTCGTTCGCTGCCGAGTAGTCGGCCTGGCCGCGGTTGCCGAACACGCCGCTGACGCTGCCGAACAGCACCAGGAAGCCCTCGGTGCCAAAAGTGTCGAACGCCTTGGCGCCGTTGACCTTCGTGGCCCAGACCCGGTCGAACGACTCCTGGGTCTTGGCGGTGATCAGCTTGTCGTCCAGCACCCCGGCACCGTGCACGACGCCGTCGATCCGGCCGAACCTCGCCTTGACGTCGTCGATCACCTTGCCGACCGCTTCGGCGTCGGTGACGTCGCACTCGTGGTACCGCACGCTCGAAGCCTTGGCGCGCAACCGTTCCAGGGTCTGGCGGACTTCGCGTTCGGCCAGCACCCCGCGGGCCTTGGCCGGGACGTTCTCCTTCTCGCCCAGCTCGAACAGCGCCTTCACCAGTTCGGGCTCGGTCGTGGCGTGGGTGAGGCGGTGATCCTCCGGAGCGATCGGCGTGCGGCCGATCAGCTCGATGTGGCAACCGGTGCGGTCGGCGAGCGCGGTCGCGGCCAGCGCGGTGATGCCTCGGGCGCCGCCGGTCAGCAGCACGACGCTGTCGGCGTTCAGGTTGAGCGCGCTGGTGCCGAGTTCGGCCGGCACGGCCTCGATGACCTGCCGCTTGCCCGCCTGGTAGCCGACGACCGCCGGGCCGGAGCCGATCTCCGCGAGCAACGCCGTGGCGATGTCGCGGTGGCTTTCCTTGGGGTTGACGTCGACCGCGCGCACCACGAGGTCCGGGTGCTCCAGGGCGGCCGTGCGGATCAGGCCGTGCAGGCCGATGTCGGCGGGCAGCTCGTCCGGGGTGTGGTCGAAGCCGAACGTGCCGCCGCCCGTGGTGACCACGAGCAGGTTCACTCCGTTGGTCACGCAGGCCTTGACCTCGCTGAACGCCTCCGGCAGCCGGGCGCCGAGCCGGATGATCACGTCGATGCCGGTCAGGTCGGCCGGGAAGACCGGCTCGATGCGCGGGCGGGTGGTGTGGCGTTCGAGGAGGTCGGCGAGTTCGAGACCGATGCCGTTGTCGTCGACGATCAGCACGGCCTTGCCGGTGAGGTCGACCGGCTGGGCGGGCTCGCACGGCACGACCTGGGGAACGAGCCGGACCAGCCGGCCGGACGACTTCGGCCGGGCCGGGGTCTCCCCGAACCAGCCGACGATCCCGTCGATCGTCTTCAGCTGAGCCAGTTCGTCCACCGAGCCGGTCGCGCCAAGTTCCTGCGCCAGCTCGCCCACGATCTCGGCCCGCTTGATCGAGTCGATCGACAGGTCGGCTTCGAGGTCCAGGCCCGGTTGCAGCATCTCGACCGGATAGCCGGTGCGCGTGCTGATGGTCTGCAGCACGACCGCCCGCACGTCCTTGCCTGCCGGTGCGGCCGCGGGTGCGGCGCCGAACCAGCCGACGATGCCCTCGATCGTCTTGAGCTGCGCGAGTTCGTCGATCGAGCCCGACGCGCCGAGCGCCTGCACCAGCTCGCCGACGATCTCCGTGCGCTTGATCGAGTCGATCGACAGGTCGGCTTCCAGGTCGAGCCCCGGCTGCAGCATCTCGACCGGGTAGCCGGTGCGGGTGCTGATCGTCCGCAGCACCACGGTGGCGACGTCTTCCTGCTTCACCTCGGGCTGAGGAGCTGCGACGACCGGTCGTTGCTCGATCACCGGCCTCGGCGGCGGGACGTCGGCGGGCGCGGTGCCGAGGTAGCTCAGCAGGACGTCGCGCTGGGCGCTGACCGCGTCGCGCATGCCGTCCAGGAACTTCTCGATGATCTCGTCCCGGCTCAGTCCTGATCCCACCCGCAGGGTCGGGAACTCCGTCGCGGGCCGCAGCCCACCAGGAAGTGCGTCGCCGTTCGCGTCCCGCACGAGACCTCCATCCACGTACCAGCCCGGTCGTTGCGGCACGACCGCGGCGGGTTCGGCCCTGTCCTCGAACAACGGCGCGGCGTCCACCTCGACGCCCGCGGCCGCGAGCTCGGCGAGCGTGCGCAGGAACGTGACGTGGTCGTCGCACCGCAGCGCCCGGTGCGGCCGGTCGCCGAGGGTCTTGCCGACCAACGACGTCAGCACGCCGCCCGGCCCGGCCTCGACGAAGATCCGCGCGCCCGCCGCGTACATCGACTCGATCTGGTCCACGAACCGCACCCGGCCCGCGAGCTGCGCGGACAGCCCGTCCCGCACGTCGGTGTGCGGCTGCGCGGTGACGTTCGACCACACCGGGAAAGCCGTCTCACCAATGGACATGGCCGACAGGCGGGCCGCGAACCGGTCGCGGGCACCCGCCATCAGCGGGCTGTGGAACGCGGCCGCGACCGGAATGCTCTTCACGCTCAGCCCGGCGTTGCGCAGCACCTCGACGGCGTTCTCGACGGCCGTGGTGGGACCCGAGATCACGACCTGGTCGGGTGCGTTGTGGTTGGCCACCACGACATCCGGCGGCAGGAGCGCCTCGACCTCGGCCAGTGGCGCGGACACCGCGGCCATCGTGCCGGGGTCCTCGCCGACCGCCTCCAGCATCGCCTCGGCACGGGCAGCGCTGAGGTCGAGCAGCTCGGTTGGCTCGAACACGCCGGCGGCGGCGAGTGCGACCAGTTCGCCGTAGCTGTGGCCGCCGGCCAGATCCGGTTTCACCCCAACGGATTCCAGCAGTGCGGTGACCATGAGCCCGGCGATGCCGAGCGCCGGCTGGGCCATCCTCGTGTCGGTGATCTCCGCGCGTTGCCTGGCGACGTCGTCCGCGGTGAGCGCGGCCGGCGGGTACATCACCCGTTCGCAGCGGGAGTCCACGAACTCCTGCAGCCACGGGAACGCCGTGACCAGGTCCAGCAGCATGCCCGGCCGCTGGCTGCCCTGGCCGGGGTACAGGAAGGCGACCTGGGGCCGTTCTGCTTCACGCAGCTTCACGACGTCGTTGGCACGCCAGGCCGCCACGTCCGCCAGCGCCAGCCGCAGGCTGTCGTGATCACCGACCACGAACGCCGCCTGCACCGTGCCGCTGCCGCACGCCGCGGCCAGTGAGCGCAACGGGGTCCCTGGGTCGACGAGAGCGGCGAGCCGCGCGGCTTCCCGTTGCGCGGCTTCGGGGTTCTCGCCGCGGATCAGGAACAGCTCGGCCGGCCACAGGGTCAGGCCGTGGCGTGGCCCGTCGGCGCCGTCGTAGCCCGCGAGGACGGTGTGGAAGTTCGTGCCGCCGAACCCGAACGCGCTCACGCCCGCGACGCGCTGCCCGGCCGCCCAGGTGCGGTGGCCGAACGCGAACGGGCTGGTCTCGGCGTTCCAGAACTCGTTGGGCTGCTTGACGTGCAACGTGCCGGGCCGCAACCCGGTGTGCACGGCCAGCGCCGCCTTGATCACGCCCGCGAGGCCCGCCGCGCACTTGGTGTGCCCGATCTGCGACTTGACCGAGCCGATCGTGCAGGTGCCGGGCTCGACGCTCGCGAACATCTCGGTCAGCGAGGCCAGTTCGGTGCGGTCGCCCACCACGGTTCCGGTGCCGTGCGCCTCGACCAGCCCGACGGACGTGACCGGCAGCCCGGCCGACGCGTAGGCCCTGCGGAGCGCCCTCTGCTGGCCCTCGGGACGCGGCGCGGTGAGGCCCTTCGCCCGGCCGTCGCTCGACGCGCCGATGCCCTTGATCACCGCGTAGACCCGGTCACCGTCGCGTTCGGCGTCGGCGAGCCGCTTCAGCACCAGGCAGGCGACACCCTCGCCGAGCGCGATGCCGTCCGCCGCGGAGTCGAACGTGGCGCAGCGGCCTTTGGCGGACAAGGCTTTCACGGACGCGAACATCTGGTAGTCGTGCGCGCTGTTGTGCAGGTCGACCGCACCGCACAGGACCATGTCGCTGGTGCCGCCGACGAGCTCCTTGCAGGCCACGTCGAGCGCGGCGAGGCTGGACGCGCAGGCCGCGTCGACGGTGTAGTTCGCGCCGCCGAGGTCGAGCCGGTTGGCGACCCGGCCGGAGATGACGTTGCCGAGCACGCCGGGGAACGAGTCCTCGGTGAGCGCGGGCAGGTGGTCGTCGAGACCGCGGACGCCCAGGGCGGGCAGCGCGGTGCGGACCGTGTAGGCGTTGGCGAGGTCGGCACCGGCCTCGGCGCCGAAGATCACCGACGCGCGTTCGCGGTCGAACACCCGTGTTTCGTAACCGGCGTCCTTGAGCGCCCTCGCCGCCACTTCCAGCGCGAGCAGCTGCGCGGGTTCGATCGAGGTCAGCGACGCGGGCGGGATGCCGTAGGCCAGGGGGTCGAAGGCCGTGCGCGGGATGAACCCGCCCCACTTGAACGGGCTGCCGTAGCGTTCCGGCGACCAGCGGTCTGGCGGGATCTCGGTGACGGAGTCGGTGCCGTTGAGGATGTTCGACCAGAACTCGGCGACGTCGCGGGCGCCCGGCATGATCGCCGCCATGCCGACGATGGCGATGTCCAGCGGCTCTCGTTCGGCGGCTGCCGCACGGCTCTCGGGCAGCACGCCGGAGACGATGTCCTCGTGCAGCTGTGCGATCGTGGTGCGCTCGTTCCTGAGGGTCGCGACCTGGCCGATCATGAACATGCCTTCGCGGCGTTGCTCGTCCTCGCCGACCTCTTCCAGGCCGTTCTCACCGCGGACCAGACCGCGGCTGGCCAGCCGCAGCCGGCCGAGGTTGAGCTGTTCGAGCCGTTCCCAGCTCTCCTGCTTCGGCAGGCCCGCGAGCTCGGCGCGGGCCTGCTCGAACGTGTCCACATAGGACGTCTGAGCGCACCGGACCGCGTGGCCGGGCGAGGTCTCCAGCAGCGCGGTGTCCTCGCACTCCAGCGCGACCTGCTGGAACACCGGCTGGATCGCGCCGTGCGTGACGGCTTCCTCGGTGAACAGGTAGGCCGTGCCGACGAGCACGCCGATCGCCGCGCCCCGTGCCGCCAGCGGCGCGGTCATCGCGTCGATCATCGCGGCCGAACGGGCGTCGTGGATGCCACCCGCGAACAGTGCGACGACATCCTTCTCGCGGCCGCGCAGGACGTCGATCTGCTGCTGCCACAACGTGAAGCTGGACCGAGGGCCGGTGTGCCCGCCGCACTCCGAGCCCTCGAAGACGAACTTGCGCGCGCCCTCGTCGAGGAACCGGCGCAGCAGCGCGGGTGACGGCACGTGCAGGAACGCCTCGATCCCCGCGCTCTCCAGCTCGCGTGCCTGCGCGGGCGTGCCGCCGGCCACGACCGCGTACCGGGGTTTGACCGCGAGCACGGCTTCGAGCTGCCTGGCCCGCAGCTCCGGCGGCGCGAAGCCCAGCAGGCCCACGCCCCACGGCAGGTCGCCGAGCTTCGCCGAGGTCTGCTCCAGCAGCTCGCGGACCGCCGGCCCCTCCATCAACGCGAGCGCGAGGAACGGCAGCGCACCGCCCTCCGCGACCGCCTGCGCGAACGCGGGCTGGTCGCTCACGCGGGTCATCGGCCCCTGCGCGATCGGGTAGCGCAGTCCGGGCACGCGGTCGCAGAACGGTCCACCGGCCCGCAGCGAGCGGTGGCCGCCCGCCTGGGCGACATTGTCTCGAATGGCCCGCTGAATCGCGCCGACGACGCCTCCAACGGTGCCAAACGAAGCACGGTTGAATTCCGCGAACGCGCCTTCCTGGCCTATTTCGAGCGTCTTGTGACGAACATGAACGCGCAACCCGGCGTTCACAACGGTGTCGGCGCCGTCCATCGCCCGAACGGCGTTCACAATTTCAGCGGAAATATGTTTTCGCACCTCGGCGACCAGGGCGAGCTGGCCTTCCAGCACCACACCTCGCGCGCCTCCGGCGACCGCCGCGGCAGCCGTGTCCGGCCCGATCGACCCGGCCACCCAGACCGGCAGGTCGGTGATCGCGAGCACCTGCTGGAGCAACACGAACGCGGGCGAACCACCCACGCGCCCGCCCGCCTCGGCACCCTTGGCGATCAGCCCGCTGACCCCGAACTCGATCGCCGCCACGGCCTCGGCCACTGATGTGATCATGGCGAGCACGCGCCGTTCGCCCAGTTCAGTCAGGTTCGGGGCATACCGAACGAGATCAACCACAACCGTGTCGACGGCGTCGGGCAAAGGACCCGGCAACGGTCCGTGCAGCCGGACCGCGAACGCGCGCCGGTGGCGCTGCGCGACGCGGCTCAGGTCACGGGCGGCGTGCGGCCCAAGATCGAGCACGCCGAGGCCGCCCGCTCGTTCGGCCGCGACCACGAGGGCCGGGTTGGGGGTGCTGAACGGACTCAGACACAGCACCCGATCTCGATCCGACAGCATGTTCACTGCGCTCGCTTCCTCACCGTGCAGGGGGTGGGGAGAAAGGAATTCAGTTCGCTACCTACTGGCCAGTACGTTAGTGGGCCTCACCGTACGCACAAACCACAGTCGCCGTCGAGAGGGGTGATGAAACTTTCTCACGTGCGTAACCTGACGAATGACCCCAGATGGCGGGCCGCACTACGCCGGTTCGCGGATGGCGGGGCGTGCTATGGCATCCACAGCACCGGTTTGATCACTCTCGCTGGACCTCCGCGGCCTCGATCGGCGCGGTGATCCGCTCGAACGGAGGGTGCGTCGTCAGTTCATCGAACGGAAACGCCTGGATCGGTGCAGGTCTAGCAACGTCGTGATCAACGCCGTGCTCGGCCCGCACGCCAACGGGCCCCAGCAGGTCGAGGGGCAACGAGGGGCAACGAGGTGCCCACCGGCACCAGCCACACGCCACACCCGCCACATCAGCGGTGCCCGCCACGTCGGCTGCCCGCCACGCGCCGCACCCGCCACAACGGCTGCGCGCCACCTCCGCCACGCCGCCACGCCACACGCGCCACACCGCAACCTTCACCACGCCCGCCACCCCCGCCGCGTCAGCCACCCCCGACGCGACGAGCACCCGGTCGGCCTCGTCCAGCCAGCGTTCGAACGTCACAGCAGCTCCCGGTGGGCGTCGTCGTCCTCGTCGCTGAGGGTCGTGAACACCACCCGGTCGAACCGGCCGGGGTGTGCGGCCAGCCAGTCCGCGACGGTGCCGACCGCGATCCGCGCCGCCGCCCGCTTGGGGAACCCGAAGATCCCCGTGCTGATCGCGCAGAACGCGATGGTGCGGATCTTCTCGACCTCCGCCGCGACGTCGAGGCACGCCCGGTACGAGTCGGCGAGGGCGGTTTCGTGTGCGGGCAGCACCTTCCCGCGCACGATCGGGCCGACGGTGTGCAGCACGAACGGTGCCGGCAGGTGGTAGCCGCGGGTGATCTTCGCGGTGCCGGTGGGTTCCGGTGCCGCCTGCGCGGTCATGATCCGGTGACAGTCGGCGCGCAACCGCGGCCCGGCCACGGCGTGGATCGCGTTGTCGACGCACGGGTGGCCCGGCTGGAAGCAGCCGAGCAGCGCGTCGTTGGCGGCGTTGACGATCGCGTCGGCCATGAGCCGGGTGATGTCACCGCGCCAGACCGCGATCGGCGGGGACGGCTCGCCGGCCAGCGGGTCCGGCTGAAGGTCGCGGCCTAGCGCCACCTGACGCTCACCCCCGAGCACGGCGTCCAGCACGCCCAGCAACTCGGCCCCCAACGGCACCGGCTCCCGCACCGTCAGCAGGTGGCGCAGCAGCCGCCGCTGCTCGGCGGGCCCGCGCGGCAGGGCGAACCGCCCCACCTGCGGGTCCTCGCCGAGCAGCCGCAACGCCTCCGCCGTCAGCACTCCGAGCCGGCGCGCGGGCGCGGGCGGGCTGAGCGGGCGGAACGGTTCGTCGAGCGCGATCGCGGACCGGTAGTCGCGCAACGGCAGTGCGGTGATCACGGGTCAGAACAGGCCGTTGGAGTGCGGCAGGGCGGCCGGCACCGGCGTGATCACGTCCCAGTGTTCGACGATCTTGCCGTCGGCGACCCGGAACAGGTCCCAGTACGCCACCGGCTCACCGAACTCGCCCTCGGACTGCAGCAGCACGAGATCACCCTCCGCCACGACCTTGTGGACGGTCTTGTAGACGAGGTTGCGCCCCTGCCCGGCCCACTCGGCCGCGGCCGCGCCGAAGCCGGCCAGGCCGTCGGCGGCCTCGGGGTTGTGCTGCAGGTAGGTCGACGTGGAGATGTAGTCGGTCAGCACCGAGTAGTCGGCGTCCTGCAGCACCCGTTGGGCGAACTCCTGCACCAGAGCGCGAGAAGCCTCGGTGTCGACGTCCGACGGGGCGGCCTGACCGTCCGTCTGGGACCGTCCACTGGCCGTCTCCCCGACGAGCGGTGTGAGGGCGTCCCAGTGCTCGGCGAGCTTGCCGTCCACCACCCGGAACAGGTCGAACGCCACCAGCGGTTCCGGACTGAAACCGTGATAGACGCCGTGCAGCGCAACGAGATCACCATCGGCGATCACCCGCGCCAACGAGTAGCGGAAGCCCGGAGGCAGGGAGGCCACGAGCCCCCGCAACGCCTCGGGGCCGTCGCCGATGAGCGCGCTGTGCTGGCGGTAGTCCGGCGCGACCCAGCGGTCCACAGCGGACGGGTCCTTGTCGCCGAAGAGTTCGCCGGTGGCCTTGAGCACGAGTTCTTTGTTGTCCATGGCAGCAAAGATGTCGCACGGGCCACCTGAGAACGAGGTAGGATCGCGCCTCACCATGGTCAGAAGTGGACAGGTCGCGCAGTTCGGCTTCAGCAACCCCGACCGCGGGCAGCTGGGGCTGGAGGCACTCGACCTCGGCGTCCTCCGGCGCAGGCTCAGCGAGGACACGCTGAAGAAGGTGCACCGCACCGACTTCCACCAGCTGTTCCTGTGCACCGCCGGACACGGCACCACCATGGTCGATTTCGTGGACCACCCGTGCGGACCCGGCACGCTGCTGCACCTCAGTCCCGGCCGCGTGCTGCGCCTGCCCGAAGGCGACGTGGAGATGCTCATGGTGCTCTTCACGCCCGCGTTCCCACCCACGCTGGACGGCACACGGCAGCTGCTGAGCCCGTTCGGGCCGACGACGCTCACCGCCCCGAAGGCGGAACGGGCCGTCCTCATCCGCGCCGTGCAGGACCTCCGGCAGGAGTACCGCCGCAACCTGCTCACGAACGAGCCGGTGGACCTGCTCCGCCAGCTGCTGGGCGCGCTGCTGCTGCGCATCGCCCGCCTGCCGTCCACAGAGGACCTGGCGCACGGCGACGCCCGTTTCGAACGGTTCCAGCAGGAGCTGGAACGGTCGTTCGCCACCAGCCGCAACGCCGCCGACTACGCGGCCCGCATCGGCTACTCGTTGCGCAGCCTCAACCGGATCTGCGCGGCCGCGACCGGCCGGTCGGCCAAGGCGTTGATCGACGCACGGGTCGCGTTGGAGGCCAAGCGGCTGCTCGTGCACACCGATCTGTCGGCGGCCGCGATCGGGCATCGGCTGGGGTTCAGCGAGGCCACCAACTTCACCAAGTTCTTCACCCGCGAGACGGGGACGTCACCGCAGCGCTTCCGGGCGTCCTAGCCCGAGGAAGTGCAGCACCGCCAGCACGCGGCGGTGGTCGGCGTCGGCCTTCGGGAGGTCGAGCTTGGCGAGAATGCCGTTGATGTGCTTGGCGACCGCGCTCTCGCTCACCACGAGCTGGGCGGCGATGCCCGCGTTGGAACGCCCTTCGGCCATCAGCGCGAGCACCTCGCGTTCGCGGGCGGTCAGCCGATCCAGCGGATCGCTGCGCCGCCGCACCAGCAGCTGGGCGACGACCTGCGGATCGAGCGCGGTGCCGCCGTCGGCCACCCGCCGCAGCGCCTCGACGAACTCCTCGACGTCCGCCACCCGGTGCTTGAGCAGGTAGCCCATCCCGCTGGTGTTGGCGGCGAGCAGGTCGGCCGCGTAGCGCTCCTCGACGTACTGGGAGAGCAGCAACACCGCGGTCGACGGCAGGCTGCGGCGGATCGACAGCGCGGCGCGCACGCCCTCGTCGGTGAAGCCCGGAGGCATCCGGACGTCCACCAGCGCGAGGTCGGGCCGGTGCTCCTCGACCGCGGCCAGCAGCGCCTCGGCGTCGCCCACCTCGGCGACCACGTCGAAGCCCGCCATCTCCACGACCTTGACCAGACCGACCCGCAGCAGCACGGAGTCCTCGGCGATCACGGCACTTCTCAGCAAGGCAGCTCCACGCTCATCACGGTCGGTCCCCCCACGGGACTGCTCATCCGGAACGTTCCGTCGACCGACCGCACGCGCTGGGCGAGCCCTTTCAGGCCACTCCCGTTGCCGGGGTCGGCGCCGCCCAGGCCGTCGTCCGCGATCGTCAACCGCAGTATCCCGCCCACCATGGTCACCGTCACCTCGGCCCTGGTCGCCTCGCGCGCGTGCTTGGCGACGTTCGTCAACGCCTCGGACACGACGAAGTACGCGACCGCCTCCACCGCCGGTGCCGCCCGCCGGGGCAGGTCCACCCGCAGCCGCACGGGCAGCGGGGCGCGGGCCGCGAGCCCCGACAGCGCCGCGTCCAGCCCCAGCTCGTCCAGGACGGCGGGGTGCAGGCCGCGCACCAGGGTGCTGAGCTCCTCGATCGCCTCCTTCGCCTCCCGGTGCGCCGAGTCGATCACCGCGGCCGCGTCCGGCGGCAGGTCCAGCGTCGCCTTCGCCAGGCCCAGGTTCAGCGCCAGCGACACCAGCCGCTGCTGCGCGCCGTCGTGCAGGTCGCGTTCGATGCGCCGCCGTTCCGCGTCCGCGGCGTCGACCGCGCCGGCCCGGCTCGCGGTGAGGTCCTCGACCCGCCGCTCCAGGTCCTCCTCCCTGCTGCGGCCGAGCAACGACGGCACGAGCGCGCTCTCCAGCCGCACGGCGACCGCGGCCAGGCGCGGCACGGCGGCCAGCGCGACCAGACCGGCGACGACGACGTACGCCACCGGCACGTACTCGCCGAGCTCGATCCGCCACTGCCAGGGCAGCGCGTACACCGCCACCGCGGCCACCCCGGCCACCGCCAGCCCCACCACCAGCACTTCGAGCGTGCCGAACAGCGCCCCGGCGAGGCCGTGGTAGCCGGCCTGGCGCCACGGCCGCCGCCAGCCCGGTCGTGGGACGTCGATCCCGAGCAGCTGCCGGAAACGCCACCGCTGCGCCGCGGTCAGCACCGGCACGCACAAGATCACCAGCGCCAGGTCGACCCCGAGGAGCACGGGTGCCTCGGCGTCCCCGCCCCCGATGATCTCCCACACCAGACCGAACGCGTTGAACAGCAGAAACCCCGTGACGAGGTGGAACGGCGCCCCCAGCGCGAGGAAGGACAGGTCGCGGACCAGGCGGGTGAGCGCTCGCCGCAGCCGGATCTTCATGATCCAACCGTAGGCGTCCGCGCCGGGGGTGTACCTGGTGCCACCCCCAAAACGGAAAGCAGTGCGACTGATTTCGCCCGGCCGAGATCAGAGGGTTGATCACGTGACCTTCTCCTCCCGGCTGCTGACCGGATCAGGGCTCGCCCTGCTGCCCTGGCTCGCCCACCTCGCCACCACCCTGCCGCCCGCGCAGGCCGCCGTCTGGGTCACCCTCGACACCCTGGAAGCCGCCGCCCTGATCACCACCGGTCTCCTGCTGCGCACCGGCGCCCACTACCGGACACCCGCGGCCGTCGCGGCGGTGCTTCTCCTCGTCGACGCCTGCCTCGACCTCGCCACGTCCACCGGCACGGAACTGGCCGTCGCCGCCGCCATGGCGGGCTTCGCGGAGATCCCGTGCGCGGCGCTGTGCGTGGTGCTAGCCGTTCCACCCAGGACAGAGCTGGTCGAGGGTGTGCCGGCAGATGTCGGCGAAGACCGGGTTGGTGTCGCGGTAGTACGGCAGCCCGAGGACCGCGAGGTGCAGCGCCCAGCCGCGGGCACGAACCCACGCGGCGTCGTCGAACTCGCCGAGCTCGCGCCGGAACGCCCGCCTGCCGCGCTCGTCGAGGAACAGCCACGCGCACATCAGGTCACCGGCCGGATCACCGACCCCGGCACAGCCCCAGTCGATCACACCGGTCAGCTCGCCGCCGGTGAACAGCAGGTTGCCGCTGTGCAGGTCGGCGTGCAGCCAGCGCGGCGCCCCGCACCAGGGCGGTGCGTCGAGCGCGTCCTGCCACAGTGCGAAGAGTCGCGGGTCTCCGCCGACCTGCGTGATCCGCTCGCGGATCAGGTCGTCGTGCTCGCCGATCTGCGCGTTGCCGCGGTGCGGGACCCACTGCGCGTCGCCCACCTCGATGCCCTGCAACGCGTGGATCAGCTCCGCGAGGCGGATCGGCGTGTCGGGCCGGACCTCGGCGACCGTCGCGGTCGCACCGGGCAGCCAGCGCACGACGGTCCAGCGGTGCTGATAGCCCGAACCGGGTTCGCCCAGCGCGACCGGTTCCGGCGTGGCGACCGGGAGGTGGCGGGCGAGCAGGGGCAGGACGGCGGCGTCGCGTTCGGCCTGACCGGTTGACCACTCGCGGTCCGGCAACCGGACGGCGAGGTCGTCGCCCAGCCGGAAGAGCGCGTGGCTGGTGCCGCCGTGCTCGACGCGGGTGATCGGAAGGCCGTGCCAGTGCGGGAACTGCGTGCGGATCAACTCGTCCACAAGGGACACCTGCATTCGACCACTCCCCCGTTGAGACCCGGCGTGCCATGCAACACCGGGCCTCCGCGAGGCGGCAACCGCTTTTAGGGCCGGCCGGCCTCGATCACGTGCAGGGCGCTGGGCGTCGCCCGCGTACCGACGTACCGCAGACCGGCCCGCTCGAACAACGCGGCGAACTCGTCCTCGTCCCGCTCCTTGCCTCCGACCAGCATGAACATCTGCAGGTCCATGAGCGGCACGAACGCGTAGCCGTCGGACCGCAACGCCTCGACCACGAAGACCCGCGCACCGGGGTTCCCGGCCTCGGCGCAGCGCGACAGGATCTGCACGCACGTGTCGTCGTCCCAGTTGTGCAGGATCAGCCGCATCAGGTAGGCGTCCGCGGCCGGCACGGACTCCCGTGCGTCCCCGGCCACGACGTCGCACCGCTCCGCCAGCACGCCGGTGCACAGTTCGGGGTCCATGTCTGCGAGGGCGACCTCGAGGTCGAAGAGCGTGCCGCGCACCTCGGGGTGGTGCTCCAGCACCGCGCGCAGCAGGCTTCCCTGACCGCCGCCGACGTCCACCAGGTGCTGCCCGCCGCCGAGGTCCAGGGCTTCGGCCACCAGCGGGTTGGTGGGGCCCAGCGACAACGTCATCGCGCGGTTGAAGCTCTCCGCCACCTGGGGCACGTCACCGAGGAAGCTGTAGAAGTCCTTGCCGTGCACCGAGGAGAACGGCGAGGTGCCGGTGCGCACCGCGTCCGTGAACCTCTCCCACAACGGCCACATCCAGTCCGGCTTGAAGAACCCGCTGACGATCTCCGCAGGGGCGTCTCCGGTGTTCGTCCGCAACAGCAGCGAGAGTTCGTTGTGCACGTAGGTGTACGGCGCGGCCCTGCGGAAGAACCCGAGGCCGTGCAGGGCGCGGAACAGGCGGAGGGTGAGGTCCGGGTCGATGCCGGCGGTGCGCGCGAGGTCCGCGACCGGCACGGGCTCCTCCCCCACCAGGTCGGGCAGGCCGAGCTCCAGCGCGGTGCGCAGGAGGTAGCCGGACAGCATGTGCTTGAACAGGGGGTCCATCGTCTCGAACACGAGGGTCTGGTGATCGGTCATGTCAGTTGCCCGTCAACGAGATCGCCAGGTCCTTGATGGCCAGCGGGAACTTGCCCACGCTGGTCGCCGTGCCGCCCAGCAGGTTCACGTTGTACAGCGACGCGCTGCCGTTCGCCGCCGTGATCGTGGCGAAGCCCGCGACCGACACGGCCTTGCCACCGCTCAGGGTGCTGTAGATGTCGAACCCGGCGTCGGCGGCGTCCACCGTGAGCTTGCCGGTGGCGGTCAGCAGGCCGTTGTTCGCGGGCGACTGGATGAGCACCTCGTCGGTGGCCGTGCCGATGACGAACAACGTGGTCGCGGTGTCCGGGTTCAGGTCGTTGTTCGTGTACGCGGCCGCCGTCACGCCCCTGGTCGGGCCGAGCGCGGGCGGGGTGGAGAGCACGGCGTCCTCGGTCGTGGTGTTGTCACCGAGGTTGTGGCGCAGGTTCTGGCCGGTGTCGCTGACGATCCGCAGGCGGTCGACCGCCGGGTTGAAGTCGACGCCGAAGCTCGTGCCGTACAACGGGACGGTCAGCTGCGAGACCTTCGTGACGACCGGGTCGGAACTGGGCGTAGGCGGGAGCTTGACGGTGTAGATGCCACCGTTGTTGCCCACCAGGTACATCAGCCCGTCCTGGACGCGGAAGTCCAGGCCGATGGCGGCCGTGTCACCGGAGAAGCCCTGGATCTGCCGCACCCAGTCCAGCACCTGCGGCCGATCGGTCGTGAACGTCGCCATCAACGTGCCGTCCGCCGAGATGCCGAACGCGCGCAACCCCGCCGCGGGTTGAGCGGCACTGCTCCCACCGCCACCGGCCACGCCGGCCAGCACCGACACCACCACGGCCGCCGCGGCGACGCCCCTGTTCACCCGTGCCCTCATCAGTCCCACTCCCCGGTAGGAAACGTTGTGGCACAAGCTATTGATCAGGACTGGACGTCGACTGGACGGCCGTGGTGGGAGCGCTTCAGCTGCCGCTCAGCGAGATGGCCACGTCGCCGATCGGGAGGGGGAACTTGCCGATGCTCGTCGCCGTGCCGTTGAGCAGGTTGACGCTGTACAGCGAGGTGGAGCCGTCGGGTGCGGTCAGGGTGGCGAAGCCCGCGACGGAGACCGCCTTGCCACCGCTCAGGGTGCTGTAGATGTCGAACCCGGCGTTGGGGCCCGCGTCCACCGTGAGACCGCCGGTCGGCGCGAGGGTTCCGTTGTTGGCCGGTGACTGGATGAGCACCTGGTCGGTCGCCGTCCCGATGTCGAACAACGTGGTGCCGGTGCCGGGGTCCAGGTCGTTGTTCGTGTACGCGGCCGCGGTCACGCCCTTGGTCGGTCCGGTGGCCGGCGGGGTGGTCAGCGTCGTGTCGGTCGTGGTGGTGTGGGTGTTGAGGTCGTGGCGGAGGTTCTGGCCGTTGTCGCTGATCACGCGGAGGCGGTCGGCGGCGGGGTTGAAGTCGACGCCGAAGTACGTGCCGTACAGCGCGACGGTCAGCTGCGACACCTTGGTGATCACCGGGTCGTAGCTGGGCGAAGGCGGGAGCTTGACGGTGTAGATGCCGCCCTTGTTGCCCACCAGGTACATCAGCCCGTCCTGGACCCGGAAGTCCACCCCGATCGCCGCCGTGTCGCCGGAGAAGCCCTGGATCGTCCGCACCCAGTCCAGCACCTGCGGCCGATCGGTCGTGAACGTCGCCATCAACGTGCCGTCCGCCGAGATGCCGTACGCCCGCAACCCGCTCGGCTGAGCGGCACTGCTGCCGCCACCGCCGACGACGGCCGCCAGCACCACGGCTGCGGCGGCCGCCGCGGCGGCACCCCTCTTGGTCTGCGCCTTCATCAGTCCCACTTCCCCGGTCGGAAACCCTGCGGCACAAGCTATTGCGCCGGACTGGACGTCGATTGGACGTCGCATGGACTTGCTGCGCAGGCACCTTGCGCAGGCCTCGCGACGGGTATCCCATTGAGGCCACAGGACTTCGAGGGGGCACACGATGAGGTTCATGATCGCGGTCGGCGCGGCGCTGCTCACCGCCGGTCTCACCACGGGCACGGCCGCCGCGGCCGAGACCGGGTGCCGGGAGTTCACGTCCGCGGCGGTGCAGCTCGCCGACCCCGGCCGGTGGGCCTACACCTACAACGTCACGTGGTGCGTCGTGAACGGCAAGATCACCACCATCACGCCGCACCTCACGCACGAGGCGGACGGCAGCACGTGCGTCTGGGTGACGAACGCAGAGGAGGCGATCACGCCGGCGCAGGACGACGCCTGGAACGCCTACAACATGGGCGAGTTCTCGTGCAAGAACGGCGACGGCACGGACGGCAGCGTGAACCCGTGGGGCGTGATCACGGTGTGGCCCAACGGTGACAGCCGCGTCCTGCGCAAGGGCATCGGGTAGGTCAGGACAGCGCGGCCGACGCCCGTTCCCGCAGCGCGCGGTAACCCGCGCGCTCGGCGAGGACCAGCGCCTGCCGCGCGAGCCCGTCGTCCGCGGTCGCCGTAGCCAGGCCGATCAGGATGTCGATCTCCGGGTACCGGTCGCCGATGCGGCGGACCAGGCCGAGCGCCTGCCGGTAGCGGCGCACCGCCTCCGCCCGGTGCCCGAGCCCGAGGTCCACGGCGGCCAGCGCGGCGAGCGCCTCCACCTCGGTGCGCGGATCACCGGTCTCCTGCGCGAGCGCGAGACCGGTGCGCGCGTGGTCGAGCGCCTCGGCGTCGCGGCGCAGGTCGAGGAACGTCGCCGCCAGCCTGCTGTGCGCCAGCGCCTCACCGCTGCGGTTGCCCGCCTCGTGGTGCAGCGCGACCGCACGGGTGAGCAGCTCGACCGCCTCGGCGTGCCGGCCGCGGGCGCGCTGCGTCTGGCCGAGGTTGCCGAGGTTGAGCGCCTCCCCGAAGGGCGACCCGATCTGCCGGTACCGGCGCAGGGCCTCGGTGTAGTGCTCGGCCGCCTCCGCGAGCCTGCCCATCTCCCAGTGCACGAGGCCGAGGTTGCCCAGCGCCACGGCCTCCCCCGCCGGCTGGCCGACCCCGCGGCTCAACGCGAGGCAGCGGCGGAACCGGACCGCCGCGGCGTCGAGACGGCCCGACTGCCAGTAGACGCACCCGAGGTTGCCCAGCACGGCGGCCTGCGCCTCGACCCAGCCCGCCTGCCGCGCCTGCAGCTGGGCGTGCGTGTAGTGGTGGACGGCGTCGCCGTACCTGCCCTGCCGGAAGTACAGGTCGGCGAGGCTCAGCCGGGCGGCGGCCCGTTCCCTCGGCGCGCCCTCCTGCTCCGCCGTGGCCAGCGCGGCCTCCGCGACGGCCAGCCACTCCACCTGGCGCGTGCACATCCAGAAGTAGCCGCGCAGGCTGTCGGCGAGCAGCCAGGTCGTGGG
Organism: Lentzea sp. NPDC004789; assembly: GCF_053601075.1. Taxonomy (NCBI): domain Bacteria; kingdom Bacillati; phylum Actinomycetota; class Actinomycetes; order Pseudonocardiales; family Pseudonocardiaceae; genus Lentzea; species Lentzea sp. NPDC004789. The sequence goes on along the minus strand of NZ_JBSGBE010000009.1, from coordinate 65,669 downwards.
CCGCGGACCGGTCCTGACCGCGGCGACGAGGTTGGCCAGCTCGGACTCCAGCCAGGCAGACGCCTCCGTGGCGCCGAAGGGCGGCCGGGATTCCGACGCCTCCGCGACACCAGCAGGCGGCGCGGACCCACCCGAAGCAACCGGCAACCTCAACATGTGCGGGTAAAGCACGCGAGCCGCGCCGTCCACCCCGCCCAGATACCAGTCGTACAACCGGTGCAGCGCCGCGTCCAGGTCCCCAGCCGCCTCCTCCCGCTCAGCCCGTTCGGCGGCATACCGGCGAAGCAGGTCGTGGAACCCGTGGCGCCCAGCCCCGTGCGGCTCCACGAGGTGCGCGGCGGCGAGCCGGTCCAGCAGCCGCGCCGCCTGCCCAGCGGCGACACCGGCGAGCGCCGCCACCGCCTCGGTCCCGACGTCGGCGCCCGGCACGAGGCTCAGCAGGCGGAACAACCGCCGTGCCGCACCGGGAAGTGCGGCGTAGGAGAGGTCGAACGCGGTCCGCACCGCGGTCTGCTCGTCGCCCTGCACGGCGAGCGCGGTCAACAGGTTGCTGTCCCGCAGGTCCGCGACGTGGTCCTCGATCCCGCGTTCGGGGTGATCGGCGAGGTTGGCGGCCGCGATCCGCAACGCGAGCGGGAGGTGCGCGCACAGCTTCGCGAGCTCCGCGGCCGCCACCGGTTCGGCGCGGACCCGCTGCGGCGCCAGCACGTGGGCCAGCAGGTCCACCGAGTCCTCCGGGCTCAGCACGTCGAGCGTGACCTGACGCGCGCCGTGCAGGGCGACCAGCCCGGTCATCCGTTCGCGGCCGGTCACGACGACGCACGCCGGACCGGCGGGCAGCAGCGGCCGCACCTGGTCCGGGCCCGCGGCGTTGTCCAGCAGCACCAGCATTCTGCGGTCCGTCGTCAACGTGCGGAACATCGCCGCCGCCGTCTCCAGGTCGACGGGCACGCGCTCGGCCGGCACCTCCAGCGCGATCAGGAACTGGGCCAGCACCTCGATCGGCGGTGTGGCCCCGCCCTTCGCGTGCCCGCGCAGGTTCGCGTAGAGCTGCCCGTCGGGGAACCTGTCCCGCACGCGGTGCGCCCACTGCACCGCCAGCGCCGTCTTGCCGACCCCGGCGGTGCCGGAGATCGCGATGATGGTCACCGCACCGTCGTCGCGAGAGGGCGCCAGCGAGTCCAATGTGGACAAGGCAGAGGCGCGGCCGGTGAACCCGGTGGGCTGGGCCGGCAGCTGCCTGGGCACCCGCAGGGCAGGCCGCGAAACTCCGGCGACGTCGTCGTGCAGCAACGCCGCGTGCGCCGCGCGGAGGTCGGGACCGGGATCGATGCCGAGCTCCTCCACGAGCCGGTCACGCACCTCGTGGTAGGTCTGGAACGCCATCGCCCGGTGCCCGACCGCGTGGTACGCGCGGATCAGGCGCGCCTGTGACGCCTCGTCCAGCGGCTGGTCCGCGGCCGCCTCCGCGATGCCGGGGAGCACGTCCGCCGCGGCGCCGGTCTCGATCATCGCATCGCCGTAGCGGGCGAGCACCTCGCGGTGTTCCGCCACGAGCGCCACGACTTTCGGGTGGGTGGCGAGGGCGGGCAGGTCGGCCAGCGGCCTGCCGCGCCACAACGCCAGCGCCTCACCGTCCTGGGCCGCGGCGACCAGGCGCCGGAAGGCCATCAGGTCGATGTCCACGACGTCCGGGTTCACCGCGTAGCCGCCGTTGGTGTACGGCAGGACCTCGCTGGTGGAACGCGACGTGCGGCCGGGCTCCAGCAACCGGCGCAGGTGCTTGACGTGCGTCTGCAACACGTTCGCCGCGCTGCGCGGAGGCCTTTCGCCCCACAGCGCGTCCATCAGGTCGGTGGTCGTCACCGACTCGCCCTCGGCGAGCACCAGCAGCCCCAGCACGGCCCTGCGAGCCGGCGGGCCGAGGCCCACCTCCGTCCGGCCGTGCCATGCCCGCGTCGAACCCAGCACCTGGATCCGCACAGACGTCGTTGCCACTGGTTGAAAACTAATCAACCCATAAAGGCCTCACAAGGACTGTTCCGCGCATACCGGACCGGTCTGATCGGTCGAACATCCCTCACCCGGCCCGCCGGTCGGCGAGCCGCACGACGTTCGGCGACCGCTCCACCCGCACTCGCCCGCTGGAGGCCACGAGGTACCCGACCCCGCGCACGGTCTGGATCACGTCCGCCGCGACACCGAGCTTCTGCCGCACCCGTCGCACGTGCACGTCGACCGTCCGTGCGCCGCTGTAGTTGTCGTTGACACCCCACACCGCCGCGAGGAGGTCACGACGGCGGTGCACGCGATCAGGGTGCTCGCACAGGTGCAGCAGCAGCTCGAACTCCAGCCTGGTCAGCTCGACGGGTTCTCCCTGGAACAGCACCTGCCGGGTGTCCGGCAGGATCCGCACCTCCGCCTCGTCGGCCACGTCCTCCGCGGCCTGCACCAGGCCCACGTCCTTCAACGCGCCGAGCAGCCGCACCGCGACGTCCTCGTCCTCGGTGTCGATCGTGATGCTGAGTCGCATGGTGGTGTCCTCAGGTCTTCGGGAGGCCTTGGGGGTTGATCTCCGACGCCGGCACGGCCTCGTCGGACAGCCCCCAGCGCTTGAGCACCTCGGCGTACTTCCCGTTCGCGATCAACTGGTTGAGCGCCTCCTGGACCGGGGCGACGAGACCGTTGTCCTTCTTGGTGGTCACGGCGATCTTGCCCGGCACGGAGGCACCGCCGGAGAAGCTGCCGATCACCTCGGTCTGCCCGGAGGTGGCCGCGTGGTACGCCGATGTGGGGTTCGGGCCGAGGTAGGCGTCGATGCGGCCGGACTGCAGCGCCAGGTAGTAGTCCGACGAGTTCTGGAAGTACTTGATGTCGGTGGCCTTCAGGCCCGCGGCGACGTTCTTCGCGCTCCAGTCGACGAGGATCTTCTCCTGGTTGGTGCCGGAACCGACGGCGATCACCTTGCCCGCCACGTCCTCGGGCTTCTTCACCCGCCAGGCACCGCCCTTCTTCGCCTCGAACGCCAGCGTGTCCAGGCGGTAGGTGGCGAAGTCGTACTTCTCCTTGCGCGCCTCGGTGACCGTGATGTTGGACAGGCCGACGTCGTACGCGCCGCTGTCGAGGCCCACGAAGAGGTTCTCCCACGAGGAGACCTCCAGCTTCGGCTTGAGGCCCAGCACGTCCGCCACCAGCGTGGCGATGTCGGTCTCGACGCCGATCACGGTCTTGTCGTCGGTGGCGTAGAACCGCAGTGGCGGCGCTGTACCCGCGGAGCCACCGATGACCAGCTCGCCCTTGGTTCTGAACTTCTCCGGCACCTTCGCGGCGATCTTGTCGTCCTTCTGCGCCGTCACGCGCTTCTGGTCGGGGCTCAGGTTGACGTTCAACGCCCCGCCGCTGGACGAGGGCTCGCTCTCGGCCGTGCCGCAGGCGGCGAGGACGAGGGCCAGCGCGGCGAGAAGTGGTTTGCGCACAACGAACTCCTTGCTAGAGAACCTTGGACAGGAACGCGCGGGTGCGTTCGTGGGACGGGTGGTCGAGCACCTCGGACGGCGTGCCCTGCTCGACGATCACGCCCTGGTCGATGAACACGATCCGGTCGGCCACCTCGCGGGCGAAACCGATCTCGTGCGTGACGACGATCATCGTGGTGCCGGACCGGGCGAGGTCGCGCAGCACGTCCAGCACCTCACCGACCAGTTCCGGGTCGAGCGCCGAGGTCGGCTCGTCGAAGAGCACGACTTTCGGTTTCGTGGCGAGGGCTCGCGCGATCGCGACGCGTTGCTGCTGACCACCGGACAGCTGGCGCGGGTACGCGTCCTCCTTGTCCGCCAGGCCGACGCGGGCCAGGAACCGCCGTGCTTCCTCGACCGGTGCGACCTCGGCGACGTTCTCCAGCGCGGTCAGGTGCGGGAACAGGTTGAAGTTCTGGAACACGAACCCGATGTGCCTGCGCTGCTTGAGGATCTCGCGTTCCTTGAGCTCGTGCAGCCTGCCGCCACGGCGTTCGTAGCCGACCAGGTCGCCGTCGATGCTGATGAACCCGCGGTCGACCTTCTCCAGGTGGTTGATCGTGCGCAGCAACGTCGACTTGCCAGAACCCGACGGCCCGAGCACGACGACCACCTCGCCGGCCGCGACGTCCAGCGACACCCCGCGCAGCACCTCGTTGGAGCCGAAGCTCTTGTGCACGCCCAGCACCTCGATCACCGGCGGTCTCCTCGGGCGAAGTAGCGCTCGACGTAGTGCTGGCCGATCGAGAGCAGTGTGGTCAGGACGATGTACCAGACGGTGGCGACCATCAGCAGCGCGACGACCCGCGCGTTGCGGCCGTAGATCACCTGGACCTGGTAGAACAGCTCGCCGATCGCCATCACGGACACGACCGACGTGCCCTTGAAGAGGCTGATCACCTCGTTCGCGGCGTTCGGCAGGATGGCGCGCATCGCTTGCGGCAGCACGATTCTGCGGAACTGCCGGAACCTCGGGATGCCCAGCGCGGCGGCGGCTTCGAGCTGGCCGCGGTCCACGGAGATCACGCCGGAGCGGACGATCTCGGCGGCGTACGCGGCCTGGTGCAGCGCGAGACCGAGCACGGCCGCGCCCATCGGGCTGATCAGCTGCACCGTCTCGAACGTCACGAACTCCGGCCCGAACGGGATGCCGAGGCTCAGCCGCTGGTAGAGGTAGGAGATGTTGAACCAGAACAGCAGCTGCACGATCAGCGGAATGGACCGGAACGCCCAGACGTAGGTCCAGCCGACCGCCTGCAGGAACGGGCTCTTCGAGAGCCGCAACACCGCGACCACGATGCCGAGCGCGAAGCCGATGACCGTTCCGGCGACGGTCAGCAGGATCGTGGTGCCGACCGCGGTGAGGATCGACTGGGCGGTGAAGTAGCGCGCGAACGTCGGCCAGTCCCACGCGGGGTTGGTGACCAGGCCGTGGACGAACTGCGCCACGAGCACCAGCACGGCGACGACGCCGACCCATCGCCACGGATGGCGGGAGGCGACGACGGGTAACGAGGCCAGTTCTGTGTCCTTTGTGGACACTGGGGTGAGGGTGCCAGAAGACATGGCGGGTCCTTGTCGGGCAGGCGGGGCGAGGAAGGGCCGAGAGGTCAGCCGGTACAGGCGGCGCTCGACACGCGCCCGTGGTCGATGTGCCTGCGGGAGGACAGGAACAAGGCGAAGTCGGTCATTCCTGCCCTCCCTTCCCTGCGCTCGGATGAGAGCACGTGCAGAACGCGCCTCACGTTAGGGAGCGCTCGATTGCCTGAGCAAGGACGTCCACGTGGTGAACAACTATCGGAGACCGAGGTGATCCCGCAGCGTCGGACCGGTGTAGTCCTCCCGGAAGACGCCGCGCTCCTGCAGCAGCGGCACCACGGTGTCGGCGAACTCGTCCAGCCCGCCCGGCGTCACGTGCGGCACGAGGATGAACCCGTCCGCCGCGTCCTGCTGCACCAGGTCGTTGATCTGCGTGGCGACGGTGTCCGCCGACCCGATGAACGTCTGGCGCGCGCTCACGTCGATCACGAGGTCGCGGATCGACAGGTTCTTGGCCGCGGCCCGCTCGCGCCACTCCTTCACCGTGGCCACCGGGTCCTTGAACATCCGCACGCTGGCGCGGCCCTTCGCGATGGTGTTCTCGCCGGTCAGCGGCTCTTCCACCGGCAGAGGCCCGTCCGGGTCGTAGCCGCTGAGGTCCCGGTTCCACACCTGTTCGAGGAACCGGATCGCGGTCGCCCCGCTGACCTGCTGCCTCCGCACCTGAGCCGCCTTCTCCTGAGCGTCCGCGTCGGTGTCGCCGAGGATGAACGTGGCGGCGGGCAGCACCACCAACTGGTCGGGCGTGCGGCCGTACCTGGCGAGCCTGCCCTTCACGTCCCGGTAGAACTGCTGGCCGGCTTCCAGCGTCCCGTGCCGCGAGAAGATCGCGTCGGCGGTGGCGGCGGCGAACTCCCTGCCCTCCTCGGAATCGCCCGCCTGCAGTATCACCGGACGGCCCTGCGGTGACTGCGGAACGCCGAAGGTGCCGCTGATGTCGAAGTGCTGGTCCTTGTGCTCGAACCGGCCGATGCCCGTGTCGAAGAGCTTCCACGCCGTGCGCAGGAAGGACTCCGCGCGGGTGTAGCGGTCCTCCTGCTTGAGAAAGCCTCCGCGACGGAAGTTCTCGCCCGTGAACGCGTCCCACGACGTGACGACGTTCCACGCCGCGCGCCCTTCGGACAGGTGATCGAGCGAGGCGAACTGCCGGGCCACCTCGTAGGGTTCGTTGAACGTGGAGTTGATCGTGCCGGCCAGCCCGAGCCGGTCGGTCACCGCGGCCAGCGCGGCGAGCACGGTGAACGTGTCCGGCCTGCCGACCACGTCCAGGTCGTAGATCTGACCGCCCTGCTCGCGCAGCCGCAGTCCCTCGGCGAGGAAGAAGAAGTCGAACTTCGCCCGTTCCGCCGTCCGTGCCAAGTGGACGAACGAGTCGAACTCGATGTGGCTGCCCGCCTGCGGATCGCTCCACACCGTCGTGTTGTTCACGCCGGGGAAGTGCGCGGCGAGGTGGATCTGCTTGGTCATCTCGCGTTCCTCCTAGGCGTACTGGTTGGCGGGCTTGGGCAGGCCGAGGTGCCCTCGCAGCGTGGCGTGCTCGTACTCCGTCCGGAACAGGCCTTCGCGCCGCAGCTGCGGGACGAGCCCGCGGGTGACCTCGGGCAGCTCGGCGTGAATCCGGAACCCGGCGAATCCTTCGCTCTGCCAGGCGAGCAGCTGGTCGACCTCGGGGATCCCGATCACGTCGCGGAAGACGAGCCCGTCCGACACCGATGCGTCGTCGGCGAACACGATGTCCGCGAACCCCGGTTCGGTGGCGGCGATCGGCGGATGACCCTGCGGCGGCCGCGGCGTGATCGACGGCCCGCGCACGCTGAACCAGCGCCCTTCGAAATCGATGTAATGCAGCTTCTCCCGGTCGATGAACCGGCCGGTGGCGACGTCGCGAATCTCGGCGTCGTCCTCCCAGCTGTCCCACAGCCGCCGCAGCACCTCGGCGTGGTCCGCAGCCTCTCCCCACAGGTCGTCGAAGTTGTCGCGCCGCCCGAAGTGCTTGCCGTGCAACGAGTCCGTCGTGAGCTGCACGCCCGCGCGCCCCTTGCTGACGTAGTCGAGCGTCGCGATGGCCTTCGACAGGTGGAACGGCTCGGTGTGCGTGACGACCGCCGTGGGAACGAGCCCGATGCGCGACGTGAGCGGCGCGACGCGGGCAGCGGTCAGCACCGCGTCGAGGCCGGGCTCGCCGCCCAGCGAGTCGTCGAACGTGACGAAGTCGAGCGCGGCCTCCTCGGCCTCACGGGTGAGCTCCACCCAGTGCTTCGCGGTGAACGCCTCGTCGCCGGTCGCGCGCAACGCGACGGCCAGGTGCAGTGGTGACCCCACCGGTCCCCCTCTCGTCGGGTCCTCGCATTCTGTGCGTGGTCAGGGGGTCACCGCTTCGACGGCCACTGGGTGGGAAAACTCGCCGGGACGGGAATATTTCGCGGGTTTGCCTTGACGTGCGCGTCAAGGTTTAGCGTTCCGGTCATGAGGATCGGCGAACTGGCCAAGCGAGCCGGCACCACCACGCGTGCGCTGCGCTTCTACGAGTCCCAGGGACTGCTGGCGGCGCAACGCACGTCCAACGGCTACCGCGAGTACGACGACCACGACCTGCGACTGGTGAAGGAGATCCAGTCGCTGCAGGCGGTCGGACTCTCCCTGGAGGACACCAAGCCGTTCGTGGCGTGCCTGCGCGCGGGCCACGAGTCCGGCGACTCGTGCCCCGACTCGCGGGAGGTCTACCGGCGCAAGCTCGCCGAGGTGGACGCCTGCCTGGAGCGGTTGCAGACCGTCCGGGAGTTCCTGCTGGCCAGACTCGCCTTCCAGGATCCGTGCCTCGTGCCAGAACCCAAGGAGTTCCAGTGCAGCTGACCGACGCCACGTTCGCGGAGAAGACCCGGACCGGCACCGTGCTCGTCGAGTTCTGGGCGCAGTGGTGCGGACCGTGCCACATGCTCTCGCCCGTGCTCGACGAGATCGACCGGGAGCGCGACGACCTGACCGTGCTGAAGATCAACGCCGACGAGAACACCGCGACCGCCCGCGACTACCAGGTCATGTCGCTGCCCACGATGCTGCTGTTCCGCGACGGCGTGCCGATCCGGCAGATCGTGGGAGCGCGGCCCAAGTCGCGGCTGCTGGCCGAATTGGATGACGCGCTCAGCGCCTGAGCGCGTCCGCCCCTTCCTCGATGGCCGAATTGGATGACGCGTTCGGCGCCCGGGCCGCCTAAATTGACCCCATGCTCGGTCTCGAACTCGTGGTGGTGCTGGGCGTCTGCGTCCTGGCGAGCAGCGTCGCGTCTGGACGGTTGCGCCTCGCCGCCCCGGTCCTGCTGGTGGTGTGCGGCGCGGCGCTCGGCTTCGTGCCCGCCCTGGAGTCGGTCAGCCTGCCGCCGGAGGCGATGCTGCTGATCTTCCTCCCGGCCCTGCTGTACTGGGAGAGCCTCAACACCTCGTTGCGGGAGATCCGCAGCAACCTGCGCCCGATCGTGCTGCTCAGCACGCTGCTCGTGCTCGCGACGGCGGCGGCGGTCGCGGCGGTCGCCCACGCGCTGGGCCTCGACTGGGGTCCGGCGTGGGTGCTCGGCGCGGCCCTCGCGCCCACCGACGCGACCGCCGTCTCGGCCATCGCCCGCGGCATGCCGCGCCGCACGACCACGATCCTGCGGGCCGAGTCGCTGATCAACGACGGCACCGCGCTCGTGATCTACGCGATCGCCATCGCGATCACCACGGGCGAGCAGCAGTTCAGCGTCGGCCTGGTCGGGTTGCGGCTGCTGCTGTCCTACGCGGGCGGCGCGGTGGCCGGGCTGGCCGTCGCCTGGCTCGCCGTGCAGGTCCGCAAGCGGCTCGACAACCCCATGCACGAGACCGTGATCAGCCTCCTCACCCCGTTCACCGCGTTCCTGCTGGCCGAGGTCGCCCACGGCTCCGGCGTGATCGCCGTGGTCGTCTGCGGCCTGGCGTTGTCGCAGGTCGGGCCGCGCGTCGTACCCGCGGACACCCGCCAGATGAGCTCCGCGTTCTGGGGCATCGCCACGTTCCTGCTCAACGGCGCCCTGTTCGTCCTGATCGGCCTCCAGGCCAACGGCGCGATCCGGTCGCTGGACGGCTCGCAGACGCTCCGGGCGTTCGGCACGATCGGCCTGGTGGCGCTCGCGGTGGCGGGCACCCGCCTGCTCTGGAGCTACACCACGCCGTACATCATCCGCGCGCTCGACCGCCGTCCGCAGCAACGACTGCGCCGCGTCGGCGCACGTCAACGCCTGGTGTCGTCGGCCGCCGGGTTCCGCGGCGCCGTGTCGCTGGCCGCCGCGCTGGCCGTGCCGGACACGGTCGTCGGCGGCGCGCCCTTCCCGTTCCGCGACCAGATCATCCTCATCACGTCCGGCGTCGTCGTGCTGACGCTGGTCGTGCAGTCGATCATGCTGCCGTCGATCATCCGGTTCTCGCGGCTGCCCGAGGACACCGCGGTCGAGGAGGAGCTCAGGCTCGCGCAGACGACCGCGTCCGAGGAGGCCTACGAGGCCCTGCCGCGCCTCGCCGACAAGGTGGGCGTCAGCGACATCGTCTTCAAGCGCGTGCTCGCCGAGTACGAACACCACCTGGAGGTCGTGCGGGCCAAGGAGTCCGGCGACGAGGAGGTGGTGCAGTCCGAGGGCGAGTACACGGCGCTGCGGCTGGAGCTGATCGCGCACAAACGGGCGACCGTGGTGCGGTTGCGCGACGAGCGGGCCATCGACGACATCGTGCTGCGCACGGTGCAGCGCAAGCTCGACATCGAGGAGGTGCGGCTGTCCCGGCGCGAGGTCGACGAGGACTGAGCTCAGCTCGACGGTTCGACCTGCGCGTGTTCGACCGGTTCCAGGAGGAACTCCTGGTCGGCCTGACCGGAGCAGGTCTCCTGGGACAGTTCGGCCCCGGCGTCGACGTCGGACGGACCGCCGAGCAGACCCACGCACTTGCCGCTGTGCACCGGCCGCAGCACGAAACCGTTCGGCACGGGAGCGGAGACCGGCTGGAACAGGAACCGCTGGTTGGCCGCCGATGTGCAGTTCCTGGGAGCCAGCAGCATGCCGTCGTCGAGCGAGGCCTCGTCCACGGACAGACAGCCCCAGCCCTTCACCGGGTGATGCCACTTGATCAGGTACACCCCGGTGCCGACGGCTTCGAGATACGTGTCCGGCACCAGGTTCGCGCACGGTCGCTGAACGGCGAGCTCACGATCGGTGCGCTTGTTGCGTTCGCTGCCCTCCCCCACGCAGAGACCGCGATCGGCGATGTGGCCCGGGCGCAGCAGATACCAGCCGTTGGACGGCAACGCCGTTGGTCCGGAGGAACCGCCGAGCAGAACCGTGGCGACGACCGCGGCGATCACCACCACGACCACCGCCGTCGTGGCGGCGAGCCACCGCTTCCGCCGTCCTGATGGTGCTTCCGATGGCGCCTCCACCGGCTCCGCGTCGAGGTACGGCCCTACGGCCAGGCGTTCCCTGGCGCTCAGCCATGCCGCCAGGTGCTGCCCGTCGCCGCACGCCCGCACGAACGCCGCCAGCAGCTCCGGGCGGGGAAGTGCTTCACGGCGCATCATGTCGGCGACGGTGCTGCGGGGCAGGACTTCGCCGCACTCGGCCGCATGTTCTTCCAATTGTCGCAGGGTTCGTCCCGAATTCTTTTTGAGCGCCCGCAGGAGGGCGCAGAACTCCGCGACATCCCGCGCTGATTCCGGCTGGACGCGATGACGAGTCACCATCTCATCGTGGCGGACCAGAAGTCCCCACGGCGTCGGCTGGTCAGGGGATCTTGTCCGACCGTTCGGACAGATGCCACCTGACCAGGCAAGATTTGCCCCGACCGTCCGGGACGCCGCGAATCGCTTGGCGCAGGTCGGCCGTCTTGCCAAGCTGACATCGCGTCGCCGGGATTGCTTCGCAGTCACATTCCAAAACCGGCCGAAATGACGCTTCACCCGAATGGAGAAGAGCACATGTATTTGCGCGCACTCATTGCAGGAGCCACCCTTGCCGGTACCGCGCTCGTGGCGACCGCCGCGGGACCGCCGGCGCAGGCCGCCGACCTCGGACCGGCCGCCGTCACGTGCGGGAACGCGTACTGGCCGCACCACAACTACGACAACGGATCGGGCAAGGTGACGAAGTCCGGCGGTGCTGCCGTGCACACCGGCCCGTACGGGGACTGCCAGGTCGTGGGCAAGGTTCCCGAGCGTGCCACGGTGGACTACGACTGCGTCGCCGTGAACGACTACGGCAACAAGTGGACCTGGGTGCGCGACCAGAACGGTGCCAGCATCGGCTGGATCTACGGCCGCTACCTCGACGACGGCGGCGCTACCGAGCCCTGCTGACCATCGGCCAGGCAGGCCACGCCACCGCCGAGGACGGCGTGGCCTGCCTGGAGAGTTGACTGACCACGACCTCCTCGCCGCCGATCTCGCGGGTGATCCGGGAAGCCGTCAACGAGGAGGTGCGGCTGTCCCGCCGCGAGGTCGACGAGGACTGAGCACCTGGGCGAGTTACCTGCAACACTGGGACGAGCGGACATTGCGCCACTTGACAGCCGGGAGACGCCGAACCTGTCAGCTTCAGTGACGGGCTTCGGCCCGTGACTGTCGACGGAGGGGTGTGATGGACGCGTCTGGGGGCGTTCGGCGTGGGGTCGAACTGCTGATGCTGGTGTTCGCCGCGTTGATCGTGACGGCGGCGTTCGTGCTGGTCGAGATCAACACGCACCATCCGCTCACGATGACCGCGGTGTGGCTCGGCCTCGCGTTCCTCGCGGTGTTCGGGGTGGCGCATCTGGCCGTGCGGCGCTGGGCGCCCTATGCCGACCCGTTGATCCTGCCGTGCGTCGCGCTGCTCAACGGTCTCGGTCTGGTGATGATCTACCGGCTGGACCTCGCGCCCGACGTGACCGAGCCGGCGGCGCCGAGGCAGGTCGCCTGGACCGCCGTCGCGCTGGTGTTCTTCCTGGTCGTGCTCGCCGTGCTCAAGGACCACCGGGTGCTCGCCAAGTACGGCTACACCTGCGGGCTCGCCGGGCTGGTCGCGTTGATCCTGCCGGGCGTCCTGCCCAGTTCGATCTCCGAGGTGCAGGGCGCCAAGGTGTGGGTCCGGGTGGGCGGTCTCAGCATTCAGCCAGGAGAGTTCGCGAAGATCCTGCTGATCGTCTTCTTCGCCGCGTTCCTGGTCGCCAAGCGCGAACTGTTCGTGGTCGCCGGGCGGCGCGTCGCCGGTGTCCAACTCCCGCGACTGCGGGATCTCGGGCCGCTGCTGGCCGCCTGGGGCGTGTCCATCGGCGTGCTCGCCCTGGAGAAAGAGCTCGGCGCGTCACTGCTGTTCTTCGGAATCGTCCTGGCCATGTTGTACGTGGCGACCGGACGAATCGGCTGGGTGGCCGTCGGGATGGTCCTGTTCAGCGTCGGGTGTGTCGTCGCCTACCACCTCTTCTCGCACGTCCGGGTGCGGGTGACCAACTGGGTCGACCCGTTCGCCGACTACTACGGCAAGGGCTACCAGATGGCGCGGGCCATCTTCGCGCTCGCCGCCGGAGGCATTTCCGGAACCGGCCTGGGCGTCGGCCACCCGGACCTGGTGCCGGAGGCCAACACCGACTTCATCACCGTCGCGTTCGGCGAGGAGCTCGGGCTGATCGGGCTCAGCGCGTTGCTGCTGACCTATTTGCTGCTGGCGATCCTGGGCATGCGCAGCGCCCTCACGGTGCGGGACAACTTCGGCAAACTGCTCGCCGGCGGCCTTTCCTTCACCATCATCCTGCAGGTGTTCGTGGTGGTGGGTGGCGCCACGAAGTTCATCCCGGAGACCGGGATCACCGCGCCGTTCCTGTCCAAGGGCGGGTCGTCGCTGCTGGCCAACTACATGCTGGTGGCTTTGCTGCTGCGCGTTTCCGACGCCGCGCGCCGGCCCGCGGTCGCGGTGCAGGCTCCTCCACCGCGGATTCCCCTCGCGGGCGCGGAAACGGTCATGGTGCGTACGACGTCGTGACTCAGATGAGGTAGAGCCACCACTTCTGGCTCGCCGAGCTGCCCGCGTGCGGACCGCTGCACTCGTAGCGGAAGGCCTGGCCGGACAACACGTACTGGAAGCCCGCGGTCCGGCAGGCGGACTCGGTGGGGTACTTGGCGTAGGGGTCCTGCGCTGCTGCCGTGCCCGCACCGGCCACCAGCACACCGAGAGCGACCACGGCCGTGGTCAAGGTTCGCCTCATGAAGATCAGCTTGCCACGATCGAGTGGCAGCTTGGCTGACGGGGCCGAAATCCACACCCGCCCGCGGCGCTGGAGGGAGCAGCGGCACTGTTCGCCGTACCACCCGTGGCGTTCGGGCCGACCGGCCCTGACGTGGAGTTGGAGTTCGCCCGCGGCAAGGCACTGACCGACGCCGCGGGCTGCGCAGGCAACTCCTCGAAACCGCCTAGAAAACGACAAGGTTTCCTTCCAGTTCCGTACCTGATCCTTGCCTCGGATCACACCGCGTCCGGGAGGAAACATGGCAGAGTCCAGAATCAGCAGGAGGCAGAGCCTTGCCGTCCTGGGGGCCGCCGTCGGCACGGCACTGGTCGGCACCAGCTTGGGCGGTGTGGCGAGCGCGGCACCGGCCGTCCTGCGGAACAAGACCGACCCTTCGGCCAGGCGATACCAGCTCGCCGTGATCAACAAATCGGACAGCTCGGCCGACATGTGCGTGTACCAGGAGGATCCCGACATCGGTGTCGCAGACGCCATGCCACTGGCGTGGTTGTCCAAGCCTGTCGGCCCGAATGCCGCGTTGTCGTACAGCTGGACCACCGACTACTCGTTCGTCTGGGCCGAGACCGGTTTGCTGGCGCCCGGTGTCCTCTTCAAGGCCTCCGAGACCTGGCCCGCGGACCCAGGCGTGCTGAAGGTGGCGACCCCGGAAGAGGCCGGTAACCAGATCGGGTTCTTCCAGGAAGAGAGCGGCGAGTACAGGTTCGCGTCCACGCCCACGAAGGGCGCGCGGCTTGGCACGCTGTACTTCTCCGAGGACGGCTACATCCCGCCGGACCAGGCCGCGGTCGGCATCGGGATGAGCGGTTCCCCCGCTTACGCCATCCAGGCGCAGGCCCGCCGGCCCCTCGACCTCACGCTCCACCCCAACTACTGCCTGACAGCGGGCTCGTTCCAGCAGGGCGAGGTCCTGGACATCGGGTCGATCAAGAACTTCGCGAGCATCAATTTCCCGGCTGGCGGCTTCCGAATGACCGCGGTGTACCAGCCGGACCACACGTGGAAGGTCTACCCGAGCTAGTGGTGCGGCTCGGGACATTCCCCCGCAACGTCCCGAGCCACCCACTGACCGCGCTTGGTGAAGCGCCCGCGCACTCGGCTCAGCTGACCAGGGACAGCCCGCGCCGGACCGGTTCGACGGTCGCGGACGGCACGGCCGACGGGATCTCGACCTCCTCACCGCCGATCTCGCGGGTGATCCAGGCGCCGGACTCCACCATGACCTTCAGGGTGCGGGTGTCGAGCGCGTTGATGCGGCCGTAGTACCACTCGTCGGTCGCGAGCGACCCCATCCGGTCGGCGAGGCGCTTCTTGATGTCGATCACGCGCTCGAACAGCGTGCGGACCAGCGCGGCCCGGTCGAACGGACCCTGCAGACCCTCGCGAATCCGGTCCTCGATGCCGCGCGGCACGCCCTCGGAGTCGGGCATCAGCATGGTGGTCCACGCGCGGGACTTCTCGCGGTACTGCAGCTGCTGCATGATCCCCTCGTGCCGCGCGAAGTCGGCAGCGCGGAAAGCCGAGCCGCGCCAGCGCTTCTGCAGGTTCACGGCCAGCGAGAGAGCGCTCTTCAGGCCCGTGTTCAGGCCGCGACCCGGCCAGAAGTGCAGCGAATTCGCCGCGTCGCCCAGGAGAAACCCGAACGTCGAGGGCGCGAGTTGGGCGGTGAACTTCGACATCTGCGTCATGCCGAGCGTGAACGAGGTGATGCCCACGACGTCCGCCGCGCCGACGCCGAAGAAGCGCAGGCCGTCGAGAATCCGGGGCCACAGGTAGGAGAGCTTGTCGACGGACGGCTTGAAGACGGCGCGGTGGCGGTCGCAGACGAAACGCCCGCCCGCGGGACGCATGGTGCAGCCTAACCTGCCGATGCACGAGACCGGGCCGTTCTCGCCGAGCGCGACGATCTCGGAGGCCTCCTCGGCGGTCAGGCGCATGTTGATGAAGCCGCCGCCGAGCGAGTTGAAGAGGAACCTGTTCTGTCCCACGGTCAACGGCACGGTGTGCTCGTCGGGCACCTTGGCGTTCACGC
The DNA here is from genome assembly GCF_053601075.1 of Lentzea sp. NPDC004789. Lineage (NCBI taxonomy): Bacteria > Bacillati > Actinomycetota > Actinomycetes > Pseudonocardiales > Pseudonocardiaceae > Lentzea > Lentzea sp. NPDC004789. The sequence goes on along the minus strand of NZ_JBSGBE010000009.1, from coordinate 50,256 downwards.
GGATGCCGAGGACGTGCTCGTCCAGCGGCGAACCGTCCACTGAGAACAGTTCGCGGCTCGGCGTGCCGAAGAACTCCGACAGTGAGTCGCGGGTCGCGGAACGGGCGCCGTCGGCGATCGCGAGCACGTGCAGGCCGTCCCAGCGCTCCGGCTTCACATAGGCGGCGGGGACGAGTTCGATGTCGTGGGTGTCCTGGGCGAGGTCGAGCAGCGCGTCCTCGATCCAGCGGATCTTGATGTTGCGCGGGCGGCCTTTGGACTCCGGGGAGTCCGGACCGAGCGGCCACATCTCGGAGAACTTGCCGGGCGCGAAAAGCCGTTGCCGCACAACGGAAGGCAGCGCCGCCCAGACGTTGCTCTGCAGCGTCACGACCTGCTCGCGGCGGTTGTTGCCCTCGGCGGCGCCACGCCAGACGACCCGATCACCCTTCCGCATCCAGCGGCGGTCGTGAACGCGCACCGAGACCTGGCCGCCCAGCAACGACTTCAGCGTGCACGCGAAGGCCAGACCGACCGGGCCGCCGCCCGCGACGTCCACGCGCAGCGGCTTGGGCTGCCGCAGCTGCACGACCTGACCCTGGCGTGGCAGCAACACCGTCCGGTTGTCCATGGCCCGTCCCCCTCAGCTCCCGTTCGACGGCGGGAACACGTGGTGAGACGGGCTTCGGTTCAACGGGATTCGAGGAAGTTCTTCCAGGCGGCCGAAGTGAAGGTCAGGACGCCTCCGGACGGGTTCTTGGAGTCGCGGACGAGAGCGTCGGACGTCAGCGACACCTCGACGCAGTTGTCGTCCTCGGTCGCGCCGCTGTAGCTGCTCTTACGCCAAGCGCGTTCCTGGATCATCGAGTTCCTCTCGCGGTCGGCTGACGTACTCCGCCAGCTTGCTCCGCGATTGTTCCTCATCCAAGGCGACCTCGGCCAAACGGTCGAACAGCAGCCTGATTCGGGCGATGGCGCCGGGATCCTGCACGAACAGCTTCGCGAGGTCGGTGGAGGTGAAGGCGATCGGCTTCTCCTTCTCGTATTCCCACAGCACACAACCGGTGGCCACCAACGGCGCGTCTGCGGGCACGATCCTGACCATCTGCGTGCTGAACAGCAGGCGCGCGTACTGGTCCTCCATGATCCGCGCGTCGCCCACCTGCGTCTGCAACGCGTGTTCGTGGATGTAGAACAGGCAAGCCGGCCGGTTGTGGCGGCGCAGGATCGCCTGGCGGTCCATCCGGAACTGGACGACAGCGGCGATGCGCGCCTCGGGGATGTACCCGCCCATCCGGTAGAGAGCGTCGGCGTACTCCGGGGTCTGGATCAGGCCCGGGATGGCCTGCGGGTCGTAGCTGATGATCGACTTGGCGGTGGACTCCGCGCGTGCGAGCGTCCGGAGGTTGTCCGAGACCTGCACGATGTACTCGTCGAAGGCGTTGCGCCACCTGCGCTTGAAGTCTTCGAAGAAGTCGATGTCCTTGCCGCACATCGTCAGGTACTGGACGAGGTCGATCTCGCTGGCGCGGTACTTGCCGTGCTCGATCGTCGAGACCTTGCTGGGGTCCCAGCCGAGCCGCACCGCGAGCGCGTTGCCCGTCAGGCCCGTGCAGGTTTCACGCAAACGGCGTAGTTCGTCGCCCAGGTCCCTGCTGTAAGCAGTGGAGGGAGTGGTCGTGGCCATGGCCTCGACGCTAGGGCTTGCTCTTCGAGCACGAACCTGCTCGTTCGGGTGAAAACGGCCCCTCGGCTGATCATCAGGAAACTGCCAGGAAACTCGCAGCCGGGCTACAGCTTGGCGGACGACGATCCGTGCCCATGACTCGACGTCGCAGATCCTTGTTGATCAACGGACTGCTGGTGGTGGTGCTCCTCGGTGCCGGCGTGGCCGGCTACCTGGTGTTCTTCGGCTCCTCCGGCAACGCCCAGCCCACCACCGCCCACACGGCCGCGGCCCAGAACCGCGACGTCAGCGAGGTGGTCACGGCTTCAGGGACCGTGCAGAGCTCGTTCAGCGCCGCCGCCTCGTTCGGCGCCAGCGGCACGGTCACCGAGATCGACGTCAAGGTCGGCGACGCGGTCACCAAGGGCCAGCAGCTCGCCAAGCTCGACCCGACGCAGGCTCAGCTGCAGGTCGACATCGCGCAGGGCAACCTCGACGCCGCCCTCGCCAAGGGCACCGGTACGACCGCCCTGCTCACCGCGTACCGGCAGGCGCAGCTCGCGCTCCAGCAGGCCCAGGACACCCTCGCCGCGACCGTGCTCACCGCACCCGGCGACGGCACGATCACGTCGATCACCGGGTCCGTCGGGCAGAAGGTCGGCAGCGGCAACTCCTCCAGCAACGCCAACAGCTCCAGCTCGTCGAACAGCAGCAGCAACAGCAACAGCAGCAGTTCCTCGACGTCCGGGTTCGTCGTCGTCACCGACCTGAAGAACCTCGTCGTGCACGCGAACGTGTCTGAGTCCGACGTCAGCAAGCTCAAGGCCGACCAGGCCGCGACCGTCACGGTCAACGCGATGCAGTCCCAGCCGATCGCCGCCAAGGTCGCCCAGGTCGACCTCACCCCCACGACCTCGAACAACGTCGTCCAGTACGGCGTCACCCTCTCGCTGACCAAGGTGCCGGACGGCCTGCGGCCAGGTCAGTCGTCGAGCGTGGAGATCACGGTCAACTCGGCGAGCAACGTCCTCGCCGTGCCCGCGGCAGCCGTGCAGACGGTCAACGGCCAGAGCTCGGTCCAGGTGATGGAGAACGGCGCGGAAACGCGCAAAACGGTTGAGATCGGCGTGCGCGGCGACCAGTACGTGGAGATCAAGTCCGGCCTGACCGCGGGCGAGGAAGTCGTGTTGCCTCAGGTCAGCACGTCGACCAACACGAACCGCCAGCAGCAGGGCACCGGCAACTTCCCCGGCACCGGCGGCGGCAACCGCAACGGCGGCGGCTTCACCGGGACCGGTCGATGAGCCCGGTCATCGAGGTCCGGAACCTCCGCAAGACGTACGGCACCGGCGACACCGCCGTGCACGCGCTGCGCGGCCTCGACCTGACCGTCCAGAAGGGCGAGTACCTCGCGATCATGGGCGCGTCCGGGTCGGGCAAGTCGACGCTGCTCAACATCCTCGGCTGCCTCGACGTGCCGACGTCCGGCAAGTACCTGCTGGACGGCATCGACACCGGCGAGTTCGACGAGGAGCAGCTCTCGTTGCTGCGCAACCGGAAGATCGGGTTCGTCTTCCAGTCGTTCAACTTGGTGCCGCGCACCACGGCACTGGCGAACGTCGAGCTCCCGCTGGTGTACGCGGGAGTTCGGCGTGCCCAACGTCGCGAGCGCGCGCTCGCCGCGCTGGATCTCGTTGGCTTGAAAGAACGCATTCACCACAAGCCCAACGAGCTGTCCGGCGGTCAACAACAACGTGTCGCCATCGCGCGTGCGCTGGTCACATCGCCCGCGATCGTGCTCGCCGACGAGCCGACCGGAAACCTGGACACCGACTCCAGCCGTGAGGTCATGGGCATCCTCGACCGCCTGCACGCCAGCGGCCGCACGGTCGTGCTGATCACGCACGAGGACGACGTCGCAGCACACGCGACGCGCACGGTCCGCGTGGTGGACGGCCAGGTTGCGGGGGTGCTGGTGTGAGACTCTTCGAGATCGCCGCCTTCGCCGTGCGCGGCCTGACGGCGAACAAGATGCGTTCCGGCCTCACCACGCTCGGCATCCTGATCGGTGTCGCGTCGGTGATCCTGCTGATCGCGGTCGGCAACGGCGCGTCCAGCGCGGTGCAGCAGAGCATCGCCGGACTCGGCACGAACATCCTGACGATCAGCCCGCAGCGCGCCCAGCCCGGCAGCACCGCCAAGCCGCTGACCACTGCGGACGCGGCGGCACTGGTCGGCGCGGACTCCCCCGACGTCAAGTACGCCTCGCCCGTCGTGACCGCGCAGGCCACCGCCGGCTACGGCGACACGACCTACGCGATCAGCCAGTTCATCGGCAGCGACCCGCACTACTTCAGCACCACGAACAGCGCGGTGGCGCAGGGCAGCCTGTTCTCCGACAACGACGTGCAGCAGGCCCGCAAGGTCGTGGTGATCGGCGCGACCGTCGCCACCCAGCTCTTCCCCGGCACCGACCCGATCGGCAAGTCGATGTTGGTCAACAACATCCCGTTCACCGTGGTGGGAGTGCTGGCGGCCAAGGGTTCCAGCGGGTTGCAGGACGCCGACGACATGGCCGTGGCACCGCTGACGACCACGCAGAACGCGCTGACCGGCTACGGCAGCCTCACCCAGATCGTCGTGCAGGCGCAGTCCGCCGACGCGCTGCCGAACGCCCAGGCCCAGGTCACGACGATCCTCAACGGCCGGCACAAGATCACCGGCACGACCGCCGACTACCGGATCCTCAGCCAGGACCAGCTGCTCACCGCGCGCACCGCGACGACCGAGACGTTCACCGTGCTGCTCGCGTCGGTGGCCGCGATCTCGTTGCTGGTCGGCGGCATCGGCATCACGAACATCATGCTGGTCACCGTCACCGAGCGGATCCGCGAGATCGGCATCCGCAAGGCCGTCGGCGCGCCGCGGTCGTCGATCCTCGGCCAGTTCCTGATCGAGGCCACGCTGCTCAGCCTCTTCGGCGGCGCGCTCGGCGTCGCCGCGGGCATGATCGGCAGCCAGTTCACCATCGCCGGCATCAAACCGGTGCTCGTGCCGTCCTCGGTGCTGCTCGCGTTCGCGGTGTCGGCGCTGATCGGCCTCTTCTTCGGCAGTTACCCGGCTTCGCGCGCGGCGAAGCTCCGCCCCATCGAAGCCCTCAGGCACGAATAAGGAGTTCCGGACGTGACCAACCCACTCGACCAGCCGCTTGAGAACGACATCACGACCCAGCTGAAGGAGCGCAAGAGCGGCGTCGGCAAGACCACGATGATCCTCGGCGTCGCGGTGCTCGCGATCGTCGCGTTCGTCGGCGGGGTGTTCGTGCAGAAGTCCTTCGGCTCCACGCAGACCCCGAACCGCCAGAACGCCGCCGGACGCCAGTTCCCCGGCCGCGGTGACGGCAGCACTCCCCCTTCCGGCGCGCAGCAACGGCCGGGCGGCGGGTTCGGGCGCGGCACCATCGGCACGATCGACCACGTCGACGGCACCACCGTGTACGTGAAGACGCAGAACGGCCAGATCGTCAAGGTGTCCACTTCGGACTCGACGAAGGTGGAGATCACCTCGGAGGGCAAGCTCGGTGACCTCAAGGCCGGTCAGCAGGTCGTCGTGCAGGGCCAGGCGGGCTCGGACGGCACGGTGACCGGGCAGACCATCACGCAGCGCCCGACGACCGGGTGATGCAGGATTCACCGGTGGAACGTGGCCGGTTGCTCGTCGTCGAGGACGAACCCAGCATCCGCGAACTGCTGTGCGCGAGCCTGCGGTTCGCGGGTTTCACCGTGTCGAGCGCGGCGACCGGCGGCGAGGCGCTGACGGCCGCCCGCTCGGAGTCCCCCGACCTGGTGCTGCTCGACGTGATGCTGCCCGACCGCGACGGCTTCGAGGTCGTGCGGCGGTTGCGCTCGGGCGGGGTTCAGGTGCCGGTGATCTACCTGACCGCGCGCGACGGCTCCGACGACCGGATCACCGGGCTGACCATCGGCGGCGACGGGTACATCACCAAGCCGTTCAGCCTGGAGGAGGTCATCGCGCGGGTCACCGCGGTGCTGCGCCGCACCCGGCCTGGGCACGAGAGCGAGCAGCTGACCTGCGGTGACCTGTCGCTGGACGTGGAGAGCCACATCGTGCGGCGCGGCTCGCGGATCGTGGAGCTGTCGCCGACGGAGTTCCGGCTGCTGCACTACCTGATGCGCAACAGCGGCCGGGTGCTGTCGAAGGCGCAGATCCTCGACCAGGTGTGGTCGCACGACTTCGACGGTGACGTCGGCGTGGTCGAGTCGTACATCTCGTACCTGCGCCGCAAGATCGACGCCGACGCGCCGCGGTTGATCCACACCGTGCGCGGTCTCGGATACATGATCCGACCATGACGTTGCGCGCAAGACTGGTGGTCGTGCTGGTCACCCTGGCGGCCGCGGGCCTGTTCGGCACGTGGCTCGTCGGCTCGCAGGTGATGGAGCGCTACCTGCTCGGCCAGCTGGACGCGCGGCTGGACCGGATCGTGAACGCGCCGCGACCGTTTCCCGTGCGGGAGAACATGATCGTGCGGGACGCGTCCGGCATCGTGTCCGGCACGCCGATCGCCGGGCTGCCCGGCTACGGCGCCATGACGTCTGGTGAGCACCTGACCGTGGGCACGCATCGGGTCGTGATGCGGTTGTTCGACGACACCGAGCTGATCGTGGCGACGGACCAGTCCGAGGTGAACAGGGCGGTCAACGACCTGCGGTCGGCTTTCCTGCTGATCAGCTTCGGCGCGCTCGTCCTCGTCGGGATGGCCGGCTATCTGCTGGTCAGGTCGTCGACGCGAGCGTTGGAGGAGGTCGAGCAGGTGGCCGGGGAGATCGCGGCGGGCGACCTGTCCCGGCGCGTGCCGGTGCGGCGGCCCGGCAGCGAGGTCGGGCGGCTGGCGTCGGCGTTGAACACCATGCTCGGGCAGATCGAGCAGGCGTTCGCGGTGCGGGTCTCGTCGGAGAACCGGATGCGGCAGTTCGTCGCGGACGCCTCGCACGAGCTGCGCACGCCGTTGACGTCGATCCGCGGGTACGCCGAGCTGTACCGGCAGGGTGCCGCCACGGACGCCGCCGAGGTGTTGCGGCGCATCGAGGACCAGGCGCAGCGGATGGGCTTGCTGGTCGACGACCTGCTGCAGCTCGCCAGGCTGGACTCCGAGCAGCCGCTGGTGTTGTCCACTGTGGACCTGGTGGTGCTGGTGACCGACGCCGTGCACGAGGCTCGGGTGCGGGATCCGGAACGGACGGTGTCGCTGGCGTTGCCGTCCGGGCCGGTTCTGGTGCAGGGGGACGATGCCAAGGTGCGGCAGGTGCTGACCAACCTGCTCGACAACGCGTTGCGGCACACGCCGGCCGGGTCGCCGATCGAGGTGCGGCTGACCGACCGGGCGATCGAGGTGGCTGATCACGGGCCCGGGATGCCCGCAGAGCAGGCTTCGCGGGTGTTCGAGCGGTTCTACCGGGCGGATTCCGCGCGCGGGCCCGGCGGAACGGGGCTGGGGCTCGCGATCGTGGCCGCGCTGGTGGCGGCGCACGGGTGGCGGATCGAGCTGGACACCGCGCCGGGTGAGGGCGCGGTGTTCCGGGTGATCCTGAGGACGTGATCGGGTCTGGCTGCGGCGTTCAGGACGCCACCGGGCGGGCGCGGTTGGGCCAATCCCGTTCGTAGTGCTCCTCCGGGAAGTCGCTCGGGCTCGAACCCGTCCGGAAGGCTTCCTCGATCTCGGCGGCGTACCGCTCGTTGCGCGGGCACCAGGGCGCGGCCGGGATGTACATGACGTTGCCCCAGCCCCACTGGTTCTCCACCGGCGCGACGCTGTGGATCAGGTCGCAGTGCCACCAGACGGAGTCGCCCGCGCGAACGTCCGGGATGCCGCTCAACGCCTCCAGCAGCAGCGGGTGCCACTTCTCGCTCACCGGGAAGACCTGGTTGACGGTCACGCCGCACATGTCGTCGTCCGGCACGTCGTCGAGCAGTGGGCGCAGCATCAGGTACGCCATGGCGCCGGGGATCGGGACGGTGTGCAGGACGCCCTGGTCGTGGTCCATGTCCGAGAGCGCGGTCCAGCCCTGGAAGGTGCGGAACACCGAGCACATCGTGGTTCCCGGGTACTGCGGGCCGGTCGTGCGGTGGGCGGCGTCCCACGGGTCGTACTGCTCGACCGTGCCGTTGAACAGGTGGCGGAACGCCTGCTGGTACTCGCTGGTCATCCACAGGTCGAGGGTGCCGGGGTCGAGGTGGGTGCCGAGGCCGTTGGAGTTCGTGCCGGGTGGACGGCGGCGGATGCGGTCCGGGTAGTGGACGTCGCGGTCAGGGTCGAACCAGCCGTCGCTGCGCCACAGGCCGTTCAGGAACCGTTGCACCTTCGCCATGCGCTCGTGCCGGCGGGCTTCGACCTGCGCGGGCGACCAGTAGATCGGGTAGATCTCGGGCTTGGAGCCGACGCTGCCGAAGAAGTCGTCGCCGGGGCCGCGGTAGTTCTCGAAGAACGCGTTGCTCTCGACGTAGTCCACGATGGACCTGTCCCACGCCAGCGCCTGCTCGCGGTCGAAGTGGTTGCGGATCACGACGCAGCCGCGGCGCTTGACCAGGTCTGCCGGCGCGGCGTCGAGGTCGGCGTAGTCGATCACCGGCCACGCCTGGCCCGCCCTGACGTCGTCGACCTCGCGGCGGATCTGCTCTTCGACGACCGCGAACACCTGCTCGACGGTCCGGCCCGACGCCTCGATGTTCGCCCGGATCGCCTTCTTGACCTCGCGGATGGCTTTGGGCAGGTCAGCGGGTGCGGTCTCCCAGTTCAGCACGTCGAACTCCTTCCAGTAAACCCTCCTAACTTGGAACCATAGGCGTGTCGCCGCTTTGTAGGCAAGCCCCCTAACTAGAATGCGCGGCGTGACCAAGCCGTCCCAGGAGCTGCTGCGCTCGATCTCCGACGAGCACGTGCTGCGGTCGTTGATGACCTCGCGCAAGCTGACCCGCGCCGAGCTGGCCGCCGCCACGGGGCTGTCGAAGCCGACCGTGAGCGAGAGCATGCGCCGCCTGGAGGAGCTCGGCCTGGTCGCCGACACCGGCGAACGCACCGCGGGCGGGCGCGGCAAGGGCCGGGTCGGGTCGTTCTACAGCCTCGCGCCCGACGTCGGCGTCGCGCTGGTCATGACCATTGCGCCGAGCGGCGTCACGGCCGAGTGCGTCGACGCCTACGGCGACACCGTCGGCCGCACCCACCACCCGATCGGCTCACCGGCCGAGGTACCGGCGGTGCTGCCGTCGATCGCCGCGGAAACCGTTGCGGCGCACCACGTCCGGCTCTGCACAGTGAGCGCGGCCGACCCCGTGGACCGGCGCACCGGCAGGCTCGTCGGGCTGCCCGACTCGCCGTTCCTGGTGGGCGAGCTGGATCCGGTCGCGGTGCTGAGCCCGTTGCTGCACGGGCCGGTGATCGTGGACAACGACGTGAACTGGGCCGCGCAGGCCGAACACGCCGTGCTGGGCGTCGCGGACTTCGCCTACCTGCACCTGGGCGAGGGCCTGGGCTGCGCGCTCGTCAGCGACGGCGAGGTGCGGCGCGGGCACTCGGGCCTGGCCGGCGAGATCGCGCACCTGATCACGGTCGGGCCGTCGGGGGCCACGCCGTTCATCGAGGTGTTCGGTGAGCTGGGATTGCGGCAGCCGGGGTCGACCGCGATCGACGTGGCCCGGCTGCTCGCCGCGGATCCCGTCGCGCCGGCACGGGCGATCGGTGGGGTGATCACGGCGTTGGTGACGCTCGCGGACCCCGAGATCGTGGTGGTCGGCGGGTCGTGGGGGCCTGCGTTGCTGGACCCGATCCGGGCCGAGTGCGCGCGGTTGCCACGCCAGGTCGAGGTGGTGGCGGCCTCGGTGGCCGAGCCGTCGTTGGCAGGCGCCCGAGCGGCCGCCCTCTCACTCGTGAGGGCGGCGCTCGTCGAGGCCTCGCGCTAGTCGAGCAGCTCCAGCAGCTTCTCCGGGGCATCGTCACCGAACAGGCTCTGAACCATCTGGCCGGTGTCGCCGATGGTCTTGACCGTGCGCACGAACATGGCCTCCTCGTACTCGCTCAGCGCCGCCTCGACGTCGCCGGGGTGAGCGACGAGCGCCTTGGCCAGCTCGGCGCCGTCCAGCATCGCGAGGTTGGCGCCCTCACCGTTCGCGACGGCCAGGTGGGCGGCGTCCCCGAGCAGCGTCACGCCCGGCACCACCCGGTCCCAGCGAAGTCCGAGCGGCAACGCGAAGTGCGGGCGGAACACCGGCGTGGTGTCGGTCTCGGTGATCAACGCCGTCAGCTCGGGCGCCCAGCCCTCGAAGTGCGCCGCGACCTGCGCGGGGTCCGTGACGTCGAAGGTGTCGAACCACTCCAGCGGCCGGTTGAACTCGACGTAGGCGTGCAGGGTGTCGCCGCGCTCGCGGTGCGCGAAGATGCCCTTGCCCTGGCCGGGCGCGAACATCGAGCCGCCGCCGACGGCCTTCGCGACGGCCGGGTGCTCGGTATCGGCGTTGTAGACGTACGTCTCGATGAACGTCACGCCGCCGTACTCGGGCGTGATGTCGGTCAGAACGGGACGGACCTTCGACCACGCGCCGTCCGCGCCGACCAGCAGTTCCGCTTCGACCTTGCTGCCGTCGGCGAACGTGACCTCACGGCCGCGGACGGAGGTCACCTTGTGACCCCACCGGACGGTGCCCGCGGGCAGCGAGTCGAGCAGCATCTGCCGCAGTTCGGCGCGCTGCACCTCGGGCCGCCCACCGGTGCCGTCGTCGGACTTGTCCAGCAGGACGCTGCCGTCGGAGCTCAGGACGCGCATCGCCTCGCGTCCCTCCAGGACCAGGCCGCGGAACTCCTCCATCAGGTCCGCGGCCTCGACGGCGAGCTGGCCGTTGTAGTCGTGGATGTCGAGCATTCCGCCCTGCGTCCGTGCCGTCGGCGACTCCTCCGCCTCGTGGACGACGGACGGGATGCCGTTGACGTGCAGCACGCGGGCGAGGGTGAGACCGCCGAGACCGGCGCCGATGATCGTTACTGGGCTTTGCATGAGACGAACACTGATCGGGCCCGCTGGCACCGGGCGCACACACCGCTGGTACTCCCCTGACAGGGCCTGTCAGGCTGGTGCGCGTGAGCTACCGGTACGAGATCACCCGGGCAGTCGTGCGGCAGGGCATCATCGCGATCATCCGCACCGGCGACGCCTCCTCCGCTGTTCAGGCCGCCGTTCCACTGCTGGACGCCGGTCTTTCGGCCCTGGAGCTGCCGTTGACGAACCCCGGTGCGCTGGACGCGATCCGGCAGCTGCGCGCGGACCACCCGGACGCCACGATCGGCGCGGGTTCCGTGCTGGACGAGGCGTCCGCGGTGGCGGCGATCCGCGCGGGCGCGCAGTTCCTGGTGGCGCCGAACCTGGACGCGGCGGTGATCCGCGCGGGCCACCGGTACGGCGCGGCCGTGCTGCCGGGCGCCGGAACGGTGTCCGAGGTCGTGCGGGCGCTGGAGGCCGGTGCCGACGCGGTGAAGGTCTTCCCGGCGCCGACGCCTCAGTGGGTCAGGGACGTTCTCGCGGTGCTGCCGTACGCGCCGCTCGTGCCGACCGGTGGCGTCGCACCGGCCGATGTGCCCGCGTGGCTGGAGGCGGGCGCGGTGGCGTGCGGGGTCGGGTCGGCCCTCGCCCGCACGCCGCTGGAGGAGATCAAGGCACTGCTGAGGTGACTAGTTCACCGGGCCAGGTGGCGTGTTCCCGCACTGCCACTCCACCGGTCCGCCGCCGTAGGGCACGAAGGCGCCGAGGAAGATCAGGCGGTAGCCGCCTCCGGTCTGGTCGTCGGCCTGCCACAACCGATCGCCCTGCGCGCATCCGTTCGGCACCAACACGACGATCTTGCCGTCGGCCGTCAGCCCGAACGCCGAGTTCGGATACCGCTGTTCCATGTCGAACGCCACCAGCCGGCTCAACTCGACCACCGGTGGCACGAAGATGCGGAACTTGCTGGTCAGGCCAAGCGTCCACACCTGCACGACGTTCGGCGCCGCGGTCATGCCGACGAACCCGTCCGCGGTCGAGCCGAGCAACCTGGCGCCCGCGAGGCCGGACACCGGGACCTCGGCGCCCCACTGGTCCGAGCCGTCCTGCCAGCCCAGGTGCGTCCACCTGCGCAGCGTCCCGGACGCGTCCGTGCCGTAGATGACGCCTGGCTCGGTGGAGAGCAGCGACGTGTAGGCGCGCCAGTCGCGGTCGGCGCCGATCTTCCGCCACGAAGTGAGGTTGTTCGACCAGAAGAGCGTCCCGGTGGAGGCGGAGACGCGGTAGTACACGCCGCCGAAGTCGTGCCCCTTGCCCGACCAGAACACCGTGGCCGTGTCGGACCAGCCGCCGGTGGCGATGACCCGTTCGCCGGTCCAGCGCGAAGTGCTCTTTCGCGTGGCGTCGACGCAGAACGTGTGCTGCACGAGGCCACCCGTCGCCGTGATGGCGAAGACCTTGCGCTCCCACTTCGGGCACCGTTCAACCGCACCGGCCGGCGGCGGCACGACGAGCAACGCGGACAGGCCCACCGCGGCGGCGATCAGCAACCTGCGCAATCCCATGGCGGACAAGGTAAGCGGGAATCAGGCACCGGCGGAACGACCGGATCCGGCCACTGACCGGATCCGGTCGCGCTGAAGTTCATCAAGGCTTGATCGATACGACACGACTGCCCGGTTGTGAAGGATTCTCACGTCCTTCACCATCGGGCCTCATGCGCCTGATCACGCTCGCCACCGCCGTCGCGCTCACGATCTCCGCCACCCCCGCGGTCGCGGCCCCCGCCGCCCCGAAGATCGCCACGTACAACGTCTTCATGCTGTCCCGCAACCTCTACCCGAACTGGGGACAGCTGACGCGCGCCGACCTGATCGACAGCACCGGCGTGCTGAACGGCCAGGACGTCGTGGTGCTGCAGGAGGCGTTCGACAACGCCGCCTCCGACCGGCTGCTGGCCAACCTCCGCGACACCTACCCGTACCAGACGCCGGTCCTCGGCCGCGGCACCGCCGGCTGGGACGCCACCTCGGGCGCCTACCGCTCCTCGACACCGGAGGACGGTGGTGTCGCGGTGCTGAGCCGGTGGCCCATCACCACCCGGATCCAGCACGTCTACCACGACGCGTGCGGCGCGGACTGGTTCTCCAACAAGGGTTTCGCGTACGTGCGGATCGAGGCGCCGACCGGGCCGATCCACGTGATCGGCACGCACACGCAGGCCGAGGACTCCAGCTGCACCGGCGCCCCGGCGGGCTACCGGACCAAGCAGCGGGCCGAGCTCAGGGCGTTCCTGACCGCGCGGAACATCCCCGCGGCCGAGCCGGTGTACGTGGCGGGCGACATGAACGTCGTCAAGGCGAGCGACGAGTTCCCGCGCATGGTCGGTGAGCTCGGCGCGGTCACACCGGAGGTCGTCGGGCACCCGTTCTCGTGGGACTGCGCGGACAACAGCATCTGCCGCGACCAGTACGGGCCGCAGTACGCGTCCGAACACCTCGACTACGTGCTGACGATCCAGGGTCCCGTGCTGCGCGACGAAACGCGGCGGGTGAAGAGTCCGGAGTGGTCGGTCAGCTCTTGGGGACGCAAGTACACCTACACGGACCTGTCCGACCACTACCCCGTGTTCGCCGGCTGAGCCTAGACGTAGCGGCGCAGCAGGTCCTCCTCCGTCTCCCGGCGCACGATCGGCCGCGCCACCCCGTCCCGCACCGCCACGACCGGCGGCCGGCACACCTGGTTGTAGTTCGAGGCCAACGCGTGGTGGTACGCCCCCGTCACCGGCACCGCGAGCAGGTCGCCCGCCCGCACGTCGGCGGGCAGCGGCACGTCCTCGGCCAGCACGTCGCCGGCCTCGCAGTGCCGCCCGACGACGGTCACCGGCCGGAGCCTGCCGCCGCGGCCGACGAGCCGGACCGCGTACTTGGCGCCGTAGAGGGCCGGACGCGGGTTGTCGCTCATGCCGCCGTCGACGGCCACAAAGGTGCGGTGCGGGCCGCGCTTGACCGCGCACACCCGGTACAGCGTCACGCCGGCCTGCGCGACGATCGACCGGCCCGGTTCCACGAGCAGGCGGGGGACCGGCACGCGGTGCAGCGCGCATTCGTAGTTCAACGTGCCGCGAACCCGTTGCGCGAAGCCGAAGAGGTCGAACGACGGTTCGCCCGGCAGGTAGGGCGCGCAGAAGCCGCCGCCCAGGTCGAGCTGTTCGATCCGCACGCCGCACGAGGCGATCAGGCCGGCCATGCGCCGCACGGTCTCCTCGTACGACGCCACGTGCCGGACCTGCGAGCCGAGGTGGCAGTGCAGGCCGGCCAGGCGCAACGAAGGTTGCTCGACGACCCGCAGGACGGCCTCCAGCGCGGCGCCGGAGGCCAGCGAGAAGCCGAACTTCTGGTCCTCCACCCCGGTCGCGATCGCCGCGTGGGTGTGCGCGTCCACGCCCGGCGTCACGCGGATCATGACCTCCTGGCCGTGCCGCGCGAGAGCGCCGAGCTGGGCGATCTCGTCGAACGAGTCGACGACGATCCGCGAGACCCCGTGCCCCAGGGCGGCCTTGAGGTCCTCGCCGGTCTTCACGTTGCCGTGCATGATGATTCGCGAGCCGGGGAACCCGGCGGCGCGGGCCAGTGCGAGCTCGCCGGCCGAGGACACGTCCAGCGACAGGCCCAGCGCGGCCATCCAGCGGTAGACCTCGGGACACGGCAACGACTTGCCCGCGAACACGATCTCCGCGTCCGGCAGCGCGGAGACGAACGCGGCGGCTCGACGCCGGACGGTCGGCTCGTCCAGCACCTGGCACGGCGTGCCGAACTGGGCCGCCAGCCGTGTCGCGGGGACTCCACCGATGACGAGGTCCGAGCCGGACAGCGTGGTGCCGTCCGGCCACAGGCCCTCTTCCAGCACCGGCTCGGTGGCGCATCCGATGCTGGGCAGCAACTCCGCGAGTGTCATGACCCGATTGCACGCCCGGTCGAGCAAGCCCGCCCAGCGCCCGGACGAGACCCTGACACCGCGAACGCCCACCTTGACGCGATCCTGACGACGGTGGTGACCCAGGTCATGTGAGATCGTCGGGCGCGTGCCGCGAACTGAGGTGCTTGCCGCGGTCGCCGACCGCCTGCCCGCGTCGGGACTGGTCGCCGTCGACGGTGTCGACGGCGCGGGGAAGACGACGTTCGCCGACGCCCTGGCCGAAGTGCTGCGTGCGCGGGGCCGGACGGTGGTTCGGGCGTCCGTGGACGACTTCCACCACCCGCGCGCGATTCGCTGGCGGCGCGGCCGGACGTCTCCGGAGGGCTTCTTCCTGGACAGCTACGACTACGAGCGGTTCGCCGAGCACCTGCTCGTCCCGTTCGCCGCCGGGCAGCCGTTCCGGCGGGCGAGCCACGACCTGAGTTCCGACGCCTATGTGGACGCACCGTTCGAGATCGTGTCAGAGCCCGCGATCCTGTTGGTGGACGGCATCTTCCTGCACCGCGACGAGCTCGTGGACCACTGGGACTTCTCGGTGTTCCTGTCCGTCGACTTCGCCGTGTCCTTCGCGCGGATGGCGGTCCGGGACGGCTGTCCGTCCGATCCGGACGATCCCCGCAACCGCCGGTACGTCGAGGGGCAACGGTTGTACTTGGCGAAGTGCGATCCGGCCGGTCGCGCCGCCCTCGTGATCGACCACAGCTGAAGTACGGTGGCGCGCGTGACCGAGTCCGCCAAAAAGCCCGCGCAGCTCCCCCAGTGCCCGCAGTGCGAGTCCGACGACCTGCGCCCCTACGGCAACGGGTCCAAGTGGATCTGCCCGAGCTGCCGGTTCCTGGCGCCCTGCTGCGAGCCCGACACCGCCTGCCACTGGTAGATCGACCGCCAAATCGTTACCCGGCGTGATAACGCCTGGTCACTTCGCAGCGACGTACTGGCCACAGCGTCCGAACGGCGTAGCGAGGAGGCCGCCATGGCGACCACGTTCTGGGCTTGGGTCGTGTCCGCTCTCGTCATCGTGCTGCTCGCGGTGGTGGTCCCCAGCCGTCTCGGCGCGCAGAACGTCCTGCGCGACTCGCGCGGCCGGTACAGCCTGTCGCGGCTGCAGCTGATGATCTGGATGGTCACGCTGCTCTCGCTGGTCAGCGGCATGGCGTTCGGGCGGTTCGCGGCCGGGCAGGTCGACGTGGCCGGGTTCGGGATCCCGGACCAGGTGCTGAAGCTGCTCAGCATCTCGCTCGGGTCGGCCGTCGTGGCGGCGGCCGTCAAGGTCGTCAAGAACACGAACCGGCCGGAGTGCGTGGCCGCCTACCCCATGGGCGCGGAGGGCGGGCGGTTGACGGAGATGCTCACGGTCGAGGAGGGTGCGTCGGCCGGGCGGTCGATCGACCTGGCGAAGTTCCAGAACCTCGTCATCACGGTGCTGCTGGTGCTGGCCTACGTCGCGCAGGCGGTGTCGGCGCTCAAGGCGGTCGACAACCCGGCGGGCATCGGTGGGCTGCCGGCGTTCTCGGGCACGTTCCTGGTGCTGCTCGCGGTGAGCCACGCCGCGTACCTGCTGGGCAAGCTGCCGTCGCCGGTGGGCACTCCCGAGGGCGGCACCATGCGTGAGCGGCTCGCGTCGGAAGCATCGGCGGCGGATGTGGTCAAGACCGTCCCCGAGGTGCGCACGGCGTGATATCCACTCGCGAGTGATCGAGCGAGTGCGCCGCGAGGACACGTGGCACCGCGAAGCCAGGAACTGCTACCCGGACCCGTACCGGATCATGCGGGTGCAGTTCCCGATCGTGGAGGAGCTGCGGGACACCCCGCGCGAGACGTGGCCGCAGCGCGACGCGTTGCCGACGGCGCTGCACTTCCTGGCGGAGACGTTCGAGGACTGCGGGTGGGACGACCTGGCGCTGCGCGTCCAGCACGAGTTGCTGGAGCTGCACCGGGAGGCGGGCGATCTGCCGCAGGTGCTGCGGGTGCTGAGCTCGATCCGCGCCAACCTCGTCCGGCAGGAGCTGTTCGAGGACGCGCTCAGGTTCGCACGGGCGGAGCGCTCGCTCGCCGTCCAGCTCGCCGCGGCCGGCGGGTACCACGTCGTGACCGCCAACGACGCCCGGTACTGGGTGAGCCACGTGCTCGACAAGCTCGGCCGGTACGAGGAGGCCGCGCGCAACACCGCCGAGGCGGTCGCCGAACGACGCGGGCAGAAGCCGGTGAAGGACGGGCCACCGGAGGGCTATCCCCTCGCGCACGCCCTGCTGGAGTACGCGAGGCGCCTGGCGAAGATCGGTCAGCACGAGCAGGCGATCGAGCACGCCGCAGAGGCCGCCGCGTTCTGGCGACGGCGGCCCGACGCGGCCACGACCAGCTACAACGTGCTGGACGAGCTGAGTCTCCTGCAGCTGCGAGCCGGACGGTTCGACGACGCCCGCGCGTCCCACGCCGAGGCCGTCGCGATCTTCCGGGAAGGCGCGAAGCGCACGGGCAGGTGGGAGCTCCGCAACCACCTCGCCGGTGCGCTGCACAACCACGGCAACCGGCTGCACGACCTGGGACTCGACGAGGAGGCGCTGGCACCGGCAGAGGAGGCAGCGGACCGCTACCGCGCCCTCGCCGCGGAGGCCGAGCGGCCGGAGCTCAGGACGAAGATGGAGGTGCGGCTCGCTCTCGCGCTCGTCTCGCTGAGCGACCGGCTGCACGACACGGGCAGGCTCGACGAGTCGCTCGCGGCCAGCGACGAGGCCATCGCGCTCGCCTCCAGGTATCCCGGCGACGACCTCGCCCGTCACGAGCTGGCGCGGGCCTGGGGCAACCGGGCCAGTGTGCTGATCAGTCGCGGCGACCACCGCGAGGCCGTGGCCGCGGCACGGAAAGGCCTCGACCTGTACGAGACGCCGCAGGACAAAGCCAGGGCGCGCAACACCTTCGCCGTCGCCTCAGCTCAGCTGGGCGATCTCGGCGTCGCGCTGGAGGCGTCGCTGCGGGCGGTCGCCGAGTACCGCGAGTGGTACGCGGAGAACCCGTCCGGGTACGCCTACCTGCTGGCCGACGCGCTCACCGACCACGCGCGGATCCGGCTCCTGCGCGGCGAACGAGCAGAAGCCGAGCCCGCGATCACCGAGTCCATCGCGCTGCACGAAGAGCTCGTCGCCGTGAATCCCGGTCGCTACCGACGGGAACTGGACCACGCCAGGGCCGTTGCCGCGCAGATCGAGTAGAAAGGGGCGCCGCCCGGGAGCGACGCCCTTCCCTCACCTCAGATCACTTACCGCTGCGGTACGCCGTCCAGGCGCTCTGCATGCGGGCGTTCTGGCCGGGCGTGAACTGGTTGTAGCAACTGTCGTAGGAGTAGTCCATGTAGTTGTGGATCGGGTCGACGCCCGGCGCCGTGCAGGAGTCGCGGCCGGTCGGGCAGCCCGAGCTGGCGCTGGCCTGCGCGGGGGTGTCCGAGACCTCGTCACCGGGCGACTTGCAGCCACCCTGGAAGGTGTGCCACAGGCCCATCCAGTGACCGGTCTCGTGCGTGACGGTCTTGCCCAGGTTGTAGTTCGTCGCCGAACCGCCGGGAACGCTCGTGTACTGGAAGACCACGCCGTCCATCTTCGGGTCGCTCGCGTACGAGCTCGGGAACGTCGCGAAGCCGAGGTAGCTGGTGTTGGTGGACCACAGGTTCAGCGTGCTCGCCCCACCGACGCGGGTGGCGGTCTTCATCTCGCGCTCGACGGACTCGGTGTCGACGTTGTTGAACCAGTTGCTGTTCTTCGTGTAGTCGAACCCCTTCAGCACGAACGTGAAGCCCGTGTTCGCGGCCGCGCTCGACTCCCCGCCCGCGAAGCCCTTGTTGAGGACCGCGATCTGCTTCTTGATGGTGGCCTCGTCGATGTAGCCCCCGGCAGTGGTCTCCGAGGAGTAGATGACGTGGAACACCACCGGGATGGTGCCGCCCGTGGCCAGCGCCGAGAGGTCGGTGCGGGCGCTCGCCTGCTGCTTCACCTTCTGCTTCAGGTCCGCGTTGATGCGCGCGGCTTCGGCGTCGGAGACCTCGTTGCGCTCGTGGCCGTGGCTGCCGGGCAGCGCACGTGCCGATGCGTGTTCGTCAGCGCAGGAAGTCGAGCCGGCTGCGGCGGTGGCAGGAGAACCGCCGAGCAGCGTGACCGCGCCCGCCGCCAGGAGACCGGCCGCGAGGGCCGCGGGGACGCGCTTTTTCGTTTGGGACATTGAGCCTTTCCTCCATGCAGGGTGGAGGAATAGTGACTCACGCATGGGTCCTTTGTGGATCTTGACGTATTCACAGAATTCGAACGTCATCGACGGGCAGGCCGGCCCACCACCGGTTGAAACGCCGGTAGACCTGCGGTTCCCGGTCGCCGAGGAACTTGTGCAGCGCCCTTGCCTCCTCCGCGAGACCGGCCCACTGGTCCTCGGCAAGAGCGTGGAAGGCGCTCGCCTCGATGCCGCCGTTCTCGTTGGGACGCCAGACACCTGCCACGTGACCGTCAACGAGAAGTGTCGGCAGTGTGTCGCCGTTGTTGCGGATGACGAGCTTGCGGTACTGCTCGGGAATGATCCGGCTGCGGTCGGCGTAAGCGAGCAACGTGCTGTCCCACATGGGCATCAAGCGCGGCGGTGCCGGGACGTCGGCGTCCGGGACCGTCCGATGTGGAAGGTCGAAGTAGGCGCCGTCGCGCACCACGTCGAGCAGCTCCAGCGCCTCCCGGATCGAGGCGCGCGGCAGCATGGTGAACTGGTTCATGTCCGGCACGGTCGCGGGCCCGAACCCGCTGAGGTAACGCCGGAGCAGCTCCGCGAGGCACTCCAGCCGTTCCCGCGGCGACGTCGTCACGGACAGGTAGGACGGCCGCGGCCCGAACGACCACGGCCCACCGGTAGGGGCGTGCACCAGGCCGCCGTACGTCCGCAGCGCCCACCAGACGCCGGGTTGCCCGACGTCGCCGACGTGGGAGTGCAGCAACGCCTCGATCTCGGCCTTCTCGCGCGGCTCCCGCGCGAACTCCAGCACGTGCGCGAGCAGCGCGTCGGCCTGCTCGATCGTGAGGTCCATGCCCTTGAACCGCTTGTCGTGCAACCGGGAGGCGCGCAGCACGGGCAGCATCGCGTGGTGGAACACCTCGTGGTCGGCGGCCGTGACCGCGTGCAGGGTGATCCGCATCAGCGACGCCTTGCGGACCGCACCGCTCGCGAACGCGGCGTCCAGCTCGGCCGGGTCGAAGCCCTCGATCCGGTTCCACAGCGCGAGATACGGCGACGCGGGTTCCTGCGCCTGGATCGCGACGATCCTCTCCACCGCCGTCAGCACGTCGACCGGCTCTCGCTCCAGCAGCATCTGCCGTTCGAGCGTGGCGCGATTGAGCTGACGTGCGGTGTAGGTCATGCCGTTGATCCTGGTTCATCGCAGCTTCGACGGCCACCAGATTCGGCCGCCGATGTCCACCGACAACGCGGGCACCAGCAACGACCGCACCAGCAACGTGTCCAGCAGGACGCCGAACGCGACGATGAACGCGATCTGCGTCAGGAACAGGATCGGCAGCACGGCGAGCGCGGCGAACGTCGCGGCCAGCACCACGCCGGCCGACGTGATCACGCCGCCGGTCAGGCTGAGCCCCCGCACCGTGCCCTCGACCGTGCCGAGCCGCCGGATCTCCTCGCGGACGCGGGTCATCAGGAAGATGTTGTAATCGATGCCCAGCGCCACCAGGAACACGAAGCCGAACAGCGGCACCACCGGGTCGGCGCCGGGAAAGCCGAGGACGTGGTTGAACACCAGCGCCGACACGCCCATCGTGGCCGCGAACGACAGCACGACCGTGGCGATCAGCAGGATCGGCGCCAGCAACGACCTCAGCAGCAGCGCGAGCACGAGGAAGATCACCAGCAGCACGATCGGGATGATCAGCAACCGGTCGTGCTCCGAGGTCTTCCTGGTGTCCAGCAACGTCGCGGTCTGCCCGCCGACCTTCGCCTCGCCGATCCCGTGCACCGCCGCACGGATGCGCTCGACCGTCGCCACCGCGGCGTCCGAGTCCGGCGCGTCGGTCAGCGTGGCCTCGACGCGGACCAGGCCGTCGGCCGTGCCGGTGGGCCGCACGTCCGCGACGCCGTCCACTTCGGACCTCTGCAGGACGTCGGCCGTCGCGCTCTCGGCGGCGATGATCACCGTCGGCGACCCGGTGCCGCCCGGGAAGTGCCGCGACAGCACCTCCTGCCCG
This sequence comes from Lentzea sp. NPDC004789, assembly GCF_053601075.1. Lineage (NCBI taxonomy): Bacteria > Bacillati > Actinomycetota > Actinomycetes > Pseudonocardiales > Pseudonocardiaceae > Lentzea > Lentzea sp. NPDC004789. The sequence continues at coordinate 29,365 of NZ_JBSGBE010000009.1, read as the reverse complement.
GTGACGGACTCGACCTTGGTCAGGAACACGTCGGACTGCGCTGTGCCGGACGCCTTGAGCTGCGGCAGGAACGCGGCACCCGCGAGCAGCACCAGCGTCGTGACGACCCAGATCGCGCGGGGCTTGCGGCGCACCAGATCGGCCGTGCGGCCCCACAGCCCGCTGGTCTCCGGGTGCGGCGAACCGAGCTTCGGTGCGAACGGCCAGAACGCGGCCCGCCCGAGCAACGCCAGCACCGCGGGCAGGAACGTCATCGTGGTCAGCAACGCGGCCGCGATGCCGATGGCCGCCACGGGTCCGAGTCCCTTGTTCGAGTCCAGATCGCTGAACAGCAGGCACAGCACACCGAGGATCACCGTGCCCGCCGACGCCGCGATCGGCTCGGCCGTGCCGCGCCAGGCCGTGCGGACGGCCGCGAACCGGTCCCCGGTGTCGCGCAGCTCCTCGCGGAATCTCGCCACCAGCAGCAACGCGTAGTCCGTCGCCGCGCCGAACACGAGGATCGAGAGAATGCCCTGGCTTTGGCCGTTCAGCGCCAGCACGTCGTTCTTCGCCAACAGGTACACGACGAAGCTCGCCAGGCCGAGCGCGAACACCGCCGACACCAGCACCACGAGCGGCAGCAGCGGGCTCCGGTAGACCACGAGCAGGATCAACGCGACCACCGCACCCGCGACGACCAGCAGCAACCCGTCGATGCCGCCGAACGCCTCGACGAGGTCGGCGACCTGCGCGGCCGGTCCGGTGACCAGCACGGTCAGGCCCGGCGGGGCACCGCGCGTGCCGTCCCGCAGCCGCAGGACCGCGTCGCGGACCTTCTTCGCCGGGTCGAGCAGCACGACGATCTGCGCGGCCTCGGCGTCGTTCGGCGCGGGGATGACCGGCGAGGCCTGGAAGCCCCCGCCCCGGTCGGCCAGGAACTTCCGGTCCTGCTCGGTCAGCCCGCCCTTGCGTTCGACCAGCACGATCGCCGGGATCGCGTTGCTGCGCTGGAACTTCTTCTGCAGCTCGGCGACCTGCGTCGACTCGGCCGAGTTCGGCAGGAACGCGCTGCTGTCGTTCTTCGCGACCTCCGAGAGCTTGCCCGCGTACGGCCCGGTGAAGCCGCCCAGCGCGAGCCAGGCGACGAGCAGGACCCCGGCCAGGACTCTCATCAGCGTTCCTTCGATCGTCGAATGATTCGATGGCCGAACTGTATGCTTGGGACGTGAGCGAGGCAAGTGACTACGACCTGAGCATGCTGGTGCGGGCGCTGGTGATGGAGTCGAACCGGTTCCTGGAGATCTTCAGCGCGGCCCACGAGCTGCACCCCACCGACATGACGGCGCTGAACCTGATCATGACGACCCGCTCCCCCATGACACCGGGCGCGCTCGCCAAGGCGCTGAACCTGAGCGCGTCGGCCACGACGTCCGTGCTGGACCGGCTGGAACGCGCCGGTCACGTCGTCCGCGACCGCAGTCCCGAGGACCGCCGCCGGGTCGAGCTGCGGGTGCTCGACGCGGCGACGGCGCTGGCGTCGACGTTCTTCCAGCCGCTCGCCCGCGAGTACTCCTCGGCGTGGGCGCGGCTGAGCGACGCGGACCGTGCGGTCGTGGCCGGGTTCCTGACCACGACGACCGAGGCGACCGCGCGGGTGCGTGCGGCGGTGACCTCAGATCCGGCGCCCGCACACGAGAAGTAGCAGCTCCTGGGCCGGCCGCCGGACCGGCTCGCCCTCACCGAACGACCAGTCCAGATCGGTGGCCTCCAGGCGCTTGCCCTGGAGGTCGGCACCGAAGTACTTCACGCTGCGCGCGGTCATGCCGTCGAGGACGATCCGGAGCCGGTCGTGCGGCACCTCGCGGCCGAGTCCGAGCGCGACGGTGATGTCCAGGCCGTGGATGACGTCGTGCGAGAGAGCGCCCACGTGGCCGCCACCCGGCGGGGTCCAGGGGTTGTCGATGTTGGACTTCAGCGTGCTGACGAGGTCGTCGGTGGACAGTCTCCTGGCGTCCTGCCTGGCCATGCGGTCGGAGGCGTGGTTGAACCGGCCGGCGGACTTGATCATCTCCAGCAGCACCCGGCCGCGCGAGCTGTGGAACGGCAGCGTCGTGTGGGCGACGACCTCCTTGACGCGCCAGCCCTCGCACAGGCTCGGCGCGTCCCACTGCTCCTGCGTGAGTCCGGAGAGGAGTTCGGCCTGGTCACGTCGTTCTGCCGCCACCGCGGCCCTGATTTCTTCGGTCATGCCCGTTCTTACGGGCCGGGCCGCGAAAACTCATCGGTCCGCGTAGGGTCCGTGGCGTGATCGAGACGCTGGAGCCGTTCCGGGTCGAGCTGACCGGCTACTGCTACCGCGTGCTCGGCTCCGGTTTCGAGGCCGAGGACGCCGTGCAGGAGACCCTCGTGCGCGCGTGGAAGGCCTACGACAGCTTCGACTCCGCACGCGGCTCACTGCGGACATGGCTCTACCGCATCGCCACGAACATCTGCATCGACATGCAGCGGTCCGCCCAGCGCCGGGCGCTGGCCGTCGACCTGGGACCTTCCGGCGGCCAGATCGGGGAACCGTTGCCGGAGCGGGTGTTCGTGCAGCCCGTGCCCGACGCGCTGGTGCTGCCCGAGGACCAGGCCATCCGCAAGGAGACCGTGCGGCTCGCGTTCGTGGCCGCACTGCAGCACCTGCCGCCGCGGCAGCGCGTCGTGCTGATCCTGCGGGACGTGCTGGCGTGGCAGGCCGCCGAGGTCGCCGCCCTGCTGGACATCTCGGTGGCTTCGGCCAACAGCGCGTTGCAACGGGCGCGCGCCACGTTGCGCGCCGTCGATCCCGGCGAGCCCCTGAACCCCGCCGATCCCGTGCAGAAGTCGTTGCTCAGCCGGTACTGCGAGGCGTTCGACCGGCACGACGTGCGCACGCTGGTGGCGTTGCTGCACGAGGACGCCACCATGTCGATGCCGCCGTTCAGCTGGTGGCTGCGGGGCCGTGCGGCGATCGAGGCCGCGTGGAACGACCCGAACGCGTCCTGCGCCGGCGCCTGGCTGGTGCCGGTGCGGGCGAACGCCTCGCCCGCGTACTGGCAGATGCGACCGGGGATGGACCGGCCGTTCGCGCTGGTGTTCGTCGACGTCCGCGACGGGCTGATCACGAACACCACGACGTTCCTCAACGTGCCGGAACTGCTGCCGCTGTTCGCCTGAGCTCGCGGCGGCGACCGTCGAGCACGTGCGGAGGGTGTTCGAGGAGGCCGGGTTCGCCCAGGTCACCCATCCGGCCAAACGACGTTTCGTGATGAGGGTGGACTTCTGATGAGCTTCTTCGAAGAGATCGTCGTCGAGACCGAGCGCGGTCCGTTCCCGGCGCTGACCGCGGGTGAGGGGCCGATCGTCGTGTGCTGGCACGGCTTTCCGGACCACCCCGCGTCGTTCGGACCGCTCGCCGCGCACCTGGTCGCCGCCGGGCGCCGGGTGGTGGCGCCGTTCCTGCGCGGGCACCACCCGTCGACGTTCGACCGGATGCCGTTCGGTGACGGGCTCACGCTCGCCGCCGACGCCGCCGCGGTGAACGCGGCGCTCTCCGCCGAACCGCTGGACGTGATCGGGCACGACATCGGCGCCGGCGTGGCCGGGCGGCTCGCGGCGGTGTGGCCGGAACGGGTCCGCCGCGTGATCACGATGTCGGTGCCACCCCCTGCCGCGCTGCGGACCATCTTCGACGATCCCGAGCAGCAGCAACGGTTCTTCTACCTCTTCCTGTTCCAGGTGCCCGGGATCGCCGAGGAGCTGCTGAACGCCAGGCTGATCGACCACCTGTGGCGGACGTGGTCGCCAGGACTGGACGTGCCCGCGCACGTCCACGAGATGTACGCGGATCCCGCTCTGCGCGCGAACGCCCTGAAGCTGTACCGGGCGAACTTCGACCGCTCGCTGCACGATCCCGCGCTGGCGGAGCCGGCGAAGATCTCCGAGAAGCCGGCCGGAGTCCCGATGCTGGTGCTCGCCGGCGCCCGCGACGGGTGCATCACGCCCGACAACTACGCCGGCGCCGCCGCGGCTCTCGCCCCCGGTTCGCGGGTCGAGATCGTGGCGGACGCCGGGCACTTCCTGCAGCTAGACCGCCCCGACGAGGTCGCGGCGCTCGCGCTGGACTGGCTGCGGTGACCGGCGGATGCGCCCCCACGGCTTGAAGACCGACAGGATGTAGGCGAACAGCAGCAACGTCGGAGCGACCACGACCGGGTGCAGCAGGCCGGACGGGATCACCGCCGCGGGGTCGCCCGCCAGCAGGCGTGCGCCGATGCGTGCCGCCTCCTGCACCCCCGGCCGCAGCGCGAACGCGATGAGCAACGACATGCCGACGTTCATGACCAGCTTGACGGCCACCCACCAGTACTTCACGAGCCCGTACTTGCTGCCCACGCCGAGGACCACACCCGAGACCATGCACACGACGCTGGCGCCGAACATCGGCCAGATCGCGAACAGGTCGACCGCCTGGACCGCGATCCCGGCCGTGGTGGTGTCGCTTGTGGACAGTGCGAGCACGACGAGGATGCCCAGCGCCAGGTCGATGCCGAGCCACGCCGCCGCCGACAGGACGTGCACGAGCAGCACGACCTTGCGGGTGCGGCCGCTGAGCTTGCGGGTGGTAGTCATCGCGGTTCGCTCCTTCTCTCGTGGTGTCGCGTCTTACTCTCGCGGCCACGAGGGCGGGCATCATCCGCTCACGTTCTGATCTCGCGTACGTCAGATTGCGTACGCGTGGAGACTATTTCGCGAAGGAACGCGCCGTGCGCATCGCCACGGTGATCCAGGCGAGCACGAGGGCGCCGTAGAGCACGACAGCGACGCCGGTGAACATCGGAGACGGGAAGTGCGACGCCAGGGCGTTCGTGCCGGTCACCAACGTGCCCAGGGGGAACACGAAGCTCCACCACGTCAACGCGAACGGCAGGCCGCGGCGTGCGGTCCGCACGGTCGCGGCGGCGGCGATGGCCAGCCAGAGGAGGGCGAAACCCCAAGTGACCGTGCCGTACAGGAGGCCGAACGCGGTCTGGCCAGGCAGCACGGGCACGCCGGCCAGCAGGTTGGCGGCGGTGATCGACTGGCCCAGCGGACCCAGCACGATCCACAGCGTCGGCACCGTGGAGGCCGCGCCCAGGCCGTGCTGGACGAGGCGCTGCCAGATCTGCGGCACGATCACGACCGTGGCGAACAGGCTGATGCCGAACAGGGCGTAGCAGGCGAGCACCATCGCCTGCCGGAACTGGCCTTCCGGGAGGTGGTGGGCCAGCAGGGCACCCGACGCGGCGGACACCATCGGCGGCACCACGGGCATCAGCCAGCCGCCGAACGCGCGCTCGCCGCTGCCGATCATCCGCAACGGCACCAGCACCGAGGTCGCCAGGCCCAGCGCGGTGCCGAGCGTCCACAGCGTCCAGTCGAGGGCCAGTGCGGCGGGCAGGCCGATCCAGTCGGAGCCGAGCAGCAACGCGCCGGTGCCGACGGTCATCAACGCCATCGGCGGTGCGCCCCAGAACTGCGCCATCACCGGGTCCGCGAGCTGGTCGCGGACGGTCGAGAGGGTCCAGCGCCGGCCCGCGAACACGACCAGGAAGCCCAGCAGCAGGGCGTCGAGCGCCCACACCAGCGTGGCGGGGGTGCGCAGGCCGGGCATCGCGGCGGCGGCGGTGGCGACGATCCCGGTGCCCATGACGGAGGCGAAGAGGTTCGGGCCGAAGGGCGCCGCTCGTCGCACCTCGGGGGCACGGTGTGGGTGAGGTGCGAGAGCGGTCACGACACGACAATCCTCGTGATCTCCGGACCTCGGTAGGCACCGATGTCCGATGAGCACATAGGCTGTCCCTATGCCTCTGCCGTCCAGGGTCACCGACCTGACCAGCTTCGACCTGCTGCTGAGCGTGGCCGAGCTGGGCAGCATCGGCCGGGCGGCGCAGGCCCACGGCATGTCCCAGCCCGCGGCGAGCGAACGCCTGCGCGTGCTCGAAGGCCGGGTCGGCGTGTCCCTGCTCGACCGCACGCCGCGCGGCGCCCGGCTCACCACGGCCGGTCAGCTCGTGGCCGGGTGGGCGGCTCCGGTGCTCGCGCGGGCCGTCGACCTCGACGCGGGCATCACCAGCCTGCGCGCGGACCGCCACAGCCAGCTCCGGGTCGCCGCGAGCCTCACCGTGGCCGAGTACCTGCTGCCCGCGTGGCTGATCGCGTTGCGGACGGTCAGCCCGGACACCGCGACCGTGCTGACGGCCGGCAACTCGGTGCACGTCGCCGAGCAGGTGCTGGCCGAGCGGGCCGATCTGGGGTTCATCGAGTCGACCGACGTGCCGTCCGGGCTGACCGGCCGGGTCGTGGCGAAGGACGAGCTGGTGCTGGTCGTCGCGCCGGGCCACCCGTGGGCGAGGCGCCGCAGGGTGACCGCCGGCAAGGCCGCCGCGACCCCGTTGGTGAGCCGGGAACCCGGCTCCGGCACGCGGCAGGCCTGGGAGCACGCGCTCAGGGCCGCGGGCGTCGAGGCGAACGCGGAACCGTTGCTGGAGATGTCGTCCACCACGGCGATCAAGGCCGCGGCGATCGGCGGGATCGGGCCCGCGGTGCTCAGCGTGCACGCCGTGCAGGCCGATCTCGTGACCCGCGCACTGGTGCGCATCGAGGTGAGCGATCTGGACCTGCACCGGGCGTTGCGGGCGGTGTGGCCGGCGGGCAGGACACCCCGGGGGCCAGCCTCCGACCTGTTGACCATCGCGACCCGTAGTCTCACGAACCGTGCCGACCGGAGGTAGCAGGCAGGTTCGCGCGGCCCGCAAGCGCAAGAAGCGGATGGCGCGGGTCGTGCACGACCTCACCGACGTGCAGTGGGACGCGCTGAAGACGTCCTGGGGTGGTTGCGCCTACTGCGCCGCTCCGGCGACCTCGCTGCAGAAGGACTGCGTGCAGGCGATCTCGCGCGGTGGGCGGTACACGCTCGGCAACGTCGTGCCGGCCTGCGGGTCGTGCAACGCCAGCAAGTGCAACGCCGAGGTGACGGGATGGCTGCGGCGCAAGAAGCTGGACGAGCGCGCGTTCCTGGTGCGGCACTACGAGATCTCGCGCGAGCTGACCGCGCGGTTCTCAGATGGCGCCTGACCTGATCGCGAACGCCACCGCGTGCGTGCGGTTGCGCAGCTGGTACCGGGTGAGCACCTGCTGCACCACGCTCTTCACGGTTCGCTCCGAGTAGGACAGCTTCCGCGCGACCTCGGCCGTGGTCCAGCCCTCGGAGAACAACCGCAGCATGTCCAGTTCGCGCTCCGCCAGCTCGGCCGCCGCGAGACCGGTGGGCAGCTCGACGCGGCCCTCGTGCGCGGCCAGCACCGCCGACACCAGCTTCTCGCAGGTGAGATCCGCACGCGGCAGGACGGCGACGACGCGGTGGTCGATCACGCGCGGCAGGTCCTGGGCGCGCAGGTCGTCGCTGATCAGGACGACGCGGGCGGACGTCCGTTGCGCGATCACCCGCAGCTCGGCCGTCATCCCGGCCCCGTCGGCCGCGACGAGCATGACCTGCGCGTGCCTCGACGAGTGCTCGGCCAGCACCTGGACCTCCGGCCGCAGCCGCAGGTAGCCCGCGATGCCCCAGCGGGTGACCGAATCCTTCGCGTGGACCCCGACGCGCACTCGTTCCATGGCCCGAGTGTTCGGCTGCTGACTCCATTCAGACTCCACGCCGTCTCCACGGCGCTGCCCGATCGGGCAGCGCGCGGCGGCAACCGGGGCGATTTTCCCCAAACGGAGGCGGGGGTGTGCCTAGGGTCGCCCGGTCCCCGCCACCTGAGAGGCCTGCCGGTGTCCGCCATCGTCGACGTCCTCGGCGAACTCGCCAAGCCCGAGCACCGCCGAGACCCGTACCCGTTCCTGCACTGGCTGCGCGAAAACGACCCCGTGCACCGCACGAGCTGCGGTTTCTACCTGCTGAGCAGCTACGAGGACGTCGCCTACGCCCTGCAACGCCCGCACGCCTTCGCGGCACCGGACGAGGCGGCGATGTGGCGTGAGGTGGGTCACGGGAAACGGAGCCACCCCGCGGTGCGCCGGCGCGTCTCGGCGCTCACGGCGAAGAACCACCCCTGCTACGCCCGCCTGCGTTCGGTGATCGCCCGCGACATGTCGCCCGAGCGGGTGTCGCGGTTGCGGCCGCTGATCCTGGAACACCTCGGCAACCTCTTCGACGACCTCGGGCCGCGGCTCGTCGCCGGCGAGACCGTCGACCTGCACGCCGAGGTGTCCGTGCCGCTCACCCAACACGTGTTCGCGGACCGGATCGGCGTGCCGGAGGAGGACCGCGCGTGGATCGGTGAGGCCTTCTCGTTGATGACGCGAGCCCTGGCGTCCGACGACGAGGACCTCGTGCTGGCGGCCGACCGGGCGAGCTACGCCGTCGACGACCACCTCCGCGAGCTGGTGGCGAAGCGCCGGGCGGCTCCCCGCGACGACCTGGTCACGCGGCTGGCCGAGGCGCACGACGAGGACGACCTGCTCATCGCGCTCCTGTGGATCATGTGGATGACCGGGTACGAGAGCACGATCTCCGGCATCGACCGCGCCGTCCAGGCGTTTCTCGCCCATCCCGAGCACAGGACGTGGTGCGAGGACGACCCGGCGCGGGTGCAGCGGTTCCTCGACGAGGCCCTGCGGCACGACGGCGTGCTGCTCTACCCGCCGATCCCGCGCGTGGTCAGGGAACCGGTCGCGCTGGGCGGCGTGACGATCCCCGCCGGGGCGCCGGTCCGGATGCTGATCGCCGGCGCCAACCGCGACCCGCGCGTGTTCTCCGATCCCGACCGGTTCGACCCCGGCCGCGATCCGCGCCGGATGCTGACGACCGGCAACTGCTGCGGCACCACCCTGGGACGTGCGGAGATGGCGCACGTCGTGACCGGACTGTGGCACCGGTTCCCGACGTTGGCCGCGGCTGGTGAGCCGGCGTGGAGCTCGGCCAGCGTGGCTCGCCGGACCGTGGAGACGCTGCCGGCCCGGCTGAACTGACCCGCCAGACCAGGCGAGCCTGCGCCCCGCCAGGCCCAAGCCGGCGGTGAGTGCGGCCGAGCCGACCCGCCAGGCCCACGCGGGCGGTGCACCCCGCCGAACGGGCGCATACCCTGCCCGCATGGGCGAGCTGCGCGTCGACGTACTCGGTGAGCTGCGGATCACCGTCGGCGGCAGGCACCTCGTGCCCTACCAGCCGCGTCAGCGCGCGGTGCTCGCCGTGCTGGCCCTGCGCTCGCCGCATCCCGTCTCGCGCGACGAGCTGATCGACGCGGTGTGGGGCGACGACCCGCCGTCCAGCGCCTCCGGCAGCCTGCACACCTACATCAGCGCGTTGCGGCGGCTGGTCGAGCCCGAGCTGCCCGCGCGGGCGTCCGGGAGCCTGATCGTCACCACCGACAGCGGGTACGCCTGCCTGATCGCGCCGGCCGACCTCGGCGAGTTCGAGCGGTTGCGCCACAGTGGACGGTCCGACGACCTGCGGCGGGCGCTGCGGATCTGGCGCGGTACGGCGTTGGCGGACGTGCCGGGGCCGTTCGCCGAACGGCAGCGCGCCCGGCTGGAGGAGGCCAGGCTGACCGCGGTCGAGGACTGGGCGGCGGCGGCGATCGAGTCCGGCGAGCACGCCGGGGTGGTCGACACGCTCACCCGTGCCGTGGCCGATCATCCCGTGCGGGAACGGCTCGTGCGGCTGCTGATGCTCGCGCTGAGCCGGTCGGGACGGCAGGCCGAGGCCCTCGCGGCGTTCCGCAACGTCCGGACGGCGCTGGTGTCGCAGCTCGGTGTCGAACCGGGTCCCGAGCTGCAGGAGGAGCACGAGCGCATCCTCAAAGGGACTCCGCGGACCGTGCGGCCGGCGCAGACCACGCACGACACGATCGGTTTCGTCGGCAGGGACGGGGAGATCGCGCAGCTGTGCGCGCGGCTGAGCGGGTCCGGGCCGGGCACGGCCGCGATCTCGGTGATCGACGGCACCGGCGGTGTCGGCAAGACCGCGCTGGCCGTGCACGTGGCGCACCTGCTGGTGGACCGGTTCCCGGACGGGCAGCTGTTCATCGACCTGCAGGGCTTCGCGCCGAACAGCACGCCGGTGCCGCCGGACGAGGCACTGCGGCGGTTGCTCGCCGGGCTCGGCGCCGACCAGCAGAACCTGCCGGAGGACCTGGCCGCGACGTACCGCAGCGTGCTGGCCGACCGGCGCGTGCTCGTGGTGCTGGACAACGCCTTCAACGCCGAGCAGGTGCGCCCGCTGCTGCCGGGGAGGTCGTCCAGCGCGGTGCTGGTGACGAGCCGCAACCGGTTGAGCGGGCTGGTCGTCTCCGGCGGCGCGCACCGGGTCACGCTCGACGTGCTGGCCGAGACCGAGGCGCTCGCGTTGCTGCGCTCGGTGATCGGGCACCGCGTCGACGCGGAACCTCAGGCCGCCCGCGAGCTCGTGCGGTTGTGCTGCGCGCTGCCGCTGGCGTTGCGGGTGGCCGCGGAACGGGTGAGCGTCAGTCCGAACAGGACACTCGCCGCGTCGGCCGAGGAGCTCGCCTCCGAACGGCTGGACGTGCTGGAGGCCGACGAGACGACCGCCGTGCGAGCCACGTTCTCCTGGTCCTACCGTGCGTTGACGCCCGAGGCGGCGCGGATGTTCCGGTTGCTCGGCCTGCATCCAGGGCCGGCACCGTCCCTCGGGGCGGCCGCCGCGCTGGCGGGACTGCCGTTGCGGGACGCGCGCAGGCTGCTCGACGTGTTGTGCGCGGGCCATCTCGTCGACGAGATCGCGTTGCGCCGGTACAGCTTCCACGACCTGCTGCGGACCTACGCGCACGAGAAGGCGGTGGAGGACGAACCGTCGCCGGAGCAGGCCGTCGACCGGTTGCTGTCCTGGTACCTGCACAGCGCGGACGCCGCCGACCGGCTGCTGTTCCCCGGCAGGCGGCGGATGCCGTTGCCGGAGCCGGAGCCGGACGTGGTCCCGCGGTCGTTCGAGGGTGCCGACGAGGCACGGGCGTGGCTGCGCGAGGAGTGCGCCAACGTGATCGCCGCGATCAAGCACGCGTCCGGCACCGGCAACGCCGAGCTGGCGGCGCGGCTTCCGCTGGCGTTGATGAGCTTCTTCGAGTTCGACGCGCACTTCGAGGACGGGATCGCGATGTACCTGCTGGGTCTGGACGCCGTCCGCGCGTCCGGCAACCGGCGCGCGGAAGCCGTGCTGTGCAACAACCTCGGCATCCTGCACTCGGTCCAGCGCTCGTACGACGAGGGTGAACGCTGGTTCCAGCGCGCTCTGCCGGTGTGGCGCGAGATCTCCGACGCGCACGGCGAGGGCCAGGCGCTGGTCAACCTGGCCGGCGTGTATGTCGGTCGCGGCACCGGCGACGCCGAGGCCGCCGAGGAACACCTGCTGCGGGCGCTGGCCATCTTCGGCCGTCTCGGCAACCAGCTCGGCCGCGTCTTCGCGATGACCCACCTGACCACCGTCTACAAGCGGATGCACCGCCTCGGCGACGCACTGGCCGTCGGCACCGAGGCCGCCGAGACCGCCCGCGCCCTGGGCGCCGAGGTGATCCACGCGGCCACGCTCGGCGACCTGGGCCGGTTGCACGAGGACCTGGGCGACCTCCCGGCCGCACTCGCCTGCCACGAGGCGGCGCTGGAGATCCACCTCCGCACGAACAACTCGCTGCGCGAGGCGCGCGACCGGCTGTGCATCGCCTACGTGTGCCGTGAAATGGGCGATTTCGCGCGGATGCGGCAGGAGTACGCGCGTGGGTTCGCGATGCTGGAGGAGCTCAACCCCGGCGAGGTGGAGTCGGAGCGGGCGAAGTTCGGCCCGCTGCCGGAGTGACTACTTCGTCGGGAACACCGGTACAGGACCGGTGTAGGGCGCCACCTTGATCTCACCGCTCGAGGTGAGCTTGAACGACATGGCGGGGTAGTGCTCGTCCAGGTATCGCGCGAAGTTCCCCGGCGGCGGCGCCACCACCCCGACCAGGACGCCCGACCCGTCGACCTCCGGACCGGCGGACACGATCGAGATCCCGCGCCCCTTCCAGTACTCGGTGTCGTCCATGACCCGCCTGACGTGCTCGCTCATCTCGGCGCGCGTGTACCTGGCGTCGCGGAACTCGATCCGCACGCCGGGCGCGACCTCGCGCACCTCGGCGTCGAGCTTCGGGTCCGGTTTGCGGTGGACGACCAGCATCGGCACGTCGTTGCGCATCTCCAGCCCGGCGTAGGTGTTCGCGAACTTCCTCTCCAGCAACGGTTGCACCACGTGCGCGGCCGCCGCCAACGGCTCGTTCATCGGCGTGGTGTTCGGCGGCGGCGTGACCGTCGTGAGGTAGGGCAACGTGTGGCTGCTCTCGGGCTGGTTCCTGCCGCAGGACGCAACGGCCAGCAGCAGCAACACCAGCAGGACAACTCCGCGCATGACTCCCCCGATCCTCGTCCCCGCGTAAGGACGTATCCGGAGGCCTCGAAGGTTGCCGCCGCACTACGCTCCCGTGCATGACGTCAGGTGAGGCGTGGCAGGAGCTCGCTCCCGACTACGAGCAGGCACGGGCCCGGGAAGACTCGCTGGACCGGCTGGTCGAGTGGCCGGCCGAGCGCGATCTGCTCGGTGACGTCACCGGACGCTCGATTCTGGACCTGGGTTGCGGCAACGGCGGCAAGCTCGCGGAGCTCGTCCGCGATGGCGCGGTCGCCTCCGCCGGCGTCGACATCGGGGGGAACTTCATCCCCTCGCCGCCGGCCGGTGCCGAGCTCATCCAGGGCGACCTGTCCGACCCGGAGTCGTTGCCGCAGCTGAGGGGCCGCACGTTCGACCGGGTCCTGTTCCTGCAGTCGTTCGGCTATGCCGAGGACCCCGTGCACACCCTGCGAGCCGCGCGAGGGATGTTGAAGCAGGACGGGTTCATCCTGCTGACCAGGACCCAGCCGATCCGGTACGCCCTCGAACGCACCGAGCGGAACGGGACCACGTTGGGCGAGGAGTACTTCTCCAAGACCGACTACACCTACCGCACCGGCTGGAACGAGCGCATCGCGCTGACCAAGCGCACCTACACCATGTCCGACCTGCTCAACGTGTTCAGCGCGGCGGGACTGTGGATCGAGACCGCCGCCGAACCCCAGCTCAGCGAGGAAGCGGCACGCCGTTACCCGCACAAGCAGGCGTGGATGAACAGGTACCTGGGCATCCTGATCTTCAAGCTGCGGCCGCTGCCGGGTCGTGCGCGCTAAGCGGCGTTGCGCAAGGCGTTGTAGCCCTTGAAGAGCTCGTCCCACGCCTTGCCGCAGCGGGCGTTCAGCTGACCGTCGGGGCTCGACCCGCCCGCCGCGAACCACGGCTCGCACGGGCCGATCTCGGTGAGCGCCCTGCGCACCTGCTCGATGGCGGAACGGCCGACGGGCGGCAGCTTGTCGGACTGCTTCTCGGCCTCGTCGAGCACGCCTGTCACGTCCGGCATCACGCGGGCGCAGTTGTCGGCAGGGTCGACCGGCTCTCCCCGCAGGCGGGCCAGGCAGGCCGTGAGGAGGGTGCCGACCGCGTCGAGCCTGGGTTGCAGGCCGGGCAGCGGTGAGGAGGAGGCCGAGGTCGGTGCCGGGGTGATCGTGGGCAGGGACGACGTCCCTGAGGTACCGCAGCCGAGCAGAACGAAGACCAGCGCGAGGGCGGAGTAGCGCACGTCCGGGGAGCCTAGCCTTCCGGCAGGACCGCCGAAGACGCGCCGCCACGGGGATGCCGGTGCCGTCTCGGGCGCCTGACCTGCGCGGACGGAGCGCCACCGGCGCTGTGGAGAGCCGGTGAAGTAGACCTGTTCGAAGTAGCCGGCGGACCGTGATCACACTCGAACAGGTGGCACGGCCGGTAACGTTGGGGCGTGAGCATCAGTCTGAGCAGCGAGTTCGCCACCGCCGTGCCGGAGATGGCCGCCCGGTGGGAAGCCGCCCGGGTCGCCGAACCGCGCCTGCTCGTGCTGAACGAGCCGCTGGCGAAGGAACTCGGCCTGGACCCGGCCTGGTTGCGGGCCGACGGCCTGCGGTTCCTGGTGGGCAACGAGGCACCCGGCGTGGCCCAGGCGTACGCGGGACACCAGTTCGGCGGCTACTCCCCCAGGCTCGGCGACGGCCGCGCGCTGCTGCTCGGCGAGCTGCGCGACACCGACGGCAGGCTGCGCGACCTGCACCTCAAGGGTTCCGGGCGCACGCCGTTCGCTCGCGGCGGCGACGGGCTGGCCGCGGTCGGGCCGATGTTGCGCGAATACGTGCTCAGCGAGGCGATGCACGCGCTCGGCATCCCCACGACCCGTTCGCTGGCGGTCGTGGCCACGGGCGGTGTCGTCCAGCGCGAGGAACGGCTGCCGGGCGCGGTGCTCGCGCGGGTCGCGTCCTCGCACCTGCGGGTCGGCAGTTTCCAGTACGCCCGCAACACCGGCGACCACGACCTGCTGCGCCGCCTCGCCGACCACGCCATCGCCCGCCACTACCCCGGCAGCACCTACCTGGAGCTGTTCGAGCAGGTGGTGGCCGCGCAGGCCTCGTTGGTCGCGCGGTGGATGCTCGTCGGCTTCATCCACGGCGTGATGAACACCGACAACATGACCATCTCCGGCGAGACCATCGACTACGGCCCGTGCGCGTTCATGGAGGCCTACGACCCGGCGACGGTCTACAGCTCCATCGACCACCGCGGCCGCTATGCCTACGGCAACCAGCCGGTCGTCGCCGAGTGGAACCTGGCGCGCCTGGCCGAGGCGTTGCTGCCGTTGTTCGCCGACGACGAGGACGCGGCGGTGGCGTTGGCGGTCGAAGCGCTCGGCACGTTCGACGGGCACTTCGAGCGCGCGTGGACTGGCGGGATGCAGGCCAAGCTGGGCGTGTCCGGTGACGTTCAGCCCCTGGTGAAGGACCTGCTCCCGCTGATGCAGGCGAACCACGTCGACTTCACGTCGTTCTTCCACCGGCTGGCGGCGGCCGCCCGCGGAGACGCCGAGCCCGCGCGGTCACTTTTCCTGGACCTGGCGGGGATCGACGCGTGGATCGAGCGGTGGCGCGCGCTCGGACCGGATGCCGGTGCGATGGAGCTGATCAACCCGGTCTACATTCCTCGCAACCACCTCGTCGAGGAGGCGCTGGCCGCCGGGTCCGCCGGTGACCTCCAGCCGCTGCAACGGTTGCTGGACGCCGTGACGTCGCCTCACGGGGAACGCCCAGAGCTGGAGCACTACGCCGCGCCCGCGCCGCAGGACTTCAGCGCCACCTACCAGACCTTCTGCGGAACCTGATGAAACTGCAGCCCGTCGGCCACGTCGAGTCGCCGCTCACCGACCGCGCGTCCGCGCCCAGGCAGGGCGACGAGGGCGCGCCGGAGTCCTGGATCGTCTTCGCGCCGGAGTACGCGCGGGCCATGGCCGAGCTCACCGCCGGCCAGGAGGTGCTCGTGCTGACGTGGCTCGACCGGGCGGACCGGTCCGTGCTCGCCGTGCACCCGCGCGACGACGCGGAACGGCCGCGGACCGGGGTGTTCTCCACCCGGTCGCAGGACCGGCCGAACCCGATCGGCCTGCACCGGGTGCGGATCCTCGCGGTCGACGGGCAGCGGGTGCACGTCGGTGACCTGGAGGCGCTCGACGGCACGCCGGTGGTCGACGTGAAGCCGGTGCTGGGCTCCGAGCGCTGACCAGCTGGGGATCGCGCGGGCAGCCGGTGTCACGCCGACGGTCGCCGCGACACCACCGCTGACCCGCGGGGCACGCGGGCGGCTGAGCCGACCCCGAGCGCCGGCCTGCGCCGACCCTACTGCGGGTCGCGCGGGCAGCCGCTGTCCGGCGCCACCACCAGGTCACCGGGGAACGGCAGCTCCCCGCACAGCAACCGCGGCGTCGAGGTCGTGTCCGTCTTGCCCTGCAACACGATCACGGCCTTGTTGGACGGCAGCCGCGTGCTCGCGCCGAACCCGATCCTGCCGGTCGCGCCCTGGATCGCGTTGTCCGGCCGGATGCTGCCGATCCCGGCGAGCAGCCCCTCGCGCACCCGCGCCCCGGGATCGGTCCGGCGCACCTGCCGCACCCCTTCGGCCAGCACCTGCATCGCGTCGTAGGCGGCGGCCGAGCGGCCGTCGCTCAACGTCTGGCACGTCTTGTGGAACACGTCGAGGTAGTTCTTGTAGAACGGCACCTTCTCGCAGTCGGTCCACGCGGCGGGGCTCGCGAACGACAGGTAGTCCAGCCGCACGTTGGGGAACTGCGTCATCGTGCCTTCGAGGATGAACCGGGTGGACGAGTCGCTGGCGAGCACCGGCGGGGTGCTGCCGCCCTGGCACCTGCTGTTCATGCCGCGCAGGAACTCCGCCAGGTACTGCGCGCGGCCGGCGTAGAAGACCGCGTACCCCGGCCTGGCCTCGGCCGGGCAGGCGCCCTGTCCGAGGCTGGCCGGTGCGAGGCCCTCGTCGTCGCTCGCGACCCGGTACGACTTGTACTGGCTGACCGCGATTCCCCGTTCGGCGAAGGCGGTTCGCGCGTCCTCGGCCATGTTCTGGCTGTAGCGGTCGGTGGGGTCACCGGAGTAGAAGATGGCCATGTCGGTCACGTTGAGCTTCGTCTGCGCGTAGTAGGCGGCGACCCGCGCCTCGCGCAGGTTGTTCGGCCCGACCTGGTAGTAGTACTCGTTGACGCTCGCCATGTCGTCGGCGGACGTGAGGCTGCCGATGACGGGCAAAGCGTTGCTGCCCAACCGTTTCACGACGGACTTGGCGGTGTCGGTGCTGATCGACAGGCCGGTCACCGCGACCACGCCGCGGTCGCGCGCGGCCAGTTCGATGATCTTGTCGGCCGCGAGGTCGCCGGACGCGAGGCCCCGGCCGCCCGGTCCTTCACCGCCGTTGGCCAGCAGCAGGCGGATCGGCACGTCACTGGTCTTCTGCGCCACCCACACGCCCCGCAGCTCCTCAACCAGGGCCGCGAAGCTGTTGGCGGTGCGGGGAGTCAGCACGCTGAGGAACACGATCGTGATCGCGTCCTCGCGGGCTTCGGCCTTGCGGTTCTCGGCCATGATCTTGCCGTAGACGTCCTCCAGGCCCGGCCGGACCTCCTCGGGCACGGTGTCGGGAACGAAGTGCCGCAACGGATCCGCCGACACCCCGATGCACTCGTCGCCCACCCGCTCCAGCTGCGCGTGGATGGCCAGTGACCACCAGCGGTCGCAGCGCGAGTGGTTGTAGAACGGCACGGCGAGGACCAGTCCGGCGAGCAGCGCGACCACGACCGGGGCCGCGACCGCGCGGCGCAACCGCAGTGACGGGTGACCGGCGAGGCCACCGCCCACTCCTGGCGCGGGCGCGGTGGCGTCGGTGTTGAGCGCGATGACCCAGTTCTCGGACCGCGGCAGGGCCCGCAGCCAGTCCTTGTAGCCCTGCAGCGCGTCCGCCGCGTGCGTCGCCGGTTCCTCCTCCGCCTCGTCCGCCGAGACCACCAGCAGCGGATCGGGGTGGCTCAACGGGTTCGTGCGCCACGACCGTCCACCGTGGACGGTGTTGCGGGCGCGGCCGATCGCGTCGACCAGCCACTGCCCGGCGCCCCGGGACACGTTGTCGATCAGCAGCCACGGGGAGCCGGTGCGCCGGCGGCCCGCGCCGAACACCGTCCAGCGCCGGTGCGAACGCCTCAGGTCCTCCAGGAACGCGCGCACCAGCAGGTCGTTCACCTCGTCCGGAAAACGCGCGGCGAGCCGTTCCCGCACGAACGCGCGGGCCAGCCGGTAGAGGCCGCGCCGCGACCTGCCGCCGAACGACTGCTCGCCCACCCACGTCGCCGGCCGCCACAACAGCGTCATGAGCGCCAGGCCTAGCCGCGGCATCAGGGTGATGACCAGCCGGATCCACCACGGGAAGTCCTG
The DNA here is from genome assembly GCF_053601075.1 of Lentzea sp. NPDC004789. Taxonomy (NCBI): domain Bacteria; kingdom Bacillati; phylum Actinomycetota; class Actinomycetes; order Pseudonocardiales; family Pseudonocardiaceae; genus Lentzea; species Lentzea sp. NPDC004789. The sequence continues at coordinate 11,461 of NZ_JBSGBE010000009.1, read as the reverse complement.
CGCCAGGTCCTGCACGCCGTCGGCGGTCATCCGCACGCGGCGGCGCAGGTGCTGCTTGAACTGGCGGGCGATCTCGCGTTGTTCGTCGTCGGCCTGGACGTCGGCGGGCAACGTGAGGTCGAGCAGCCACCCGACGAGCGCGTAGTGCGGGAACCGCAACCGCTTCTCGGCGAGCCCGCCCACCGCGTCGTCGAGCAGCTTGCGCGGTTCCGGTTCGGCGCCGTCGACCAGGGCGAGGGGCACCTTGCGCCCGTGCGCGGTGGCGGGCCGGTTGGCCAGTGGTTCCAGCGGGCTCTCGACACCGGGCGGCCGGCGCAGGTGGATGATCGGCAGCGGCACGTCCCGCGCGGGCCAGCGCGGCCGGGACGCCAGGTGGTCGAGCAGCTCCAGGAGGTCCAGCGCGCCCAGGAAGTGCAGTCCGCGCGTCTGCTCCGCACCGAGGTACCAGTCCTGCGAGGCCATCCTGGACGCCATCTGCCCACCCCGTTCCGCCGGTCCCAAACAGACCGATTGTCGGGTGGGATGCTCGGGGTATTAGCGGAATCCGGCGAATTCGCGGCCAGGAGGAATCTCCGCTGGTGAGAGTGCGCCGAACGGTGGGTACCCGGCGGGCATGACTCAGCCGGTGCCACCACCAGAACCCGTCCCGCCGCCGGGACCGGACCAGCCTCGGCCGCCCGGTCCCGACCCGGATCCGTTGCCCCCGATGCCAGAACCCCTGTAGCCCGCTCAGTCCTTGAGCAACTGACGCGCCGCCTCCACCACCGCCTCGGCGTCGATGTGGGCGGCGTGCAGCAGCTCGCCCGGCTTGCCGGACACCGGCATCTCCGACACCGCGAGCTTCCGCACGACCGGCCGGTCCGGACAGGCGGCCAGCGCGTCCAGCACCGCGTCCCCCAGCCCGCCCTCGGGCCAGTGGTCCTCCACGGTCAGCACGGCTCGCGTCTGGGAAGCGGCCTGCACCAACGTGTTCCCGTCGATCGGCTTGATCGAGTAGCAGTCGATCACCCGTGCGCGGATGCCCTCGTCGTCCAGCACGCCGGCCGCCTTCTCCGCCTCGCCGACGGTGATCCCGCAGGCCACGATCGTCAGGTCGTCGTGATCGCTGTTGCGCAGCACCCGGCTGCCGCCGACGCGGATGTGCTCGTCCGGCGACGTGCGCACCGGCGTCTTGCCCCGCAACGTCCGCAGGTACGAGATGCCGGGCAGCGTCGCCATCTCGGCGATCAGCGCGGCGGTCTGGTTGGCGTCGGACGGGTGCAGCACGGTGCTGCCGTGGACGGCGCGGAACATCGCGATGTCCTCCAGCGCCATCTGCGACGGCCCGTCCTCGCCGATCGACACCCCGGCGTGCGAGCCGCACAGGCGCAGGTCCGCGCGGGACACGGCGGCCATGCGGATGAAGTCGTGCGCACGCGTCAGGAACGCGCCGAACGTGGACACGAACGGCACCCAGTTGCGGGCCTGCAGGCCCACCGCGGCGGCGACCATCTGCTGCTCGGCGATGAACATCTCGAAGTAGCGGTCGGGATGCGCCTTGGCGAACAGCTCGGACGTCGTCGAGTTCGACACCTCGCCGTCCAGCACCACGACGTCACCGCGCAGGTCGCCCAACTCCGCCAGCGTCCGCCCGTACGCCTGCCGGGTCGCGACCTCCTCGCCGATCTCCCAGCGCGGCAACGTGCCGCCGTCGGTGGCGAAGCGGTGCGGCGTGCCCGGTGCGGGTGTCCTGACCGTCACGGCCAGCGAACGCGCGCCGCCGAGCTCCTCGATCGCCTCGGCAGGGTCCTCCAGGGGTTTGCCGTGCTTGCCGGGCTGGTCCTCGACCGCCTGCACGCCGCGGCCCTTGCACGTCTTGGCGATGATCACGGTCGGCCGGTCGGTCACGGAGGTGGCCTGGGCCAGCGCGGCGTCGACGGCGTCGAGGTCGTGGCCGTCGATCGCGATGGCCTTCCAGCCGAACGCCTCGGCGCGGGCGACGTAGCCGTCGAGGTCCCAGCCGAGCATCGTCTCTCGGGTCTGACCGAGCCGGTTCACGTCGATGATCGCGGTGAGGTTGTCGAGCCCGGCCCAGCCGGCGTGCTGGAACGCCTCCCAGATCGAGCCCTCGGCCATCTCCGAGTCACCGCACAGCACCCACACCCGGTACGGCAGCCGGTCGAGGCGCTTGCCGGCCAGCGCGAGGCCGACGCCGACCGGCAGGCCCTGGCCGAGCGAGCCGGTGGCCACGTCGGTCGGCGGGATGCGGGGCGTCGGGTGGCCTTCGAGCCTGCTGCCGAACGTGCGGAAGCTCAGCAGCTCCTCGTCGGTGATCGCACCGGCGGCCTTGAGCATCGCGTAGTAGAGCGGTGAGGCGTGTCCCTTGGAGAACACCAGGTGGTCGTTGGCCGGGTTGTCCGGGTGCGCGTAGTCGAGCTTCAGGTAGCCGTGCAGCAGCACGGCCATCAGGTCGGCCGCGGACATCGACGACGTCGGATGACCGGAGCCGCCCGCGTCGCTCGCGCGGACCGAGTCGACCCGGAGCTGCTGGGCGAGTTCGTGGCGGAAGTCGTTGTCGGGCAAGGGTCACCTCCGGGCTGGTTGGGCGGTCAGGCGGTCGAGGAGCTGCTCGTAGGAGTCCACGAACTTCCGCACGCCCTCGCGTTCGAGGGTGTCGGTGAGGTCGCGGTAGCTGATGCCGATCTCGGCGAACCGGTCGAGCACGCGCCGCGCGCCGCCGACGTCCCTGGTGAGCGAGTCGGCGACCATGCCGTGGTCGAGGAAGGCCTCGATCGTCTTGCGGGGCATGGTGGTCACGGTCTCCGGCCCGATCAGCTCCTCGACGTACCGGGTGTCGCGGAACGCCGGGTTCTTCGTCGACGTGGACGCCCACAGGCACCACTGCGGCGTCGCACCCGCGCGCGCCAGCTCCTCCCAGGCCTGGCCGGAGAAGATCTCCAGGTACTGCTGGTAGGCGAGCTTGGCGTTGGCGATCGCCAGGGTGCCCTTGAGCACCTCGTGGCCGCGCAACGCGTCCAGGCGCTTGTCCGCCTCGGTGTCCACTCTGGACACGAAGAACGACGCCACGGACCCGGCCTTCGACAGGTCGCCGCCGCCGTCGTGCAACCGGCGCAGGCCGCGCAGGTACGCCTCGGCGGCCTCGCGGTGGCGGTCCAGCGAGAACAACAGGGTGACGTTGATCGGGATGCCGGCGGCGATCGCCTCCTCGATCGCCGGCAGGCCTTCCCGAGTGCCGGGGATCTTCACGAAGAGGTTCGGCCGGTCGATCAGCTCGTGCAGCCGTCGGGCCTCGTCGATCGTCGCCTGCGTGTCGTGGGCGAACCGCGGGTCCACCTCCATCGACACCCAGCCGTCGCGCTCCGAGGTGCCCTTGCCGGCCAGCAGGTCGCAGGCCTGGCGAACGTCCTCGGTCGCGAGGGCCAGGAAGATCTCCTTCGGGTCGTCCTCTCGCAGGTCGCGCTTCTGGGCCTCGTAGGCGTCGCCGCCGCTCATGGCGTCGGAGAAGATCGTCGGGTTCGACGTCACCCCGAGGACGCCCGCGTCGACCAAGGAGGCCAGCTCACCTCCCCGCAGCAGGTCTCTGGACAGCTGGTCCATCCACGGGCTCTGGCCGCGCTCGGCCAGACCGTGCAGTGCGGTGCGCATGGCAGGTCCTCTCTGATGGCCACTTTTCGTGTACCCGAGGCGCACTGAGCGACACACCGTTTGGGCGGTGGGCCGTCGGGTACACCGCGCGTGTGACAGCCCATGCCTCGACCATCGAAGGCAGGTCACCACCGTGACGACCATCAAACCGACGCCGGTCGTACCGCATCCCGGCGTCGCCCGCCGACGTCCCAAGGGCGCCGCGTTCCTCGGGTTCCTGCGCACCACCGACCCGAAGCAGATCGGGATCCTCTACCTGGTGACGTCGTTCGCCTTCTTCATGGCGGGCGGCGTGATGGCCCTTCTGCTGCGCGCCGAACTGGCCCGTCCCGGCCTGCAGTTCCTCTCGAACGAGCAGTACAACCAGCTGTTCACCATGCACGGCACGATCATGCTGCTGCTCTACGCGACACCGATCCTGTTCGGGTTCGCCAACTACGTCCTGCCGCTGCAGATCGGTTCGCCGGACGTCGCGTTCCCGCGCCTCAACGCGTTCTCGTACTGGTTGTTCCTGTTCGGCGGCCTGATCGTGATGAGCAGCTTCGTCACGCCGGCGGGCGCGGCCGACTTCGGCTGGACCGCCTACACCCCGCTGTCGAGCGCCGTGCACGCCCCCGGCATCGGCCCGGACCTGTGGATCATGGGACTGGTCGTGTCCGGTCTCGGCACCATCCTCGGCGCGGTCAACATGATCACCACGGTCGTCTGCCTGCGGGCACCGGGCATGACGATGTTCCGCATGCCGATCTTCACGTGGAACATCCTGGTCACCGCGGTGCTGATCCTGCTGGCGTTCCCGATCCTGACCGCCGCCCTGCTGGCGCTCGCGGCGGACCGGCACCTCGGCTCGCACGTGTTCGACCCGGCCAACGGCGGGGCGATCCTGTGGCAGCACCTGTTCTGGTTCTTCGGCCACCCCGAGGTCTACATCGTGGCGTTGCCGTTCTTCGGCATCATCACCGAGATCCTGCCGGTGTTCAGCCGCAAACCGCTGTTCGGCTACAAGGGCCTGGTGTTCGCGACGTTCGCGATCGCGATGCTGTCGGTCGTGGTGTGGGCGCACCACATGTTCGCGACCGGTGCGGTGCTGCTGCCGTTCTTCTCGCTGACGACGTTCCTGATCGCGGTGCCGACCGGGATCAAGTTCTTCAACTGGGCCGGCACGATGTGGAGGGGCCAGCTGACGTTCGAGACGCCGATGCTGTTCTCGATCGGGTTCCTGGTGACGTTCCTGCTCGGCGGCCTGACCGGCATCCTGCTGGCCTCACCGCCGATCGACTTCCACGTCACCGACACGTACTTCGTCGTCGCGCACTTCCACTACGTGCTGTTCGGCACCATCGTGTTCGCCACCTACGCCGGGATCTACTTCTGGTTCCCCAAGATGACCGGGCGGATGCTCAACGAACCGCTGGGCAAGCTGCACTTCTGGACCACGTTCCTCGGCTTCCACGGCACGTTCCTCGTCCAGCACTGGCTCGGCAACATGGGCATGCCCCGCCGGTACGCCGACTACCTGCCGACCGACGGGTTCACCACGCTCAACACGATCTCGTCGATCAGCGCGTTCGTGCTCGGCGCGTCCGTGCTGCCGTTCGTGTGGAACGTGTTCCGCTCCTACCGGTACGGCGAACCGGCCGGGCGCGACGACCCGTGGGGTTACGGGAACTCGCTGGAGTGGGCGACCACCTCTCCCCCGCCGCGGCACAACTTCCTGGACCTGCCGCGGATCCGCTCGGAACGGCCCGCGTTCGAGCTGCACTACCCGCACATGGTCGAGCGGATGCGCGAGGAGTCGCACTTCTCCCTCTCGCGACGCGGCAAGCACACTCCGCCCGACCAGCCGACCGAGGACGCCCTCGCCCCGACCGACCGCGAGTCCTAGGACGCCACCGGCATCGCGACGGCCGCGTTCGGCGGCGCCTCGGCGCGGTTCCAGTGCATCCGCGACCACGGCAGGTCCATGTCCGCCAAGGTGCTGATCTGGAGAGGCCGCAGGTCGTCCGGCGACGGTGCCTCGGCGTGCCGGGAGTAGGCCGCGTCGACGTAGCGGTGACCGGTGTCCGGGGCCAGCACGACGACGTGGCGGTCCGGGTCGAGCCGCTGCTCCCACCTGGCCGCGAGGTAGGCGGCGCCGGCGGAGAGCCCGGCGAAGATCGCGTGCTCGCGCAGCAGCGCCACACCGCCCGCCAGTGCCGCGTCGAAGCCGAACCAGTGCACGGTGTCGTAGAGGGTGTGGTCGACGTTGCCGAACGGGATCGAGCTGCCGATCCCGGCGATGATGATCTCCGGGTCGTGCACGTGCTCGCTGCCGAACGTGACGCTGTCGAACGGTTGCACGCCGACGAGCTCCACACCCGGATCGGTTTCCCGGAGATACGTGGTCAGCGCGCCCGTCGAGGCTCCCGTGCCGACGCCGCCCACGACGGAGAGCCTTGAGCAGTCGACGTGTTCCCGGACGAGGTCGGCGATCGGGCGGTAGCCGCGGTAGTGGACGTCGTCGTGGTACTGGCGCATCCAGTGGTGCCGCGGGCGGTCGCGCAGGATCTCCCGCACGCGTGCCACCCGGCGGCTCTGGTCGAGCTTGAGGCTCGCGCACGGCGGCATCGGCTCGACGGTGGCGCCGAGGATCTCCAGCTGCGTGCGCAGCGTCCTGTCGACGGTCGTGGAGGCGATGATGTGGCAGTGCAGGCCGTAGCGGTGGCACGCGAGCGCCAGGGCGTGGGCGTAGATGCCGCTGGAGCTGTCGACCAGCGTGTCCCCGTGCGCGATCGTGCCGCGTTCGAGCAGGTACCGGACGGCTTCCAGCGCCGAGGCGACCTTCATCGTCTCGAAGCGCAGGCAGAGGGTGCGGGAGTCGAGGCGCACCAGGGCAGGGCGGCTGAGCGCGTCAGCGATGTGGTGGTCCACGTCTTCTCTCACGTCCGGTAGCGGAACAGGGTGGTGGCGTCGGCGCTGAACTGCGAGAACGGGAACGGTTCCGCGGACAGCGCGGTGACCCCGGCGCCGAGGAAGTGACGGGCGACGGCGCTCGCGGTCTGCGCGTAGACGACCAGCGGGATCTCCCTTTCCCGGCAGGTGCGCAGGATCTCGTCGAACGTGCCGTTGCCGATCGTCATGCCGGTGGCGACGACGGCGTCCGCGACGCCGAGCACGTCCCGCATGTCCGGGGTCACCGGGTCGCCCCACTGGGTGGTGCGCAGCTGGAGGTCGCACGGCAGGCACTCGGCGCCGCGCTCGCGGATGGCGGCGACGAGCGGGTTCACCACGCCGATCAACGCGACCTTGGCGCCCGGTTCGACGTCGAGCAGCCCGGCGACGGCCGCGTCACGGGCCCGCGCCCGCTCCTCCGGGGTGCCCGCGGGCAGCACCACCCGTTCGGCGGTCCGATGTGGACGGACGTGCCCGAGGTAGGCGTCGAGCGCGGCGACGCGCACCGGTGCCGGTGCCTCGGTGAGCAGCCGCGCGACGGGAGCGCCGGAGTAGTTCGCGCACACCGCCGGGTCGGCCTCGCCGTCCGCGAACGCGCACGCCCCGAACGCCGTGCCGACGCGGGCCAGCACGTACTGGTTGCGGTAGGTGACGTTCCCGCCGGCCAGCCGCGTGCCGTGGTGCACCCAGAACACGCTCGTGGCCGGGACCTCGGCAGGGTCAGGGCCGTGCCGTCCGGCCAGCACTTCGGTCGTCAGATCGTCCACAGTGGTCATTGCTCCCCCTTTGTCAGCGATAGCCGACAGCCAGGTGGCCCAGGCTGTCGCGGCCGATCTCGGCGTCCACGTCGAACACCTCGCGCAGCAGTGGCGCGGTGAGCACTTCTTCCGCGGGTCCGTCCGCGACGACCGTTCCTCGGTGCATCAGCACCAGCCGGTCGCAGTAACGGGCGGCCAGTGCGAGGTCGTGCAGCGCCACCACGACCGTCTGCGGCGTGCGGCTCGCCAGTTCCATCAGGTCGAGCTGATGCCGCACGTCGAGATGGTTGGTCGGCTCGTCCAGCAGCAGGCCCGACGTCTGTTGCGCGAGCGCGCGGGCCAGGTGGGTGCGTTGCCGTTCGCCACCCGACAGCTGCTTCCACGGCCGGTCCGCCAACGCGCCGAGATCGAGCCGGTCAAGCGCCTGCTCGACGATTGACCGGTCGTTCGCATCAGGCCCGCGCCAACGCGAGCGGTAGGCGGTCCGGCCCAGCATCACCACGTCGGCCACGCGCAGATCGCTGTCGGTGTCGGCGGTCTGCTCGACGAACGCCAGCCTGCGCGCCCGTTCGCGGGCGGACCACGACGTGATCTCAACGCCGTCGTAGCGCACCAGACCACTGGTCGGCGTGCGCAGACCCGCGATGCACCGCAGCAACGACGACTTGCCGGAGCCGTTCGGCCCGATCAGCCCCACGGTCTCGCCTTCGCCGACCGCCAGGCTCACGTCCTCCACGATCGTCTTGCCCGGCACACCCCAGCCGAGATGCTCGACGGTGATCCTCACAGCTCTCCCCTCCTGCGCAGCACCAGCAGGAAGAGCGGCACACCGAGCAGCGCGGTGAACACGCCCACCGGCACCTCCAGCGGCGCGAAGAGCACGCGGGTGAGCGCGTCCGTCCAGACCAGGAACACCGCGCCGGCCACCGCCGACAGCGGCAACAGCCTGCGGTGCAACGGCCCCACCAGGAACCGCACACCGTGCGGCACGATCAGCCCGACGAACCCGACCGCGCCCACCGCCGCGACCGCCACCGCGGTCAGCACCGACGTGGCCACCAGCAGCACGATCCGCGTCGTGCGGACGTCGACGCCCAGCGAGGACGCGGTGTCTGCGCCGAACGCGAACCCGTCCAGCGCCGACGAGCACAGCCACACCACGAGCAGTCCGACCGCGAGCACCACCGCGCACACCGCGACGGACGTCCAGCGGGCCGACGCGAGCGACCCCAGCAGCCAGCTGGTGACCGCGCGGATGCTGTCGGCGTCCCCGGACGACAGCAGGATCAACGACGTGAGCGCCGCGAACAGCTGACCCACGACCACACCGGTCAGCACGATCCGCGAGGAGTCCAGCCCGGTTCGTCTCAACAGCAGCATCAGCAGCCCGAACGCCACCAGCGCGCCGGCCAGCGCCCCACCGGTCACGCCGAGCTGCGAGCCGGCGAACCCGAGCACCACGACGACCACGGCACCGGTCGAGGCACCGGACGACACCCCGAGCAGGTAGGGATCGGCGAGCGAGTTGCGCGTGACGCTCTGCAGCGCCGCACCGCACACCGCCAGCGCGGCCCCGACCAGCGCCGCGAGCAGCACCCGCGGCAGCCGCAGGTCCCAGATCAGCGAGTCCAGCAGGCGTGGCAACGGCACCACCGGCAGACCGAGGCGCAGGCCTGCCGAGCGGCCAATTTCTGGCCAACTCGCGGCCACTCCTATGCCGACGGCGAGCACGAGCGAGACGATCAGAACCGCGAGACTCACCACGGTCAGGAGCACGCTCTTGTCGCGTCGAACGGGAGTCACCGGGTTTTCGGCAGCCACGTCGAGGACGGCGGTCTCAGCCACGGCCGGCGATCCGGTCGAGTCCGGCGGCGAACGCGCGCAGGGCGTCGACCGTGCGCACCGACGGGTCCATCTCGATGCCGTTCACCTCGATGACCTTGTTGTCCTTCAGCGCTTTCAGCTGCGACACGACCGGGTGCTCGCGCATCATCGCGAGCTTCTCGCTCGCCTTGTCACCGAGGTTGCCGCGCTCGGACAGGTCACCGATCACGATCACGTCCGGATCCCGGCGCGCGATCTCCTCCCAGGACGCCTCCGGCCACTCCTGCGGCAGATCGTCGAAGACGTTGGCGGCACCGGCGATCCTGCTGATCTGGCTGGGCATGCCGTCCCGGCCGGCCACGTACGGGACGCCCTTGAAGACCGAGTACACCCACACGACCTTCACCGGTTCCCGTTTCACCGCTTGAACTTCGGCCACGGTCGCGCGTTGTTCCGTTGCCAGCCGGTTCGCCCGTTCGGTCGCGCCGAAGATCTTTCCGAGGTTCTCGTAGTCGCGGAACAGCCGCTCGAACGCCGGTGTGGTGCCGTCCGGGCAGTTCACCGCGCTCACGAACGTCGGCACGCCAAGGGCTTCCAGCTCGTCACGGGTTCCGGCGCGGTCGGCGGTGAAGAGCTCGCGGAACCCGGACACCACCACGTCCGGGTTGGCCGCCCTGAGCGGCTCGGCGGTGAGGATCTTGGGCGACAGCACCGGGATCTTCGCGTAGGCGTCGGCGTACTTCGGCGCCACCTTGGTCTTGATGTTCGCCGTGCCGGCCATGCGGTCCTGCATTCCCAGCGCCAGCAACGTCTCCGTGGACGACTGGTCCAGTGCCACCGCCCGCTGCGGCGTGCCGGTGAACGTCAGCTGCTTGCCGCAGCTGTCCACCACCACCGACTGTGCCGTTGGCGCCTGTGCGCCTCCCGGTGCGGCGCAGCTCGCGGTGAGCACCGCGACCAGCGCCAGGCCGAGCCGGGCGGGGTGTGACATCGGATCCTCCTGAACGTGACGAGTCGGGCGTCCGCTACTGTAACGACAATCATTTTCAAATCAAGCCCTTCCGGGAAGGTGACGCACGTGGTCCACGACACGGCTCGTCCGGTGGCCAAGGCACGATCGGTATTGCGCAGCACGGCGTTCCTCCGCCTCTGGACGGCGACCACCGCGTCGGGCATCGCGACGTGGGCGCTGCCGTTCGTGCTGGGCCTCGCGGTGCTCTCCCGCTCGCTGACCGCCGTCGAACTGGGCGTGCTGCTCGCCGCCCGCACCACGGGGTTCCTCGCCGCGGTGCCGATCAGCGGCGTGCTGGCCGACCGGTACGCGCGCCGCCAGGTCGTGCTGTGGTCCGGGCTGACCTCCGCCGTCGCAGCGCCCGTGCTCGCCGCGTTCGTGGGCGACTCGCTGGTGCTCGCGGCGGTCGCGGCGGCGGCGATGGGGGCGGGGCAGGGGGCGTGCCGGCCCGCGTTCTCGGCGCTGACGGCCGAGGTGGTCGCGCCGGAGCAGCGACAGGAGGCCAATGCGGCGATGACCATGTCGATCCGGGTGACGACGCTGGTGGCGCCGGGGTTGACCGCGCTGCTCGCGCTCGTGGTGAGCACGCAGGGGCTGCTGCTGGGGATCGGCCTGTTGTGGCTCGCGGCGGCCCTGGTGCCGCCGGGTGGTACGGCGCAGGTGACGCAGGCGGAAGCCCCGAACCGTGCGGGATTCGTGGCCGAGTTCCTCGACGGCGTGCGCGAGGCCCGCAGGCACCCGTGGTTCCTGGCAGGCCTGGGCGCGCTGTCAGCGGTGATCGCCACCGGCTACTCGGCCACCGGCGTGGTGCTCCCCCTGGTCAGCCGCGACCGCTACGGCACCGAAGCCGTGCTGGCCGGCGCGCTGACCGCCTACACGCTCGGCGCGCTCGCCGGAGCGGTGCTGATGGCCAGGTGGCGGCCACGCGCGGCCGGGTGGACGGGCCTGTTCGGCCTGGCGCTGTACGGGTTCGCGCCACTGGTGCTGCTGCTGCCGGTGCACCCGTTCGTCGTGATCGCCGTCTACGCGGTCGCCGGGCTGGGCATCGACCTGTTCAACGTGCCGTGGTTCACCGCGACGCAGCGCGAGGTGGAGCCGTCCAAGCTGGCCCGGGTGTCCTCTTTGGACTTCCTGCTGTCGTACGGTCTCGCGCCGGTCGGGCTGGCGCTCATCGCCCCTGCCATCGCCGCGTTCGGGCGTTCACACGGATCAGATCGTCCCGGCCGTCACCGTTGAGGTCGCCGAACCGCACCCTGCTCTGGTCGGTCGTGCCCACGTTGCCGACCGTCAC